>DATAVX010000087.1:0-271406 GCA_036267535.1 Steroidobacteraceae bacterium
CGGCATTGCCGG
Organism: Steroidobacteraceae bacterium; assembly: GCA_036267535.1. Classification (GTDB taxonomy): domain Bacteria; phylum Pseudomonadota; class Gammaproteobacteria; order Steroidobacterales; family Steroidobacteraceae; genus Bog-1198. The sequence continues at coordinate 13 of DATAVX010000087.1, forward strand.
CTACTATCAGGAAAAGAGCAACGCTTTGCTGGCCTTGGCCACGGACGTAAAGAAGTTGTTGTCTCTTTATCCGGAATGGCGCGTATCCCCGGCGCAGTTGGAGGTCATGAACCGTACCCGGGCGGGCGCAATTGTGGGAGCGCCGCTCATGCGCGCGTTTGGTTGGAGGATTGGCGATCACATCCCGCTACGCACCTCGGTGATGAAAAAGGATGGCAGCGCCGATTGGAATTTCGAGATTATCGGCACCTATGACGTACCGACCGCGCCCGTCGAGGCGAACCGCATCCTCGTCAACTATGCTTATTTCGACGAGGCGCGATTGCTCGAGCGCGGGACCGCGTGGGCCTTTGTGGTGGCGGTCGATGACCCACGACGATCGGCGCAGGTCTGCGCTGCGGTGGATGCGCTCTTTGCGAATTCCGCCAACGAGACCGTCACGCAGGACGAGAAGGCCTACATACAAGGGCAACTGCGGCAGTTGGGCGACGTGAGCCTCATGGCGAATGCCATCGTGGCCGCGGTGCTATTTACGCTGCTGTTTCTCACCGGCAACACCATGATGCAGTCGGTGCGGGAGCGGACGCCCGAACTGGGCATTCTGAAAACGGTCGGCTTTTCGGACCGCTCGGTGACCGCGTTGGTGCTGATCGAGTCGCTGTTGCTATGTGTACTCGCCGCATCCCTGGGTTTGGCTGCGGCAGCGGCCGTTTTCCCCGTCACCGCCGCTCTTGGATTCGGAAGTGCCGCCCTGCCGCTGAAAGTCGTCGCTGCCGGGCTGGCCATCGCGGCCATTCTGGCGATCGCTAGCGGATTGCCTCCCGCTTGGCGTGCACAGCGCTTGGTGATCGTCGATGCGTTGGCGGGCCGCTGAAGCAAGGGTGCCAACATGCGCGCATTGAAACAAATTGTCGCGGTCACTCTGATGAACATAAAAAGCGTGCCACAACGTCTCGGCGCCTCATCGGTAATTGTCATCGGCATTGCCGGCGTGGTCGGCGTGCTGGTGAGCATTTTGGCCATGGTCGCCGGCCTGTCGCAGATGATGAGCAGTACCGAGCGGGCGGATCGGGCCATCGTCGTGAGCACCGGCGCAAGCTTCGAAACCTTGAGCAATATCCCGCGCGAAGCGGTCGAGACCATCGCGGATGCGCCCGGAATCAAGCACGGCAACGACGGCAAGCCGCTGATCTCCGCCGAAGCATTGGCGGTCGTCAGGCTCCCGCTCATGCGGGGCGGCGGCAGCGGCAACGTGTCGCTGCGCGGCGTCGGCCAAAGCGCCTTCGCCGTCCGTCCGGAAATTCACTTGGTCGAAGGCCGTTTATTCGAACCGGCTGTGCGCGAGGTCATCGTCGGTCGCACGCTGCAGCGCCAGTTTCGGGATCTCGAGGTAGGGAAGCGCGTCTTGTTGCGAGGTTCGCAATGGGTCGTGGTCGGAGTCTTCGAGAGTCGCGGTGATCAACATGAAGCGGAAATGATCACCAGCGCGGCAACGCTGCAATCGGCCTTCGAAAGAAGCACATTTCAATCGGTCGCCGTGCTGCTCGAGTCCGCCGATTCCTTTGCGCAGTTCAAGGGCGTGGTTACGGGCACGCCGTCGCTCGCGGTCGATGCCATGCGCGAGGCCGACTATCACCGGCAGCAGTCGCAGGCGTTCTCCACACTTCTATCCGTGGTGGCCTATCTGATTGGTGGCATCATGGCGGTCGGGGCGATCTTCGGAGCGCTCAATGCCATGTATTCTGCAGTCAGCAGCCGCACGGTCGAAATAGCCACACTGCGAGTGCTGGGTTTTGGCGCCTCGGCGGTCGTGATATCGGTATTCGTCGAATCGTTGCTGCTGTCGATACTCGGTGGGGCGGTAGGGGGGTGCATCGCGTGGCTGATGTTCAATGGGCATGCCGTGAGTACCAACGGCGAAGGCTTGACGCAACTGTCTATTCCGCTTGCCGTGAACTTGAATTTGATCGTATTTGGCGTCCTGTGGGCCTGCATGATCGGTATGGTCGGTGCCGCCTTTCCGGCCATTCGCGCGGCCCGTGCTCCGCTGGCCTCCGCCTTGCGCGGCATATAGGTTGCTGACGCGCCCTGGCACTTGTATGAACGACACCCATTTGACGATCGCGAAGTCCAAATCGCAACAACTTTATTGGATTTACCAGATCATCGGCTGGGGCCTATGGACGGTGGCGCGCACCGTGGGGGCTGTCACAATTCTCCGTCTTCCCTGGTTCAAAGCCACCCTGGAGCTGACGATTCTCAGCGCCATGGGGTTGGCCCTCTCCCATGTGCTTCGAGATTACGTGCGGCGTCATCATTGGAGTGACCTCAGCATCCCCCAACTGACCAAGCGCATCGTGATCGCCGGATTGGTGGTCGGCACGCCGCTCGGCATCGTCACCCAGTTGACCGATGTAGCTGAGCTGCAGAATCTCGGACCGGTGTTGAAAGAATACGCACCGGCGTTGAACGTACATTTCGGCGTGCCGATTCAGTATGCTCACCAAATCGTAAACTCTGCCTTGCTCTACATGATTTGGCTCGCCATTTATTTTACGGCCGTCGGTCTGCGCGAATACCGATCGGCGCGGCTGACGCAGTCCGAATTGGCGCGCGCGCTCCATGTGGCGGAACTCCGGTTGCTAAAATCTCAGCTCAATCCGCATTTTCTGTTCAATGCGCTAAACACGGTGCGCTCTTTGATCGCCGACAATCCCGCGCGCGCGCAAAGCGCCGTGACACGGCTCGCCAATACGCTGCGCTATAGCTTGAGCTCTCGGCATAGTGAGCTGGTCACGCTCGCACAGGAATTGGAGATCGTCGCGGATTATCTCGAGCTGGAATCCATGCGGTTCGAGGACAGACTGCGCATCGAGCAACATGTGCCTGCCGACGCGGCAGGGGTGCCCGTTCCGGTAATGCTGCTGCAGACCCTGGTGGAAAATGCGATCAAGCATGGTATCGCCGAGTTGCCCTCGGGCGGGCTGCTGCGAGTGTCGGCCGTCGTGCGAAAAGACGTGCTGATACTCGAAGTACAGAATCCGCGGCCGCCCGCGCCGAGCCGCTCATCGCATGAGGGCGTCGGCTTGCGCAATGCGAATGATCGATTGCGGCTGCTATACGGTGCTCGAGCCAGCCTGGACCTTGACCTGTCGAAGCCGGCTATGGCAACGGCGCGATTGCGCATTCCCCTGCAGAGATGAAGGCACTGATCATCGATGATGAGCCGCCGGCCCGGCGGGAGTTGCGCCGCCTGCTGGCGGATTTTTCATGGCTGGAAATTGTCGGCGAGGCGGGTAACGTCGGCCAGGCCGAAAATATGGTTGAATCGCTGTCGCCGGACCTGCTATTTCTCGATATTCAGATGCCCGGCGGCTCGGGCTTTGATCTGCTTTCCCGCTTGGAGTACCTGCCTCAGGTCATTTTCACCACCGCACACGATGAACATGCGGTGCGGGCGTTTGAGGTCGACGCGCTCGATTACCTGCTCAAGCCCATCGACCCGGCGCGACTCGCGGCGGCACTGGCCCGCGTCAAGATCGCCCATGCGGCACGGGCGCCGCAGCCTGAAGCGGTACTCGAGCAAATCTTCGTTCGCGACGGCGAGCGGTGCTGGTTCGTGCCGCTGCGCGAAGTGCGACTGCTGAGCTCAGAAGGCAATTACATCCGGTTATCGTGGGGCAAGACACAGCCGCTCCTGGGCCGAGCGCTGGCGGCGCTGGAACCGCGCCTCGACCCCAATCGCTTCTTTCGTGCCAACCGCCGCCAGATCATCAACCTGGATTTTATCGAGCAAGTCGAGCTTGGCGTGAACGGCCGCTTGCATGCTCGATTGCGCGACGGTCCTGAAGTGGAAATCTCTCGCCGGCAGGCGCGCTTGTTCAAGGCAAAGATGAGTGTCTGATCAAAAGAATTCCCTCTTTTGCAATCGCAGCAAAGGTGGGATAGTTTTGTGCAAGGCTTTAGGTAAGGGGAAGCACATTAATTACTCAATGAGGCGTTTCATTGCCGTCTCGGTTGTGGCGGCATCTCTGGTGAGCGCAGTTCAAGCTCAATCGTCCAAGGACAGGAATCTCGCCGCGTCGATCGACAAAGCGGCTGCCGCCGCGATTGCCGCCGGCGAGAGCCCGGGACTGCAGGTTGCGGTTTTCAAGGACGGCAGACCGTTGCTGGTGAAAAGCTACGGCTCAGCCAACTTAGAGCAGCACGTTCCGGCCACAAATGACAGTGTGTTTCGCGTCGGTTCGATCACCAAGCAATTCACCGCCGTCGCGCTGCTGCTGCTCGCCGAAGAGGGCAAGCTATCGCTGCAAGACAAGCTGTCGAAGTACTATCCGAATTTTCCCAGAGCCAATGACATTACCCTGGAGCAAATGCTTCACCACACCTCCGGTATCTACAACTACACCTCTGACCCCAATTTTGTGAATGATGGGATGGTGCACCGGACTACGGATCAGATGGTTGAGTTCATTGGCAAGCTGCCGAGAACTCAAGATTTCGAGCCAGGAACAAACTGGTCCTATAGCAATTCGGCGTATTTCATCTTGGGCGGCGTGGTGGAAAAGGTGGCGGGGGAACCTCTCGCGACGGTGTTCAAAACCAGACTGTTCGTTCCGATCGGCATGACCCATACCGCGCTCGACGACGAGACGGAGCTGGTTCCCGGTAGAGCGAGAGGCTATGCAGCCGGCGCTCCTGGAAAGTTTACGAACGCCGCCTTCATATCAATGTCGATTCCCGGCGGCGCCGGCTCAATTCGATCAACCGCCGCCGATCTTGCGAAATGGGATGCGGCACTTTTTGGCGGCAAGGTACTGAAGCCCCTCTCGCTTGCGGCCATGATGACGCCAGGCAGGCTCAACGATGGAGCGACCTCGGGTGCTGCCATCTCCAAGATGATGGCAGCGGCTCGTCCACCAGGATCGGCGCAGCCTTCCAAGCAGGAGTACGGGTATGCACTGTTCATGTCGGAAGAGGACGGTCATCGCAAAATCGGTCACGGCGGTGGAATTTACGGTTTCAGCTCCGAATTGTCGGAGTTCCCCGATGATCGGGTAATTGTCGCGGTTCTGTCCAATACCATCGGCAAGGATGTTGGAGTTAGCAAGGTCGCGGACCGAATCGAGCGACTGGCAGTCGGCCTGCCGCCGAAGAGGTGAGGGCGACCGGATTTTTGTTGAGACGACGGCGGGGATCGTCAGCTGTCCATAGCTCAATGAGCGCTGTTGCCGGCCTTCTTGCTTTGATCGTAGACCTCGCGAATGGCGTCCGTGACGGTGCCTGGCTCGTCGAAGGGGATATATTCCGAGCTGTTCTTGGTGAAGATCTGCTTGGCATTCGATGAGAGATCGAGCAGACGAGAGGCGGCAAGGGTCGTCTCGTACTCGTACCTTAGATGTCTGAGACTGGTCGGGTGCGGCATGCCGAGCGAACCGACGCCGTGATTGCCCGTTGAAAGCACGCGAATGGGGCGTGAGCCGAGCGATTGGCGATGTTGTTTCAGGTAGGCCTCGTCCCATGGCACCTGCTCCATTTCCGAAATGTACGCGTCATACAGCGCCACTTTGGTTTGGGCGATCTCCAGCAGCTTCGCGTTCAATTCGGGAGACCACGCCGCCTCGGGCAGCCCGCGAAAGAACTGCTGGGCGCACGTGCGCGACGGCTCCGCGGCGCTGGTGGACAAGCGCGGAAGCTGCTTGCCGGCCGCCACCAGGTCACGGCAGGCACGCAATTGACGCACAATATCGACCTGTCCGCGATGATCCTCCTCCTGCATATCAGCGGGCTCGAAATCGACCGCATCTGTCTCCACAAACACCAATCCCGCAACCTCAGTTAAATAACGGTTTGCAAAAACGCGGACGTTGTTGCCGCCGAACGCGTGCCCTACCAGAATATATGGTCCAGCAATACCGCCATTGTGCAGGGCGCTGTGCAGCTCATCGGCGATGCGCACGCTGGTCCGCGGCATGGGGCCCGCTTCGCTGAAACCGGCGCCGGCGCGATCATAACTGCAAGCACGCGTCCACGTGCCGACGCGCGGCTGTACGACGGCCCAAGCCGGTGCCCAATCTTCCCAGCCGGAATCGAACACTACCGTGGGCGAGCCGCTTCCCATACAGTAGAGATTCAATCGGGTGCCGTCTGCGGACACGAGCTGGCCGGGACGGGCATAAACCGTGTCGCCGGGGGCGGCGCTGCCCGGGTCTTGCAGCGCGAAGAGGAGAAATATCGCAAAGGCATGTGAATTCATCGAGATCTCCCAATTTACTCAGCTTGCAATCGATGCAATGCGGGGCCGTTCCGGACAACTTCACCGTCCTTCATTACGAAGCTGACGCGCTCAAGTTCCGTGATATCAAGCAGCGGATCGCCGGCGACGGCAACGAGGTCGGCGAATTTGCCTATCTCGACGGCGCCCGGCCCTTCACGAGACAGAGAAAAAGCCGGCGTGGCCGCATAAGTCCCTACGTCCTGTTTCTACTACAGTTGACATAGGTATTCTACTACAGTTTACGTAGGTACTACTACAATGAAATGCAGTTAGCTCGCCCGTGCTTCTCGATCTTGAGGCGCGCGCGATTCCAGCTACGGCGCAGAGGGTGACCCATCCGACCACGTGCCGAGCGGGACCATGAAAATGGTCTCCGGCTCCGGCAGCTCGCTTGGGTCCAACACGATGGGAGAGCCGTGCAGGTTGGCGCCCCAGCTCGCGGGATCGGTTAGGTACTGATCGAGCGGTAGCATGCTCGGATACGGAGTTTTAAGATCTCCCGCTTGCACCGACGGTCCCGCGAAGATCATGCCCGCGAGCAAGAGAGCTCGGCTAAAGCTTCCTTGTCCATGGTGTCCCCTCGACGGCTCATATGCACAAGCCGGTTGCAATACGATAGCAGAGCCGCCGAGCCAGGCAAAGTTATCGTTAAGGCGCGGCCGGGCATCGAGTAGGCGGAATCCGACGGCCGCTGCTAGAGACGGAGAAGTACCGCGCTGCGCGCCGCTCGCTCAATATCCCAATGCGCCTATGTCGCTGCCGCTGAGGATCAACGCATGCCCGCCAGTATCACGCGAAGAACGGTAATCACGGGCGGCACGGCACTGGCTGCCGTCGGAATCGAACCGCTGTTTGCGAACCAGGCCGGCACGACTCCCGCCCCGAGCGGCACAACCCGCGTCAAACTCAATGTCAACGGCAAGAGTCACGATCTCACCCTGGATCCGCGCGTCACGGTGTTGGACGCGCTGCGAGAACATTTGCATCTGACCGGCTCGAAGAAAGGATGCGATCAAGGTCAATGCGGTGCTTGCACCGTCCACATCGATGGGCGGCGCGTGTTGTCCTGCCTCACCCTCGCAGTGGCCGTGCAAGGCAAGCATATTGAAACGATCGAAGGCCTCGCCGGCGTAGATGGGGCGTTGCATCCCATGCAAAAAGCTTTCATCGATCAAGACGGGTTTCAATGCGGCTACTGCACGCCGGGACAAATCATGTCGGCTGTGGCGTGCGTGAAAGAGGGCCATGCCAAGTCCGACGCGGACATTCAGGAATATATGAGCGGGAATTTGTGCCGCTGCGGCGCGTATCCAAAAATCGTAGCTGCCATTAAGCAGGCGCGCGATCAGGTGGAACACGGTTAATGCGTCCTTTCAGTTACGAAACTGCCGGTGACCTTGCGCAGGCTTCGAGGCTCGGCGCGGGCTCAGGCCAAGGTCAAACGGATGCTGCCGCCCAGTTCTTGGCGGGCGGCACAACCTTGGTGGATCTGATGAAGCTGGACGTGTTGCGTCCCAAGCGGCTCGTCAACATCGATGCGCTCCGGCATTCGCACGGCGCCATCCAGGTCGGCAACGAAGGCCTGCGGTTGGGTGCATTGACCACGATGGCGGCTGCTGCCGATCACCCGGTTGTAATCAGGGATTATCCGATGATCGCGCAAAGCCTGCAGCTCGCTGCGAGCGCACAGCTGCGCAATATGGCCACCTTGGGCGGCAACGTGCTGCAGAAAACGCGCTGCCCGTACTACCGTGATCCGAGCTGGAGCGCCTGCAATAAGCGTGTTCCTGGCTCCGGCTGCGCCGCCATCGGCGGCTATAACCGTAATCACGCGGTGCTCGGGGTCGATCTGAGCTGCATCGCCCAATATCCCGGAGATTTTGGCGTTGCACTCATTGCGCTCGATGCGCAAGTCGAATTGTCAGGACCGCAGGGCCCGCGCCGCATCCCGTTTGCATCGCTCCACACGCCCCCAAACGGGCAACCACACATCGAAACCACCCTGAGGTCCGGCGAAATCCTCGTCGCCTTTCTAGTTCCAGCTGCAGCGCTTAATCGCCGCTCTCTTTATCTTAAGGTGCGAGATCGGGCCTCGTACGAGTTCGCAATAGCCTCGGCCGCGGTAGCGCTGGAAATGGACGGTGAAACGGTCCGGGAGGCCAGAATAGGGTTGGGCGGCATGGCCTATAAGCCATGGCGGGCAGTAGAGGCCGAGCATGCGCTTGCGGGTCAAGCTCTGACGGAATCTCGCGCGGAGTCTGCCGCGGCGCTCGCGCTGAAAGGTGCTGTCACGCATGGACACAATGATTACAAGCCGGAACTCGCGCGGCGAACCATCGTGCGTGCGCTCCTGGAGCTCAAAGCCATGCCGTCCACCAGCGCTGGAGTCTAAAGGTGCAAGAGAACATCAACTTGTTTGACGGACCTGTGCTGCGCATCGACGGCGTCGCCAAGGTCACCGGCACCGCTCGCTTTGCTTCCGATGAACCGGTGCACAATCCGGCATACGCCTATTTGGTGACCAGCACCATCGCCCGCGGCAGCATCAGTGCCTTCAAACTCGAGCGGGCCAAAGCTGTGCCGGGCGTGCTGGATATTTTTACGCACGAGAACATAGGCAGTGAAGCCAAGACCAACACCGGTCCTGACGGTCACCCCAGCACCACCACGCTTGAAAGCGACCGAATTTGGCACGACGGGCAAATCATCGGCATTGTCGTTGCGGAGACTTATGAGGGCGCACGCGAAGCGGCCAACAAGGTAGAGGTGGTTTATGCGCCCGAGCCGCCGAGCGCCACCTTTGGGTCCGCCGGAATTGAAACGGAGCCACACAAGGCCGAGCGTGAGCCCGATCCGAAGAAGGGCGATGCCGCGGCTGCATTTGCCGGCGCCCCGGTTAAGATCGACGCACACTACAGCACTCCCACGCAGCACCATAATCCTATCGAACTCTTTACGGTCACCTGTGCGTGGGACGGCCCGAAACTGACCATCTATGAGCCCTCGCAGTTCATCTGGGGCACCAAAGCCGGGGTTGCCAAGGGATTGAACATGGACCCGGACAATGTCCGGGCCGTTGCCCGCTATATCGGCGGCGCTTTCGGTTCGAAGGGACCTAATCCGCGCACCGCGTGGATTGCGGTCGCCGCCAAGCACGTCGGGCGCCCGGTGAAGCTCGTGCCTACCCGAGATCAAGGCTTTACCATCGCCACCTACCGAGCGGAAACGCGGCAGCACGTAAAGCTTGGCGCCGGCAGCGACGGCAAACTTCTCTCGCTATCGCATGAGGGCTGGGAAGTCACGTCGCGGCCCTCTGGATACAACGTCTCCGGCGTGGAATCCACCGCGCGCATGTACGCCTGCCCCAACATTGCGACCGCGGTCAACGTGGTGCATGCCGACCGCAATACGCCGGGCTACATGCGCGCACCGCCTGAGACGCCCTACATGTTCGGTCTCGAAAGTGCAATGGACGAACTTGCCCATGCGCTTAAGATCGATCCCATCGAACTGCGACGGGTCAACGACACCCAGACCGATCCAGTTGCAGGATTGCCGTTCTCTTCTCGATCGCTGATGCAATGTTTTGATCGGGGTGCCGCGCAATTTGGTTGGGCTAAACGCAACCAAGAGCCCGGCTCGATGCGCGACGGCGAATGGATGGTGGGCTATGGATGCGCCACTGCCTGCTATCCCAGCAACTTAGGCCCCGCCGCGGTCCGCGTGGCGCTGACCCCCGAGGGTAAAGCGACCGTCGGTATAGCAGGACAAGAGATCGGTACCGGCGCCTACACCGTTGTGGCTATTACCGCTGCGCGGTCGTTGGGCATCCGGATAAAGGACGTCACCGTCCACATGGGCGATAGTGATCTGCCGCCCATCATGATTGCCGGCGGCTCCAACAACGCGGCCTCCGCCAGCAACGTGGTGGTCAAGGCCTGCGAAGATGTTCGCCGCCAAATTGCCGAGGCGGCGGTTCGGGCCGGCGACAGTCCCTTTCACGGCGCCGAGGCCGGCTCATTGCGACTGTCGGACGGAAAACTGGTCGGCGCAGCGGGAGCGTCCGAGCCCTTGCACACCGCGGTGGCGCGAACCGGCCATCGCCTCGAAGCGTATGCGGAAAATATACCGCCCGGCCTGCCGCCAACGGCCATCGCCGACATGAGCAAAGGCAAAGTGACAATGCTCGGCGGTACATCTCGAAAAGATGTCACCGCCTATGCGTTCGGCGCTCATTTTGTCGAGGTCCGGGTGCATAGCCGTACGCGCGAGATTCGCGTCGCGCGCGTGGTGTCCGCCTTCGCTGCCGGGACCATCGTCAATCCGATCACCGCGCATAGCCAATTCATGGGCGGCGCCATATGGGGCCTTTCCGCGGCGTTGCACGAACAGACGGAGATGGACGAAGGAGCCGCACGCTATATCAACGACAATCTCGCCGACTACCTCGTTCCTGTAAACGCAGACGTACCCTCGGTCGAGATCATTATGGTGCCGGAGAAGGACGAACGGGTTAATCCGCTGGGCGTCAAAGGCATCGGCGAGATCGGCATCGTCGGCATGAATGCAGCGGTCGCGAACGCCGTATTTCACGCTACCGGCAAACGCGTGCGCGACCTGCCGATTCGAGCTGAAAAGCTGCTTTAAGCGCCGCTGTTGAGATGTGGATGACATCAATCATGCAGCGCGGATTGCGGTGACGATCGGCAATCGAGACGCGCGCAGCGCTGGAAGAAGTCCACCGACCACGCCCATGCCCAGCGCCCAGAAGATCCCGGTCAATCCCAGAGACGGAGTTACCGCCAATTGAAAGTTGAAGCCGAATGGACTCGCGGCCAGTCCATTGAAAAATGCCCATGCCAAAGCGCCGCCCAGCAAGGCGCCGGGCAAGGCAAACAACAGCGACTCGCAGAGAATGGAGACGGTAATCGCCGCGGAGCCGAACCCGATTGCACGCAAAGTACCCATCTCGCGGCGCCGCGAGTCGACAATGGAATACAGGCAGTTCACTGCGCCCAAGGTCGCGCCAATGGCCATGATGGTGCCGACGAAGTAGCTGGCAAAATCCAGGATGCCCTTCAGCGGTTTAAGGTCTTGCTGCACTTCGTCGCGCTCGTGCCGTGCCTCGAGGTGTAGCGCCGGATTCGCTTGCAGCGCTTTGAGAAATGCGTCGTATTCCGCCGGGGATTGCAGCATTACCGAAACCATGTTGTAGGTGTTGCGGTTGAATGCCGACATGAGCGTCTCGACGTCGGTGTAAACCTTGCACTGCTGCGATTGTCCCTCGTCAAAGCGGCCGACGATGGTCCAATCGATGCCGCGAAGGGAGCGCCGCTCGCCGATGTCGAATCCGTTGAATTGCCGGCCGCAGGGGTTGCTGGCAATGATCTCGTGCAAACCGGGCTTGAACTCGCGTCCGCCCGTGAAATGAATCTCCGGTCGGTACTGGGTAAAGATGGCGGTGGTGCCCACCATCGGGAAAAAGACTCGGATGCCGGTCACGCGCCTGCGGGCTTCGATCGGAACCATGGATTCGAACACCACGACGGGCGCTGCATCGGTGCTTTTTTTGATGCCCGGCAGGTCGCGGGCGGCGACGGCTTCGTCCCGAGGTATGCTGCTCTGAATGTTGCGTGCGCCGACGCTGGTCATGATCACGCGGTCGTCGCGCACATTCCCCATGGCTTGTCGCATCACCCCGGCGCCCATCGCCAGCATGGAGACGAGCACGCCGACCGCGCAGGCCACGCCAATGATGATCGTGAGGACCGAGCCGATCCGCTGCACCGCGCCGGATAGGCTTAAAAGCAGAATTGCCAGGAACTGTCGGATGAAACTCATGACCTTCCAGCTACCCGCCCGCCAGCGCGGCCGCCACCTTCAGCCGTCCGGCCAGCGCGGCCGGTATTGCGGCGCTGATCAGTGCGACCACCACGGCGAAGGCTAAGCCCATTGCGAGGACGATCTTGGGCATCGTAAGCCCCAGTACGAACCTGGCGGCGAGAGGAAGGACAGCCGTTGCCACCGCGAGTCCCAGAGCCGCGGCGGCGATGCAGATCAGCAAGGCTTCCGCCAGGATGAGCAGGAATACCGCGCGATCGGTGAATCCGACCGTCTTTAGAACCGCCAACTCCAGCGTGCGCTCGCGCACCGACTGAATCATCATCGTGGCGGTGGCAAACAGCAATGCCACGAGTGCGGCGGCGACGATTGCACGGATCAGGAAGTTCATATCGCCGATCGCCTGCATCTGGGACTGCGCCAGTTCCTGCAACGATTCGGTTTTTGTTTCCCCGGGCGAGTTGGCGAAGCGCCGGTCGATTTCATCGGCGACCGTCGCTGCCTGCTTCGAGTCGGAAATCGCAACGTTGAAATGCTGTACGGTGCCCTTGCCGAGGGCACGGGCTTCGTCAAGATAAGCTAGATTGATCAGAATGGTGTACCGTCCGCCGCCGAGGTCGCTGTCGCTGAAGGTTCCGACAATATCGAAGGCCCAGTTGGTCGAACCGCTGACTTGTGCGGTGTTGGACATCAACGGTATGCGATCGCCCACTTTCCAGCCGTACTTCTTTGCCAGCGCATCATTGATCAGAGTTCCGGTACGCAGTTTTTGGAAGGCCGCAAGATAGTTGGGTGCTATGGAGTAAGTGAACGCCAAGGGCCAATCCTTGACTAAGCCGATCGCGACCACCCCCAATCCTTCAGTGGGCTCCTGGTAATGGGCGCCGAAAATGTCTACCGGTACAACCAATCTTACGCCGGGTGCGGACTTGATCTGTTCGATTGAACCTGACGGCAACGAGGCGGCAAAGAAATTCAAGCGACTGTGCACGATCAACAGATCGGCGCGCGCGGCCGCCACGGCGTGATCGACGCCGGTTTTTAGTCCCTGGAGCATGCCGAACAGCGCAAAGGCGACGCTGACCTGGAAGAAGATGAGTACCGTCCGCCCGGGCTTTCGCCAGATACCGGACCAAAACAATGGCAGAAATCGCATACGGCGGCGGCATCCATTTCGTGCGGGCGAAATATTTTTGCGCTGGGTCGGCTATCTTTACCCTTGACCTGCGCGTCAGTCAATGCTGACACCGACGCGCGCGCTGCGCCTCTGGAGCGCATTTGCCGTTTGCCGTACGGTTTTTTGACAATCTCTCAATTGAATCCGGAGCCCATGCAGCGACGCAGCTTCTTGCGCACGTCGGCAATTCCCGGTGCTGCTTGCGTGGCGCTTGTAAGCGGCCGGCCGCCATGATCTCGGGAAGCCGAGATGCAAGGCCGGCCCGATATCGAAATGCCATTGTCGCTCACATCTATGTCGATGGCGCCGCCGACGCGATCAAGTTCTACGAAGAGGCTTTTGGCGCCAAGGAAATATTCCGCATATCGGATAAGGGCGGCAGGATTGTGCACGGCGAAATCTCAATTTGCGGTTCCGTGATCATGATCGGTGATCCGGGCAATCCGCGTATCTACGGCGACCCCCAAAAACTCGGCGCCTGCACCGCGGGCCTGCACATATTCACCGACGACAATGCCGCATTGTTGTCGCGGGCGACGCGAGCCGGATGCGAAGAAATTCAGCCGATCACCGACATGTTCTATGGCGCCCGCTCAGGTTCGGTCCGCGATCCGTTTGGACATGTTTGGGTATTGCTCACTTGGCTGGAGGAGCTCGATGCCGCGGAAATCGAGCGCCGTGCCGGGGCTGCGACCTGACCGGAGCCGGCGCCGACCTGAATCGCGTCAGATTTGTCAGCTTCTGCGACGCGCCTCCAAGGTAGATTTCCCGGAAATTCGGCGCACTTGCAGCTATTTTGCGCCCCCCGACATAAAATACGGCGATCCTGGGAGAATCACTTGCAGAATTGCACCATTGCTTCATCGCGCCCAGCCAAAGTTTGGCTGGCGGGAGCCGCTCTGTTATTGACGGCCTCGCTTTCCCAGGCGCAGCATTTCAGCATCGATCAGGTATTGAGCGGACCGTTTGCCTCCTCGCTCATTGCTGCGCCCGACGCGCAAGCCTTCGCATGGTCCAGCAACCGTGCGGGCCGGCGCAACATCTGGGCGGCGTGGGAGGCGGGTGGCAGCTTCAAAAGTGCCGCGCTGACCCACTTCACGGCCGATGACGGCTTGGAACTCAGCGAGCTGGCTTTCGTTCCGCGTGCTCAACAACTTCTGTTTGTGCGTGGCGGCGACATTGAGTACCCGGACAAGCCCGCGCCGAACCCGGCTGAATTGGCTGCCGGTGCAAAACAAGAGATCTGGCGGGTCAATTTGGCGGGCGGCGAACCAGAGCGCATCGCCGAAGGGCACTCGCCGCAGGCCTCTCCCGACGGTAAGCTAATCCTGTTTCTGCGCGGCGGTACCGTGTATGCAATCGGCGCGCAAAAGGACTCGAAAGCGGAAGCCTTGTTCAATACGCGCGGCGCCGTCACCGCCATGAGTTTCTCGCCGGCGGGCGAGGCGCTGGCATTCGTGAGCGATCGCGGCGATCACTCCTTCATCGGGGTGTACCGGTTTGCCGACAAGTCCATTCGCTGGCTGGATCCCAGCCTGTCCATGGATGCGGAGCCGCGCTGGTCCGCGGACGGGCGCCGTCTCGCATATCTGCGCATGCCTTCGATGCCCGACGAGGTGGAAATCGTGCCGCATCGAACCGGTCCCCCCTGGGAAATTCGCGTGGTCTCAGTGGCAGACGGCAGGTCGCGTGAAGTTTATCGGGCGCCGCAGGGCGCAGGCAGCGTATTTCACCCCTTAAGTTCCGACATACAACTCATGTGGTGCGGAGGAACGTTGGTGTTTCCGGCCGAGAACGATGGCTGGCTGCATCTTTACGCCGTGTCCGCCGACGGCGGTACCGCGCGCCTGTTGACTCCGGGCGCATTCGAGATCGAGTTTGCCTCTGCCGCCAAGGATGGCCGCGGCGTCGTTTATTCGTCGAACGATGGGGATACGGATCGGCGCCATCTGACGCGCCTCGATCCGAGCAGCGGCGCGAGGCATGCGATTACCCAGGGCAGCGGTATCGAGACCCAGCCGGCGTTGCTCGCCGATGGCGTGACGGTTGCGTTCGTGCGTGCCGATGCGCGCGTGCCCGCTCATGCGGCAGTGATCAGGAACGATTCAAAGCCGGTGGATTTCCCAGCTGAAGGACTGCCTTCGGATTTCCCATCAGCGCGGCTTGTGGAACCGCAGTCGGTGCTGCTGCCGAGACGAGCCGGGATCGCGGCGCACGGCATCTTGTTTCTTCCCTCGCCGGGAAAAGAACGCCACGCGGCGCTTGTGTTCATGCACGGCGGTCCCGTGCGTCAAATGCTGCTCGGCTGGCATTACATGGACTACTACAGCAATGCCTACGCGATGAATCAGTATCTGGCTAACGACGGCTACGTGGTCTTGTCTCTGAACTATCGGGCGGGAATCGGCTACGGGCTGGATTTTCGCGAGGCCGAGAAGACCGGCGCGAGCGGTGCCAGCGAATATAACGATCTGCTCGCGGCAGCTGAATATTTGCGTTCTAGGCCGGACGTAGATCCCGATCGGATCGGCCTATGGGGCGGCAGCTATGGCGGCTACCTTACCGCGCTCGGGCTTGCGCGCAATTCGGATATCTTCAAGGCGGGGGTCGACTTGCATGGCGTGCATGATTGGTACCACTGGACCCTGGCGCAGCGCGACTATCATCCCTTCTACGAAGCCGATGCAACGCCTGTACAAATTGCCACCGCTATTGCGGCATCGCCGATCGCGTCGCTCGACACCTGGCACTCCCCGGTACTGATTATTCAAGGCGATGATGATCACAATGTGGCGTTTTCCGAGTCCGTGCGTCTGGCCCAGGGGCTTCGTGCCAGGGGAGTCGAGTACTCGGACCTCATCTTTCCGGACGAAATCCACGGGTTTTTGCGTCACGAGTCGTGGTTGCGCGCCTATCACGCCACCGCCAAGTTCTTGGACGCCCACCTGCAAAAAAGCGAGTAGAGGAGGCGTTTCGCGCGCTCAGCAGACGTACACCCCGCTTGGAGTGGATAGCCGGTCCGAATGATACGACCAGGCGTCGCCGTCATCATGGGACACGTAAAGGCGTCCGGATGCGTCGATAATCGCGACCGTTGAATTGCGGACCGCGATGCAGCCGGTGTCGGCGCGGCCGTCGGTCCACTGCGGCATGCCTCCGCCCAAGGGCTGCAGCGGACCGCTGCCGTCGATCGGGCACCGATAAACCGCGCCTTGTTCCGCAAAGGGATCGGTGGAGGCCGACACGAAAATGTCGTTTCTTCCAAAAGCAACGGCAGAGCAATGATTGGCGTGAAGTCCTCGCTGTTCGATTCTCCACGTTGCCCCGGCATCGCGGCTGATGCAAAGGCCCGCCGCCGCGGCTGCAATCACGATGCCGGGCCGGGTTGGGTGCGCGCGAACTTGATGTACATCGCTGTCGACGGCGATCGTGGGATGCCAAGTGACCCCTGAATCGGTCGATCGCGGAATTCCGCCCACATGAACGTTGGCCAAAAGCACGGCGCCATCGCACGTTGCCGACATGGAACGAATTCCAAGCGGCGGCCCCATAACCTTGCCGTCGATGATTGCCGTGCCCGCATACCACGTATCCCGGCCCTCCACGTCGTCGAAGCCCGTCAAGCGCTGCTGCGCTCCCTCAGGAGCAATGCGCAGGATGCGCGCATCGTCGGTACCAACAAAGATATCTTGTCCGATTGGCACGCAGCATGAAAGCTCGCTATCGCTCTTGGCTACGGCAGTCCACGCGCCATGCGCGGAGCGTCGATTGAGCGTATGCCCATCGACGATTGCGAGCACTCCTCCCTGTTCGTCGGCCGCCAGACCGCGAACCGACTGACCGGCGAGTTCTTGGCGGACCGTTTTTCCGGCGACGATGAATAGACCGTTGTCCCACGTCGCTACGAGAATAGTCGGGATTGGCATCGAGCGATTCCTGAATAACAGTGATTCACGATTTGCCCACTAGAAAAGTCCCGGCATGCCTTCAAACGCCGGCTACGGCCTCACTATGGAGCTACCTGTCCAAAACCGCGCGCAGTTTGGCGTAGCCTGCCCGTGATATGGGCAATTGGGTCTTGTCGAGCAGCACAGCGATGCGGCTGTCTTTCTCCGACAACTCAATTTTGGCCAGCCGCGAGATATTCAGCAGGAAACGCCGATGAATACGCACGAAACCATTCGCGGGCAATTGCTGCTCCAAGTCGCTGATCGCCTGTTCCTTTAGGTAATTCTTGCCCGCCGCTCTAATCGAGACGTAATCATCCTGCGATTCCACGAAATCCACCTGATCGATCGGGATGACATGGACATTGGAACGGTCGCGAATCAGCAAGCGATCGAGCGCGGCGCCCTCACGGCGAGTCTCCAGCAGCTCGCGGGTGGGCAGGGCCTCGGACTTGCGCAGTCGCGTTCGCGCGAGCGTCAACGCTTCGGCAAAACGCTCGGCGCTGAACGGTTTGAGCAAGTAGTCGACGGCATGCACATTGAAGGCCCGCAGCGCGTAACTATCGTAAGCGGTGGTGAAAATCACGCTTCGAGTCTCCGCACCCAGCAATTCCAACACTTCGAAACCATCGAGCTTCGGCATCTGCACATCCAAAATGATAAGGTCCGGCTTGTGCGTGTTCGCGGCTTTGACTGCCTCGAAACCGTTGGCGCATTCGGCGATCAGCCGCATGTCCGGATGGTTGGCGAGATACTCCCGAACCAAGCCTCGTGCCGGCGACTCGTCATCGACCACGATCACGGTGAGCGCCTCGGTCTCATTCATGCGGTGGTTTCCACGGCGGCGAGAGGAACGCGGATGTTCACTCGATAGGTGCCTTTTGCATCGACCGTCTCAAACAGGTACGCCGCACCGTAATGTGCCTGCAGGCGCTGCCGCACCAGATTTAGCCCGAAGCCGCTGCCTTGGCTGCGGGGCCGATCCGCATCGGTTGGATTTGCGATGCTCATGATTAGAACGGAATCGCGGCACTCCGCATCGATTGACACGGTACCTCCTTCCAAACGATGCGCAATCCCATGGACCACTGCGTTCTCGACCAGCGGCTGCAAGAGCAGCGCCGGAATCTTTTCTTGCATGGCCTGATCGCTGCCGGCGCACTGCACGCTCAACCGTGAGCCAAGCCGCACCTGCTCAATGGCGAGATAGCG
This sequence comes from Steroidobacteraceae bacterium, assembly GCA_036267535.1. GTDB lineage: Bacteria > Pseudomonadota > Gammaproteobacteria > Steroidobacterales > Steroidobacteraceae > Bog-1198. The sequence continues at coordinate 18,467 of DATAVX010000087.1, forward strand.
CTGCAACACCGTGAATTCTTCTCGCACCGATATTCGTTGAGCGGAACCCAGCCGCAAGGTATCGCGCAAGAAGTCGGCCAGCAACAGGCACATATGCCGGGCCGATGCGGGATCGCTGGTGGTCAGCGCGCTGACGGAATTCAGACTATTAAAGAGGAAATGCGGATTCAGCTGGGCGCGGAGGGCTTTAAGTTCTGCCTCGCGCACCAACAGGCTGGATTCCAGTACCTGGCTCTCGGAGCGCTGCGAATCCAGAGATGCGATCAGCGCATAGTGAAAGGCAATGGCCAGTCCGAAGAGCAGCACGCCTATCGCGAACAGCGACCACGGCTGGTCCATATACATTTTTGGTTGTACATTGAGATTCAGCGACTTCAATATTGCCGACCATGCCCACGCCATCCCGACCGAAAAGCCGCCGGCGGTTACCGCAGCCGTTGCCTGGGCCGGCAGCGCGCGCCAAATCCGATACTGTTGGCTGATCGGGAATGCCCGGCACACGTAGTACGCGGTCATCCCGAGAAAGCCGGATAGCACACTGAGCGGCAGGAAGAATGCGGCGGCCGTTCCCCATGCACCCGCATGGCCAAAGCCGATCACCAGCACTGCACCGATGGGCAAGTAGCCCAAGATATACAGGGCCATCTGCTTCCCATTGGTGAAAATAGGGTGCATGGCGCGCTGTTAGGATCCGGTGACGATCAATTGCTGATTTCGACGCCACCCATCAACACGGTGCCGCGAACGTAGAGAAACTGATTTCCGCCCATGATCGGGCGGCTCTTATCTTCGACGCCGCCCATGACGGGCGTCACTTGCACAACCACCCTCCAATTGGTCGGGACGATGATGTGGCCGCCTCCCATGAGGGCAAACACCTCGACATAAGCGGCGCCATCGGTGCCGATCAAGGCATCGCGCAAGTCGAGTTCGCATCCCCCCATAAAAGAGATCATGTCGGCGCTGCGAAACACCACGCCCGACACGCGCTGCTTCGTGCTGCCCAACATGCCGAACAGCGAAAGGTGATTGGATACCGGCGGCGAGCCGGTCAAGGGAGCAGCATTTGCGGAAGGCGCATAGCCTTGGGTCGGAGGGGGCGGCGAAGGCGGATGCATGGGCATGCGGCCCCGCATCAGAATTCGCGCGCCCAAGACGACCAGAATCAGAGGCCACAAAAACTGCCACGGTTCCAGGTACAGCCAGTGCAGCGTGTTAAGCAGCAACCAACCGCCGATCAGCACCACGAAACTGCCGACGACAACCCCGCGCCCGCCCCGCTGCAAAAGCGTCAGGCCATACAGCACCACCAGCACCGGCCAGAAGCGCATCAGATTGTAGGCCTCCAGCCAGCCCAACTGCTCGAGTGCCAGCAACAGTCCGATCAACACCAGAAACGCGCCGATGAGCACCCTGGGAATCGACCCGGGTCTGGGCGGCGGCGGGGGCTGCTGCATATCAGGTGACATGACGATCCATTTTCAAAGAAGCACGCTTCGCACGGCTCGTGCCTGCGGCGATTATCCAGTAATTGACGACCACTAAAAATAACGGCAATGAGTACCGCTCATACGCCCAGTCGGTCATGGTGTTCATAAACAGCCAATTGCCCAGGAGTAGCAACCCCAAGCCCCTCAAACGAGGGGTGCGCATCGTCAGGACCAACTGCGCAAGCGCCAGCGCAATCAGTACCAGCGGCCAGCTGCGCTGCAAATCGACCGCATTCAAGAACCCGGCATACACGAGGCCCAGGACGCCCGCTCCGATGCCGGATATCGTACCTGCAATCAGCCGGTTAGCCGAAGGCATTTTTGCTTGAGTTTCCATCGTCTTGGCTCCGGTGTCCGATCGATGGAGCCATGCTGCCGAAGGGCGCCTCGAGGGTCATGCGATATTCGGCGAATGCACCGGGTTTCCCGGCGAATGACGGCGCCTGACCGGTCCTTTGAAAATCGCCCTCATCAGTGAAGGCGGCGATGCGCCGTCTACGCCGCGGTTTGCCGGCGCGTTGTAGAGGACAACCCGCGGATGCGGTAGAAGGCATAGCCGATCACGTTGGTCAAAAGAATTGTGGTCACGATCTTGATGGCGAAGCGCAGAGGATCAGGGACGTCCACAAAGGGATAGGTGCTGGTGATACAACTGAAGAGCGTCGCACAGAAGCCCACGACGCAAAGCGCGGCAACCCATCCGGGGATCCGCATCCGAACCAACTTTGCGCCGATTAGCGGGATGGCGAACATCGCCAAATAAGCGAGGCCGTAGAGAATGTTCGAGGCATTGTTGAGCACGGCGAAGGCCTCGGCCGCGCGGACGCCGGCGGAGGCAAGAACGAGCAGTGCTGCGATGATGAGGGTGGCGACGAGAATCGAGTTGGTCGGAGTCCGATAGCGCGGGTGAAGCCGCGAAAACCAAGAAGGAATGAGATGGTCCCACCCGGCGACCATCGGAAGGCGCGTGACGCCGGTGAAGATGAAGCTGGCCGCGCCGAGGATGCGGATTTGCAGCAACAGGATGACGAGGCGGGCGATCAGATTGGCAAAACCGGAGCCGCCGAATGCAAGGCGAAGCGTCTGTGGAATGGGTGCGATGTAATTGATCGCCGCGCCCGTGAGCTCGTGAAAGGCAAGCACCGAGGCGGTTCCGAGCGTGAACATCAGAAAGATGATGGGCGAGGCGATGAGTATGGAGCGGCCGATATCGCGGCTGGGCGCCTTCGACTCCCCGGCCATGATGGCCACGTACTCGATACCGGCGGCCGCAAATATCGTCTGACCGACGAGGGCGAGAGAGGTCGCGTTGTATCTGGGAAGCTGCAGATCGAAGGGTGCGAATTGGATGGGCGCGTGATGCCCCCAAGCCCACAGCGGAGCAAGGATCAGCAACGCGAACGCGGTGATCATGGCAATGGACGATATGTTGTGAATCCATTTGCCGATGGCAAGCCCTCGAACGGCGGAGAGCGCCAGAACGGTGAGAATGCCGGCGAGAAAGCAGAAAACCACGACGTGGTTTTCCGGAATCCATGCGGCGCGCGGGCCGATCATGAAGGCGAACTCGGTGGGGATTTGAAAGAGGATTGTTGCGATGGTGGAGAGTGCGTAAGCCCAGACGTTCCAGGCCACGAGAAAACCGGCAGTGTCTCCGAATGCGCGCCGGGTCCATACGTAGAGGCCGCCTTCGAGAGGCATTTCGCGATTGAGGTGATAGACCGCGGCGGCCATGGGTAGATAGAACGTGGCAAAGGCAAGCAGCCAAACCACGGTTTGCGCATGGCCGAGACCGGCGGCGATGCCTACCCATGCGCTGCCCACGACCGTGAGCACCTGCGACAACACGAGATCGCGGAGGTTTAACTGGCGCGGGAGGTGCTGAGCATCCACTTGCGGGCACAGTACCATGTTCGACGTGCCGGGCCGGCGTGGTCTCCCTATTCAGGCGTCAAGTGGACTTGATCGTCATGCCGCGACGGGCTTATGTTGGGTTCGATGCGCATCGTTAGCGTGGGTCATGCGGTCTTCGCGGCGATGATCATCGCCCTCGGAGTCTTGGGGCTGATCAAAGGCGGCTTCACTGTGATCTGGGGGCCGCTACCGACGTGGCTGCCCGCCCGCGAACCACTGATTTATCTCTGTGCCCTCATCGGCTTGGCTTCCGGCGCAGGATTGCTCTGGCGGCGCTCGGCCACCTGGGCAGCCCGGGTGCTGCTCGCCTATCTTCTGTTTTGGTTTCTACTGTTCCGCGTTCCCGAAGTCTTTCCTGCTCCCACCGAGTTGGGCTCGTGGTTTGGCTGTAGCGAGACCGCGGTGTATCTGGCCGGCGCGTGGGTGTTGTATGTGTGGTTCGCCGCCGACTGGGACCGGCAGCACCTCGGATTCGGCACCGGCGAGAGCGGTCTGTGCATCGCGAGGGTGCTCTACGGTCTGGCCTTGATCCATTTCGGATTGGCGCATTTTGTGTACCTTAAACCAACCACCGTGCTGATCCCCAGCTGGCTGCCGTGGCACGTGGGTTGGGCGCATTTCACCGGCGCTGCCTACATCGCTGCGGGTCTGGCAGCGCTCACCGGCGTGTGTGCTCGGCTCGGCGCCGCGCTTTCGGCATTGCAGATGGGGCTGTTCCTGCCGATGGTGTGGTTGCCCATCATGGCCACAAGCCCGGGACCCACCCGATTCCAATGCGGCGAGATTGCGGCGACGTGTGTACTGACGGCGGGCGCCTGGGTCGTGGCGGATTCTTACCGGAATGCGCCCTGGTTCGGTCATCGGTTCCCGTACGCGGTAAAGACATAAACTCATGCAGTCTTGACCTAAGGAGGTTCGTGCGTGCGCGATAGCATACTGCTGATATCACTACGTCACAGCGGCTGCATCAAGGCATGGACATCAAGGCACAGCTCTCGCGATTGTGGACGACTGAGCTTGGGTGTGAGGTTGCGCCGGAGCTCGTTGATCTCAATCGCGCGATTGAGCGCCTCCCGGCGATTGAACGCATAGCGCGCGCCGTCGAGCTTCTCCCCGGCAATCATGTGTTGACCTCGAGCTTCGGTGCGCAGTCGGCGGTCATGCTGCATCTGGTGAACAGTGTCCGGCCCGGCGTGCCCGTGGTCCTGCTCGACACCGGGTATCTGTTCCCGGAGACCTATGCCTTTATTGACGAGCTGACCGAGCGCCTCAAGCTCAACCTCAGAGTGTTTCGCGCCGACTCGTCTCCCGCCTGGCAGGAGACCCGATTCGGCAAGTTATGGAATCAGGGCCTTACGGGAATCGAGCGCTACAACAGCATCAACAAGCGTGAGCCGCTGGAGCGCGCATTGAATGAACTCCATGCAGGGACCTGGTTTACGGGACTGCGCCGCGTGCAGGCCCGAACACGCGCAGAGATTGCGCCGATTGAAATCAAGCGCGGACGCTACAAAATTCATCCGCTCTTCGACTGGACCGACCGCGACATCGCTCGTTATCTTCAAAAACATCACTTGCCGTACCACCCCTTGTGGCAAAAGGGCTACGTGTCGATCGGCGATTGGCACACCACCCGTGCGCTCTCAGAAGTGGAAAGACCGGAAGAATTGCGGTTCTTCGGCTTAAAGCGCGAGTGTGGACTGCACGAATAAAACGGCGGAGTTCCGAGCCTAGCCGAAGAGCATGCGCTCGCTCAGCGTACCCAGCATCAATGCAATCAGCGTGCGGGTAATTGCGGCAGGCAGCCGCAGCGTGAGGCGCGAGGCAATCAAGACGCCGGGAATCGAGCCTAACAGGAGGGCGGCCAGGATATTGAAATTCACATGGCCCAAAAAAGCATGCCCCATTCCCGCGATCAGGGTGATGGGCAGAGCATGAGCAATATCGGTTGCGACCAGCCGGTCTGAAGTGAGTCTCAACGGATAGAGTGCCAGCAACATGACGACGCCGAGCGCGCCGGCGCCCACCGAGGTCAAGGTGACCGCGACTCCCAGCAGCAATCCCGCGAGCGCCGTGAGCAGGAATTTCTGGCGATCCACGCGCACGAGCCATCGTGCGGTAATCTTGAGTCCGAGACGCTGGAGCCACGGCTGAAAAATGAGAGCCAGAGAAGTGAGCGCCAGAATTATCGCGAGCGCGCGCGAGGTAATCGCATCAGCCGCACTGGGCGTCCGGCGCGTGAGCCACAGACCGAGCACCACCGCCGCGGTTCCGGGCACGCTGCCGAGCAACAGCCGCCCGACGATTGGCCAGTCGACACGCCGACTGAATCCAAACGAAGCGGTCGCAACCAGCTTGGTGGTTGCGGCGAACAAAAGGTCGGTACCCACTGCGACCGCCGGTGATTGGCCGAACAGCAATACCAGCAGCGGTGTCATCATCGATCCGCCACCCACGCCGGTGAGGCCAACCATCGTTCCGACCAAAAGGCCGACGGTGGCATAAAGAGGGATGTCGGTCATGGCTGTTTCATGGCGTCACGGATTTCGAGCTTTGGGTAGCGTAGCAAGCGGTGCCGGAATCCCTTAGATCACATCGCTATGAGTGTATATGCCGCCGGTCCCAAGGCCACCCCGTTCGAAGCAGGTGTGGACTCCGCATGCATACTCGCCGATCATACGCTTCAGGCACCAGGGCAGTGCGCTGCAGCAGCGAGCGCTTGTGATCGACCGGCGAGCATTGTTATCGATTGGCGCGACGGCCGCGACGCTCGCGGTTGTGCCGCGCTGGCTGCGTGCGGCTCCGGCTGACCTGCTGACCCGTCCTATTCCCTCGACCGGCGAGCGCCTCCCGGTGATCGGTCTTGGCAGTTCCGCCTCTTTCGAACAATCAGCAAACCGCAGCGAGATGCAAGGTCTCACCGAGGTGCTGAAACTCATGACCGCTCAGGGCGCAAAAGTATTTGATACCGCGCCGAGTTATGGCGCCTCGGAGGCCGTGGCCGGCCGCATTGCCAAGCAATTGGGGATTGCGGACAAGATTTTTTGGGCTACAAAGACCGAGCCATCTTCTGGCCGCGACGATGTCGCCTCCGCACGCGCGGAGATTCAGGACTCTTTTGAGACATTGGGGGTCGAAAGAATCGACCTTATCCAGGTGCACAACCTGGGCAATTTGCAAACCAAGCTGGCTGTTTTGAAGGAACTCAAGCGTCAAGGTCTCATACGCTATCTGGGGGTGACGACCACGTTTTCCGGCCAATATTCTGAACTGGTGGATTGTATGCGCAATGAACGCATCGATTTCATCGGCGTGGATTATTCGATCGACGATCGTGAGGTCGAAAAACGGATCTTGCCCTTGGCGATTGACCGCGGTATTGCAGTGCTGGGATATGTGCCATTCGGCCGCCGCAGCTTGTTCAAGCGCGTGGCGGGCGCCGAAGTCCCTGGGTGGGCACAAGAGGCCGGAATGAAAACCTGGCCGCAATTCTTCTTGAAATTTGTCATCGGCCACCCGGCGATTACCGTGGTGACACCGGCCACGAGCCAACCCGCTCACATGTTGGAAAATCTTTCCGGCGGCATCGGTCCGATTCCGGACGAGCCGATGCGCAGGCGCATGATTGCGGCGCTCGATAATCTACCGCATGGCTAGCGAGACAGCAGCGATACCGGACCTTTGTCTTCCGGTAAACAAGTTCTATGCCGGCATCCAAGTCGTTGCAGCCCAGCAGGCATGGTACCCATTCTTCGCATGATTTGGCATATGATGCCGTCAAGCGCTGGGAATTCTCCCGCAAATAGAGTGTTTTTAAGCGGCTAGGGATACTCATCGCCGCCCGTTACTTTTGAATTACCACAAGGATTGCATATGCAAAAAATCGCACTCTCTTTATTGCTGGCTGTATCGATCGGCGTCGCCACGACCGCATCGTCGCAATCGCCTGCGCCCGCCGCGCCGGCCCTCGATCCGGCCTGGAAAGCGCCCGAGGTTGTTGCATTCATCGGCCTGAAGAAGGGCGACAAGGTGGCCGATATCATCGGCGGCCGCCTTACAGGATCATTGGCAGAGGCCGTGGGTCCGACTGGAAAAGTTTATGCGGTCGAGACTGCCGAGATCGTCAAGGCCCATCCGCAAATAATGGACAGGATGAAGGCGCTGGCGGCGAAGTCGCCCAATGTCATTGTCAGCGACGACCCGATCGCAACGCCGCTGCCTCCGGGACTCAATGCCGTATTCATTCGGCAGAACTACCATGATCTCTATGACAAGTTCATGGGACCTGCGGATGTACCGGCTTTCAACAAGGCCGTCTTTACTGCCTTGAAGCCGGGTGGCGTATACGTCGTGCTGGATCACGCAGCGGCGGCCGGCTCAGGCATCAGCGCGACCGATACGCTGCATCGCATCGATCCGGCGAGAGTCAAGACGGATGTGTTGGCGGCCGGCTTCAAACTGGACGCTGAGAGTCCGATTCTCGCCAACCCGAGCGACGATCACACCAAGGGTGTGTTCGACCCATCAGTCCGCGGCCACACCGATCAGTTCCTATATCGGTTTAAGAAGCCAAAGTAATATCAGTTCGGATTCAGCCGGATCGCGCTGATGAAGCCCGCGCACCTTGGCAGTGCGCGGGCTTTGACTTGAAAGAATCCAAGGCTGCGGCTCTCTCCCGCAGCGCGTTGGATGACCGGCGTCCAACTGCGTACGGATGGAGGCGAGGTCAAGTCAATCTAGTATTTATTTGGGATGTCTTCGAGCGCGTAGCCATGCTCGCATGCCAGCTTCAGTGTAGCTGAATCTTTCCTCCACTTATGCCGGCGTCGTAGTGCGCTAAACTTGTAAAATGTTCAGCCGCTTTTCAATGCGCAGACGTAGTCATGGCAGACGCGCCTTACTGTCTTGGCTTGGGGGCATCAGTCTGCTTCTCACGGCCCCCGCCCCAGCAGCGCAGTCCTCCGCCTTCGGCATTCTCCCCGAACAAAATGTCCTGAACCGATTATTGGGCGAGAGGGCGGCGCAATTTGAGTTGGCTGCCTTGCCGGCAAAGGACGCTCATGAGCGGTTTCGCATCGGCACCGCGAACGGGCGCATCAAGATCGAAGGCACGACGCCGAGTGCGCTGCTCTTCGGGGTGAACTGGTATTTGAAATATGTGGCGCGTGTCGAGATCTCAACCAATGGGATTCGACTCGGTACGGCGCGAAGGTGGCCGCTGCCTGCGGCCACCATCGAGATGGAAACCCCGTATGCGTACCGCTATGCACTCAATCAGAACGTCGACGGCTACACCGCGGCTTATTGGAATTGGCCGCGATGGGAGCGCGAGATCGACGTGCTTGCGCTCTCCGGAATCAATGCGGTGATCGTTGAACGCGGCATGGATACGGTGCTGTATCAGACATTTCGAGATGCCGGGTACACGGACCAAGAGATTCGCGGCTGGATCACGCAACCGGCGCATCAAAACTGGCAGCTGATGGGCAATCTATGCTGTTTCAGCGGTCCGATCAGCCCCGAACTGCTGCAAATGCGTGCAGCCTCGGCGCGCCGGATCATTGCGCGCTTGCGAGAGCTCGGAATTACACCGGTGCTGCCGGGCTTTTACGGCATCGTGCCCGCCGATTTCCAAAAGAAATTTCCGCGCGCTCATGTGCTCGCACAGGGTGAGTGGGCCGGTTTCACGCGGCCCGGATGGCTCGACCCGCGCGACCCCATGTTTCAAACATTGGCGAGCGCCTTCTACCGTCACCAGCATGAGCTGTTCGGCGACAGCAGCATTTATGACATGGAGGTGTTCCAGGAAGGAGGCGACTCTGGCGATGTGCCGGTGGCCGAGGCCGCAGGCGAGGTTCAGCGCGCGCTCACCGCTGCGCACCCCGGTGCAAATTGGATGATGCTCGCGTGGCAGGGGAATCCGCGCCCGGAACTGTTGAGCGGCGTCGATCGCGGGCATCTGCTCATCATCGATATCGATCACGACCGGGTTCCGCGCGATGATCGGTTGCGCGATTTTCGCGGTGCGCCGTTTTTGTTCGGCGGTATCTGGGAATTCGGCGGCCGCACGACCCTGGGCGCGAACCTGCAAAATATCACGGAACGGCTGCAGCGCATGGGCAGGACCAACCGCAATATGGCCGGTAGCGCGGTTTTTACCGAGGGCATGGATACCAATCCATTCGCCTTTGATCTGTTCACCGAGATGGCATGGCGGCGCGAACCGCTCGACACGGCCACATGGAGTGCCGCTTATGTGCAGCGCCGCTACGGCGGCGCGGATCCGCACGCGCTCGCGGCGTGGACAATTCTGCTCAACACCGCCTATGCCATCCGCGTTGATGACGTAAAATTCAATAGCGAGCGCGACGCGGCACAGGAGTCGCTTTTCAACGCGCAGCCGAGCCTCACCGTGAATCGCGCGTCGCACTGGTCGCCGGAAGGCATGCGTTATGACGGCGATGAATTCAAGCGCGCGCTGCCGGAAATGCTGCAAGTCGCGCCGCACCTTCGCAGGAGTGAAACCTATCGGTACGACCTTGTGGATGTCGCGCGCCAGACATTGGCGAACGAAGGGCGCGTGCTCTTGCCGCGCATCAAATCGGCGTTCGATGCAAAAAATCTCGCGCAGTTTCGGCACTTGACGCAGCGATGGCTGGCTCTGATGGATTGGCAGGATCAGTTGCTGTCGGCCAGCCGTTTCTTTTTGGTCGGGACTTGGCTTGAATTTCCCCCAACCTGGGCCTCGACGCCTGAGGAGCTGGTGCGCCTCAACTATGATGCGCGTTCCTTACTCACGACCTGGGGTCACCGACAGGCGAGTGAAGGCGCCGATTTGCATGACTACGGCAATAAAGACTGGGCGGGACTTACGCACGATTACTACCGGCTCCGCTGGGCTACTTACTTTGCCTCGCTCGAGGCTGAGTTAAGCTCTGGAGTTCCGGCGAAGCCGATAGACTGGTTCGCGATCGGGGATGCATGGAATCACGATTCCCGCGCCTATCGCACCCATGCGCACGGCGATTCTTATGCGATTGCTGCACGCATTGCAAGATCGCTCAAGTGATCGGACTGGTGCTTGAAGATCCGATCGCAGCCGGTGACTAGTGCTGCGCCTGCCAGGCCGCAATTTCCGCGTCGAGAACATCCAGCATATTGCCCTGGACCAGCGGAATGTCATAGGGATGAACTCCCCAACCCGCCGCCACTTCTTCGGCCTTCAATGTGGCGGTGTTTTTTGCGGCGAACTGTCCGGGTAAAACGGTGACGACGAACGTGTTGGCGCCATTTGCATCCATCGTGCATTCGCCGGTGAGCTGACCGATCGCTTCCACCCACGCCGGGGGATTCGCACCCGGATAATAAAACTTCAGCGCGCCGGAACCGCCGCCAGGAGCTGCAGGACTCACGCAGGCGCTGGCAAACCCGTCGACCCTCGCTACACCGAAAATCGGCGGTGCTGACGTGTCGCCTGCGAGGTAGCTGCCCCACGCGTAAACGCAGCCGGTCTGCGCCGCCGCGGCACATGTTGGGATGTGGATGAATGTACCGCCGACCACGCCGCCCGGGGGCACAGCCAACGACGGATCGCCGGCGAGGAACGCCGAGACCAACAACGCTTGGTTTGCGGTGCCATCGATATTTTCCGCGATCAACTGTTGCAGCAATATCGTTCCTTGACTATGCCCGATGATGACGACGCCGCGGCCCTTGTTGTCGTGCTGCAGATAATAGGCCCATGCGCCCCGCACGTCCTCAATGGGAGGATCGTCAGGTCCGGTGGACTCCGAGCCGCCGTGACTCAAACCGAAATTCGTAACCTGGCGGTAGATCGGCGCAAACACGCGGCAGCGCGAGGAAAATCTGCCGACCTGTTGCCTTGTGACCGCCTGAATGATGGGACTCAGGGTGAGATCTGCAAATTGCGTTTGTTCTTGGGATACCGTCGGATAAATGTAGAAGCAATCGATCGGCGGATTCGCGGCAGGCGTGAACGGCTGCGCCTGCATGGTGCCGTCGGCCATCTGCACCACCGCGTCTAGACTTGTCGTACAGGCAGCATTGGATTCGGGCCGGCATACCCAGTGCGCGACGACCGAGTAGTCCGTGGCGTCGGGCGGAGGCGCGCCGCCTGATCCGGTGGGATCCATCGATGCGGTAGATCCAGACATAGTTCCGCCGCCGCCACCGCAAGCGCTCAAAATAAGCGCTAGGCAAACGCAAACGCCAATCGACCGAAGGCGCAACTGCTGCATCATGTTATTTGACCACAGTGTAGCGTGCGAATTCAGCCTCACGCGAGCGGTGTTTGCGATGCGGATAGCAACGAGGAAAAGCTGTAAAAATTACATGGTCGAAATGCATTATGTTGCTGAGTGGCCCCAGCAGCTTTTCCTGAAAGTGGCCCTTCCCGGCGAGCCTCGGTTGCTGCAGGATCCACCCGCATCCGGTGAGTCATCCAAGTGCACGCGGCAGAGCCTGCGAATATAGGCGGCGCCATCGAGTCGGCGGTCTGGATGCGGCGAAATATCCTGAACAGCTCGATGAATTCTGGATTTCGCAGAATTACCATGATTTGCATGATAATTTTATGGGGCCGGTGGACATGGTGGCCTTCAATCGCGCCGTGTTCGCTGCGCTGAAACCGGGCGGCGTCTATGTCGTCCTCGATCACGTGGCCGCCAAAGGATCGCCCCCTGATGTGACCGACACGCTGCATCGAATCGAGGCGGCGACCGTTCGCCGCGAAGTCGAAGCTGCGGGTTTCAAGTTCAGCGCCGAGAGCACTCTCCTCGCCAATCCTGCGGATCCGCACACCGCGGGCGTCTTCGATCTCTCCATCCGCGGTCGGACCGACCAGTTCATTCTCAAGTTCAGGAGACCGCTTGGTTGAAAATGAGAAGTCCGCACCATTCCATCAAGGCCATCTAGCTGCTGACGCTCGCGTGAGTCTATTATCCGCTTTCTGTCTTGCTTGGGCGCCGTTCTCGTCGCTTCGCGTAAATGAAACTCTTGACTGGTGGAATCATGGACAAGGACGCTTGGTCAAAATTCTCCGCTTTGCTGGACGAAGTCCTGGATTTGGATGAGGCGCAGCGCAACGGCCGTCTTGCGCAGCTCGAAGGAGAAAACCCCGAAGCCGCCGCCTTTATCCGAAGCTATTTGGAGACGCGTGAGCAGGCGGCTCGGATGGCCTTTCTGGAAGGGTCGGTCGCGCCTGATGGGGCGGCAGCGTCGTGGATTGGCAGGCAAGTCGGGCCGTACACGATCAGTGCCTTTATCGGCCAAGGCGGCATGGGAAACGTCTGGCTGGCGATGCGCAGCGACGGGCGTTTCGAGGGACGTTTCGCGCTCAAATTTTTGAGGGCGTCCTTATCGCAAATCGGCGGGACTGGACGATTCTTGCGAGAAGGCAAAGTGCTGGCGCGACTCACGCATCCGAATATCGCCAGGCTGATCGATGCCGGCATGACTGCGGACGGCGACCCGTATTTGGTGCTCGACTACGTTGATGGCATGCCTATCGATCAGTATTGCGATTCGCACTTACTTTCGATTGGCGAAAGGCTGGCGCTCTTTCTCGAGGTACTGGCTCCGGTCGCGCATGCGCACGCAAACTTGGTCGTACACCGCGACATCAAACCATCGAATGTCCTGGTAAACGGCGCCGGCGAAGTCAAGCTGTTGGATTTCGGCATTGCGAAGCTGATGGATACTGAAGCCCAAGCGGACGCCGACCTGACGCGAGATGGAACTGCGGCGCTTACTCCCGCTTATGCTTCGCCCGAGCAATTGAGCGGCGGCGTGGTTTCCGTCGCAAGCGACGTCTATTCATTGGGTGTTTTGCTCTATCAGCTTCTGACAGGGCGCCATCCGGGGGGAGAAGGGCCCCTGACTTCGGCGCAACTCATCCATTCGACCTTAAGCATCGATCCGCTGCGTCCCTCGGCAGTCGCTGCGTTGGATAGCGTTCTCTCAACGGCGCACGCGGCCAATAGATCCAGCACGCGAGACAAACTGCGCAAGGAGATGCGAGGTGATCTCGACACCATCGTCGGGAAGGCGCTCAAAAAGAATCCGGATCAGCGCTACGCGTCGGTGACGGCATTTGCCGACGATATTTCACGATACCTGCGGCATTTGCCTATCTCCACGCGTCCCGACACTCTCACCTACCGAACCAGCAAATTCATTCGCCGAAATCGTGCTCCGGTCGCGCTTGCGACACTCGCGTTCTTGGCGGTTCTGGGCGGTCTGATCGGGACCTTGGTACAAGCCGTTGCAGCGCGCGAGCAGAGAGACTTTGCGTTTCAACAGTTGCAGCGCAGTGAGGAGCACGACCAATTTCTGGATTTCCTCCTATCGGACGTATCCGCATCGGGTAAGCCGCTTTCGGCAGATGAATTGCTGACCCGCGCGGAACATATCGTACAGAAGCAGAACGCAACCAACGCCGAAAGGCGCGCTGATCTGATGCTCTGGATCGGCATGGACTATGTGATCCGGGACCGGAACGCGGACTCGCGCCGCTTACTGGAGCCGGCCTATCAATTGACGCGCACGCTGAACGACAAAGCGTTGCGCGGCCGTGCATCCTGCGATCTTGCCGACGCCTTGGTGCGCGATGAGGAGATCGATCGCGCCGAGGCGCTCTACCAGGAAGGCGTGCATGAGCTGGCGCAGGACCCTCGCTTTGCGGCAGCGTATTCCGGTTGCCTTCGGGTCGGAGCCGAAGTCGCAAAGCAACGCGGCGACGTTGACAGCGCAATCGATCGTGCGCGCAGCTCGCTCAGCGTGCTCAAGGCGTCATCGCGGCCTGCCGATGTGGATGAATTGAGCGCAGAAGAAGATCTTGCCGCGGCCTACAGCGAAGCCGGACAGGATCTCAACTCGATTCCACATTTCGAACGCGCGGAACAATTGTTGTCAGAACTTGGGCTCGATGAATCGAACAGTGCCGTGGTTCTATACAACAATTGGGGCCTGGAACTCGATCAGGTTGGCCGCAGCCTCGAAGCGGAGAGAGCCTTCCGGCACATATTTGACATCAGCCGCAATGAGGGCAACGTGGATCTTGTCTCGCCGATGGTCATGATCAACTATGCCCGGGTCTTGCGCGAGTTGGACCGCTTTGACGAGGCGGAAGCGACGGCATTCAAGTCCTATACCCGGGCGGTGCAACTCGAGAATGAACTGGCCGTCAATCAGGCCCTGATGGAACGTTGCGGGATTTATCTCGACATGAATCGGCCCGAGCAAGCCGAGGCCATGCTGGCCGAAGTTGAGCCGCGGCTTCAAAGGAGTTTGCCCGCCGGACATTATGCATTTGCATCGCTGGCCGACAGGCACGCGCGCGTCCTACTTGAGGAAAAAAAGCTCGACGCGGCGACCCAGCAGTCGGATCGCGCGTTGGCACTCATCGAGGCAACGGTCAAAGCGGGCAACGAAGGCGCATTCATTCGCCCGGTACTATTCATGGACAGAGCCGAACTCGATTTGGCGGCAAACAGGCTGGACGACGCGGTCCACGGCGCAGATCATGCAATTGAGTTGTTGAACGAAACCATCGAGCCGGGATCGTATTCCCGAAAGCTGGGTCTGGCGCATCTCGCCCGTGCACGGGTATTCGCCGCGCAGCACAAATTGAATGATGCCAGGAAGGATGCGCTAATAGCGGCCGAGCAGCTGGGAAAGTCCGCGGGTACCGATTTGCCGGAAACGCGCGCTGCTCGCGCCTTGGCGGAGAAATGACGCGAAGAGGTCGGGGGGCTGCGGCTTTGACCGACAATGCGATCCTCGACCGGTGGGCGCAGGCGCCCCTCGACCATACCCCCGGCTCAAAATGGCAATACTCAAATATGGGCCTAGCGAGCTTGGGCGAGCCGACGCGCATCGCGTTGCTTGGCTCGAAGCGATTGCGCGGTGGTCCTGACCGACTAGAAATACATTTTTACCTTCGCCGATCGCAAACTCCTCTGCATAGTTCTTTCGGAGCCGTCCGGAGGATGCATCGAGCAATTCACTGGAATCGTCGCTCGCGTCCGGCATGGATTTTCTCAAGCCAGAACCTCCAGAGCCTGCTTGAGCGCGCGGCGCGATTCTTGCGCGGCCCGGCCCCAGCTTTGTCTACCTGATAGTTCGCTGTGACCAAAGGCGATGCGTCCATAGCGTTCGCGGATGACCTCGAGGGGAGCCGGGTTACCCGGCGCTCCGAAATAGAACCCCGGTTGGGGCGCGATATACGCGTGGCCCCAACGGTTGATGATAATGCCGGCGATATCGCGTTTGGCGTCGAATCCTGAGTCGCCGAACATCTGTTGCAGCTGTTTGCGGATCTGCAGCTCGAAATCCGCATAACTCGTGGCGAACAGACGGCCGCGGGCGGCGCTGGTTTGCGCCTCGATCGGCACCCCGGACTGCGGAAATCCAACATAGAACGTGAGCATCGCCGGCCTGGAGGGATCGAGGGGGACCGCGACGCCGTTGATCTTCATCGGCTGACGGACATTCACGAAGAAACCAAAGCCGTCGAACCAATGGGCGGATGAAATGCCGAGTTTCGCGAACGCCTTCCAATTACGCACCGCGACGTTCGCGACCAGTATCGGCCCGTGGTGAAACTTCGAATAAGCCTCGACATAGGACGGCGGCAGGTCGCGCACGATGCGGCGCGCGACCCAGCCTCCCGCGGCGACGATCACTGCTTTGCCGCGGACTCTCGCGAGCTGATCGCCGAGAAGATAGGTGACATCGACGCTGCTTGCGGCCTCTGGCTCGCCATCGTGCCGGACGGCCACAACCGTGGCGCCGAGGCGGATGCGGGTGTGCTGCGGCCGGTCGAGCGCCGCAAAATTGATCGGCGCGTACAGCACATCGGCGAATGATCGTGTGCCCGAGATGGCGTCGGGCAACATTGCCTTGACGATGTGCCGCAAAATGGCGGCATTGCCGCCCGGGAAAGAAAATACATCGTCGCTGATGATGTTCTCGCCGGTGCCGGGCAGGCCGAGCAATTTAGCGCCGTACGCCGAAACGACGTCCGAGCTTACGCCATAGTCGCCCGTGGCCACGAGCGGATCGGAGAGCCGGAACACGTCTTTGGACAGCTTAAGTTCGCGGACGATCAGGTCGCCGTAGGACATGGAGTCGAGCCATCGGTCCGTCGCGGCTTCATCGCCGTGCGTGAGGATTGGCGTGTGTTTCTTCCATTGCAGCCAACTGCGGCGCGCCTCCTCCGAAATCGGCGCGCGGCGCAGATCATCGGACCAAGGATTGACGACCCAGGCTCGCTTCGACGCGAAGGGCTTATCGAAGTAGTAACCCAGCGTGCCGGCGTCCTCGTTCCAGTACATCGGGTCGTAATGATCGCGCGCGAATTTCAACGACGAAGCGCTGCCGGTGGGGACGACGAAGTCGTAAGAGCGCGGCATGCCGATCTCATCCCAGAGGCCGGCGACATGCGCGTAGTTGTTGCCGGCCGCGGGAATCACCGCATCGTTGGACCCTTGAGGGCCGGTGAGCATGACGCCATCCACGAGCATCTGGTTTTGCTTGGCCTCGCCGCCGAACACCGGGTGGTTATCGAGAATGAGGCAGCGGGCATTGGGGCGCGCCTTATGAAATTCGTAGGCGGCAATGGTGCCGGCGAAACCACCGCCGACGATGATCAGGTCGTAGACTTCGTCGACTTGCGGCGCGGAGGCAATCCGGTCTTCGTAGAGGCCGTCGCGAATGCCGTGTGCGGCGTTCACGACGGAGGCAATGTTGCCGTTCGAGCGGCTGTAGTCACCGATGCCGGCATAGCCGTTCCAGGACGAGGAGAGCCCTTGAGAGAAGGCGGGTGCGGGTGCGCCCAGCAGAATGGCGCCGGAACCGATGAGGGTGGCTCCGACGAAATCGCGCCGCGTGATATTCCGATTGAGCCCCAGGGCACGAGTTTCGCCATGCTTGGTTGAGGTCCGAGGCGATGTTGTTCTTTTCATTCTCGATCCTGTGTTGACCGGTCCAAGTGTACAGGCTCGGAATATTATCGGGATCTTTGTCCGAGGGAGGCCTTTTATAGCGCATGGTGAATGAGGTGACCAGCGCGCCGGACCGGGTGCGGAAGCAAGGAGTTCGAAAAATGAGCGGCGAAAACCTGTTACAAGCTCGCGTTGCCTTTGCAGATGAGATCCGAAGCAAAGCTTCAATCAGGTCGGCCTCGCTCATCGACGGGCTTGCACGGGCAGATGCCCTTTTTCGCGATGCCGGATCTGATGTTGATGGCGCTCTGGATCTGACCTCGCTGTAGAATCTGTCCCATGAAGGATTCGAGTACACCCCCGGAGCCGGTGGGTACGGTTGCGGTCGCCTTGGCAAATGCGGCCCGGCTTTTGGAAAGCCGTCCTGAACTCGCCGCGGAGCAGGCTGCGGAAATCCTCAAGTCTGCGCCCAGCCATCCTCTGGCCACGCTGCTTTTGGGAGTGGCGCGGCGGGTCGCGGGCGTTCCCAAGGCGGCGCTGCAGGTGCTGGAGCCGCTTGCTGCCCTTCATCCGCAATGGGCGCTGGCACATTACGAGCTTGCGTTGGCGTATGGCGAGACTCAACGCAGCGCCGACGCACTGAGTGCGCTGCGCCAAGCGCTGGTAGTCAAGCCCGACATGGCAGACGCGTGGCGCGCACTCGGCGATCAACTCACCATCGCGGGCGACACCGAAGGTGCCGATGCCGCCTATGCCAAAAACATCAAGGCATCGACCAAGGATCCGAGATTGCTCAACGCCGCGGCGGCGTTATGCGAAAACCAGATTCCGCAAGCCGAGGCACTGCTGCGCGCGCACCTCAAGAAATATCCCACCGATGTCGCGGCGCTGCGCATGTTGGCGGAAGTCGCGGCACGCTTGCAGCGGTATTCGGATGCAGAGGCGCTTCTGGCGCGATGTCTCGAGCTGGCACCCAGCTTTTCCGCCGCTCGGCACCATCACGCCATCGTGCTGCACCGGCAAAACAAGTCTGCCGCCGCGCTGCAGGAGGTCGATGAGTTATTGGCCAGGGATCCGCGCCATCCCGGTTACAACAATCTAAAAGCCGCCATCCTCGCGCGCATCGGCGAATTGGACCAGTCAATTGAAATATACGGCGCCGTGCTCGCCGAGCATCCGGCGCAGCCGAAAATTTGGATGACTTATGGTCACGCGCTCAAAACCAAGGGACGCGAGCAGGAGGGCGTCGCGGCATATAAGCGGAGCATCGAATTGCAGCCCAGCCTCGGCGAAGCCTATTGGAGCCTGGCCAACTTAAAGACCGTCCGCTTTACTGAACAGGATCTGGTGGCGATGCGGGCGCAATTGGCCAACCCCGGTATTTCGGACGAGGACCGGTTTCATCTGAATTTCGCCCTGGGTAAGGCATTGGAGGATCGCGGCGAGTATGCGGAATCCTTCGTGCAATACGCCCTCGGAAACCAGTTGCGCCGCACGCAATTCCGCTACGAGCCGGAGGAGATGAGCGCGCATGTCGCTCGGGTGAAAGCGTCGTGCACGGCTGCATTTTTTGCCGATCGGGCATCGCACGGCGCCACAGCGCCGGATCCCATCTTTATCGTCGGCCTGCCGCGGGCCGGCTCGACCTTGCTCGAGCAGATTCTGTCCAGCCATTCGCAGGTGGAGGGCACCATGGAGCTGCCTGACATGCCGGCGATCGCGAAGACCCTATCGCAACGCGCCAAGGAATCCCAGTTGGAGGGCTACTCGCTATTTCTGGCAACACTTGGTGCCAAGGAGTGTGCCGAACTCGGAGAGCGGTATCTGTCCCAGACCCGCATTCAACGCAAGAGCGCTGCGCCGTTTTTCATCGACAAGCTGCCGAATAATTTTGCCCACATCGACCTGATTCATTTGGCGCTGCCGCATGCCAAGATCATCGATGCGCGCCGCCATCCGCTTGGGTGCGGCTTTTCCGGCTTCAAACAACATTTCGCACGCGGCCAGAGCTTTACCTACAGCCTGGAGGATATCGGCCGTTACTACCGCGACTACGTCGAGCTGATGGCGCATTTTGACGCGGTGCTGCCGGGCCGGATTCATCGCGTCATTTATGAATCGATGATCGAGGATACGGAGACTGAAGTTCGTCGGTTGTTGGATTATTGCGGCCTGCCGTTCGAAGCAGGCTGCCTGCGCTTTTACGAAAACGAGCGCGCCGTGCGCACGGCGAGTTCACAACAGGTGCGTCAACCCATCTTCCAGGAGGGTATCGACCACTGGCGGCGCTTCGAACCCTGGCTCGGTCCCCTGAAGCAGGCGCTTGGGTCCGTCTTGGATGCCTATCCGCAGGCACCGCAATTTTGAATATCGGGTGGGAATGACGTAGGCTCCGGAGCGAAGGCGCGGAAACGCGACAATAAATTAGGGGTGAGCCATGACACGCAGCCGGCAACGGAAACTCAGGCGTCTTGCAGCTAAAAGCGGCCGACGCAGCATCTCGAGGGTCTTGCCTGTGGCCTCTGCGCTGCTGGCCTGCATATCGGGGGCGCGTGCCGCGGATGTCAACGACACCGGCGCGCTCGTGGAAGTCGTCGTGACCGCGCAGAAGCGGGCTGAAAACCTGCAAGATGTGCCGCTCAGCATTCAGGCCTTTGGCACTGCCCAGCTGGAAGAACTCGGTATCAACAGCTTCGATGACTACGCCAAATACCTGCCCAGCGTCTCATTTCAAAAGGTCGGCAATCCGAGCGTTGAGCATACCTATTTTCGCGGCGTCTCCAGCGGCGGGGATGGCAATCATTCGGGTTCCCAGCCGAGCGTCGGCATGTATTTGGACGAACAGCCGGTTACGACCATCGACGGCAACCTCAATATTCATATTTATGATATCGAGCGCGTCGAAGCGCTGGCCGGCCCCCAAGGCACCCTTTATGGTGCCAGCTCGCAGTCGGGAACCATTCGCATCATCACCAACAAGCCCGATCCCAGCGGTTTCAAAGCCGGCTACGATGTGGGCGTAAATCAAGTGGCTCATGGCGGCGTCGGTTACAGCGTCGAAGCATTCGTCAATCTGCCCTTGACCGATATCGCGGCCGTACGCTTGGTGGGTTGGGATGTGCACGATGCGGGTTATATCGACAACGTGCACGGCGCAGTCACGTTCCCGACGTCCGGCATCGTCTTCGACAACGCGCCTTTCGTCAAAAAGGACTACAACACCGTCGAGACCAAGGGCGGTCGCGCCGCTTTGAAGGTGAATATCAACGATAATTGGACCATTCTGCCGACCGTCATGGGTCAGGTGCAGCAGACCGACGGCGACTTCGCCTATAACCCTGCGCTCGGAGATCTCGAGGTCCAGCATTGGTTTCCGCAGAACATTCACGACTCATGGGTGCAGTCGGCGCTCACGGTCGAAGGTAAAATCGGAAATTTCGACCTGGTTTATGCCGGCGCGTACTTGACCCGCAACACGCACGAACAGTCCGATTACACCGACTACTCACTGTATTACGATAGCGCGTACGGAAAGTATTTCGTCGACAATGCAGGCGCCCTAATCAATCCTGCGCAAACCATTATCGGGCGTGATCACTACACAAAATACAGTCACGAACTGCGCTTCTCAACGCCGAAAGACGCCCCGGTCCGATTCGTCGGCGGCTTGTTTCTCGAGCGCCAGGTGCATGAGATCCTCCAAGACTACGTTGTTGATAACGGCGACCCCTTGGGATCCGTGGCGCCAAATGATGTTTCCGTTCCCGGGTGGCCGGGAACGCTCTGGCTCACCGATCAGGAGCGCGTCGATCGCGATAGGGCCATATTCGGCGAGCTTACCTGGGACATTACCGAGCAGCTTTCGGTAAGCGCCGGCTTGCGGCACTTCACTTACGACAACTCCTTGCAGGGATTTTACGGGTTCAGCTCGAATTTCAGTTCGCATACCGGGGTCGCCATCTGCTTTTTGCCATTGGAACCTTTTCACGGCGCACCCTGCAGCGATCTCGATCGAGGCACTTCAGGCTCCGGTAATTCGCCGAAGGTCAATCTGACCTACAAAATCGACCACGATCACATGATCTACGCCACGTACTCGAAGGGTTTTCGACCCGGCGGCGTCAATCGCAACGGCGGCGGGACGCTCCCGCCGTATCAGCCGGATTACTTGAAGAACTACGAGTTCGGCTGGAAAACAACTTGGCTCGACAATCGATTGCGCTTCAACGGCGCGTTCTTCCGGGAAGACTGGTCGAACTTTCAATTCTCCTACCTGGGGCCGAATTCGCTCACCATCATTACCAACGCAGGACAAGCGAGGATTGATGGATTGGAGTCCGACTTGGAGTTCGCTGCGACCCAGAACCTCCTCTTGAGCGGCGGGTTCTCGCTGCTGGATGCGAAGCTCACACAGACATTTTGCGGTGATCCCACCATATGCAATGCGCCCGACTTCGATAGCAGCACCTACGAGCAGTACGCGGCGTCCGGAACGCGGCTGCCGGTCACGCCGAAGTTCAAAGGTAATGTCACCGGACGATATTCGTTCCCGGTGGGTTCCTTTAAAGGAGACGTCCAAGCCTCGGCCGTCTATGTGGGCAAGCGCACCAGCGACCTGCGTACCTTGCCGGCAAATACGCTAGGCGATATGCCTTCATACACGGTCGTCGATCTTTCGGCGGGAATGGAGATAAGGAATTTCCACTACCAGGTATATCTCGACAACGCATTCGACAAGCGCGCGGTGCTGAACAAGTACGCTGAGTGCGACGTCTTGCTGTGCGGCGCGATATCGACATACATCGTGCCGAATCAGCCGCGCACCATAGGCGTGAAATTCGGACAGAAGTTCTGAGCTGGCCCGCTGGCCCGCGTCCTTAGCGGCGCAGCGCGAGGGTGTCGCGCCGCCAGGCCCCGTCCTGCCACCAGCCGAAATCGCGCAGCAGGTCCGGGGAACTGGCCTGCCGTACCAGGGCGAGATCATCGAGCCTGAGTTCCTCGAAGCGGCGGCGCACCCGTCCATGATCCCTCACCTCGCGAGCAAGGAGCAGACGCCGGGTGCCGGGCGCGTAACCGGCAAACTCCACATAGCCCGCGTCGGGATCGTCAGCTCCGGGCGAGAGCACATCGATGCTCCAGGTGCCGCCTTTTTCGTGAAAGAGCCAAAGTTCGCGCCAGCTCTCGAGCGGCTGCACCGCGAGCGCCAGCGCGGGGCCCTTCGGCATGGTCTGCGCGGAGGCCATCCAAACGATCCCATACGTGCAGCGACGCACGAGCGTCAGCGTGCGTCCCGAATGAACTTCGGTCAGAGCGACGCATGTCTGTCCCGGGTCGCCTGGGACTGCGCTCAACAGCAGCGGACCGTTCAAGGGTGCCGGCACATTCGACGCCCAGCGAATGGCACTGACTCGCAGCAGCGCATCGTCGAACTCGGCGCGGCGATCATCGCCGAGATCATTGGCTTTCACCGCGAGCAGCTCGGAGCGCGCGCGCTCCGCGGCCGGGCCGGCCGATTCGCCGCGCCGCGCCTGCTCGAAGGCGGTCGATGCCCACACGCCGGCGCGCCGGGCATGAAGCAGGCTTCGCGTCATGGCGCTCAATTCCTGATCCTTGACTTGATCCAGCAGCTCGCGCCGCTCATCGTCGATCGCGGTGCGCTGCGCCGGTCCGATATCCGGATCGATGCAGTCCGGCCGCGTAAGCCCCAGCGCCGCGTGCGCACGCGCCTCGGGACTCGCGCCGCCCTGCGTCAGCACGCGCCGGAATAGCTCGCCGTCGTAGCACACCTGCATCCGACCGCTGCGTTCGAAGCTTCGCATATGAATGCCGAATTGCTGCACCACCTCGAGGTGCGCGGCGGTCTCGGCGGATCGGGAAGGATTGCTCGAAGCTTGGTCAGCCAGCCGCTCGGCCATGCGGGCGAGGGCGTCGAAAGGCTCGGCAGTCAGTGCTCGTGCCGGAACCGCTTTTAGGTAAGCAGCGCCATAGCTGATACCCAGTGATTCGGCGCCCGTACTGTCGCGCAAAAAGCGCAGCACCGCGAGCAGCGGGGGCGCATCGGCCTCGCTCGTTCCGACGGGGCGAATCAGATCGGCGCGCACGTAACCGCCGCGTTCGCGCCGATAATTGTAGACCTTGAGGTAACCGGCCCGCTCATCCCGCACTTCGAGCACGTCGCCCTGAGACAGCGCCATCAACTCTGTTGCGCTCGAGTTCGGCGCAGTGCGGATCGGCGTGTGATCCCGAACGACGATTGCGAGCGTCGCGGCGAGGGCGGCGATCACGGCCGCTCGACTTTAGGATTCGCGCCGCCCGCGTCGACCTGCGCCGCTTCTGGTGAACCGAGGAGGTTCGAGCCGATGAATCGCCCCGCTGCCGGAGTCGGGGCGATGATGACCTGCACTTTGTCCGCTAGTTTGTCGGCAAGTGTCTTTTGGATCAGCAGCGGATAGTGCGCGATCAGTACCCCTTCGCGCTCCATCTGGCCCGCGTTGGCCTTGCCTACCAGTTCGAGCCGGTACGCCTCGGCAACGGCGAGCGTTTGACGCGAATCCGCCTCGCCTTTGGCCTCGATGCGCCGCGCCTCGGCGCTGCCTTCCGCGGTGCGAATGCGCGCGACCTTGTCGGCTTCGGCTTCGAGTTTGCGTTGCTCGATCTGTTTCTGCTTGAAGGGCAGGATGTGCTTCATGGTCTCTTCTTGCGCCCGCGCCGCAATGACTTGCTCAGCGCTCGCCGCCTCGGCTGCCGTCTGCCGCCGCACCTTGTCGGCTTCCGCTTCCAGCTGCATCTGCTTCACCTGCGCCTCCTTCAGCTGCAGGATGTAGCCCACTTTCTCAGTCTCGAGTTCTTCGGCCAGCAGCCTTTCCATGCCGGCTCGATAATCCGGCGGCAGGTCCACCTTCCCCATATCGACCCCGCGCAGCACCAGGCCGAGTGCTGCGAGCTTTGGCTTCAGGCCGGTAATCAGTTCCTGTTGGATCTCGGCACGCCGGCCCGAAAAGATCTCACGCACCGAATAATGCGCGAACAAAGGAAATATGACGCCTTGGACTGCGGGGCGTACCAGGTCGTCATTCATGTCGTCCGGGTATTCCTTCGACATCTGCGCCAAGCGCACTGGGTCGACCGTCCAGCGCACGGCCAAATCGATGCCGAGCGATAGTCCTTCGACCGACTGAAATGGCGCCGTGCCGGTCGCGCTCGAACTCTCGAGCGGGCGATACACCTGATCGCGTGTCGAGTAGCGGCGTATCTGATGGATGCCCGGCAACATCAGCACGGTGCCCGCGGAGTAAACATTCGCGGTGCCGTCGAGCACGTTTGTGCGCACGAGCACTTCACCCCGACGCACGGTCGCCATCGGCGGATGTACATAAAGGCCGTACGCGGTAAGTCCAAGCAGCACAACGATGATGAGGCGCCCTCGGCGCTGAAGCGCCTTGGCAAACAGTGCGCGAAGCGCCCGTGCGGTCGCAGCGGCCAGTCGGCCGAGGGGTTCGATGAGCGCCTGTTGCACGAACTTAAGCAACGCCTCTAGACGACTGGCCATGATCTGTCGCTCCCACTGTCGGCATGATTCCGGCTCGCGTGGAAGAGTGTTGCATTCGTTTGTGGCAGCGCCATGCGGCAATTGTGGCGCGATGTGGCACGGCGGAGGGCGGCGGAGGGCGGCGGAGGCCGGCGGCAGGACCTGAATCTTCTCGGCCACCCGCGCGCCGTCCCACCTGGGTTTAAGTTTTCCTTAATACAGCGTTAGATAGTGGATTTGTCCCATGGCTGCCTGCCGCAATCTAGCTGTCAGTTCCACCGGGAGAAAGGTAGTTGCAAGCGTTCATCGTCCGGCTGATTCGCAGCATCGCGGCGCTCAAGGCGGTTGCGCCCTATGCGGCCATCGAACTGCTTCTTCCAGGCGGGTCTCTGATCGCTTTGGGATTTTGGCTGTATCGGCGCTTCCATAGGCGGACGCCCATTTCGCGTCCCGGCGTCGTCTAGGCGGCGCACGGATTCAAAGTTCGCGCATCACCGCCGTCATCTTTATCGACACGAGCAGGCCGGGTAGCTCAACACCCAGCTTGGTAACGGACCGCGCCGGCGGATTGCTTGGGAAGAACTTTGCGTACGCTTCGTTTAGGCCCGCAAAGTCATTTGGCCGAGACAGTAACACCTGGACGTCGACGACATCCTCGAGAGTGGCGCCGGCAGCGCGCAATATGTTCTGGCAATTGACTAATGCCTGTCGCGTTTGTTCCTGGATCGTCGTCCCCACCAACTGATTGTTCGTTGGGTCGATGCCGGCCATGCCGGACACATACACGGTATTGCCGACCTTGATTGCCTGACTGAACAAGGGCGAACTAGGCGCATCCGGCATTCGAATAATTTGTCTCACGAAGAATCCTCAACCGTTGCCGACCGGGGATGATACCCGGTATTCACAGCGCGATTCCGCTACAATCGGTGCCGATCTTTCGGATCGAAAACGCCAAAAGAAAGCAAAAATGGAAAAATCGCGTAGACAGTTCTTGGCCGAAGCTTCCCTCGGAGCGCTGGCGACGCTTGCTGCAAGCCGCAACGCAGCGGCGAGCATGCAGGAAGTACCAGCGTCCCCGTCGGGCGCCCCGCCTGGGGAGCCTTCTGCTTTCGCCACTGCACCCCCGGCGGGACCGGAAGTATCAGCGTCGACCTTTGCGGCGGCCGAAAAGCTCGCACGCGTTGAACTGAGGGCGGGCGAACTGAAGCAAGCTGCGGGTAGCTGGCGGGCGGCGATGGCGCCGCTGTACGAGCGCCGCACCGGGCCTAAAAAGGTTCGGCTCGAGGAAAATGTGTCGCCTGCTTCGCACTGGAATCCGCGCCTCCCGGGAGTGAAACAACCCGAGTTGCACAACCGCTTCGTGCGCAGCGAATCAAATGCTGAGCCGCTGCCGAAGCGCGATGAGGATATCGCCTTCGCATCCGTGGCGAAGTTGTCACGCTGGATCGAAACGCGGCAGCTGACTTCCCAGCGGCTGACTGAAATTTATCTCGAGCGTTTGAAGCGCTTCGACCCTAAGCTCAGATGCGTCATCACCTTGACCGCGGACTTGGCACGCGCGCAGGCGAAGCAGGCCGATGCGGAGATCGCCGCGGGCAAATACCGCGGACCGCTGCACGGCATTCCCTGGGGCTCGAAGGATCTGCTGGATACGGCGGGCATTCGAACCACGTACGGCGCGGAGCCATTTAAAGACCGCGTGCCGAAAGCCAACGCGGTTGTTGTACAGCGGCTGCAAGACGCCGGCGCCGTGCTGGTTGCGAAACTGAGCTTGGGCGCTCTGGCATTGAATGATGTCTGGTTCGGCGGGCAGACGATGAATCCGTGGCTTCTCGAGGAAGGCGCATCGGGCTCGAGCGCAGGGCCAGGCGCCTCCACCGCGGCAGGACTGGTAGGATTCGCCATCGGCAGCGAGACCGGCGGAAGCATCGTGGCCCCCAGCATGCGTTGCGGCGTCAACGGATTGCGGCCTACTTTCGGCCGAGTGCCTCGCACCGGTGCCATGACGCTGTGCTGGTCGCTCGACAAGCTGGGGCCGATGACCCGCGGCGTCGAAGATACGATGCTGGTGCTGCAGGCGATCTCCGGAGCGGATGCCGGCGACTTGGACAGCGTGGCCAGCGATCTTGACTACGTTGCGCGTGCGCCTATCAAGGGACTCCGGGTCGGTTACTTTCCGGCTTGGATGAAGGAAGCCACAGCAGTGGATCGCGCCGCGCTCGAGGCGGCCAAGAAGCTCGATCTGGAACTGGTCGAAGTTTCGATTCCCGATTGGCCATACGATTCCTTGGACCTGATTCTGTTCGCGGAAGCTGCGGCGGCGTTCGAGGATCTCACGCTGAGCGGGGGCGTTAGACAGCTGAAGATGCAGGTTCCCGATGCGTGGCCGAACATTTTCCGGCAGTCAAGGTTTTTATCCGCGGTCGACTTTGTGCAAACGGACCGGTTTCGGCGCAAGGTCGCCATCGAAATGGCACGGGTATTTTCGCAAGTCGATTTATTGCTGGTGCCGTCGCTTCGCGATGAAATGCTGACGATCACGAACTTCACAGGCCACCCATCGCTGACTATTCGCGCCGGCTTCGTCGAAGTATCCGAGGCGCGAAGCGACTGGGCGCCGGATCCGCAACATCCACTGCCGACATTCAATCCGCCGCGGCGTGTACCGCACGGCGTGACGCTGATCGGACGGCTGTTTGATGAAGGGACTTTGGGCCGGATCGGCCTCGCGTTGGAACGGGTCTTTGGCGTCGCCGCATCCAGGCCGCCCGGATTCTAGGGCGAGGGCCGAGGCGGGCGATCCGCGCGGCAGATGGTCCGGGGTGAGATTGCACCCGACGCCGGCGCGCCCGAACGCCAACTGGCAATTTGGTAGCAGTCGGCATTGATCCAGACGATCCAATCGCCGTTCTCGGTCTTGGATCTATCGCCGGCGTGATGTTCGCGCGCGCCTGGCTCGTCCCACGTGGACGAAACGGATAGCGCGCTGTTCTTGGTCTGATCCCGGCGAATCTCGAATGCCCTTACGGCACGATGTGCCTCTGCGGCCCAATTCACTTCCGAGCCGGCTCCATCAGGTGCGGAGGCGGGCCCGCTTTGTGAGGATGAGTTGAGCTCAGGAGGGGCGAGCGCCACCGCGATATTCGTGCTTACGCGCGGTGAGCGAGCTCTTTCGACCAGCACTTGCGGGGGCTTGCGAGGAACGAACATCAATTCAATGGGATTTTCTCGCAACTCGGCTAAGTTCAGCGTTCGAGTGGTGGCCAGCAGCACCGCTAGCGTTGCCAGATGGAACGCTATCACTGTGAAAAGGATGGCGGGCCGCGACGTGCCCGCAGCATTTCGCTCGTGGATATCCAGAATTCACCCATCTTTGAGGCTCGCCCAAGGCTTGACCCAAATAAGCCCGCAAGGTTCACACGCACAAGTGATCTAGGCCAACTAGGGCGGCGTGTTGCAATAGCATAATCGTCTTGCCGTCCTGAATGGCACCGGTTTTGATCATGTAAAGCGCGTCCGCCAGCGGCACCTCCAAGACTTCAATATCTTCGCCCTCGCTGCTATCGCCGCCGCCGTTGGCGGCCCGGTCACCATCCGCGTATTCAGCCACGAAAAAGTGCAGTTTTTCGGTGACCGAGCCGGGACTCATATAGACCTCGAATACCTTTTGCGGCGAACGAACCGTGTAGCCGGTCTCTTCCTCGGCTTCCCTGCGTATGCAGGACAGCGCATCCTCGCCATCCAGCAGCCCGGCGCAAGCCTCGATGAGCAGGCCATCGGCACAACCGTTGACGTAGGCGGGAAAGCGAAACTGGCGCGTCAGGACTACTGATTCACGTGCGCAATTGAACAGCAGCAGCACTGCACCGTTGCCACGATCGTAAGTCTCGCGCACCATTTCCTGCCAGCGCCCGTCGCGGCGCCGGTATTTGAACTTGGTCTTTTTAAGCAGGTACCAGTCATGGGAGAGAACGCGCTCTTCCAGGATTTGCACGGCGGCGGTCAAAACAGGGCTCGCGACGGCCACGGAGCGCCGGAATCCGCAAGGTTGCGATCCGCCAGCAAGGGCTTGCGCGAAGGGGAGTCTGTAGCCATCGGCGTCGGGCGTTTCCCGTGTATAATAGTGCAATATCGTGCAATAACGTGCATAGTAAGGCACCGGCAATGAGATCGCAAGCGAGGCACGGACAGGCGGCCAAATAATGTTAACCACGCAACGGAAAAAGCTGATCCTGTCGCGCCTGGCACGCGACGGTCAGCTCATCGCCAAAGATCTGGCGCGTGAATTCGACACCTCAGAGGACACGATCCGCCGCGACCTGCGTGAACTGGCTCAGGCCGGCAAGCTACAACGCGTGCATGGCGGCGCACTGCCGGCATCGGCGGCCATCGGCGATTTGCAAGCTCGTGACAGCGTCTCGCCGCAAGAAAAGATCGCGTTGGGCCGGTTCGGCGCGAGCATGATCGAGCACGGCCAGGTCGTGATCCTCGATGGCGGAACCACCGCACTGCAAGTGGCGCGGCACTTGGACCCCGCGCTGCGCGCAACCATCGTGACGCATAGTCCGACGGTTGCCGTGCAGCTCGCCGCGCATCCGCTCATCGACATCATTGTCTTGGGAGGGAGGCTGTTTAGGCACTCGATGGTTGGCGTGGGCGCGTCGGTAATCGATGCCGCTGCGCGACTGCGTGCCGACCTGTATTTCATGGGGGTAACGGGCGTACACCCCGAGGCCGGCTTGAGCACCGGGGATGCCGAAGAGGCGGCCGTGAAGCGAGCTTTGCACGAGCGTGCCGCCGAGACCGTGGTGCTCGCGTCCTCCGAAAAGCTCATGGCGGCATCGGCCTTTGTGGTGGCCGCTCTCAAGGAGGTCAGTCTTTTGGTGATACCGCCGAAGACATCCGATCGCAGTCTTCAGGCGCTAAGGAAAGGCGGCGTCAAGATCATGCAATGTCCATAAACCGAATTCGTACACTGCGCCTATCGTTGCACCTGGGTCTCCAGCCCCTTCACCAAGGCGGTCAGTGCACCGAGCGTGGCGGGTTCGAGCAGAATCTCATGTTCGAGACCGGGTAGGACGGTAACGGAAACATCATCGCCACGGTTGCGAAGCCGATCAGCATAGCCCTGACTCATGGCGGGCGGCGCCAGAGGATCATTGCCGCCGACAACCAATCGCACACGCACGGAAGGCGAAACCTTGTCGGCGAGATCCAACGGCGACAGGCTGTGCACCGGTACTGACCAAATCGCATTGCCATTTTGCACTTGCTGCATGTGATGACGCCATGCCGCCAGATCGCAAGGACAGGAAACCATCAACGCTGCATCCGCAGCGCCTGGCCACCGGCCTAAAATATCGCCGATTATGGCCGCGCCGCCGGAATGACCGGCCAATACCGTATGCGCGGGGTGAAATGTTTTCTTGAGTTGGTCCATTGCCTGCGCTATCGCATCGACCACCTCTGAAGTGTAATTGTCGCCGGTCGCCTCGCCGCGGTCCCCTTCGGATTGCTGCCCGGTGCTATCCCGATAACCCGGGCGCAATATGGCCGCGACGATCAAATTGTCCATTTTCATGGCCGCTTGTCGCGCGAAAGCGTAGTGGTATGTCGACTTGGGAATCGACCACACGCCGAGCAGATCGCCATGGAGCACCACAACCAGCACCGGGTGGTCGCTCAACTTGGCGCTCCTAAAGATAGACGTCTTCAGGCGCAATCCTTTCGCCTTGATCCACATGACCTCCTTTGAGAGCGACGTGTCGGGTTGCGCGGCAACGCTTGGCGCGGTCCGACTGAGTGCAGTTTGCGGCAATCCCCAGGCCGCGAGGCCGGCGAAACAAAGGGCCACCGCCGCGACGCGTGCAGGCGAGGGCTCGCGCGGGCGGGTAGGGTGGATCAATCGGGCCTCATGTCAGGCCCATTCTAACCCGCGGCGGTACGCTAATGAATCTCGAGCTTGGTGGGGTCCGCGCCCACGCGCCCGCCCGCAAGATCCGCGGATCCTTCCCGGGCCAGTGTGAAATCGAAGTGCACGCTTGCGAGTCCCTTGATCGGTGCCTCTGGGTCGTTGCTTTTTTCTTTCACGACCAGCTGGGGCGCCGCTCCGAATACCACGTCCGTCTCGAGGTAGCGATCGGGAAAGTAGAGCGCGGTGACCAGTTCCCGAAATCCCGGCGCGCTGATTAGAAAGTGAATATGCGCCGGGCGGCAACCCTCGCGCCGCTGCGCGCGCACCAGATCGCCGACCGGACCGTCCATCGGAATGAAGTAGCCCAGCGGACGCACCGTGCGCAGATGATAATTGCCCTTCGCATCGGCGCGGAACGTGCCGCGGTAGTCGATGGCGCTGCCGTCGCCTTCTTGCAGATCGTAGACCCCGGAACTCGAAGTCTGCCAAATCATGAGCTTTGCGGCAGGGATCACCTCTCCCGCGGCATTGCGCACCGTGCCCCACAATAGGATTTGCTCGGATTTGTCGCGCTTCGAGATCAGCTCGCCGAGGGGAAGCGGCGGCGCATCTTCTCGAAAGAACGGCCCCAGCAGGCTGGTGGAAGTCGCATCCTCGAGCGCGGTCGCATCGTGCAGGGTGTTCACGAGAGTGCTCAAGCCCACCGCGTCGGAAAGCAAAATAAATTCCTGGCGCGTTGCAGTGCAGGTCTTGCCGACCCGCGTCAGGAATTCGATTGCCTGCAGCCACTCAGCCGGCGTCAAGTTCACATCTCGCGCAAAGTCATGCAGATGGCGGATCGCGCTCCGTAGTATGGTTTTCAACCGCACATCTTCTGTGCCGTCCATTTGCTCGAGAACGGCCTCGGTCACCGACAGCGGTGTGTAGCTCTTCATGGCGAAACTCCTAAGGAGTGGGCTTAGCTGCGCCGTCGCGCGACCACGAAAGCCTCATCGTTGAACCACAAGCCGCCGTGTTTCTGCAGCACAGTCTGGGTGGCTGCGAGATAGGCGCCGCTCGGCACCACTTCATCGAGCCTTTCGTCTTCGATCTGATTCACATAGATGGCGGCGTTCCAAGCGGCAAACAGAGTGGAGGTGCCGATGCGATTACCGATCTCCGACGGCAGAGTGTGCATCTCGTAACGAAACACCGCCTTGTCGTCGGGCGGTACGGTTAGACTGAAATCGCGGGCATCGCGTCCCAGTTCACGGCGCAGAGTCGCCAGCAATTCATGACGATCGACCTGAAAAGGGCGCTCGTCCGGCCACAATTGCCGAATGATCTCCAAACCCGGATCGTGACCGTACGACTGAATGGCGAGCAGCCGGCCGCCCGGCGCAAGACTGCGCGCCAAAGGCGCCAGCACTTTTTGCACCTTGAATTCGGCTCCCATTCGCGCCCGCCAAGGCTGCGAGGCGATCACCAAGTCGTAATGCTCAAAGATCTGTCCGGGCTTTGGGATTACCGCATCGAGCAGAAACTTATGGTCCTCGCGATAAATGACCAGCACCGAGGGACGCACCACCTGCGGGTTGCCGGTCTTGGGGCTCGGCGTGGTCTGCCAGCCGTTGGCGAGCGCAGGTGCCAGATCTTCAATCTGCTCGGCATATTCATGCGCCGTTGAACCCATCATCCGCACTTCCTGCCAGTTGAGCGCCGCCGCCAAATGCGCGTCGCGCGGCATCAGCCGCGGCGCCTCGGCATAGTTCAAGTTGGTCACGACGAAAACGGTGGCGGGGTGCTCGAACAGTCGATCGGGCAGTTTCTCCAAGCCAAGACGCACATCCTCGAGACTGATCTCCTTGGCCACGACGAACAACGGCACCGTCGGAAATAGTTGATGGGTGCTGCGCATGACGCGCGAGATCACGGTGCCGTCGCCCATGCCGGCGTCGAAGATGCGCAACGCCGGCGGGGTGGGGTGCAGCAAGGTCATCTCGTGTGCGGCGCGGCGCGCGATGGCGGACTTCTCGTTGCAGGTTGTGACGAAGGCCAGGTACTTCTGGCGATTGTCGTAGAAGCGAAACGGCGTCGCGGCCGCCGCCCTGCCCGTGCTCCCCTGCATGTCGGCGCTCAACGCCACAGACGCTCCGAGGCGATTTGCGCCCCTTGAGCCAGGGATTGTAGTTTCAAATACGCGATGTCCGGCTCGACCGGCCCAAATCCCGCAAAGGTCCCAAACCCGCAGTCGGTACCCGCAATCACCCGCTCGCGACCGACAATGTGTGCGAAGCGCTCGATGCGCTCGGCAACCAACAAGGGATGCTCGATGTAGTTCGTCGTGGTGGCGAGAATTCCCGGGATCAACACCTTGTCGTCCGGGACTTTCAGGTCCTCGAATACGGTCCACTCGTGCGCGTGGCGCGGATTCGCCGCCTCGAAGAGCAAACCTTGCGGCTTCGCCTTGAGCACGATCGGCAGCAGCCGCTCCATGGGCACGTCGTGATGGTGCGGTCCCTCATAGTTGCCCCAGCACACATGCATGCGCACCCGGTCGGCAGGCACGTTTCTCAAAGCCTGATTCAAGACCTCAATGTGCCGCGCCGCGAGCACATCGAACTCCTCCAGCGAGCGCTCGCGGTACATGGTATGGCGTCCCATCGCGAGATCCGGCGCATCGATTTGCAGCAGGATGCCCGCCTGCACGATCGCTTCGTACTCTATGCGCAACGCCTCGGCCAGTGCCGCCAAATACTCATCTTGAGAAGAATAGAAATCGTTGGGTTGGAACAGCGCCACCACCCCCGGCGAGGCTGCGTTCATGAAGGCCTCGGCCGGGTGCGCCGCGGCAACCGCCGCCTGCAGATTTTCAAGGTCTGCCTGCAGCGGCTCGAGATTTTTCACGCTGATCTCACCGATACAGCGCGGCCGGCGGTATTTTGCGGTCGAGCCTCGATCGGCCAATTTTCTCAGCAGTCCCGGAAACTCGATCAGGTCCTGACCCGGTTCTCGCGGCGTATCGCCGCCGAATCCCGCCAAGCGCTCGGCGATGTAGGTCGCATAGCTGATCTTGCTCATTTCGCCGTCGCTGGCGACATCAATGCCCACCGCAACCTGCCGGCGCACCACTTCCGCGACGGCTTCGGTGATGACGGCCGCGGCGGCCGGCACATCGCTCGCCTCGTTGCGCTCGCGCGCGAACAACACATCGGTTACCGCCTGGCTGCGGGGCAGGCTGCCGACGTGCGTGGTAAGAATACGGTCGACGCTGTGCTTCATGAACGGCGCGATCGCTACCGATAGGTGTTGTTGGAGGTGTGATCGCCCGCCATCCAGCGCTTCAAGTCGGCATGCGCGTTCGCCAGCCGGTGACGGTTGATCTCGCTAGCCTTGGGATGATCGAGCGTGAATTCCAAGATCAGCCCATTGGGATCGGTCACATAGACCGAGCGGCAGTAGCCATGCTCGAGCACGAAGGTCTGCGGCTCCTTATAGCCTGCCGCCGCCAGACGGTTCTCGATCCCCTGCTGCGTGACTTTGTCCACGTTGAGCGCAATATGATGAAACGGCGAGGGGGGCATCTTCGGTCCGAACAATTCCTCGTCCTCCCTCTTGGCAAACTTGAAGAACGCCAGCGCGCCGCCGTCGCCCAAGGCAAAAAACAGGTGGCAGTAGACGCGTTCGGCACCGAACAACTCGTCGATCTCGCACCACGTGGCAACCAGCGGCAGGCCGATCAGATCTTCATAGAATTTACGCGTCGCCTCCAAGTCGCGCGTGACATACGCCGTGTGATGAAGCCGGGACGGCAACGTGGATGTCGTAGCCATAAGATCACCTCCGAATCAAAACTTGTAGTCCAGATCGACGCCATAGCGGCGCGGCAGCGCCCGCCAGAGAAAGCCGGCACCCCCGACGTTGCCCGGCGAGAACTCAGCATTGTAGATCGTGTTGGTCAGGTTTTTGGACCAAGCTGTGACCGTCCATTTCTGGCCCTGCAAGCCCAGGCGCAGATCGACCAGCGAGACCGGGTCGCGCGAGGTGATGTTGTACGGTTCCCACCAGGTGCGGCCGATCTCGTTATAGTCCAAGCGCACCGTGCCCAAGAGCCCATCGCCTAACGGCTGCTTGTACTGCGCACCCGCATTGAACGTATTCCTCGACACCAGCGGCGCCTGATTGCCGATGACGGTGGGATCGGCCATGGCCGTGATGCGGCTGTCCGTGAAGCCGACGCCGGCGTAAAGGTCGAATTGATCGGTTGGGTGCGCGGTGAGCGAGAGTTCGGCGCCTTTGTAGGTGGCGCTCAAATTGCCCAAGTTCTGGGTCGAGTCCGCGGCGATGAACACGAAGAAGTAGCCGTTCTTCGATTGGGTATGGAACACATCTCCATCCAAGGTCAGACGCCGATCCAGAAACTGGCTCTTGAATCCCACTTCATAGGTGTCGGCAATTTCCGCTTCGAATAGATCGTTTACGCCGAGCACGGCGTTCGCACGCGCGACATCGCCCACGCCGGTCTGGTTGAAGCCGCCGCTGCGAAATCCACGGCTCCAACCGCCGTAGAAGGTCCAATCATCGGTGGGCTTGAAGCGCAAAGTGGCCTTGGGCTGCGTGGCGCTGAAAGTCGCCTTGCGGACTTCTCCGGTGACTGCGGAGGTGCTGGGCAAGAACTGCGCCGGCGTGTCCGTCGTGTTCTGGCGTTGGTCCTGGTCGTAGCGCAATGCGACATCGAGTTCCCACTGCTTGTTGAACTCGTAGGTCGCATCGCCGAATACCGCCCAGGCATTGTTGTCCTGGCCGTCCGATAGGAAAGTCTGGTTGCTGTTGGTCGCGAAGGGATTCGTCGGATCGACGATCGGGGTGTAGAAGACCGCCGGCACGCCGTCGCCTCGGTCCGCCAGATTGCCGGTAGAGATGAAGCGCTTGGTATGCACGAAATAGGCTCCGGCGATCCACGAGAAGCCATTTACCACCGGGGAAGTGAAGCGTAGTTCCTGGCTGATGGTCTTCACATCGATGAACTGGCTCTGGCTCTCGTCGAATGGGCCGCCCTGGGCCGGCGTCGGTATCGGGCCAACAAATGAGGTCAGCGCGTAGTTGTCCGACGTCGTAACAGGGCGGAAATCGTAAGCGTCGCCGGTGTCGATTTCCTTGGTGTGGTTGAAGTCCGTGATCGAAGTAATTGTTCCATACGCCAGGTTGTAGTCGAGTTTGAGCGCGACATCCAGAATGTCGCGGTTGTCGGTGCCCAAGTTATTGTTCTGGATCGGTGAGCCGGTGTCGTTGGCGTTTCCAGGCGTGGTGAAATCGGCGAATGGATTCGTCTCGTCGCTGCGCGGAATGACGAAGTAATAGGCGGTCGTCTCCGCCTTGTCGTACATGAACCTTAAGTCCGCACTGAAGCTGTCCGCCGGCGTCCACAGGAACCGCACCCGTCCCGAGTAGTCGCGATATGGGTCGGCCTTACGGTCGAGATACTCATTCTCGAGATAGCCGGCGGTATTGTAGTAGTTGAACGAAGCTCGGTACTTCAACGTCCCCGCCGCGTCGAGCGGGCCGCTCAAATTCAGCGCCGCTTTCTCAGCCAGCCCATTGCCGATGCCGAGCCTGGTGCTCGCCTCAAACTTATCGGAGGGATCCGCGGTATGAATGATGATCGCACCGCCGATGGCGTCGCGTCCGTACAAGGCGCCCTGCGGCCCCTTCAGGACTTCGATCTGGCGAATGTCATACAGCGATTGGGTGAATTCGTACGGATTGGTCTCCAGCACGCCATCGACCAGCACGGCGACCGACGGCTCGCTGTTGCGCGCCTGCGAGATGCCGCGGATCGTGATGAAGGAGTTGCCGATGTTTTGCGTCTCCACCAGGGTCATGTTCGGCACCATGGCAATGAAGTCGCGCGGGGTTTCGATTCCCGCCGCCGCAATTTGCTGCGAGGTGAATACATCCACCGACATCGGTACGTCTTGGAAGTTCTCGTTGCGCTTGCGCGCCGTGACCACGATTTCCTCGAGCGCCTGAGTCGGCGCGCTTTGCGCCCACACCGGCTCGGCAATGACGATGATTCCCAACGCTGCCGCCAGAATCGGCAGAATTCGGCGCATAACAGTGAACATGTGAAATCCCCCTTCGTTATTCGAGGCTCGAACTAGCCTTCTCCGTTATCAGTTGCGCGCGCACCATTTGCGCGCCGGCTACCATCGCTTGCAGCTTTTCAAACGCCGATTGGCGCGGCAGATATTTCATGCCGCAATCCGGCGCGATCACAAGATTCTCCGGGTCTACATAGGGCAGCGCGCGGCGAATTCGGTTCGCCACGGTTTCCGGGGACTCGACGCTCGGGTCCGACAAGTCGATGACGCCCAAGATGATCTTCTTCCCTGGCAACTGCTCGAGTACGGCGCAGTCAAGTCTTGACTGCGCTGTCTCGATCGACACCTGCGCGCAGCGGCAGTCGGCCAGTTCGGGCAGGAACGAATAGCCGGACGGCCGAACATGGATGATGGCCGCATATCCGAAACAAATGTGCACCGCAGTGGTACCCGCGACGTTTTCCAGCGCCCGATTGAGCGCCGCCAAGCCGAACGTGCGCGCCTCCTCCGGACGCGCCTGCATGTAGGGCTCATCGATTTGCACGACGTCGGCGCCGGCATCGAACAGATCGCGAATTTCCTCATTCAAAGCGCCCGCGTAATCCATGGCGGCGAGTTCACGGCTGCCCCCGTAATGGTCGATCTGCGCCTGCTGGGCCATCGTGAACGGTCCGGGCACCGTCACCTTCACGCGCCTCGAAGTATGGCTGCGCAAAAATGCAAGGTCGCGCACGCCCACCGCATGACGCCGGCGAATGTTGCCGACCACCCGCGGCACGGGATTTGGATGTCCGCTTCGGTCGAGTGCGGTGCCCGGATTATCGAGGTCGATGCCGTCGAGCGCGGTCGCAAATCGGTTTGAATAACTCTCGCGCCGGATTTCGCCGTCGGTGATGATGTCGAGGCCCGCTTCTTCTTGTGCCTTGATGGCCATCAGCGTCGCGTCGTCTTGTGCCTCCGCCAGATAGGGTTCAGGCACGCGCCAGAGCTCGCGGGCCCGAACCCGAGGCGGAAAGCGGCCGGCGAGGCGCTGACGATCGATCAGCCATTCTGGCTGTGGATAGCTGCCGACCAGTGTCGTTGGAAGCAGCATCACGCGCTTCCTGCCGCGGCGCGACCAGCCGATTCCGGCCAGGAGGCGCTGTTGCTCAATGCCGCGCGGATGTCATCGCCGTGTTGATTCAGCAGCGGCGCGGCGCTCACGGACGACGCGCGCGTACCGTCGAACTGCGCGGCGGGGCGAACCGCGCGGGTGGCAGTGTGCGGTGAGTCGATCGGAACGACAATTCCCAAGTGCTCAACCTGCGGGTCGCGTACCACATCGTCGAGAAGATTAACGGGCGCGTAGGGTACGTCTTCGGCCTGCAGGCGCGCAATCCAATGCTGGAGCGGCTTGCGCGAAAATCGGTTATCCAGTTCGACGCGCAAAGTTTCGTATTCGGCAATGCGCCGCTCGCGCGGATTGAATCTCGGGTCTTCCTCGAGTTCCGGCGCGTCCAGCGCAGCGACCAATCCCTTCCAGAACTTCTCGAGCGAAGACAGGTGAATGGCAATGAGGCGTTGATCCGCGGTGCGTAATATGTAGGCCTGGGCGAGGCGCGGCCGGTCCGCGGAGGTCGGCGTTTCGCCGAGCGCAAAAAAGGCGGCAAACGGCTCGATCGCAAAATGCGCCATCGCTTCGAGCATCGAGACTTCGACATGCGCGCCGCGGCCGCTGCGGCCGCGCTGCACCAGCGCAGCGAGAATGCCCTGCGAGGCGTACATGCCGGTGATCGCATCGGCCAGTGCAGGCCCCAAGAACTGGGGCCGCCGGTTGTCGACGACCACGCTTAAAAACCCGCTCAGGGCTTGCGCCACGGAGTCATAGCTCGGCCGATCGTAATAAGGACCGCTGGATCCGAACCCGCTGATGGAGCAGTACACCAGGCGTGGATTGGCGCCTTGCAGCCGCGCGACGCCGGCCCCCAGACGCTCGGCCGTACCCGGCCGAAAGTTTTGAATGTAGACGTCCGCTTCGCTTGCGAGCCGCTCGAAGAGTGCGCAGTCGCTCTTGAGCTTCATGTCCAACGCCAGGCTGCGCTTGTTGCGGTTGTAGGCCTGGAAATGCGGCGAATATTGGCCGCCCTGGTAAGCACGATATGGGTCGCCCTCGGGGCTCTCGATCTTGATCACGTCGGCGCCGAGATCTGCGAGCATCATCCCGGCGCACGGTCCGGTGATAAAGGTTCCCTGTTCGAGAACGCGGATTCCTGACAGTGCGGGTTGCCTGCTCATGGTTTGAATCCCGCGGGCACCTCGCCGTCATAGGCGATTGCCTCGGCAGCGGCGTTCGACATGACGAAACCAATGCCGTGTTGTTGTTCCTCGAGAAGATGTGCAATCAGCCCGGCGGTGCGCGCCAAGATGGGAATGCCCTTGAGCGCCTCGAGCGGATAACCCGCATCGAGCAGCACGGCGGGAATCGCGCCCGACACGTTCAAGGCCAGCCGTTTCCCCACCAAGTCAGGCAACAGGACCTCGACGTGACGTGCGATTTGCACGTGTCTGCCTGCACCGCCGACCTCGCCCGCGACTTCGAATAGCCGCTGAACGCGCGGGTCCATGTGCTTATGCAGAGGGTGTCCGTATCCTGGAATCGCGCGCTTTTCACTACGATATGCGAGGATGATGGTCTGTGCCGCTTGGGCGATGCTGACGCCGCTGTCGGTCCGCTCTGCAATGGCCGCAAATAATCTGCCCGCCCCTTCGGATGAGCCCAGGATGACGGAACCGCAACCGAGGATTCCCGCCGCAACCGCGCCTTGCAAGGCTTCAGGTGCGGCCGCGAAAGTCATTCGCGATGCCTGCACGCTCGGCACCATACCGTGTTCGGCAATCGCGACCAGCGTGGCATCGAGCACGCGGCGCTGAGCTGCCG
The DNA here is from genome assembly GCA_036267535.1 of Steroidobacteraceae bacterium. Classification (GTDB taxonomy): domain Bacteria; phylum Pseudomonadota; class Gammaproteobacteria; order Steroidobacterales; family Steroidobacteraceae; genus Bog-1198. The sequence continues at coordinate 58,277 of DATAVX010000087.1, forward strand.
TGGGAACCGATCCCGTCACGAGCAACCAGAAGTGTTCGGTGAAGCTGATTGAACCGATCAAGTCATGAGCCAGATCCCGGCCGCGGACCACGATGGTCTCCTCGTTCGAGGTTGAAATCGCCGAGCTGCGCCGGTCCTGTCGCCCGATCTTCAAGAATTTCTCCCTTTTTTTCGCATATCGAAAATAGCGTCGATATACGAAACCATACTGAACTTCAGGCCGATGAATCGTCAAGCGCACCTCATTCACCCCTTTCGGGATTTCGGATATCGAAATAGACTGAAAGCCGTGCCGTCTCGCAAAACATCGCCGCCGCGCCGCGAAGCCATGGGAGGGCTCGCCAAGGGCCTCGCTGTGATTCGCGCCTTCTCACGCGATCACGCAGCCTTGAGCCTGAGCGCCGTCGCACGCAGCGCCCGGATTCCGGCTGCAACGGCTCGCCGCTGCCTGCTCACCCTGGAGGAACTGGGTTACATCACCCGCAGCGGCCGCGAATTCCTGCTCCGGCCAAAGGTGCTCGAGCTCGGAGCGGCGTATCTGGAGTCGATGAACATCGAGCAGCTCACCAAGAATCATCTCGAGGAACTGGCGCGTTGCACCTCGGATTCTGCCGCGCTGTGCGTGTTGGACGGTGTCGAGATTGTCTACGTTGCCCGTACCTCGGTGCGCACGCTATTGCGCTTGGAAGCGCACGTCGGCAGCCGCTTTCCGGCGCATGCGACCTCCACGGGACGCATCCTGCTCGCGGGCGTCAGCGGTGAGCGGCTGCAGCGCTACTTCGCGAATGCGAATCTTGAGGCCCTCACCGAGCGCACGGTGACCGACGCTTCGAAGTTGCGCGCGCTGATCGAGGAATGCCGCCGCTGCGGCTATTCTGCGGTCGAGGACGAACTGGCCTACGGCGTCATCGCGCTGGCGGTTCCCGTGTTCGACCAGAGCGGAAGAGTGGTCGCGGCGCTCAACTCATCGAGCCATTCCCGGCGCACCACCAAGACAAAAATGATCCGCGAGCGGCTCGCCATGCTGCAGCAGGTCAGCCGTCAGATTTCGAGCGATCTCGCCGTGGTGCCCTGGCTGTCGCTCAGCGCCCAAACGTAAGATTCCATGCATGGCTTGACGCTGCCACGGGCAAGACGTAGCCTGAAAGCGAAAAATATTTCGCTATGCGAATTCGAAGGAGCCGACATGGCAAAGGTTCTCGTTGTTTACTACAGCAGCTACGGGCACATCGAAGCGATGTCCTATGCGCAAGCGGAGGGCGCGGCCCGGATCGCGAACACGCAAGTCATCGTGAAGCGCGTACCGGAATCGTGCCCGCTTGATGTCGCCCGAGCCTCCGGATTCAAACTTGATCAAGCGGCGCCGATCGCGACGCCGGACGAGCTCGAGCAGTACGATGCCATCATCTTCGGAACGCCGACTCGCTTTGGAAACATGGCCGGGCAAATGCGCAATTTCCTCGATCAGACCGGCCCGCTGTGGGGACGAGGTGCGCTCGTCGGCAAAACCGGCAGTGTCTTTTGCAGCACCGCCAGCCAGCACGGAGGGCAGGAGACCACGATCACCTCGTTTCATAGCACCTTGCTTCATCACGGGATGATCATCGTGGGATTGCCCTACACATTTAAGGATCTTGCAACGATGCGCGAGATCACCGGCGGAACTCCCTATGGCGCGAGCTGCGTGACCGGTGCCGGCAGCGAAGCGCGAATGCCCACGAAGCTGGAGCTTGAAATGTGCCGCTATCAGGGAGAACACGTGACACGCATCACCACGCAGATGGTTGCGGGCGCGGGCCGCCAATCAAACTGAGCCGCGTCCGAGCGCGCAGCCGTGAAGTCTTTGCCTGCGCACTCGACTCTCCTGAAAGAACGCCTCATCGCCTTCATGGGGAAGGCCTCCGTCGAGATCACCTCGTCGGAACAAAACCACTTGCCGCCGCTGCGCGATCTTCTGCCTCGAGGCAGCACGGTTTACGTCTCGCATGTTCCGAGCGCCACGCTGGCGCAGGTCGTCAAGACCGCTTTGGCCGTGCAAGCGGCGGGTTTTCAGGCCACGCCCCATATAGTCGCGCGGCGCATCAACTACCCCGAAACTCTGCGCACTGCGCTCGCCGAACTCACCGCACACGGCGTCGAGCAGGTGCTGCTGGTGGCCGGCGACACCGAGCACCCCGTGGGGGAATTTGAAAGCACCCTGGATGTCCTTGCTTCGGGACTGATCGAGAAATCCGCCATCAAGAGAATCGGCGTGGCCGGATATCCGGAAGGTCAAAGGGGCCTGGGGCAGTCGCTGCTCTGGAATGCACTCAAGGCCAAACAGGCGTTTGCCGATCGCACCGGCTTGGCGATGTTCATCGTCACGCAGTTTGGTTTCAACAGCAACGCGCTGCGGGACTGGGAACCCGAATTGGTTCGCCACGAAGTGCACCTGCCGATCCTCGCAGGAATTGCCGGACCCGTTCCGCTCTCGAAGCTCATCAAGTTTGCGATGCGCTGTGGAATCGGCGCATCGTTGCGCACTGTGATGCGCAACCTGAGCGCCATCAGCACGATCGCCGAGCTCGCCACGACTCCGGAGCAGCACGTCATGCGGCTGATGCAGCTCCCAAGTCCGGCGCGCGTCGTCGCGCCTCACTTTTTCTGCTTCGGAGGCGTGCTCCAGACTGCCCGCTGGATCAACCGCATCGTCTCGGGGCATTTTGTACTCGACGCCGAAGAGACAAAATTTTGGGTGGAACAATAGCCAAAGGCCAACTGGTGATAAATTTAAATCTTTGTCAAAAGAGATCCGCATGACAATCGATTTATCCGGAAGGGTCGCTGTAGTGACAGGGGCCGGCGGCGGCCTGGGCCGCCAACATGCACTGCTGCTCGCGCGACGCGGCGCCAAGGTCGTGGTCAACGACGTCGGCGGCTCGGTTGGCGGCATCGGCGGATCATCTGCCGCCGCGGAGGCCGTCGTGAATGAGATCCGCACCGCCGGCGGCGAGGCGATCGCAAATGCTTCGTCGGTCACGGACTTCGCCGCGGTGCAGGCGATGATCCAGCAGGCGTTGATCCAATGGGGCAAGGTCGACATTCTCGTCAACAACGCCGGCATATTGCGCGATAAGTCCTTCTCCAAAATGAGTCTCGAGGATTTTCGCAGCGTCGTAGACGTTCATCTCATGGGTTCCGTTCACTGCACCAAGGCTGTCTGGGACCATATGAAGGAGCACTCCTATGGCCGCATCGTCATGACGACTTCTTCGTCGGGTCTGTACGGCAATTTCGGGCAATCCAACTACGGCGCAGCCAAGCTCGCTCTCGTCGGCCTGATGCAGACGCTGGCGTTGGAAGGCGCGAAATACAATATTCGCGTCAATTGCATTGCCCCATCGGCGGGAACGCGGATGTTGGATGGGCTGATGTCCGAAGAAACGTTGCGCTTGCTGCCGGCATCCGCGGTCAGTCCGGGCGTGCTCGCTTTGGTGAGCGACGATGCGCCGAGCCGCACCATTCTGTGCGCAGGCGGAGGCAGTTATGAGCAGGCCCACATTACCCTAACCCGCGGTATTTACGCGGGTGCCGATGAGCACGCCGCCGAACGCGTCGCGATGAGTTGGCCGGCAATCGCCGATCGGGCCGGAGAAGAGGTGCCCGCAGCCGGAATCGGGCAAAGCCAATTGGAACTCCAAAAACTTGAAGAGAGTGCCGCGCGTCAGCCGCAGTAAAAGCGGCAGCCAAATCAAGTCGGCAGCATCAATACGAAGCCCTCATTCTCGTAGGCGTAGAACCGCCATTCCGCGAGCGCTTTCGGCGTCCCAAGGATTACGAGTTGCTGGCGCAGGGTGGCGACGTCATTGAATACGTCGGAGGCCTTGATGATGTTCTCGTACTTGCGCAGCAGCGAGTCGGTGGCCTGGCCCAGCTGCACGTAGGTGATCAATACTTTTAGCGGCGCATTGAACAGCTGAAGCTTGTTCATGGTTTCGTGCGCTTGTGAAGCGTCATTCTCGTGCTCTATGGCGACGGAAACCCAGTTCGCATACGAGGCGTACTTGCCGGTGTTGTCGATGCCACGTTCCTCGTAAAGCATGCCATCCAGCGTGTAGTACTCCTTATTCCAGGATTGCAGGCCGAGATGCCGCGCGATTTTCGGATAAATCGTCGAGCGCATGTAGTAGTTGTAAGACTTGGTCTCAAAGCTCAGGGCCTCGCGAAAGCCTTCGCGGTCGGAATCCATGACGGCGACAAAGGCGTTTCGAAAATCCCGCGGTGCAATTTTTTTGTTCAAGACGGCGTTATAACTTCTGAACGACCACTCGGCCCTTGGGATCCACAAAGACTCGATAGCGGTTGCCGTCCTTGCAAGTCGCCGTGTAGTCGCTGTCGGCATTGCGCTTGCTGTCGACGACCTGATCGCACGGATGGCCGTTGAGGACGATGGTGGCCTGCAAGTCCTTGCCGTTGGATGCGTCTGCCACGGCCGAGGACGCCGCGCCCAGCGACAGGGCTGTGAAAACCAATCTGCATATGCGCGTGCTCACGGTAGCTCCTTGAATGTCAGATGTTGGCGAACTTTTGAGGATCCATCAGAATTCCCCAGATTGTCTCTCGCGAAGCTGCAATCGCCGACGCGAGCTGCGGATCGCCATTCTGCAGGAGCGACAGCACTTTGATAATCAATAAGTCGTATTTCTGCCGCAGTTCGGATGCGGGCGTCTTGGCGCCGCCCTTGTGAAACTCACGGAACTCATCGAGCAAGTCGTCCACTTGATTCTTCAATGACAATTTCGTAAAGAGGCCGATTGCGCGCGTGTCTTTTAGCCTCTGCTCGAGAGAATTCAGATCGAGCGATGAAGGTGTTGGCGCGGCGGCCGCTGCCGCCGCTGATTGCGCTTTCGGCTGTGATCCGGCGGGCGGCGAAGGCGCTTTTTTAGCGGCAGCGTTTGTGCTTGCAGCGGCCGTGTTTGGTTTGGTTGCCGGGCGAGCGGCAGGCGCCGCCGTCGACGCAGCAGAAGTAGCAGGCGGCGGCGACGGCGCCGGGGGAGGTGTTGGCGGCGTGGGATGCACGGTTGCCGGCGCTGCGGGCGTGGTTGGCTGCGGCGTGGGAGCAGGCGCCATCTGCGGGACCGGGGCTTTCTGCGCGGCATTTTGTGTCCCGCTCGGCGTTTGGCAGCTTGACAGCGCCAGTAACGCCGCAATCCCGCACACAAGAATTGCCGATCGAGCCATTGGACTATTTAGACACGGCGGAGGCCAATCGGCAACCGAGCCCGCACACACCACAACGCCCGTGTTGCGGTTGCTACGATTGTAAGCATCGCGCAGACTTCGCGGAAGTGAAGAAGAAATCTGCAAGCGCCGGTGCCCCACGGCGTATTCGGCGCGCGGCTTCCGACATGCGTGTCCAAGCACTGGCTGCGGCGCGGCGACTGATTGTCGAGGGGTCAGACGAGGTTCTCACCATGCGCGCGGTAGCCGACGCGGCCGGCGTGACCTATCCCAATTTGAGCCATCATTTCGGGTCGGCTGCCGGTCTGCATGCGGCCATCGCCGAGGATTTGGTGCGCGAGCTGCTGACCGGACTGCAGACCGTTGATGTGGAAATGGGCAACCTCGAGCATGATTACCGTGCCGTGGTGGTACGTGTATTCGATCTCTTCAGCCAGAACGGCCTAGGTAGGGTTCTAGGGTGGTTGGTCCGCTCGGGAGAAACCCCGAGGCTGGAGCCGGTGAATCGGATGCTCGCTGAGTTCATCGCCAGCCGTGCGCGTCCGCGCTCCAAGGCCGATTCAAAACGCATCGCGCGCATTGCACTGATCCTAGCGTTTGCAGCTTATGCCGAGTCGTCGGTAGGACCGCTGCTCGGCAGCGTCCTCGGTGCCGGCACGGCACAGCGGCGAGATTATTTTGCCCAGGCACTTGCTGCGTTGCGAGAGAGATAATTTATGGTTGCATCAATATACTATTGACGTACACATAAATAGAAGCTAATTTAACGGCTTTTCTACGCTGCGGATCGAGGCTGCCATGGAACATGCTTCTCCAACTCCCACGGACTTAAGCATCCAGCCGCGCAATCTGATGTTCGCGCGCGGACGCTCCGCCGAACGCTGGTGGAACGGCGGCAATCCCGTCGCCACGGCGTTTTACAACAGCCTGTCGCTCACGTTTCCCAAGGGCGAGGCATTTTTCATCGAAAGCGTGCGCAATTTTCGGGACACGGTGCCCCAGCGGCAACAGGCGCAAATCGACGCATTCATCAAGCAGGAGGCTGCGCACAGCCGCGAGCATGGGCATTTGAACGACCAAGTGGAGCAATCCGGCTACGACGTGGCTCCGATGCACGCAGATCTCGATGCCAGATTGACGGACCTAAAAAGCAAGCCTCCGATCTTCGGTCTCGTCACCACCGTCGCACTGGAGCACTTCACGGCAATCATTGCGCATGCGTGCTTGAAGTACGAGCGTCATTTCAAAGACGCGTCGCCGGATGTCGCGCGGCTGTGGAAATGGCACGCGATCGAGGAAATCGAACACAAGGGTGTTGCCTTCGATACTTTTCTCGCCGCCACTGAGAGGCTCGCAGGCTATGAACGCTGGAAGTTTCGCTCGCTGGTGATGCTGAATATCAGCTATAACTTCGTACGCGGCCGGGTGCGCGCCATGCGGGAATTTCTCCGGCAGGACGGAGTCGGCGGACCCCGCGCGGGCCTGCGTATTTTCTGGTATCTGGCGATTTATCCAGGTCTGCTGCGCCAAGTCTTTCCGGCGTGGCTGTCATTTTTCCGACCCCGCTTTCACCCCTGGCAGCATGATGATCGCGATTTGGCCGCCATGCACGAAGCGCGGCTGGGCTTACCCGTACTCAATAAGGACGCGCTCGTCCGCTTGGGTTGACTCGGCCAAAAGGCTCGCCGCCCGTTACGCCGCCATCGCCGCGATGTCATCACGCGCCTGCGTGATGGCAGCCTCTTTGGCGGCGGCTCCGAGTGCAGTGCCTTCAGCTCGTACGATGGTCACGTCGGTCAAGCCGATGAACGCCAACACGCCGGTGAGGTAGCTCTCATGATGCTCGAGGGCCGCCGCCGGCGTGCCGCCCGTATAGACGCCGCCCCGCGATGACGCAATAAAAACCTTTTTGTCTTTGGGCAATAAGCTCTCCACTCCTTGGGGGCCATAACGGAACGTTTTGCCGGCAACGACGATGCGATCGATCCAAGCCTTGAGCTGGGAGGGAATCGAAAAGTTATACATCGGTGCGCCGATGACGATGATATCCGCGGCGAACAGCTCGTCCAGATAGGCGTTGCCCTTCGCAAGGTCTGCGCCCAACTCGGCGTCCTCGACGGCGCCGCCCTGCCATGCCGCCAGGTGCGCGGCTGACAAATGCAGTGCCGTATCCGCCGCCACATCACGATGCACGACGCGGATGCCCGGATGCAGGGCGACCTGACGCGCCACGATCTCAGCGGATAATGTCCTGCTGACGGAATTGCTGCCGAGAACGCTGGAATCCAGATGAAGTAATTGCATGTGCCACCCGAAGATTGCGTGGTTGAAACAGTCCGAATGTCCCTAGGCTGCGCGCATTCATCTCCCATGAGAAGCCGTTATATTGCGATACGTCCCATCGGTAAAAGTGATAGGATGCGACATGCTCGACGGCGTTTCACTCGATCAGCTGCGAGCTTTCATTGCCGCCGTGGACGAGGGCAGTTTTTCTGCGGGCGCGCGCAGATTGCGCCGGGCGCAGTCCGCGGTCAGCGAGCTGGTCAGTAACCTGGAAGCACAAGTCGGCGTAACACTCTTCGATCGATCTGCGCGCTACCCGAAATTGACGGACGCCGGTGTTCTTTTGCTCGCCGATGCCCGCACCATCATCGCGAACGTTGATCTTCTCAAGGCGCGGGCCAAGGGAATTGCGGGAGGACTCGAATCGGAACTCTCCGCGGTGGTGGACGTGATGTTTCCCATCGAGGCGATCACGGAATCGGCCAAAGATTTCAGGCTCCGCTTTCCGCGCACGCCATTGCGTCTGTATGTCGAGGCACTGGGCGGTGCATTCACGCCGGTGCTCGATGGCCGTTGCAGCTTAGGAGTGGTGGGTTCGCTGCCGCTGATGCCGCCTTCCATGTCCGCCGAGCGGCTCGAAGGCGTGGCCATGGTCATGGTGGCAGCGCGCGATCACCCGCTGGCTGCCATCAAGGGCATCGTCTCAAAAACAGAACTCGCCAAGCACGTGCAACTCGTGCTCACCGACCGGTCGGAATTGTCGGCGGGTCGCGAATTCGGCGTGATGTCGCCGCTCACTTGGCGGCTCGGTGACTTGTTTGCGAAACATGCATTCTTGCTCAAAGGGTTGGGCTGGGGCGGCATGCCGTTGCATGCGGTGAAACAAGATCTTCACGAGGGGCGCCTCGCGATGTTGGCGATCGAAGACTTGCCGGCCGAGGGCTTGATCATGGCGATGTCGGCTGTCTATCTCACCGCAAAGCCGCCGGGACCCGCCGGCCGCTGGCTCATCGATCGTTTGAGACAATGCCCAAAATCCTGAGTGCTTGGCAGAAACATGCCCACCACGATGTCAAAATCCTCCTTGAAATCCTGGACCACCCGGGTTGCGGATTTGACGCCGTCGATCATTCCAACGCCCTGACCGACAAAATAGGTCGCGAGTTCACGAGCCTGCGGGTTGCCCTTGGATGCCGCGCTGTTGAGCGCAACTGGCGGCTGAATTTTCCTGTCCGGTATATTGAGCGAATCGTGTCGCGCGAGCTCGCCGCCACCAGCTTGTCGCGAAGCACTTCCGTGACCTCGGAATCACCGGTCGCGAGCCACACCGAACCGGTCCATGCCCCGGCCCGCGCCCACCAGTCTGGTCATTTCGAAAGCCACTGCTGCGCTCCTTGAGTCGGCTTTGGGAATTTTAGTCTGCGGTTGCGCGGCCGGTGCGAACCCGTGCTCGCTGCGGTACCCGCCGTATTCGCGCAATCGCCTCCCGGCGGGAAAATTCATCGACCTGATCGGGCGGCAGCGTCGTCAGAAACGACCTGGCGCGCGAGCAATGAGCTATTCTGCGCGGCATCCCTCCATGAGGCGAATAATATGACGGAACAATCCAAACCGGGGATTTCGCGGCGGCGACTGTTGACGATGATCGGCTTGAGCGCCGGCGGTACTGCGATGTACCAGGCCATGCACAGTCTCGGGTTTGCAGCCGAGTCGAAATTCGAGGGTCCGATCCGCTTGAGTGCCGCTCCGAAAGGGACCTCGGTGCTCGTGCTTGGCGCAGGCATCGCCGGTCTCGTCGCGGCGTACGAATTGCGCAACGCCGGCTACAAGGTGAGCGTGCTCGAGTACAACGCGCGCGCCGGCGGCCGCAACTGGACGCTGCGCGGCGGTGATCGCTACACAGAATTGGGCGGGGAGACACAGGAGTGCCGCTTCGACCCGGAGCTGTATATCAACCCGGGTCCATGGCGTCTGCCGTATCACCATCGCGGCATGCTGAGCTACTGTAAAAGGCTGGGGGTCGCGCTCGAGCCCTTCGTGCAAATCAACTACAACGCCTACGTGCACAGCAGCAAGGCATTCGGCGGCAAGCCGCAACGGCTGCGCACCGTCAAGGCGGACTTCAACGGCCATGTCGCCGAACTATTGGCGAAGGCCACCCAAAGCCATGCGCTCGACTCTGAGGTGACCGCAGAAGATCGCGCCATGCTGCTCGATGCGCTGCGCTTCAGCGGCGCGCTCGACCGGAATTATCGATTCGTCAAAGGCGAAGGAAGCAGTGATCGGCGCGGCTATGAGCGCGACCCGGGCGGCGGCCTGTCGGCGCGGCCGGTGTTTTCCGACCCCGTTACTTTAAGCGATCTGCTCAAATCCGGCCTGTGGGCAGCGCTGGCGTTCGGTGAGATCTACGACATGCAAACGACCATGTTCCAGCCGGTCGGCGGCATGGGTCGGGTGGGCCAGGCGTTTGGGCGCGAGCTTGGACCCTTGATCCGCTACAACGCCAAGGTCGTCGATATTCATCAGGACGAGGCGGGTGTCAGCGCCACCTATGAGGATTTGAGCGCCGGCGCGAGCCGCCAAACGGTGAAGGCTGATTTTTGCATTTGCACGATTCCTCTTTCGATCTTGGGCCAGATCCCCATGAACGTCGGCGCACCGATGGCCAAAGCCATCGCCGCGGTTCCTTACTGCACCGGACTCAAAGTGGGTCTTCAGTTCAAGCGCCGCTTCTGGGAGGAGGATGAACAAATTTACGGCGGGATCACCTATACCGACCTGCCCATCGGCCAGATCAGCTATCCCAGCAGCCGATTTTTCTCCGACGGCAAGGGCGTCCTGCTGGGCGCCTATATTTGGGACATGATGAACTCCATGGAGTTCACGTCCATGACGCCCGCAGAACGGGTGTCGAAGGCGGTCGAATACGGCAGCCAGATTCATCCGCAATACTCCGGCGAATTCGATAATGGAGTCGCGGTGGCCTGGCATCGAGTGCCTTCCGCGTTGGGCTGTTTTGGCCTGTGGGCCGAGCAGACCCGCGCGCAGCACTACGACAATCTGTGTGCATTCGACGGGCGCATCGTCCTCGCCGGGGAACACGCCTCCTACCTGCCCGCTTGGCAGGAGGGTGCCGTGACCTCGGCGCTCGATGCCATCGGCCGGCTGCATAAACGCGCGCTCGGCGCGGGAGCGAGAGCATGAACCAGCAGATGCGGCGGTTCACCATCGGCGGCATGATCTGCGCCTTGATGGCACTTGGCGGCTTATCGACTGCTGCACTCACGACCCCGGCGCGTGCAGATAGCGCGGGCATTCTCGACCCGGCGCCATTCACCACGACGGATGGCCGGCAGATCTACCAGCGGATATGCCAGGGTTGTCACATGGCGGATGGCAAGGGCGCTGTAGGCGCAGGCCGGTTTCCTGCATTGGCTCAGGATCTGGCGCTGTCCTCTCGCCAATACATGGCGCTGACGATTTTGGCCGGCAGGCGCAACATGCCGGCATTTGGCGCCAAGCACGCCATCGGCTTTGAAGGTCCACCTGCGTCGCTCAGCGATGCGCAGGTAGCTGCGGTGATCAACTACGTACGCAGCCACTTCGACAATCACTACAAAGACAGCATCACCGCTGCCGAGGTGGCGGCGCTCGATCAGAACCTGCACTAATGGAAATGCCATGCAAGCCAAGCCGAAATCCTCAACTCCCGCGATAGCTTCCAGTTCAATATCAGCGCTGCCGCGTCGTAACCTGCTCAAGGGCGCGGCGGCGATCGCATGCGGTGCGATGGGGCCGGGCGCGATATCCGATGTCGTTGCCGCACCGGCGCGGCCGAATGCATCGGGCGCGGCGCCGTTGGTAGCGCGCGACGGCGAGGCCGTCGTTGCCACGCGTGCGGGACGAGTGGCCGGCTATGTGCGCAACGCAATCTATACTTTCAAAGGAATTCCCTACGCCGACGATACGGCCGGAGCCAATCGCTTCATGCCGCCCGCGAAGCCGAAACCGTGGATTGGCGTTCGCAGCTCGCGTCAATACGGCTATGTGGCGCCGCAAGCACCCCGCGCCGGCTGGGCGAACGACGAAGAGGCGTTCATGTTTGCGTGGGACGACGGCGCGCAGAGCGAAGATTGCTTGCGCGTCAACGTGTGGACGTCAGGCATAAACGATCGCAAAAAACGTCCGGTGATGCTTTGGCTGCACGGTGGCGGATACACGGCAGGTTCCGGCCAGGAACTTCGATCCTATGATGGTGAGAATCTCGCCCGGCGCGGCGATGTCGTGGTGGTATCGCTCAACCACCGCTTGAATGTCTTTGGCTATCTCGATCTTTCGGGCTACGGCGATCGATATGCCGCATCCGGCAACCTCGGTATGCTCGACATTGTTGCGGCGCTCGAGTGGGTGCGCGATAACATCGGCAACTTCGGCGGGGATCCTGCGAGCGTCACGATCTTCGGTCAGTCCGGAGGCGGCGGCAAGGTCTCCGCGCTGATGGCCATGCCGGCAGCGAAGGGCCTGTTTCATCGCGCGATTGTCGAGAGCGGCTCACTGCTGCGCGGCATCCCGCGGCAAAACGCTCAAAAGACAGCAGACATCATCGTCGGCGAATTGGGGCTGACGCGGGATACGCTGGCGCGGATCCAGACGCTTCCCTTTCAACAAGTCTTGGATGCGGCGCAGAAAGCGTTGCGTCAACATCCAAGACCGCCCGGCGGAATTCCGAATTTTCGCCGCATCTCCGATTCAATCGGATTTGCACCGGTGGTGGACGGCAACACCCTCCCCACACATCCATTCGATCCGCAGGCGCCGGCGATCTCGCGCGATATCTCGATGATCATCGGCACGACGTTGAATGAGTTTGTCACCGCGATCAATCATCCGGAATACGAAGCCATGTCGGATGAGATCTTGCACTCGCGCGTGCGCGAGGTCTTCGGCGATGAAGCAAACGCCGTCATCGCTGCCTTTCGTGATCGGACGCCTCAAGCGAAGCCATTCGATCTCTGGTCCCGCATTGCCTCGTCGGGCGTGCGCGGAAGCGCCATCCAGCAGGCGAAGCTTAAAGCTGAGCAGGGTGGGGCGCCGGCTTATTTGTATTGGTTTACCTGGCAGACCCCGATTTTGAGCGGCCGTCCGCGCGCATTCCATTGTTCAGAGATCTCGTTCGTATTCGACAACACCGATCGCTGCGAAACCATGACGGGCGGAGGCGCAGACGCTCGGGCTTTGGCCGGCAAGATGTGCGACGCCTGGATCCAATTCGCGCGCACCGGCAATCCTAATCATGCGCAGCTGCCGCGCTGGCCCGCGTATGCCGCCGATACGCAAGCCACCATGATCTTTGACGATGCACCGAAGGTTGCGCTGAATCCCGATGGTCAAGAGCAGCGGAGAGTCGCCGAAACGGCGTGATACTGCCGCGCGACTGCCGCGCGCGGCGCGTTCGTCGCGCGGTGCGTTTATCGCGCGGTGCGTTTATCGCGCGGTGCCGCGCCGCTCCAAAATGACAATCATTTTGTTCTTGGGGCGCAAGGTGATGCGCGTCTGCAGGCGAATGTCCTGATGCTCCTTGAGCCGCAGGTGGAATCGCTGTGCCAGCACGGCGAGGATCAAGGATGCTTCGGTCATGGCCAGCGTCGCGCCGATACACACGCGGGGTCCGCCGCCGAAAGGCAGGTAGGCAAAGCGCGGGCGCTTCTCATTGCACTCCTTGCTGAATCGCGTCGGATCGAAGCGCTCCGGATCGCGCCATAGGCTGCGATGTCGGTGCAGTATCCAGGGCGCGATCATGATTTGCAGTCCCGGAGTCACCTTGAAGCCGCAAATCTCGTCCGGCTCCAAGGCTTCGCGAATCGTAATGCCCGGCGCGGGCGGATAGACCCGCATCGCCTCTTCGATGACCATGCGCGTGTAGGGCAGTTGAGGCAGATCTTCCACTGTCGGAGCCCGGCCGCCGAGCACGCCGTCCAATTCTTCATGCAGCTTGGCCGCTTCGGCCGGATGCTGCGACAACAGATACCACACCCACGTCATCGTTACCGCCGTGGTTTCATGGCCGGCCATGAAAATCGTGATGACCTCATCGCGTACCTCGGTCGCGTTCAACCCGGCGCCGTCGTCCGGATCCTTCGCGGCGACCAGGCGGGTCAAGAGGTCCTTGGGTGCCTCGTCGCGGATTTTTTCGCGCTCGCTGATCAAACGATAAATGGCCGCATCCATGCTCTTGAAGTGCGCACGGATCGCCTCCTGCTTGCGTCTGATGCGCCAGGGCCCCAGCAACGGCAAAATGTCCAACAGTCCAAATTCCATCGATGCCTGCGCGAAGTCGAGTGCGCCGCGCGAACAAGTCGCCAGCTCCTCAGCGTCCGAGGAAAACATGGTGCGGCAAATGATCTTCAAGGTCAGCGCCTTCATTTCCTCCGCGAGGTCCGCCTCCGCGAAATTCGGCAGCGCATCCCACTGTTGCGCGAAGGCGACCGTCGTCTCCACCATTGCCGGTGCATATGACTCCACCGTGCGCGTGCCGAACGAGGGCGCCATCACCTTGCGATGCGTGCGCCACTTGAGAGGAGGGGCGCTCAATAAGCCTTCGCCGAACATGGCCGAGAAGAATTCATCTCCCAGCGCATGCTTGGGATAATTGGCGACATTATCCAGCAGGACGCGGCGTATGCCTTCCGGATCATTGACGATGAGCACTTTGCCGAGCGGCGATGTCGCCAGATAGACAGGCTGCTCGTAGGCCGCGAGCGGCATGATCTCGAAGGGATTGCCCTTGGAGGCGCGAATGGTTTTCAGAAACGACGCCGGCTTTATCGGCGGCGGCGCGAGGCCGGCCAAAGTTTTCATTGCCGGAGTGTTGCTCAAGTTGAACGGCTAGCCTGATCCTTGATGGGAAGCCGGCGAATTCGCTTGCCGGTCGCCGCGAAGACCGCGTTGCACAACGCCGGCGCAATCGGTGGAATGCCGGGCTCGCCGACCCCGCCGAGCGGCATGGTCCAATTCGCAAAGGGCATCAGGTGCACGCGGATGTCGCCCGGCGCCTCGTTCATGCGCATCACGCGGTACTGGTGAAAATTATCCTGTTGCGCACGGCCGTTCTTGAAGGTGATCTCGCCGAACATCGCGAGGCTTAAGCCCATGATGACGGCTCCTTCGAGCTGCGATCGAATGCGTTCGGGATTGACCTGCGGGCCGCAGTCGAACGCCACATCGACCCGCGGGACACTGATCCGGCCCAGTTCATCGATGTCCACTTCCACCACCGCCGCCGCGTAGCTGACGAAGCTGTAGTGGGCGGCCAAGCCCTGGCCGCGGCCACGCGCGAACTTCTTGCCCCAGCCGGCTTCCTGCGTGACCTTCTCGACGACCCCTCGTAGGCGGCCGGTATCCACGGGATAGCGCTGCGGTGATTCCCCATGATTCCACTTGTCTTGCAGACTGTTCGGATCGATTTTCCGCGCCGGCCCGATGAGTTCCAGCAGGTAGTCGCGATGATCCCTGTTGTCGCTTGCAGCAAGCTCCGCCACAAACGATTGCACCGCGAAGGCGTGCGGTATGTTGGAGACGGAGCGGAACCAACCGATGCGGCAATGGGCGCTGGCTTCCGGGTTCTCCATCCGCAGATTGGGTATGTCGTAGGGCATATTGATGAAGCCCATGCCGAGTTCGCCGCCGCTCTCATGATCGGCCTTGGGATTGAACAGGGTCGCCAACGAAGGTGCGACGCTGCGATGCAGCCAGGCACTGACCTTGCCGTTGGCGTCCATACCCGCCTTCAGGTATTCGACAGAGACCGTGTGCAGGTAGTCATGATGCAAGTCGTCTTCGCGCGTCCAGGTCACTTTGACCGGACGTCCATCGAGCGCCTGCGACAGCAGCGCCGCTTCGGTGGCGAAGTCTGGTTTTGACTTGCGACCAAAACCCCCGCCGAGCAGCGTGACATGCACCGTGACGTTGTCTGCGGAAATGCCAAGATAATTCGCGACATCCTCGCGCGTTGCCTGCGGAGCCTGGGTCGGCGCCCACACTTCGCACTTGCCGGCTACGATGCGTGCCACGGCGCATGGAGGTTCCATGGTGGCATGCGCAATGTGCGGAATGTAGTACTCCGCCTCGATGGTTTTGGCGGCAGCTTTGAGGGCGGTATCGATATTGCCTGACTCGCGCACCACTTTGCCGGGTTTGTGCGCCGACTCTTGCATGGACGCGCGGTACGCATCGGAATCATAGTTTCCATTGGCGCCGTCATCCCAATCGATTTTCAACAGCTTACGCGCCGCTATCGCGGCGCCGGTGGAATCGGCGATCACCGCAACTCCGGCGAGCGGATGAAAGGTGGCCTTCGCAACGGGCGCGGGCATTTGCATCACTTTGAGGACGCCCGGTGCCGCGGCCGCGATCTTGCCGTCGAACTGTTTTACCGTGCCGCCCAGCACCGGCGAACGCGCAATGACCGCGAAGCTCATGTCTTTGAACCAGGGATCGATGCCGTACCGTGCCTGGCCAGTGACGATGTCGTGTCCGTCGATCAGCGCCACGTTGCCCTTGCCCACATAACGGAATTGCTCGGCCTTCTTCAAGCGCAGTGCGCTGCTCGGCGGCACTTTGAGCTTGGCAGCGCGTTTCGCCAGCGCTCCGTAGTCCAGCTTGCGCCGGGTCCTGTCGTGCAGCACTTCATGGTTGAGGGCGTGCACTTCGGCGACCGGCACATTCCAGGACAATGCGGCAGCCTGCTCCAGCATCATGCGTGCGGCTGCGCCGCAGCGGCGCATCGGGTCGATGAAGTGGCGCGTGCTGCGCGAGCCGTCGGTGTCCTGGTTGCCGTACTTGATTTCATCGGCGGCCGCCTGCTGTACGCGGACCCTGCTCCAGTCCGCTTCCATCTCGTCTGCGACGATGAGCGGCATGCCGGTGCGCACGCCTTGGCCCATTTCCGAACGGTGGGCGATGATGGTGATCCAGCCGTCGTCGCCGACCATGACGAACACTAAAGGATCGTCGACGGTGCCGTGCTCCATTGCTTCGGCCCCGTATTTTGGGGCATCCGCGGCTTTGACGATGCGCAAACCGTCAGCCACCAGGAGCAGGCCGCCCATGGCTTGAAGGCGGCGCAAGAATTCGCGGCGGCTCAAAGCCTCGGCCGCACCGATCGCATCGGCGGCCGCGTTCATTTCGTCACCCCGACATGGTCTGCCGCTTGTTTGATGGCCGAGCGGATACGCGTATAGGTGCCGCAGCGGCAGATATTGCCCGACATGGCGGCATCGATGTCGGCATCGCTCGGCTGCGGCTTGGCTTGCAGCAGCGCGGCGGCGGACATGATCTGACCGGCTTGGCAGTAGCCGCATTGAGGCACGTTGATCTCTTGCCATGCTCCCTGCAGCGCCGCGCCCACCGGCGAGGCGCCAATCCCCTCGATCGTGGTGATGCTCTTTCCGACCGCCTGAGAAACCGGCATCACGCAAGAACGCAGCGCTTGGCCGTCGATCAATACCGTGCAGGCTCCGCACAGCGCCATCCCGCAGCCGAACTTGGTGCCGGTCATGCCCAAGAGGTCGCGCAGGACCCACAGCAGCGGTAGGTCCGGATCAGCGGCGACGGTGACGGTGTGATCGTTGATCTTCAGGTCCATTGAAGGATTCCTTAGGTCTTGTTACTCGGCATTGGGGATTTTGACGACGCTGCCCCTGGCTTTCGGATCATTGGGGTCCTTCACCACGGTGACGTAGAGATCCTTCTCGCCCGGGCCGAATGCCACGTTGGTCGTGCCCTGTCCCGCGGCGATCGCAAAAGCGTGAAGCAGCTTGCCGGCGGGAGAAATCTTCAGGATCTGGCCGCCGAACCACTGAGCCACGTACAAGTTGCCTTGATGGTCGATCTTCATGCTGTCCGGTCCCAGCCACCAAGAACGCACCTTGTCGGGCGTCAGAACATTCAGCAGCGCGAAATTCGACCGGTCTTTTAGCGAGCCGTCGGCATTGACGCTGAACTTCAGGATGCAATTCCCAACCGTTTCGCTGACGTACAGCGTCTTTCGGTCCGGAGAAATGCCGACGCCGTTGGCATAGTTCAGGTCGCGGGCCACCTCGACCCACTTCTGACCGCCGGGCGCCAAATACAGGATCTTGCCGGCCACGGCTGTCGGTACATCCTCGGGCGGCCCAAAAACCGTCGCGTACGCACCCCCGGTGGCTGTGACGATGAGGTCGTTGATGCCGCCGGTGAATTCGTTGCCTTTTTCGTCGCGATCCCAGCGGCGCAACTGCTTGCCCGAAAGGTCGAGCTCCAAAATTGCGCCGTGGTTATCTGTGCATGCCAGCAGAAAAGTTCGATGAGGCGTAAGCGCCAAGCCATTGTGGCTGCAGCCTTCGAGATGGTTGAGGACAGTGCTGCGCTTGCCGTCCCATTTCGAGAGTGTGTTGGAGATCCAGCCTACGTAGTACAGATTGCCGTCGACGAATAGCGGACCCTCAGGCCCAAATACGTTGCTCACGATGATGGTTTCGCCGGCTCGTCCTGTCGCGGCCGCGAACAGGGCCCAAGTTGTGACGCAAAGCAGGCTGGCTGTCTTCATGCAGGCACTTTAATCGCAGCGGGCGGGACAATCCATCGCGGCATGACAATCTCGGCCGGCAGATCACTACCAGGCGACGCCCATCGACTACCAGGGCGGATTGAAATATCCGCGGCTCGAGCGCATCGAAGGCGCAACCGACCGGCGCGAATCGATTTTCAAGACTTTGCCGTGATTAGAAGCGGTTATGCGCCGCAGAGGTCACTCGCTCGGTACGAAAATCGCCAACAGGAAATACACCAGCAGGCCGGTACCCCCGCATAGGAACAGCACGGTAAAGAACAAGCGCCACACCCAGGATTCCATTCCGGTCGCGCGCCCGATGCCGCCGCACACTCCCGCGATCCAGCGATCGTTGCGGCTGCGACGGAACGCATTGACCGTCGATGTCAGCGGCGGGGTCGAATAAGGCGGTGCTGAGGGTGGGACGGAGTTCGCGTGCTGGGCATTCAACAGCCGCTCCTTCGCGCCGATGAATTCCTCTTCAGTCAAGGTGCCGCTTGCGCGCAGTTCAGCGAGCTTTTGCAACTCTTCGCTCAAGGTCACGGCGATTTTCTCTGCTGATTCTGACGCGCCTTTTCCTTCGCTTTTTCCTTTTCGCGATGATGCTCGATGACGCACCCGGCAGCGGCGCCCACCACGGCATGATGGCCGGCCACGTGACCGACCACGCCGCCCACGGCGGCGCCCTTTAAGCAGCCCTTGGCGCTTCCCACGCCAGGCAGCATCACAAGGCAAGCGGCGCAAACAACAGCAGCAATGACGGTGCGCATGGGGTAATTCCTCAATCAGTTTCAGTTGGCGATAACCCAATAACACATCAGCCCGCCAAAATTGCGTTCAGGCACTAAGACTTGCTAAATCATGGTCTTAGGAGCCTGAGCGTACCTCGCCGACCACCTCTCGCACTGCGGAAATGACGATATCGGGACGGTCGAACTGAATGTAATGCGTGGAATCGGGGACGATCTGGTGCCGGCTATGATGCGACCACGATGCTTCATCATCATGCATCGCTTTCCAGACGGTTTGGATTTGCCGTCCCTGTTCCGCCGTCAGTTGCAAAGTCTTGAGCGCATCCGCCGGATACGGTTTCATCGCGGTCAGTACCACAATGGGGCGGTCCCCCAAATCGCGCAGCCGTCCGCCTGCCGCGAAGGTGGCATCGAGCGCTTCGGCTTCCTGCAGGGCGGCTGCCAGTGAATGGCTGAAATAAGCATCCTGGGCGTGCTTGGCCGCCGGAGGAAGGTTGCCGCCTTCGCCGTGAGAGATGATGAGCCGCGGAACACCCGTCCAAGTTATGGCATTCGCGTATCTCAAAAGCTTGTCCCCGGAATTCAATTTCTTACCGACAACACGGTTCATGCGCTCAATCTGGTCCGGGTGCGATGCGTCGACGAACACCAGGCCGGCGACCTCCTGCGGATAGAGCCGCGTAAAGGTCATGATGTAGGGCCCGCCGAGCGAGTGGCCGACCATCACGAACGGCGCTCGTTCTCCGGCATCGATCAGCAAGGTGTGAAGATCGCGAGCCTCTCCGTCCGCAGAGAATTGCCCGGAGCGCGGCGCGCTCCACATGATGCCGCGGCGGCTATAGGCGCAGGCGCGCGTGGTCGTCGCAATCGCGTCATGTACGGCGCTCCAGCTCAAGGAACCCAGCGTGTCGAGGCCGGAATCGAAGACCACGGTCGGTGTTCCGCTGCCTCGGCAGTCGATTTGCATGCGCGAGCCATCGACGTCGACCAGGCGGCCCTGCAACGGAAAATCCCGAGGCGCGCGCCAGCGCATGATTTGTTCGTAGCTGATGCCCGCGAGCACCGCGACCAGAATGAGACCGCCTATACCCAGGCCAATTCTTTTGACCCATCGCATCATGTTTTTGTCCTTTGTAGGATCGCCACACCCGGAGGGTTATCGGCGGAATTGCGGTTGCTGGTGAAGCGCCCCAACAGGCGTCGTGCAATCCGCGATGCGAATCGCTTGCGCAAATGCGGCGCGCAGACGCAGGTCTTCGACGATGAGCACACCGTATGAGCCATGTGAACGCAAGTTTAGAACACTCTCGGGTTGGCGCGCGCCGAATCTGCAGCCCCTTGTACCGGAAATACCGGACAGACCGGTGCCCACCAAGCGCCGGTGCAACGCCGGCGTCGACGTCGGCAACTGGTGCCGTTGCAGGTCAGCCAAGCGGCACCGCGACCATCAGCCCGAGTGAGAAATGCTGCCATCAACCCCATAATTAGGGCACCCTATGTTTTCAAACGCGGGACATGCCCATGACCGAAAAACTCGATACCACCACGCCGGACCTGCTTGCCTCGCTGGATGAGGGGGTGCTCACCCTGACGCTCAACCGTCCCGAAGCTCGCAATGCCATGAGCGAGGGCATGAATCACGCTTTGGCTCGACAACTAGGCTGGGCGGAGTTGGAGCCGTCCGTGAAATGCGTGGTGCTCACCGGCGCCGGCAAAGGCTTTTGCGCCGGCGGCGATGTCAAAGGGATGGCGGAGCGCGGCGACTCGACAGCCGTGACAGCCGATGAAGCCATTCACCGGCAACGGGTCAATCAGCGCGAAACCTCCGGCCGGTTGTTCAAAATGCCCAAACCCACACTGGCCTCGTTGCCGGGCGCCGCCGCGGGTGCAGGGCTGGGATGGGCGCTGGCGTGCGATTTGCGAATCATGGCGCGCAGCGCATTTCTGACCACGGCATTTGCGCGCGTCGGGTTCTCGGGCGACTACGGCGGCACATACTTTCTTACGCAACTGGTGGGTTCAGCCAAGGCTCGCGAACTTTACTATCTTTCCGAACGCGTGAGTGCCGAGGAGGCGCTGCGTCTCGGTCTCACGAACTGGGTCTGTGAACCGGAAGAACTTGCCGCCCGCACCCAAGAGATCGCCAGGCGGCTGGCGGAGGGTCCTACCGTCGCCTATCGCTATATGAAAGAGAATCTCAATCGCGCCATGGGCGGAGAGGTCGAGGATTGTCTCGACCTGGAGGCGACGCATCATATCCATTGCGTCGCGACGGAAGATTATCGAGAAGCGGTGCGCGCGTTCGTCGAGAAGCGCGAACCGGTATTCAAGGGCCGATGAGCTGATTTAGCGCGGAATCCAAGCATGCGCCTCCGACAAATTGCGCTCGTGGCGACGGATCTCACCGCCGCTCAGGCCGATATTGCGGCCGTTCTCGGCGTGAACTACGCCTATGACGATCCCGGTGTCGGCAAGTACGGATTGCGCAATGCCGTTTTCCCAATCGGCGACACCTTTCTTGAAGTGGTATCGCCGAAAGTTTCCGGCACGACCGCCGGCAGGCTCTTGGAAAAGCGCGGCGGCGACGGCGGTTACATGGTGATCCTCCAGGTCGATGATTTGAGCCAAGCGCGCGCCCGAGTCGCCGCAGCATCGGTGCGCATTGCCGACCAATCGAATGTGAACGGCGCTGCATTCACGCATATTCACCCCAAAGATATCGGCGGCGCCATTCTTTCCTTGGACTTCATGAATCCCAAGGAGCGCTGGGAGTGGGGCGGCCCGCATTGGCAGTCGCATGTCTGCACCGACATCGCCCTGAAAATCGTGGCGGCGGAGCTGCAGGCGAAGAACCCCGAGAACATGGCTGCACGATGGGCGGAGGTCTTGGGCCGCATCGCCGTCGCGGGCCCGGATGTTTGGCGTATTGAGCTTGACCAAGGTGAAATTCGCTTCGTGGGCGACATCGACGGACGCGGCGAGGGGCTGGGCGCGTTCGATGTCGAGGTGCATGACCCGGATGCCGTGCGCGCCGATGCCGCGGCGCGCGGCTTGCTCTCCAACGATGACAACGTGATGCTCGCGGGCACGCGCGTGCGCCTGATCGCACCTTAGCAAACGGCAGGGCGAGGATTCAATATGACTGTAAGCCGGTCGTATCGATCGGGGCGCCGATCAACGTGTGCGCATAGGGCGAGCTGCAGCTTAGAGGCCCGCATCGCGAGCGGCCAGGCAACTGATTGCGGACCAGTCGAGTTCCGCGCCGCCTTGGGCTAGGAGCGTGAGGAATCGATCGCGCAGAAGGCTTGCCAGAGGCAAAGGAACCTTCAGCGCGTCCGCGGCCGCCAGCGTCAGACGAATATCCTTCTGTCCGAGCGGCGCCGCGAATCCGGCCGGCTGGAATCGTTGCTCGACGATCAGCCGGCCATAGGTTTTGTACACGGGCGCATCGAACAGAGTTGAAGTGAGCAGTTCGAGATAGCGCTGTCGATCAATCCCGCCCTTGTCGACCAGCGCGATGGCCTCGCCCAGTGACTCGATCACCGCGGCAATCAGAAAATTGCCGCTTAATTTCACCAGATTGGCCGCCTCAGGCTCGGACGACATCACGAAGGTCTTTTGCCCGATGACTTGCAACAGCGGCATGCAAGTCTCGATCGCGGCGGGCGCGCCGCCGACGACGATGAAGAGTTTGGCGCCGGCGGCGGCTTCAGGACGCCCAAACACCGGCGCCGCCAGATAGCGTTGGCCTGCCGCCGCATGTGCGGCGCCAAGACGTTCTGACAGCGCGACGCTGATGGTGCTCGAGGAAACATGTACCGCACCTTGCCCAAGGCTTGCAAGGATACCGTCCTTGCCGAAAGCCACGCCCTCGAGTGCCGCGTCGTCGGCCAACATCGTAAATACGACTTCGCCGCCGCACACCGATTGCACCGATTGGTGCGCCGTTGCGCCCAGCCGCACCAGGGCTTCGGCCTTGCTCGCAGTTCGATTGTAAACGGAGACATCGTGACCCGCTTTGAGTAGGTTGGCCGCCATGCCGGTGCCCATTTGGCCAAGGCCGATGAATCCGATTTTCATCGCTCGAATCTCCTTCGTTGTGTCGCCGCGGACTACGGATAGAACGAACCGTCGCGGCGGCTGAACACCTCCACACCCGGCTCGGCAGTCATGTCGATGTCTGAATAGACGCAGCGGTCGCGCGCGTCCGAACTACCGATTTCAAGCAGCTTGGCAGGGCGTGCGGATCGATTGGGATACCTCGAGCCGCGCCTGGACGATATCGAGGCCTGCGTAATCTTCTTCATCGCATCGATGCTCCACAAGATAGCCGATGGCCCTATTCTAATGGCTGGCGACGCATTAGTAATGCATCTTGACCGATGACTATCTACACTGCTTGCGCAGTAGTGGCGATCCATCCTGCGCGAGGGCTTGAATGCGGTTCAGCAATGCAATAGTCCGTCTGCCGGGGCCTAATTTTTCGGAGGGCCTGACGACCTCGACGAGAAAACGGGTTCCCGAGAGCGCGAAGGCGCTGCAGCAACACGCCGCCTACTGCAGTGCACTTCAGGCGTGCGGTCTGCATGTAACGGTGATGGAAGCCGATCTTCAATACCCGGACGGCACCTTTGTCGAGGACACTTTCGTGATAGCAGAAAGGGTGGCGATTGCCATGCGCCCGGGCGCAAAAACCCGCATAGGCGAAGTCGCCTCCGTGGCTGCAACGCTGCGCCGTTTTACCCCTCGCTGGGAACAGATTGAGGCGCCGGGCACCGTCGATGGCGGAGACATTTGTCAGGCGGACGAGCATTTCCTCATCGGTCTGTCGGCGCGCACCAATGAGGCCGGTGCCGCGCAATTGACGGCCATTTTGGCGCGCCATCACTACACCGCTTCGACGGTGGACATCCGCGGCCACGCCTCGCTGCTGCATTTGAAGTCCGGCATCGCCTATCTCGGTGCGCGGCGTTTCCTGGTCGTGCACGGGTTCCCGGCAATCGATGCAATGGCCGATGCCGACAGAATTGAAGTTGCGCAAAGCGACGCCTACGCGGCCAATTGCATCAGAGTCAACGATCACGTGCTCATCGCAGCGGGATTTCCCCAAGTGGCGGCTGCGCTCAAGGAGCAAGGCCTCGGCTCGCTGACTCTGGAGATGTCGGAATTTGCCAAGATGGACGGCGGCTTGAGCTGTCTGTCGTTGCGTTTCTAGAATGCGCGGCGTGCGCTAATCCACGGTGATGATCACTTTGCCGCGCGCATGACCCTGCTCGACATAACTGACCGCTGCCGGCGTCTCGCTCAATTTATAGCGCCGATCGATGACCGGCGTCAGCTTTCCGCTTTGCATCAATTCGCGCAACACGTCCAGATCGTCCTTGTTGGCATTTGCCAGCATGAACACTTGCTTCTGGCTGACGAATGCCGAAACGACATACGCCTTGGCCAGACCGGTTAACGGGCCGATCCAATTGTTGTCGCTGGGCCCGCCGACGCCGACCATCGCACCGTTGGGAGTCAGCACTCGGCGAATTTCCGCGAGCGAGTGATTGCCGACATTGTCGATGATCAAGTCGTAGCGCGCGGCACCGTTGGTGAAGTCCTCCCGCGTATAGTCGATGACATGGTCGGCGCCGATCGAGCGGACCATGTCGGCATTTCTGGTACTGCATACGCCGGTCACTTCGGCACCGTAACTCTTGGCTATCTGCACCGCGAATGTGCCGACGCCCCCCGATGCACCGTTGATCAATACTTTCTGGCCGGCGCGAATCATGCCCTTATCACGCAGGGCCTGCAGTGCGGTCACGCCCGCGACCGGCACCGCCGCGGCCTGCTCCATGCTCATATTTGCCGGCTTCAGCGCGATGGCGCCGTTTTCTCGCACGCTCACGTACTCGCCGAATGCGCCATCCCGGTCGCCGAACACCTCATCACCGGGCTTGAATCGCTTGACGTTCTTGCCGACCGCTTCGACCGTCCCGGCAAAATCAGCGCCCATGAGAATGCTCTTTGGTGCGCCAAAGCCGGCCGTCGGACGCATGATGTAAGGCTTGCCTTGCATGTAGTGCCAATCCAAAGGATTGACGGACGCGGCATGCACTTTGACGAGCACCCGATCGTCCGCCGGGACCGGTTTGGGTATCGATTCCAGTTTCAGCACGTCGGCCGAACCGTAACAGCGATACACGATGGCTTTCATCGACGGCACGCCGGCGGCGAGCGGGGGCGCGGCACCGCACGGCGAGTCGTGGCTCACTGCGACAGCGAGCGTGGTCACTCCGACGACGATCACGATCGCGACGCCTCCCAGGATCTTGTATCGCAGCTTCATGAGTTTGCTCCGCTGTTGCACGCCGACGCAGGGCGCGCAGCTTCAGCTGATGTTGAGCCAAATCCCCGCCGGCGCCGCACTGGCGCCGCACGCTTGACGGGCGGCGCTATTTACCACGCTCGTACTTGAACGAGACTTTGATTTTGGCCCGGTATGCTTCCACTTTGCCGTTCTTGAGCTGAAGGTCCAACTCGACGACTTCGGCGACCCGCAGATCCCGCAGCGTCTTACCCGCGCGCGCAACCGCCGCGGCCGCCGCCTTCTCCCACGACACCGTACTGGTGCCGATCAGTTCGATGACTTTATAGACATTCTCAGCCATGTTCATCTCCGTCTTTTGTGAGCGCTTATTGGAGGGATGACCGGAATCGATTGTCGCGCAATTTCAATACTTTTGTGGAGCTTTACTCGAGAGGGGCGACGGTTGCGGCGGCAGCGTCGAGAATAGGCCTTGATCCGTGACTTGTCGGAGCGCTGCCGCATGCGCGGCAGCCAGCCGCAAGAGAACTTAAGGGGGTTGGCTCTTGGCGGCAATACGTCGATACTGGCCTCGGCAACTTAACTGCAAATTGTTATCTGGAATAGGCTCACGATGGCGAGTAAGAACAGCACGTTAGGCAGTCTGGTCCGCCTGGTGCGCAAGAAGAACTCCTGGACCTTGCGCCAGTTGAGCGAGCGGGTCGGCATTCCGCTCTCGACGCTTGCCAAGGTCGAGACCGATAAGCTGTCGCTGACTTACGATAAGTTGCAGCAATTTACCGCTCGCCTAGGTCTAAGCATGACGGAGTTTTTGGCGCAGGGGGAGCCATCCCCCGCAGATAGTACGCCGGTGTTCACGGCGCGCCGCAGTCTCACAAATGGCGGCAATACGATTCAAATTTCGACGCCGAACTATGACTATGAATACTTATGCGCCGATCTTCGCGAAAAACGCATGGTGCCTATTCTGACGCGCATCCGGTCGAAGGACATCGGCGAATTTGGCGAGCCTCTCAAGCACCAGGGCGAGGAGTTCATTTTTGTACTCGAGGGCACGATCGAGGTGCACCTGCAATTCTACAATCCCGTGAAGCTTTCGGCGGGCCAGGGCATTTACATCGACAGCACCATGGGGCATGCCTATGTGGCGAAGGACTGTGAGAGCGCGCTGGTGCTCGGTATTTGTTCCAGCGAAGATCCGAATCTCGCGAGCGAGCTCATCAGTCTTGCCGCCAACGGGAACGCATGACCCGTTTCATGCCGCACGGCGTGGTTTCTCACGATTGACAAATTCTCCATTCAGGCTAACTATCGCACAGGTTTCTCTTATTGGAAAATTTACCCCCAAGCCATCGCCGTGGCCTCTGTGCGCGCAAGGATTACCCGCCTCTATGTTTGATTTCAAATCCGTCGTCCGGCGCATCGCTATCGCGCCTCTCCTGCTGGGAGCATCCCCGCTGCCCGCGCTGGCGCATACCGCGCCGTTCACCATTGAAGAAGTCATGCAGGCGCCCTACCCGTCGAGCCTGATCGCCGCCGCGAAGGAAAATGCCGTTGCCTGGGTATTCGATACCAAAGGCTGCCGGAACGTCTTTCTGGCGCAAGGCAAGACGTCGCATCAAGTCACGGCCTACACGTTGGATGACGGCTTCGACATTGGCGATCTCGCGCTGTCGCCGGATGCGGGCATGCTGGCATTCGTACGCGGCGGATCCATTGAGGATGATCAGCCCGCCAACGTCAATAACTCGTCCGCGGGTGCAACGCCTCGCGAAGTATGGTTGGTTGCCGCCGCCGGCGGCGCGCCTCGCAAGGTCGGGGCCGGTCATTCGCCGGGTTTTTCGCCCGACGGCACCCGGGTGGTGTTTGCGGACAAGAGCCAGCTTTGGTCGGTATCGGCCACCGCAGAATCGGCCGCGGTGCCGCTCATCGTGGACCAGGGCCGCATCGCATCGGTGATATTTTCGCCCGATGGCAAGCGCTTGGCCTTCATGAGCGCGCGTAAGGAGCATTCACTCATAGGCGTCTATGATTTCTCGAGCAAGGCCATTACCTGGCTGAGTCCCAGTCTCGATCACGACACCTCGCCGGTGTTCTCGCCGAGCGGGACGCAAATCGCCTTCATTCGCGTACCGTCGGAGAAAAACCCGGAGTTCGTCTCGCACCGGGCCGGTGAACCGTGGTCCATTTGGATCGCCGATGCGGCGAGCGGGGAGGGCCGGCGTGTCTGGGTGTCCGACCCCGGAGCCGGGAGTTCCTTTCATCCCAGCCTATCTGCGAAGAATTTGCTTTGGAACTCGCGCGATGAGCTGGTATTCCCTTGGGAGAAAACCGGCTGGCTGCAGCTCTATGCGGTACCGGCGCGCGGCGGCGCGATTCGACCCGTGACCGGCGGTCAATTCGAGGTGGTGCACATGGCCTTGAGCGCGGACCGGCGCCGCTTGGTCTATTCCTCGAATGAGGACATCGACCGGATGCACGTCTGGTCCATCGACTTCCAGGGCGGTCAGCGCGCGCCGGCGGCCAAGGACCGCGCGATCGAAGACTATCCGCAGATCAGCGGCGACGGCACGATTTACGCGCTGCAAAGCGATGCCACCAAACCTTTGCAGCCGGTGGTGTTGAATGCCGGGCGCTGGCAGCCGCTGGCACCGCAGGCTACGACGGGGTTCCCTTCATCGAAGCTCACCACACCCGAACCGGTTACATTCGCGGCGAAGGATGGGCAGCTCGTGCATGCCCAGCTATTTTTGCCGCACGATGCGGACGGCTCGAAAGCCCACGCGGCGATCATGTTCTTTCACGGCGGCCCGCGCCGCCAGATGCTGCTCGGATTCAATCCGATGGGCGCCTATAACTGGATGTATGCGCTCAATCAGTACTTCGCCGCGGAGGGCTACGTCGTCATCTCGGTCAATTATCGCGGCGGCATCGGCTACGGCCTCGACTATCGGGAGGCAAAGAACTTTGGCCCGGACGGCGACAGCGAGTTGAACGATCTGCTCGGCACGGTGACCTATTTGCAGAGCCGAAAAGATGTCGATCCGCGCAGAGTCGGCATTTGGGGCGCGAGCTACGGCGGACTCATGACCGCCCTAGGTTTGGCGCGCGCTTCCAAAGACATCGCCGTCGGGGTGGATTATGCGGGCGTCTATAATTGGGACTCAATGCTTGCATCGGTCGGCGTGCCGGTCGATCCCGGCGAGGCTACCCGGCGGGGCTTCGATTCCTCCCCCGTCGCCACCATCGATCAGTGGCGTTCGCCGGTTCTGGTGGTGCAGGCAGACGACGATCGCAACGTGCCGCTGCAACAGTCATTGGAACTGATCGAAGATCTGCGCCTGCATCACATCGATCACGATGCGATCCTGATGCCGAATGAAATCCACGACCTGGCGCGCTACGCCTCGTGGATCGCGCTGTTCAAGGCAACCAATGATTACCTCAATCGTTACCTTCGGCCGTAAAGCGCATCCGGCCCGCAGCGTTCCAAACGCTAGCTGGACGCCTTAGCGGCGGCATCGCGGCATTTGAAGAGCTCGATCGAAGTTTCTTTGCTGTTCGTCATGCGGTAGACATTCACGATGTCATTGCCGCTGAGCAGCTTGATGCCGTCCAGCTTGAAATAATTCCCATACAAGGAATTCTTGTTGACGTCATCGATTTTGGCATTCGGCAGCGCCTTCTTGTACCAGTCTTCCACCGCGGCGAGTGCATCCGGAGTGGCGGCCGAGAAATGCGTGCAATTCTGGCCGTTGGGTAGCGATCGGTATACCGCATCCATGTGCTGGTTCTTCATATTCGGATAGGTAGGCAAGCCGGTGCTGTTGCTTTGGTCGGCGGCCTGGGACGCGCAGATGAACGCGCAACAGGCTGCGGCGATCAATGCTCCAGTCTGGACAATATGTCGGATTCGCATGGCAGGTCTCCTCGCGGTTGGTGTCTCAATAGGCTAAACCGCATCGGCGGCCCGATCCCGCCACGCCGGCGCGAGTCTGTTCTCTCTCCGCCCACTGTAGTAGTATCCCCGGAGATGGTAGGAGCAAAAAAAACGCGTCTTTCAAAAGCCGAGACCCGCGTTCTCGAGCAGTTCTGGAAAATGGGAACGAGCTCGGTACGCGAAGTTCTCGAGAGTCTGCCGGACGAGGAGCAGGTGGCCTATACGACCATCCAGACCCTCGTTTACCGGCTCGAAGAGAAGGGCGCGTTGCGCCGAGTCAAGAAAATCGGCAATGCGCAGCTGTTCGAACCGGTCATTGACCGGGGCGAGTACCGCAGCGGCTTGGTAAGAGATCTGCTCGATCTGTTCGGCGGGTCCCCACGCATGCTGGTCTCAAATTTGCTGGAAACCGGAACGATCACGCTGAAGGACTTGAAGGCCCTGCAAAATGCGCGCTCAGCCAACAAGAGCAAGCGCGGAGGGAAGGATCATGCATGAGCAAGTTGCACGCGTGATGTACTACTTCGATATTCATCTTCTGTTTGCCTCGCTCGTCGCATGCGCTGCCTGGACCTTGACCGCCTCGCTGCGCGCCAGCGCCACCGCGAAATATTGGATATGGGTCGCGACACTGTTGAATTTTGCATTGCCGGTGGGAGCTTTGATCGACAAATTGCTCGCGTCGCATCTTCACTGGGCGAAGCCCCTGGGTTTGATCGGGGATGCCGCATACCGCATCACCCAGCCGGGTCCGACCGCCACGCTGCTGGGCTTGGTCTGGTTGGTCGGTGCCGGTGCAATGCTCGCCCGGCTAACCTTTCGGCTAAGACGTGACGTCAGGGCCATGACCCATGACTCGGCGCTCGATCGCGAACCGGGTTTTCTAATGCACGGTATACCGGTGAGGTTTGCAGGAAGTCAGCAGGCGCCGGCTGTCGACGGGGTACTGCGCCCCCATATCTTGCTCCCTACGGGCATCGAGGGTCTGTTGAGCCGGCCCGAGCTCAATGCCGTCCTCATGCACGAAGTTACCCATGCGCGGCGGCGGGACAATTTGATCCGGCTCATTCACGAAGCGGCGCTGTGTATTCTCTGGTTTCATCCCTTGGTCTGGTTCGCCGGTGCTCGTCTTGCTCTGTATCGAGAGCTCTCTTGCGATGATTCGGTGATTCAAAATGCGCGGGGAGCCGACCTCATTTCGGCGCTGGCAAAACTGGCGGCGCCTGCACACCAGTTCACGCTGCAGGCATCGGCGTCTTCGTTCTTGAGCCGGCGTGTCGCGCGGCTCGCCGGCCCGCCGCAGAAGGACTTCCGTCTCGCGGGCGCCATTCTGTGTGCCGTCTTTGCGGCCTGCCTGCTCGGCGGCGTGCTGGAGACGGTGGCGCATACCGCCTGCTGTTTCGTGCTGCATGCGAGGACCAGTTAGGCTCCTCGAGCGGCGGCGATAGGCCGACCTTGACGCGTTCCAGCGCCACATGGGTGTCGAAGCGGGTGACGTGCTCGTTCGCTTCGAACCATTTGCGCGCGAAGGCGCCGTAAGCCTCCATGCTGGCCGCGATCACGATGACCACGAAGTCGTAGGTGCCGGTCACGTGGTAGCACTGTTGCACCAGGGGATGATCGATCATCTGCCGGCGGAATCGGTCCAGGTGCGCCGCCGGCGCGGGTACCGCGGCCATGCTCAAGGTGACGATGCACGTCACCATCGAGGCGCCGACCAATGCCTTGTCGAGCACCGCGGTTTCCGCGGCAATGACTCCCTCGGCGCGCAGGCGCTTCAAGCGCCGCTGCACGGCGGCGGCCGATAGACCCACTTCCTCGCCGATCGACTGCGCGATGCGGCGCGTGTCGAGCTGAAAAATATTGAGAATCTTACGATCGATGCGATCCACAACGGCTCCAAATGCGGGCAAGCCGCGTTATACGGCCGACAAACGCGCCAAAACGACCAATCATTGAGGCTAATCTACCTGAGAGGTTTCCAAAGGGGGATGTACATGGGGTTCAGCTTCCGATATTTTTTCTGTGCCGCCGCGGCCTGCGTGGCGAGCGAGGCGCTCGCAGCCGATGAGTTCACGGGGGTCACGGCGTCGGATATTGATCCGGCACCGCTCGCAAAACTCGAGCAAGCCATCGCGCGCGGCGACTATCCGAACACCACGAGCGTTCTCATTGTCCGCGACGGCAAGCTCGCCTACGAACACTACTTCGGCGAAGGCAGCGCGGCCTTTCTCAACAACACGCGCTCGGCGACCAAATTCGTGACGACCCTGGCGCTGGGCGCGGCTATCAGCGAGGCTGCGATCCCTTCGGACCACGCCCGCGCCTTCGAATATCTCAAGGATCTAAAGCCATTCAAAAACGACACTGAGGACAAAGAGGCGATCACTCTGCAGGACATGCTCAGCATGTCTTCGGCGCTTGCCTGCGATGATGGCGATGATGACAGTCCCGGCAACGAGGACAAGATGCATCCGCAGCCCAACTGGACGCGCTGGGCGGTAGACCTGCCGACGCAGCCGGGATATGCGCGCGACGGCGCCGGTCTGGGTCCGTTTCGGTATTGCACGACCAATGCGTTTCTCGTGGGTCAGATCATCCAACGCGCCACGCACATGGCCGTCGACCGCTTCACCGAGGACAGAATTCTGCGCCCGCTCGGTATCCGCAACTGGCAATGGTCCTATTCTCCGGCCAAGGAAGCCATGACGGGGGGCGGTTTGGAGCTGCGCTCGCGCGACCTGGCAAAGATTGCCTGGATGACCTTGAGCGCAGGGCGTTGGCAAGACAAGCAGATCCTGCCGCAGACTTGGATCGATGCCGCGCTCACCGTCCGGCGCGCGTCGCGTCCGAATCAAAACTATGGCTATTTTATTTTTGAGGGCGACTTCAAGACCGCGTGCGGGTTACGGCCGGTCTGGTACATGGCGGGTACCGGCGGCAGTCAAATCCTGATTCTGCGCGATCAAGGCGCTGCGATCGTGGTGACGCGAACTGCCTTCAAGTTGCGCGGCACCTCGGCGCAGACCGTGGATATGCTGGAGAAATACATTCTGTCCGCGTTACCCTGCAGAACATCTAACTGGGGCCCGGGTAGGGCGAACTTCGCGGCTTCTTGTATCATCGCTCCTTCTTAGAAAGGGAGCGTGCGATGCGAGCAACTGGGAGATGGAATCTGGCCGCTTTGGCCGTGCTGTGTGCGGGCCTTGCAGCCGCCGCAGAGCCGGCGAAAACCCATCACGACACCATTGTTCGCAATGGGCTCATCTATGATGGATCGGGACGGCCGCCGTTCAAAGGGGACATCGCCATCGACGGCGATCGGATCAGCTATGTCGGGCCGCGCGCGCCGGGGACGGCCGGCACGGAAATCGATGCCCACGGCAACGCGGTGGCGCCGGGTTTCATCAATATGCTGGCGCATCCCGAAGAATCCTTGCTGATCGACGGCCGTGCATTGAGCGACCTGAAGCAGGGCGTCACGCTCGAGGTCATGGGTGAGGATTCCATGGGTCCCTTGACGCCGGCCATGAAAAAAGACATCACCAGCCATCAGGGCGACATTCACTATGACGTCAACTGGACCACGCTCGGTGAATATCTCGAGAAATTGCAGCAGCGCGGTATCGCGCCCAATGTTGCTTCGTTCGTCGGCGCCGGCACGGTGCGGATCAATGTGCTGGGCGAAGACGATGTTCAGCCCACCGCGGAGCAGCTGGGGCAGATGCGTGCACTGGTCCACCAAGCGATGGAGGAAGGCGCGCTCGGCGTGACCACCGCGCTCATCTACAATCCGAATACCTATGCCAAGACATCGGAGTTGACTGCGCTGGCGAGTGAATCGGCACGGTGCGGCGGCATGTACATCGCGCACATGCGCAGCGAGGGCGATCGAATCGCCCAGGCCGTGCAGGAAACCATCGACATCGCAAAAGGTTCGGGTGCTCCGGCCGAGATTTATCACTTGAAGGTCGCCGGACGCGTCAATTGGAACAAACTCGATGCCGTCATCAAGCAAGTGGAGTCGGCGCGAGCGGCGGGAACACGCATTACGGCAGACATGTATGTATACACGGCGGGCGCCACGGGTCTCGATGTATCCATGCCGGCCTGGGTCCAGGAGGGCGGTCTCGACAAATGGATCGAGCGGCTCAAGGACCCTGCGATCCGGGCACGCGTCCTCGCCGAAATGCGCGCGACTTCGCCCACTTGGGAAAATCTGCTGCAGCGTGCCGGCCCCAAAGGCGCCTTGCTGCTGGAATTCAAGAATCCTAAGTTGAAGCCCCTTACGGGCAAAACGCTGGACGAGGTCGCGACCATGCGCGGCGTGAGCCCGGAAGAGGCGGCGATGCAGCTGGTGGTCGAGGACGGTTCGCGCGTCGGCGTGGCCTACTTTTTGATGTCGGAAGACAATGTTCGCCGGGAAGTCGCGCTACCCTGGGTCAGCTTTGGTTCGGATGCCAGTGCGCCGGCGCCCGAGGGCGTGTTTCTGCAATCCAACGAGCACCCGCGCGCCTACGGCAACTTCGTGCGCGTGCTCGCGAAGTATGTGCGCGATGAGAAGGTCCTTTCGCTGCAGCAAGCAATCCGCAAATTGAGCGGCTTGCCGGCGCAGAACCTGTCGATCAAGGATCGGGGCATGTTGCGCAAGGGGTATTTCGCGGATGTCGTGATCTTTGATCCTCGCACCGTTCAGGATCATTCAACCTACGAGCGGCCCCATCAGCTCGCGAGCGGCGTCGATGAGGTATGGGTCAACGGCGTGCAGGCCCTGCATAACGGGACGGCGACCGGAGCGCCGAGCGGGCGCTTCGTGCGCGGGCGTGCCTGGACCGGCTATCCCGGCGGCGGGTGCCGCGCCGCCTCTCAGAAGTGGAGTTGGAGCCAGTAGCGGTTTTTCAGCTTATTTCAGAACGATTCAGGGCGCCTTCAGGACTCGGGAGAGTTAAACGGGCAGGGTACAAGTCTTGCCTGTCACCCAACGGAGTTCTCACTATGATTCGTCGTATGCTTCTCACGGCGGCGGTTGCGCTGGCCGCCGTTCCCACCCAGGCCGCCATCTACACCTTTGAGCCGCAGCACACTCAGGGCGTGATTTCCTGGAATCATCTGGGCTTCGCGAATCCGACCGCCCAGTTCAACAACGTGGCCGGTACGCTCGATTTCGATCAGGCCGATCCCAGCCACGCCTCCGTCATGGTGACGATTCCGCTCACCTTGATGAGCACCGGTGTCGCGGATCTCAATGATGATTTCAAGTCCGCGGATTTTTTTGACCTCGCCAGATTTCCAACCGCGACATTCAAGAGCACGCGAGTGGAGAAAGGCGCCGCGCCGGACACGCTCAAGGTCATCGGTGATTTGAGCCTGCACGGCACGGTTCGGCCGGTAACCCTTGATGTCACGCTCAATAAAGTCGGCACCAATCCCCGAAACAACGTGCCCACCGTGGGATTTGAAGCG
The DNA here is from genome assembly GCA_036267535.1 of Steroidobacteraceae bacterium. Lineage (GTDB taxonomy): Bacteria > Pseudomonadota > Gammaproteobacteria > Steroidobacterales > Steroidobacteraceae > Bog-1198. The sequence continues at coordinate 92,839 of DATAVX010000087.1, forward strand.
CTGGCCGTGCTGAAACGTTCGGAGTTCGGATTAGGCCTCTACATTCCTCAAGTCAGCGATGAGATCCGCATTCACATCACGGCGGAAGCGGCCGAGAAAAACGCCTATGAACAGTATCTAAAGGCGCAAGCCGCGCGCGCAGCCGCGAAGAAGGCGAAGCAATAGCGCGAAAGGCGGAAGCCCGCTACGCCGAAAGCCCGCTACGTCGAAAGCCCGACAAGATAGATTCCTTGCCGGGCTTGTCCGGGCTCAGGCCTTACGTATCAAACCCAATTGCTGTAGCGCCGTCACACCATCGTCCAATCCGATTTCTTCGGCGATCTTGCCGTTCTTGAGGCGCAGCACCGTCGTCCCGGTGAAGCTCATCTTGTGGCCGGTGGCGGCGGGCAACGCGCCAATGAGAAAATCGCCGAAAGCAGGTCCTGTATGCGTACCGCCACCCCGCCAGCGGCCCACGACATAATCGCCCTCGGCAATCAGCTCGGCGGCGCCCTGGAAATTGAGGTCCGGGAAAGCGCGGCGAAAGTCACCCATGAACGCCTTGATATCCTCGCGCCCGCGGCGCGGCGCGTGTAGGGAATATTGCAGCAGCATGTCGGGCGCGGCGAGCTCATCGACGATCGCAGGATCATAGGTCTTGCCCCAGAACTGCGTGAACCAGCGGCCGATGATGGCCTTGTTATCTTCTTCTTTTGACATTTGAAGTTCCTCTTTGGTGTGGATGAGGAAATCCTAGTCGCCGCACAGTCGGACAGCGCTCCGTTTCTTGCGCTCGCTTCCAACTTTACCGTTATTGATTCGCAAAGAAGGAATGGATGGCGGCGAAGCAGAGCGGAGACACCAACATGGCGTGGTACGCCTCCGCCACCGCGAGCGCGCCGCCGTCGGTGGCTCCTTGCGCGACGGCTGTTGCCGCGACCAGTGCCTTTGCCACGGCGAAATCCTGTTTCAAATTGGCGTAAGGATCTCCCGCACCCGCCGCCGCCTCGAGATCGAGCACGCTGAACCGGGTGGACCCCTGGGCCGTCCAGTAGTCTTGCATCAGCTGCGTATTGAGCCAAAACACCAACGGGTCGGCATCCCCGCCGCACAGCTGCACCGGAACCGCCGGCACCCAATTACGCAGATCGTTTCTCTGCAGCGCCTGACGCCAGGACAATGCGGGCGCGGCGGCCGGCACCCCCGTGGTGAGCGTCGGAAATCCGCCATCAGGATTGGCCTGTGCATCCCGAAGGTAGCTCAGGCGGTAGCTATTTTGCAGCAGGTTGTTAGCACCAAAACCGAGCGCAAAGACCTGGGCAAGATTGGCCGGCGAGGTGGGCGGGGTGAACGAGGCAAATTCGGGCGCGGGCGGCGATGGGCTAAACAACGCGAATTCCGGCAGCTTGCCCTGCGCATACAGTTGACTTCGCGGCGTCGTGCTCGGCAGCAATGTTTGGATCCCGGGCGCGTATTGCGGCTCGAATACCTCAGTTGCGTCGGAATAGATGTTGCCATAGGCGGTCTGATATGCCGTGAGCAGCAAGGCTGATGACACTGTCGCGCCGCCGTTGACTTGGCCGTAAAACACCGCGTCGACGAATGCCGCGAGGGCGTAAGGGCCCGACATGGGCGCCGATGCCGTGACATTCATGCCGGCTGCTTGCATGGCGCGATGCGTGGCCATCGCCACGTATCCCCCCTGCGAGTAGCCGGTAATAAACAGATGGCCGTTGTCCTTCACCGTCGTAGCAGAGGCCAGCGGCAGCGCGGTGCGCGCCGCCGTCAGCGCGTCGATCATGTCTTTCGATTGCTGGTCCGCGATCAAGTAAGGATGGTAGGGCAGCGTCGAGGTGTCGTAGCCGGCATAATTCGGCGCGACCACAATGTAACCCTGTGAGGCGAACAAGGCTGCCAAAGAAAGCGTCTCGGCATTGTTTAAATCGGCCATGTTGTAGTTACGGTCCGTGGTCGTGCCGTGCGCGTACAAGACGAAGGGACGCGAGCCGGTGCAGCTCGCGCCCAATCCCGTCGGCACCATCAACACTGCGGAAGCCGTCGTGGGTTCATTCGCCCCGCCGACCGTCTGGTAGCGAATGTGATAAAAAAGTATGTCGCAAAGCGGCGTGCCGCTCACGGAAAATAGCAACTGATTCACGGCGAGATTGAGCTCGCCGAGCAGCCCCGACACGGTCAACGTCGATAACAGATCCGGCGGAGTCTGCAACAGCGTGCCCCGCGGCGGAGGCCCACTTGGCGCGGAATGACCCGTGCCGCCGCCGCCACCGCATGCAGCCAGCAGCAGAGCACAAACGAGCGGTAAATGGCATCTTTTGAGCGGCATACGGTTGAGTTTGAGACTGTGGCGCAAGGGCATCGTTCACTGCAACTTCTCAAGTTAAGCCCATTGACTTAAGCGCACGAGTCCCCATTGGGGCCAGACAGCCATCGGCGGAGCACCTATTGACCCTGCCTTCCCCCAGCGACAGCCCGGCCCCGGAAGCCGCGGCGGGCGCAGTCGTTTTTCGCGGCTCCAAAGCGCTTTGCCATGAATACAGCTTGGTGCTCGAGTCGCGCGGCATCGAGCACGAGGCACAGGTGAGCGACGGACTGTGGGCGTTGACAGTGCCCGCCGGACTGCGTCCTCGGGCCTACGACGAAATCAGCCGCTATTCTGTCGAGCGCGGCGTACGTCGCCGCATCCCGGAAGCGATCGCGACTCATTCCGGCGCCGGCATCGGGGTAATCTTTTACATTCTGGTGCTGATCGTAACGGCCTACTGCGCCGGCAATGAGATTTTTGGCGCCGATTGGTTGTCGCTGGGTGCGCTCGACGGCGGTGCGAGGAGTGAATGGTGGCGAGCCGTCACGGCACTGACGCTGCATTTGGATCAGGAGCATTTGCTCGGCAATCTGTTCTTTGGGGCCGTCGCGGGCATCGCCGCAAGCCGGCTGATCGGACCTGGCGTTGCGTGGGCAGGCATACTGGCCGCGGCCGCGCTGGCCAACTACACAGAAATGTTCTTGACGCCGATCACGCATCGCGCCGTCGGCGCATCCACCGCCGTGTTCGCGGCGCTGGGTTTGCTCTCCGGCATGGCATGGCGCCAACGACTCTCGCTGCGGGAGCGATTGTGGTATCGCTGGGCGCCTCTCATCGCAGGGATTTGTCTCTTGACGTTGCTCGGCGCGGGCACTGCGCATGTGGATGTGCTCGGACATGCGCTGGGATTTCTTTTCGGGCTTGGCGCGGGTTGGATATACGTCCGCACGGGCGTTTCGGACCGGCGCGGCCGGCGGCTGCAGATCGCTTTGGGGACCGGCGCTGTCTTGGTGGTGTGCGTTGCTTGGTTTCTCGCGCTGCGCGTCGGCGCCTAGAGGCGGCGGATTCTAGAGGCGGCGGATTTTCACTCCAAGGTTCCGAGCGCGTCCAGTTCCTTCTGATACTCCCGGCCTTTGCGCCACGAAACCCAAGCCGCCAGCAGGAATGCGGTGGCGCATACCACTGCAGACAAGCCTAAGCGCACCGATTTTCCGGGGCGCTCATCGAACAGCAACTCACCTCCGAGAACCACCGCGACACTGGGTAACAGCGGCCAAAGAGACCAGCGCCACGCGCTGAGGAAATGATCGCGGCGCCGCTCGAGGGCGATACGATAGGTCTGCAGGCTCTGCATCACCTGCTCTTGCTGCGTCATCAACTGCAGTTTGCCGCGGCGGTGCACTTGAAACGTGTGATATGCCGCGCCGATGAGAACGAGCAACGCGGTCAACTGGACCAATAGATGAAGTGCTGCGGGAACACGCGCCATCGACCAGACGGGTGCCGGGGCAAAGGTGAAGAGTGCCAATGCTGCGACGCCCATGGCGGTGCCCAAATAACCCCAGCGCAGCTCTTTGCGGATATCCGAGTTCAGGCGCTCGGCCTGTCGTCGAATGTACTGCAGCGATATTCGCGGCGACTCGAGAGGTTGAGATTGCCAAAGCGCATGGGTGTTCATAGTCCGCTCCGGTCTTGAAACATGGATGCCAGCAGTTTTTTGATGCGATGAATCTTGGTGGCGATGTTTCCGGGCGATAGGCCCACCACGTCGCCGATCGCTTCGGCGCTGAAATCTTCCAGGTACATCAGAATCACCTGACGGTCGAGGGGCTTGAGCCCCTCGATCAGCGCCAGCAACTGCTGCAAGGAATCCGCTTGGGCCGCCGCGGGTTGCGCGTTGCGATCATCTTCGATATCGGGCATCTCATCGAGGGTATGCATTTCATGCAGCCGCACCCGGCGATTGGCCATCATGTGCTTGGTCGCCGTGAAGTGAGCGACGCGATAGACCCAGGTCCGCAGCGAGCAACGGCCGTCGAAAGTCAGAAGGCTGCGCCAGATTGCTACGTGCACCTCTTGCAGAAGGTCCTGACGCCGTGACGGGTCTGCCTCGTAGCCGCGTGCCATGCGTTCGAGCGACGCTCCATACAGCGCCGCAGCTTCCAAATAGCGCTCATCGCGGGCCGTCTCGAGTGCCTCCGGGGCGGTCCCGGCCGGGAGGTCAGTGCTGGACGAAAAGGCGATCATGCTGAAGGTAGTACGCCCCGCCAAAGAGTTCTTACAGTTTTTATTGCGCGCTCATGTCAAGTAAATACGGCTTTCAAGTCTGCGCCTTTGATTTTGGTTCGGTACAGCCAATACATCAGGGCAATCAAGGAACCGCCGGGCAGCAGCAATTCGATCGCAATATAGGGGCCGAGGGCGCGTCCGACAGCAATGAACTTTATGATCAAGGTCTTCAAAGTTTTCTCCTTCCGGCATCCTGGCTGCGCCGATACGTCTATTAGACGAACGAGAAAACTTGATAACGACAAAATCCGCCGAGAATTCGCAGTGTGGGCGGGCGGCGGTCCCGCCTCGCGCCGCAGCGAAGATTTCTAATTTTCTTGTCGAAATGGCGTTGGCTGAATCGTCGTCCCGGTAACGGAACAATGCAGGAGACCGATATGAAAGTAGCCGTATTTGTAAAAGCGACAAAAGACAGCGAAGCCGGCGTGTTGCCGACCCAGACCTTGCTGGCCGAAATGGGCAAGTTCAACGAAGAGCTCGTCAAGGCCGGCGTGATGCTCGCCGGCGAAGGCCTGCGTCCCAGCTCTCAAGGCAAGCGCGTGCTGTTCTCGGGCCGCAGTCGCAGCGTGACCGATGGGCCGTTCACCGAGACCAAGGAATTGGTGGCAGGTTTCTGGCTCTGGCAGGTGAGATCGATCGATGAAGCGGTGGAGTGGGTCAAGCGCTGTCCGAATCCCATGCCCGGCGACTCGGAGATCGAGATTCGGCCGCTGTACGAATTGGCAGACTTCCAATGAAGGCACGTGGCAATCAGTCATACTTTGCGCATCAACGGGCACCATCGAGGCTGCAATGAGTTACATGTTGTTGATCGTCGAACCCACGGGACAGCGCCGGACGCGCACGGAATCGGAGGGGCGCGCGCTCTATGACCGCATGGTGAACTACAGTGAGACGCTGAAGGCGCGGGGCTTACTGACGATGAGCCAATCATTGAAGGAAGATAGCCGCGGCGCGCGCGTCAAGGTGCGCGCGGGTTCAACCACCGTCATCGATGGGCCCTTTGCCGAAGCCAAGGAGATGATCGGCGGTATATTCCTGCTCACCTGTAAGACGCGCGAGCAAGCCATTGCGATTGCGGCTGAATGTCCCGTAGCGACATCGTGCACCATTGAGGTCCGCGAACTCGGACCTTGCTTTGAGTGAGGCAGGGGCGCATTCGATCATGGCCATGTCCAGTGTTCAAAAGACCGTCGACGCCGTATGGCGCATGGAATCCGCCAAGATCATCGCAAAGCTGGCCCGGATGTTGCGCGACGTTGGCCTTGCCGAGGAGCTCGCGCAGGACGCGCTGGTGACGGCCCTCGAACAGTGGCCGGTGTCCGGCCTGCCGAACAACCCAGGAGCGTGGCTCATGACGACCGCCAAGAACCGCGCGCTTGATCAGCTGCGGCGATTCAAACTTCTGCAGCGCAAGCACGAGACGATTGCACAAGACGCCGAACTACTCGACTCCAAGCCGCCGGCGCCGGATGAGGAAACCGACGATATCGGCGATGACTTGCTGCGCCTCATCTTCATTGCGTGCCACCCAGTGCTGTCGACGGAGGCACGCGTGGCCTTGACCTTGCGCTTGCTGGGCGGCCTTAATACCGTGGAAATCGCCCGCGCCTTTCTCGTGCCGGAGCCAACCATCGGGCAGCGAATCGTGCGCGCCAAACGCGCCCTGGCAGAGGCGAAAGTACCCTTCGAATTGCCACGCGCCGAAGAACTCGCCGGCCGTCTTGCGTCCGTTCTCGAAGTCATTTATTTGATCTTCAACGAGGGTTATGCCGCGACCGCCGGCGATGAATGGATGCGTCCGGCCCTATGCGAAGAGGCGCTGCGATTGGGGCGGATTCTGGCGGAACTTGCGCCGCGGGAGCCGGAAATACATGGATTGACTGCACTCATGGAAATTCAGGCATCGCGCGCGGGCGCGCGCACGGGCTCTTCGGGCGAACCTATCTTGTTGATGGATCAGGACCGCTCGCGCTGGGATCGGCTGCTGATTCGCCGGGGTCTTGCGGCCTTGGAGCGCGCCGAGGCTCTGGGCGGCGCTCTCGGTCCATACGCACTGCAAGCGGCGGTCGCGGCCTGTCACGCTCGGGCACGCACGCCAAGCGAGACCGATTGGGTGCGTATCGTTGCGCTGTACGACGCGCTGGCTCAGCTTGCACCCTCGCCGGTGGTCGACCTCAATCGTGCCGTCGCGATCTCCATGGCCTTTGGTCCCGATGCGGCGCTGGAAATCGTGGACGAGCTGGTCGCCGATGCCAGGCTCAGTGCCTATCATCTGCTGCCGAGCGTGCGCGGCGATCTATTAGAGAAGCTCGGCCGCTTTGAGGAAGCACGAACCGAGTTCACGCGAGCCGCGGCTCTCGCCCAAAACGCACGCGAGCGGTCGCTCCTCCTGGGACGTGCTGCGGCGTGCGGAGCGGCTGCCCACTAATTCACGCGCTATGCCGTCACGACGCGCAAGTATTTGTGTACGTTCTCGAGGGAGAATTACCCTCGCTGAGCAAGGGCGGCAAGCGTCGCGTTGCCGCGTTCAATGCGCTCTCGTAGGCATGGGCCAGCTGCAGGCAACTTAGCTCCTGCCGATTCGGCGCGATGATCTGAATGCCCATCGGCAATCCACGATCATCGAAGCCTGCAGGCGCTGCGAGGGCGGGGCAGCCCGACATCGTGACCAGCAGTGCGGCCTTCATCCATTCGTGGTAAGTCTGCATTTTATGCCCGGCGATCTCCTGCGGCCAATGCTGGTCGACATCGAATGGAAAAACTTGCGCCGTGGGCAGGACGAAGAAATCATAGAGTTCGAAGAATCGACGCACCGTTTGCGACCAGTCGCTGCGCACGACCGACGCTGCCGTGATGTCTTGAGCCGACTGCCGCAGGCCCGTTTCAATCTCAAAGATCGCCTCGGCCTTCAGCAAAGCGCGCTTGGCCGGATCGTTGTAAAACGGCAGAATCGAAGCGCCTTGCTGCCAGCCACGAAGCCGGATGGTCGCTTGCCACAACGCGTCAAAATCGAAATCCGGCACCGCCTCTTCGACGTTGCAGCCGAGCGATTCGAAAGTCCGCATCGCGGCCTTGCAGACCTCCAGAACTCCCGGCTCGCAGGGTGTATGACCCTTGAAGTCCGCACCCCAAGCCACTCGCTTGCCTTTGAAGGATCTTTCCAACGGCTGCAGAAAAACCGACCCATCGCCTTCCAAGGCCGTGGGCACGCGAGGGTCGAAGCCCGCTTGCACGGACAGGAGCATGGCAAGATCGGCGACATTTCGGGCCATCGGACCGCAGACCCCCATGGACGGCAGCCAGGCATCATGGGCGTCATTGGGAACTCGGCCGATGCTGGTGCGAAAACCGAAGACGCCGTTCCAGCCGGCTGGATTGCGCAGGCTGCCGCCGTAGTCGGATCCGTCCGCGACGGGAACCATGCGCAGCGCCAGTGAGACCGCGGCCCCGCCGCTGCTGCCGCCGGCCGATCGCGTCAGGTCGTAGGCATTGCGCGTGGCACCATAGACCGGGTTGTAGGTATGCGAGCCTAAGCCGAATTCCGGCGTATTCGTCTTGCCGATGAATAAGGCCCCCGCCTCGCGCAGCCGTTCAACCATCAGCCCGTCAGCCGTCGGAATAAACGTCTTCAAGATCGGCGATCCCAGCGTCATGCGGATGCCCTTGACGGCCTGCAGATCCTTGACGGCGTGCGGAAATCCATGCAGCGGCCCCATGGATTCGCCTCGCGCCAATTGGGCATCGCGCTCGCGCGCCGAAGCGATCAGATTTTCGCGCTCCTGCAATGCCACAATGGCATTTACCTTGGCGTTGAACCGGTCGATGTGCTCCAAATATGCGCGCATCACCTCGACGCAAGACACCTTCCGCGCATGTATCGCCTTGCTCAAGGCCGCGGCATCCATCAAAACCACCTCGTTCACGCGGTGCGTCACCGGTTCGCGGGCCGCGCATACCGCGGCACTATTCTCGTCCATCGCCTGCGGGCTCTTGGTTAGCCGCGCCACGGGAATAGCCCACGTGGCGCAATTCGAGCGGTAGCTTCTCATAGGACGCGGCTACTTCCGGTATCACCGTATAGGATTCAACGAATTCGCGGGGAAACCGGCAGGGCTTGCCGGTATCTAAGTTCAAGCAGAAGTACTCGATTTCCGCATCGGCGACACGTTTTCCATCCGACAAGCGCACGATTTCGAAGCGCCGCGTGCACCGTAGGCGACCGTCGCACGCGATCAGCCAGGTGGCGATCAGCAGCTCATCGCCGAGCAACGCCGCTTCCAAGTAGTCGATGCGGGTATGCCGAACGGCCATGCCGCGGCGAAGTGCGAGGCAGCTCGCCAGCGGCATTCCCAACACCGCAGAATGCGTCCAGGCGATGTGGTCCAGCCATTGAAGATAAACCGTGTTGTTGACATGCGCGTACTCGTCAATCTCCCCGGGCAAGACTTGGCGTGTGCTGATGAAGGGCAGCGGCAATCGAAGCGGCGGGTGAATCAAGGCGCTCTCCGCGGATAATGTGCTGTTTATTCAGAAGATACTGCATCTTCGCCGGGCAGGTGGATCTTCTTGCGGTGCAACCTCAAGCGGATTGTTCCCCGCGTCCCCAACCGACGACAGTCTCGAGGAGTCTTACCGCATGATCAGATCTTTGCTGACGGACAAGGGTCTCGCGCTTGATCGACTATCTCCTTCCTACCGGCGGGTCGATCAAAAATTTTTTCGGGGCAAGGTATGGATAAACTCTATCTTGGCATCGGGGCGGCGCTCTATCTCTTGTTCGTGGCGTGGTGCATCATTTCGCCGAACAAATAGAGGCATCAGGAGCGGCCTTATCCTTATCGGCCCGCGTCACACGTTGCAATCATGGCCGAAGGCGAATACTCGAGCGCGTCCGATGCCTTCGATGATTCCGCCACATCCTCCGCTGGCACCATTATGCTACAGCCGATGGAGAGAAAAGCTTGACGCCTTGTCCGCATCGGCCGCCCTGTCCGGGCTGCCCGCGGCTCGGCGAGCCCGGCATCGCATCAGCCGCGCGCGGCGCACTCGATGAGTTGGCGCGCGCGCACGGTTTGCCGGAGGTGCCGGTCGTTCTCGGTAAAACCGCGGGTTTTCGGCATCGCGCCCGCCTCGCCATCCGCGGCCGCTTGGGCTCGCCCAAGCTGGGATTGTTCGAGCTCGATACTCACCGCGTGGTTCACATCCCCAATTGCATCGTCCATCATCCGCTCATCAACAACGTCGCGAATGTCGTGAGGCGAGCCCTGGTCGATGCCCGGGTGAGCTGCTATTCGGATGCCGCGCATCTGGGGCTCGCGCGCTATTTGCAAGTGGTGGTGGAGCGCGCTTCGCAAAGCGCTCAAGTGCTCATGGTTGCCAATAGCGATTCGCCCGACGATCTGGCGGTGTGTCTGACTCTCATTCGCGAGCGCTTGGGAAAGGATTTGCACAGCCTCTGGTTCAATGCCAATACCGATCGCTCCAATAGCATTCTCGGTTCCGAATTTCAGCGTTGGTGTGGACCTTCGAGCGTGACCGAACAGTTCGGCGGGGCGGCAGTGCACTATCCGCCGGGCGCGTTCGGCCAAAGCAATCTCGATCTCGCCCAGCTCATCATCGAGCATGTGCGCGCGCAGATTCCCGCGGGCGCGCGGGTCGTTGAGTTTTATGCCGGCGTCGGCGCAATCGGCCTTTCATTGCTGGATCGAGTCGAAGACATCAAATTGAACGAAGTCGGCCGGTCTTCGTTGCAAGGCCTGCAACTCGGCATTGCGCAGCTTGATCCCGCCGATCGGGCGAAGGTTTCGGTGATTCCTGGGGAGGCTGGTGGCGCGTGCTTGGCCGCAGCCGGGGCGCAGATAGTAATCGCCGATCCGCCGCGCAAAGGGCTGGACCCTGGACTTGTGGATTTCCTAAGCCGGAACCCGCCGGAACGCTTCATCTATGTCAGCTGCTCGATGGAATCATTTCTGCGCGACACGGTCCAATTGGGCTTGGGCGGCGAATTGCGGCTCTGCACGCTCACGGCATTCAATCTCATGCCCTTCACCGAGCACGTGGAATTGGTCGCCGGATTCGAACGCCGCTGAGTGGATATACTTCATTAAAGCATGGCGATTTCCTTGAATTATGGCGGGGGCGCCACTAGACAGGAATTAGCCAGGCAGCTATAGGTTAGGTATTGCTAAGGAAGTGCCTCGAAACAGGAGATTGTCTATGGCGGCGCACATGCGAATTGCGGGCTTGATCGTCGCGGGTGTGGCCTTGTTCGGCTGCGCAACCACGGCGAAGAACGGTGGCGCAAAACCGGCCACGGCGATGGCGAAGGACCCGACCTGCTTGACCGACACCGGCAGCCGGATATCCACCGGCCCGACCAGGTGCCGCGGAGTCGGCCGCTCGTATTCGAACGAAGACATACAGCGGACCGGTCAAACCTCTGCGGGTGATGCGTTGGGTCTTTTGGACTCATCGGTCACCGTGCATCACTAGCGCAAGTCCTCGACAATCATTTGCGCGCCTTTTTCGGCAATCATTGCCGTCGGCGTGTTGGTATTGCCCGATGTGATGGTCGGCATGACCGAGGCGTCGACCACCCGCAGGTGCGCAATGCCATGAACCCGCAGGCGCTCATCCACGACTGAATCGGAGTCCGCTGCCGTGCCCATCTTTGCGGTGCCCACCGGATGGAAGATGGTGGTGCCGATATCGCCCGCAGCTTTCGCAAGCGAATCATTGTCATCGCCGACGCCGGGACCCGGCAAATATTCAACCGGTGCAAATGCCCGGACGGCGGGTTGGGCCATGAGACGCCGGGTCGCGCGAATTGCGTCGGCCGCGACGACGCGATCGCTAGGTGTCGCGAGATAGTTAGGCGCAATCATCGGCGGCACCTCCGGCTGGGCTGACCTCGGGCGCACGGTGCCGCGCGAGCTCGGCTGCAGGTTGCAGGCGCTTAGCGTAATGGCCGGAAATCGGTGCAAGGGATCGCCGAATTTATCCAGCGACAGCGGCTGCACGTGAAATTCGATGTTGGCCCGCGGCTGCTCAGGATCAGAGCGCATGAATATGCCGAGCTGCGAAGGCGCCATGGTCAAGGCTCCCCGCCGCCGCAGCAAATAGTCGATACCCATCCATGCGCGGCGCAACTTCGAGTGATAGGCCTCGTTGAGCGTACCGACGTTGCTTACTTTGTAGATGACGCGCTGCTGCAGATGATCCTGCAAATTGGCCCCTACGCCGCGTCGTTCCAAAATCGTCCGAATGCCGAGCGGGGAAAGCCATTCGGGCCGGCCCACCCCTGACAGGCTCAAGATCTGCGGCGAGCCGATGGCGCCCGCAGCCAGGATCACGTCGCCGCGGGTCCGGGCTTCGACGGCCGAACCGTCGCGCCGGAACTTCACGCCGCAGGCACGTCCGTTCTCGATGATCAACCGCTCGACCAGCACATCGATCTCTAGCCTCAGGTTGCTGCGATTCAAAGCAGGCTTGAGAAATCCACGCGCCGCCGACCAACGCCGCCCACGTTTTTGATTGACGTGAAAATACGAAACGCCTTCATTGTCGCCGCAATTGAAGTCATCGATGGCCGGTACGCCCAGCTGCACGGCCGCGTCCCGAACGGCGTCGAGCACCGGCCAGGCCATGCGAGGTGCTTCGACGCGGAAGCCGCCGCCGATCCCGTGGTGCTCGCTCTCGCCGAGAAAATGGTTCTCGACGCGTTTGAAAACCGGCAAGACATCGCACCATCCCCAGCCGTTTAGGCCGCGCGCGCGCCAACCATCGTAATCCGCGGCCTGTCCGCGCATGCAGATCATGGCGTTGATCGCCGAGGAGCCGCCGATGACTTTGCCGCGCGGATAGGCAAGAGAACGGCCATTGAGTCCGGGTTCATTCTCCGTGCAATACATCCAGTCGGAGCGCGGATTGCCGATGGCAAAAAGATATCCGGCGGGAACGTGGTACCAGATCCAATTGTCGAGACCTCCGGCCTCGAGCAGCAAGACACGCCGCTTAGGATCCGCGGAGAGGCGGTTGGCCAATATGCATCCCGCCGTGCCGGCGCCGACGATGATGCAGTCGTAGTCTCCCGCCAGTTTCATCATGGGCGGCATTCACGCATGCGCCGGGTAGGTGATGTAGCCCTCGGGTCCCTGCGAATACCATGTTTTTGAATCGTCGGGATTGAGGGCGAGACCGTTCGCGAAGCGATGCGGCAGATCCGGATTCGCGAGAAATTTTCTTCCAAAGGTGATTGCATCCGCGGCACCTCCGCCGAGGGCAGCTTGCCCGCGTGCCAGGTCATAATCCGAATTCAATACCAGGATCCCCTTGAAGGCCTTGCGGATCAGCGGTGCTACCGCGGGCCGCTCCGACTTGCCGAAGGTGCCGTCGGGACCGGGTTCGCGCAGCTCCAAAAAAACGATGCCGAGCCGGTCCAACTCAGCTGCGGCCGCGGGAAACAAGTGCGCTTGATTGCTGTCGTCAACGCCTTGCGACTCACCGTTCGGCGATAGCCGTACGGCGGTGCGGTCTTTTCCAACCGCATCGATCAGTGCCTGCACGACTTCGCGCAGCAGACGCACGCGATTTTCGACCTGGCCCCCGTAATCATCCGTGCGCCGGTTGCTGCCGTCGCGCAAAAATTGGTCGATGAGATAGCCATTGGCCGCATGCAATTGCACACCATCAAATCCTGCGTCGACGGCGTTGCGCGCAGCCGTCGCGTAGTCACCGATCAGGCGCGGGATTTCTTCGAGCGCCAACGGCCGAGCTTCGACGTAAGGCTGTCTGCCATCATAGGTGTGAGCTTTCCCCGGGGCCGTGGTTGCGCTGGCGGACACGGGTTGAACGCCATGCAGTGATGGATGGACGAGGCGGCCCATGTGCCAGAGCTGCGCAAAGATGCGGCCATCGGCGCCGTGCACCGCATCGGTCACGGTCTTCCAGTGCTTCACGTGCTGAGGTCCCCAGAGACCGCCGGCGAATGGCCAGCCGCTGCCTTCGAGGCTGATGTGCGTTGCCTCCGTGATGATCAATCCGGCGGAGGCGCGTTGAGCGTAGTACTCGGCCATAAGAGCGGTCGGGACGTGATCGCGGGTGCCCCGGCCCCGGGTCAGCGGCGCCATCCAAATGCGATTCGGGCAGGTGAGATTGCCGACTTTGATCGGGTCGAACAGCGTGGTCATGAAATCCTTGCTTATAAATTAAGGGTTCGCACTGCATGCTAGCAGCTTGATCTGTGGCAATTGCGTTGATCGCGTACAATGGAGCAACGCTTCTTAAAACAACATCTGGGACAGGCATGCATACCACGACCCGCACGATTGTATTTCTTGTCGTTTCCCTCTTTGCGCTGAGCGCAGTCGGCGCCGATTCCGGAGCCGGCCGCTTCACCGTCGCACGCTACCTCGACCTGCAGTCGGCGAGGACGCCGCAGATCTCCCCTGACGGCTCGCAGATTCTGTACACGCGAACCATGATCGACAAGCAAGCCGACAAATATCAGTCGTCGATCTGGATTGTAAATGCCGACGGTTCGCATCACCGGTTTCTTGCCAAGGGCAGCGGAGCCGTTTGGTCGCCCGACGGCAAGAGCATCGCATTCATTGCCGAGGGTGCGCCGAAGGGAGCACAGATCTTCGCATTGCAGCTCGGCTTGGGCGGACCTCCGAGCCAGCTGACCTACCTCACCGAAGAGCTCGGCAATTTGCATTGGTCGCCCGACGGCAAGTGGATCGGCTTCACCATGGAGGTCGCGGATCCGGAGAAATGGAACATCGACTTGCCCGCAGCGCCCGAAGGCTCGAAATGGGCGAAAGCGCCGCGCTACACGGAGCGGCTGCACACCTTTCGCGACCGGGCGGGCTTCACCGAGCGGAGCTGGAGGCACCTTTTTCTCGTGGCAAGCGATGGCGGCACGCCCCGACAGGTGACCAGCGGCAATTGGAATGTCGGCCAAAATGGCTTTGAAGTGGCGACCAGCGTGGATTGGGATTTTATGCCCGACGGCCGCAGCGCCATCATCGAGGGATACAAGGAAGGAGATTCCGACCGCAACGATCGTGAAAGCTACATCTACTCGGTCGACCTCAAGAGCGGCGCGGCCAAACGGCTCACGCAGACAAGCGGAAATTGGGAGCGCCCCGCAATTGCGCCCGACGGCAAGACCATTGCTTACGTCGGTGTTGCGAAGACCGATACAAATCACGTCCTGGATCTATGGACCATGTCTGCCGACGGCAGCAATGCGACGCTTCAATCGGAGGGCTTTGATCGCGAACCGCAAGACCTCAAATGGGCAGACAGCAGTACGCTTTATTTTACAGCGGAAGATCGCGGCAGTGTTCACCTCTACTCGTGGTCTCACGGCAAAGGCGTTCGGCCGCTCGCCGGCGGACCGGAAGTATTGACTTCGCCGACAATTGCCAAGGGCATGATCGCTGCCATTCGCACCTCCTTCCGCGCGCCCGGCGACGTAGTGCTGATCAATGCCCGCCGCCCGGAATCTGCACAGCAGCTCACGCACCTCAATGACGGAGCGCTCAACGGGATAAAGTTCGCCGACGCCGAAGAAATTGCGTTCGATTCCAGCGGCGGTGCACACATCCAGGGTTGGGTGGTGAAGCCGCCCGATTTTGATCCTGCGCGCCACTATCCATTGCTGCTCGAAATCCATGGCGGTCCGCAAGCCATGTACAATGTGGCATTCAGCCCTCAGTTCCAGAACTTTGCCGCCAACGGCTACGTGGTGATTTTTGTCAATCCGCGCGGCTCGACCGGCTATGGCACGGCCTTCGGAAATGCCATTCTGAAGCATTATCCGGGCCCGGATTACGATGACCTGATGGCCGGTGTCGACGCGGTGCTCAAAAAAGGCATCATCGATGAGTCCCGCATGTACGTGTCGGGTTGCAGCGGCGGCGGTGTATTGTCCAGCTGGGTGATCTCGCACACCAATCGTTTTGCGGCGGCCGCAGTGCGTTGCCCGGTGATCGATTGGATCAGCATGGCGGGCGAAACCGACATTCCGTTTTTCACCTATCGGTTCTTCAAGAAGCCGTTTTGGGAGGACCCGAGCGATTGGCTGGCGGAATCGTCCTTGATGCACGTCGGCAACGTCAAGACGCCGACGCTCCTCATGACGGGCGAGCTAGACCGCCGCACCCCCATTCCGCAAAGCGAAGAGTTCTACCAAGCGCTCAAATATCGCGGTGTGCCGGCAGCGATGCTGCGTTTCGATCAGGAGTTCCACGGGACCGGTTCAAAGCCATCGAATTGGATGCGCACGCAGCTATATATGATGAGCTGGTTTCAGCGCTTCAGCGGCAATCCACCGTTGCCGGCGCCTCGCTAGGCTCCCAACGGCAGGTCGCCCTGCGCCGCAACGAAGTTCATTCCTCCGCGAGACCGGGCGCGGAGATGGCACACGGTTTTCGGTCCAGGCGCCGGCGTAGCATACCGGTCCGCCGGTCCTTGAATTCGCTCATAAAAAGGTGACGTAGCGATGAATATGAATTCCATGAGCCGCCGCGACATGCTGGCGTTCGGCGCACTGGCACTGGTGCCGTTGGAGTTGCTCTCTGAATTGACTTGCGCGGCGCCAGCTTCGAGCTCCACTGCGATGCGTACCCTGGATCGCTTTATCGCAGGCTACTGTGCGGCGATGAATGCACCGGGACTGACGCTGGGTCTCGCGAGCGCCGAGGGACCGATCCGTGCC
The DNA here is from genome assembly GCA_036267535.1 of Steroidobacteraceae bacterium. Classification (GTDB taxonomy): domain Bacteria; phylum Pseudomonadota; class Gammaproteobacteria; order Steroidobacterales; family Steroidobacteraceae; genus Bog-1198. Next base: position 109,155 of record DATAVX010000087.1, read on the forward strand.
GCGTCCTTCGGCTATGTCGATCTCGCTGCCAAAGTGCCTGTCACTACCTCTCACCTGTTCGAGATCGGTTCGATCAGTAAATCGTTCGTCGCTCTGACCATTCTGCAGCTGCGCGAGGAACGCAAGATCGATTTGCAGGCGCCGATACGCTCTTATCTTCCGTGGCTCGCGATGGAAACGGATTTCGGCGAGATCCTCGTCCATCATTTATTGACTCACTCCAGCGGCATGCCCGATGACGCACCGTTGATCCCTCTCTCGCGCGAGCGGCGGCCGCGCCAGGCGCTCAAGCCCGGAGCGGAATTTCACTACAGTAACTGGGGATATGACGTTCTCGGTCGTCTGATCGAGGCGGTCGACGGCCGTCCGTGGCGCGCCGCCGTGACTGCTCGCATCCTAAAACCCGTCGGCATGCACGAAACGTCTGCTACCATCACCAGCGCCTCCCGTCCACGCATCGCGCAGAGCTACGTACCCCTGCACGACGACCGGCCTTATCCGCGGCACGGCGCTCTCGTACCAGCCGGCAACTTAGCAGTCGAGTTTGCAGCCGGATCGATCGCATCCACGCCGAAAGACATGTCGCTGTATATGCAAATGATCTTGAATCATGGCGAAGTGCAAGGCGGCCGCATCATTTCGGAGGACAGCTTCAAGTTATTCTCAGCGCCGCACATACCTGCACCCGCGTTTGGCCCGACAGCCAGTTATGGCTATGGGATCGCGGTAGACAAATTGGACGGACATGTTCGCTTAAGACACACCGGCGGCATGGTGTCTTTCATGTCTGCGATACAATTGGATCTCGACGCGAAATTAGGCGCGTTTGCATCCATCAATGCGCAGCTGGGCTACCGGCCCAACCCGGTTGCGGAATTGGCGCTGCAGTTGCTGCGTGCAGAAAAAGATCACGGCAAACCACCCACGCCACCGCCGTTTGACGCGGCAGCGAAGGTCGTGTCGGCTGAAAGCTACAGCGCCGTCTATACGTCGGGCAACGGCCGGCGCGTCGAGATTCGAGGCGCCTCCGATCGGCTCAGCCTCACCGCAGACGGACGAACGATTCCCTTGCAGCAGTCGGATGACGGCAACTTCATTGCCGGCCAGGCGGGATTCGATTTATTTCCGATCGTTTTTGAACGGGCCGTAGCCTCGCCCGAAGCAAAAGAAAAATCCAAGCAGCCCATCACGGCGTTGGCATATGGACCTGATTGGTATGCGCGGGCGGGATACAAAGCGCAGGAACCGCTCGCACCGTCGACGGACCTTGCTCCTTACGTGGGGGAATACTATTCGGAAAATCCCTGGTTCGGCACCGTGCGGGTGGTGCAGCGCCAGCGCCGGCTGTGGGCCGGCGGCACCGATCCCTTGGTTCCGATTGGAGATCACCTTTTCAGAATCGGCGACCAGGCCGCGAGCCTGCAGGTCGCTGAGTTTTCGGCGTTCATCGGCGGCAAGCCCCATTTGGTGTGGGTTGAGGGCACGGAATTTCGAAGAGTCGAAGAGGTCGATAGCTAGATATTGCACGGCGGAGACCTTCCATGAAGCTACTGCGCTATGGTTTGCCGAGGTCCGAGAAACCGGGCCTCCTGGATAGCAAAGGGAATATTCGCGATTTGTCGGGGCAGATCGACGATATCTCACCTGAGACCGTTACGCCGAAGGTTCTGGCGCGCCTCGCGGCCTTGAGAAACGAGGACTTGCCCGTGGTAAGCGGCAGTCCGCGACTCGGCTTGCCGGTCAAGGGAATCGGAAAATTCATCGCGATCGGCCTGAACTACGCCGATCACGCGGAGGAGGCGAAATTGCCGATTCCGGCCGAGCCGCCCATGTTCACCAAGGCCGTGAGTTGTCTGAGCGGACCGAATGACGCTGTGATGCTGCCCAAAGACTCCCTCAAGAGCGATTGGGAAGTTGAATTGGGGATCATCATCGGCCGCACCGCACGCTACGTCAGGGAGGAGCGAGCGCTTGATACGGTGGCAGGCTACGTGCTGGCCAATGACGTTTCCGAGCGTGCGTTTCAGCTGGAACGCGGCACCCAATGGGACAAAGGCAAGGGCTGCGATACCTTCGGACCGGTCGGACCGTGGCTGGTGACGCCCGACGAGGTCGGTGATCCGCAGAATCTCGAGATGTTCTTGAACGTAAATGGGCGCCGGATGCAATCCGGCAACACGCACAAGATGATCTTTCCGGTGCGTCAATTGATCGCCTACGTCAGCCGGTTCATGACCCTGTATCCCGGAGATCTGCTCATTACGGGAACCCCGCCCGGCGTCGGCCTCGGGCACAAGCCGGATCCTGTATTCCTCAAGCCGGGCGACGAGATGCATCTGGGCATGGAAAAGCTCGGCGAACAACGGCAGAAAGTCATTGCTTGGAGGGATCTCGGCGATGAGGGTGCGCCGTGAGGTGCGGTTGAATTCGAAACGCGACTTCATCGGCGATGTCGTCCTGCACTTTCAACGTGTCATCCAGCCGCCGGTCATAGGTTTCCGACCACACCACAAAGCCGCTATCGGCGCGCACCAGCCGCGCCGCGATGCGCATGGTGCCGGCCGATTTGCGCAGGCTTCCATCCAATACATAGGCAACACCCAAGGATTTCGCGATGTTCTGAACCGAAACTTTCTTGCCCTTGAAGTAAAACGAGGAGGTGGGAGGCGGTACCCGTAGTCCGGGGATCTTACTGAGCCTGTCGATGAGTTCCTCGGTCATGCCATCGGCGAAAAATTCCTGATCCATCGACTCGCTGGTCAGATCGAGAAATGGCAGCACCGCGATGGAATTGACGGCCGCCACGGCTTCCGGCGTTGCGGCCGTGTGCACGGGATTGCCGATCCGGCCGTACACGAGGAACGCAACAACCATGGCGGCGCAAATGGCGATTGCCGCGGCAGCCGGCGTCCGGTTCTTACGGCCTGCATCGGTGGTGCTGTCGGCGGCGCCGGGGGACGGCGCGGCAAACTCCACCCAGGGGCTCACACTGGCCACCATTCGATACCCCAGGCGCGGAACCGTTGCAATATAGGCCGGCTGCTTGGGGTCATCGCCCAGCATACGGCGCAGCGATGTTACCGCTTGATACACCGAATCCGGCGTGACGATGACGCCCGCCCAGACCTGCTCGAGCAACTCATCGATACTGACGACTTCTCCGGCGTGCCCGGCGAGATAGAGCAGTAGCCGCATGGTCCGGGCCTCGACGCGCACCGTCTCACCCTCACGCGAAATTTGGCCGGAGGAGGGGCTGACGCGCCAGTCGCCGACGCGCAATGCTGTCCCGGAAGGTTGATCCATGTCCTGATTGTATGATAGCGGTGAAGTGCACGGGAATTTGACCGCAAGGCACGGGGTTTTTGGCGGCCGGCAGGGTGCTAGCCTGGGTTCTCTGCAACGAAAGGAGAGATCACGGTGGCGACGCGCAAAGGCATCGATGATATTCGCTGGGATGCGGTGCTCGGCAAAGACAGGCGAGCGGACGGGCAGTTCTTCTACGCGGTTCGAACCACCGGCGTCTATTGCCGGCCTTCGTGTCCGGCACGGCTTGCCCGGCGCGAGAATGTCGCGTTTCATTTGAGCTGCGACGCGGCCGAGGCGGCTGGTTTCCGGCCGTGCAAGCGCTGTCGACCGCGCGAAGCCTCGCAGTCCGAGCGCGACGCGGCATTGATCGCCCGTGCTTGTAGCTTGATCGAACGGTCGGAAGTGCCGCCCCGGCTCGCCGAGTTGGCGGCTGCTGCGGGCTTGAGTTCGTTTCACTTTCACCGGCTTTTCAAAGCCACTACCGGACTCACTCCCAAGGGTTATGCGGATGCGCATCGGGCCGACCGGATTCGCAAAGCGCTGCCGGCGTCCAAGACTATTACCGGCGCAATCTACGATGCGGGATTTAACTCGAACGGCCGTTTCTATGCCTCGTCCGATCACGTGCTGGGCATGACGCCGCGCCGCTACCGGGCAGGCGGCGAGCAGCAGCAGATTAGATTTGCAATCGGCGAGTGCTCGCTCGGCTCAATTCTGGTCGCGGCCACGGCCAAGGGCGTGTGCGCCATTCTGATGGGCAGCGATCCGCAATTGCTCATACGGCAGTTGCAGGATCGCTTCGACAAGGCGGACCTCATCGGCGCGGATACGGCATTCGAAGAACTCGTCGCCAAGGTGATCGGTTTTGTGGAACAGCCGCGTCTGGGCCTCGATCTGCCGCTCGACGTCCAAGGCACTGCATTTCAACAACGAGTATGGAAGGCATTACGAAGCATTGGCGTAGGCAAGACCGCAAGCTATGCAAAGATCGCGGCACGCATCGGCCGGCCGGCCTCGATACGCGCCGTGGCGCAAGCCTGCGGCGCCAATATGCTCGCAGTGGCCATCCCGTGCCATCGCGTCATTCGAACTGACGGGCAACTGTCCGGATACCGGTGGGGCGTGCAGCGCAAGCAAGCCTTGTTGGAGCGAGAGCAACGGCAATGATCGACGGCCGCGTTGCGGCGCTCGACTGGGGAGCCTTGCAGGGCGATCTCAACCACTGCGGAGTTGCGCGTGCATCGGATTTGCTCGTCGCGCAGGAATGGCCGCTGAAATGACATCGGGCCGGCGTCATGGCGGCGCCGGCCCGATCGTGCGGCATCATCAAGAACCTGATTTATCGATTTTGCGCCACCAGCTTGGAGACTTCTCCCCACTGCTCGGCAGCGCGGGCAATGTTGCCCTGAATGTCTTTCTTCCAGTTCTTGCGTGATGCAAGATCGCTGAACATGTACAGCTTGCCGTCGACCACTGCAAATACCCGCGGGTGGCCCCCGACCTTGCGGCCCTGCGATACGCCGTATGCATCGAAGCCGTCATATTGCGGCGCATACTTGGCGGGGTCGCTGGCAAAGGTATGCAGATGCGAGGGCGTCACAAAGTAGAACTTTGACCCCCTGTACTCGAAACTCAGATCCTTCACACCCAGAATCGGCTCCGGAGCGGGCGTAAAATAGGAAATTGCGTCATAACTGTTCAGCGCAACGCCCTTGTCTTCGTAGAAGTCGCCGGCGAAAACTTGTACTGCAGACAGCGTCAAGACCGCGGCGGAAGCAAATCGAACGATTGATCGGTAGTTCACGATAGTCTCCAAGTGTTCACAAAAAGCGTCATAAAATTCGGTGACCGCTGCCACCGGCGCGCAGCGCACAGAATGCTCAAGCCGTCTGGGCTGCCTCGGCCTTCACGGCGGCCGAATCATTCACCGCGATGACCGCAAAGGGGATCAGCGCGAGGGCCATTGAAAGGACGAGGGCGCTGATGTTGGTAAGGATTTTCATTGATGTCTCCCGAGGCTTAACCATGGGCGCACTGTAAAGAGGCGCCGAACGGCCGGTTTGGGTCTGCGCCAAACCGGCATATCCACGGCGCCAATGGTCGGGACGGGTCGCGAACGGCAGGCAGCCGGTCCGCCGGCGGCCGCGTGGTAGAATTTGCGGGCCGAACCCAAGCCTAACGCGATCATAATTACGGCAAATTGAGGTCCGCCAATGATCTTCGAGTCCGTTTCCAGCGGGGGCTGCCGCTCCTACTTGGTGGGCTGCGAGGAGACTTGCGCGGCCGCGCTGATCGACCCTGAACTCAGCCAGATCGACCGCTACACCGCACTGGCCGCGCGGCATGGACTGCGATTCCGCTATCTCATCGACACCCATACTCACGCGGATCACTTTTCCGCGACACGGCAACTCGCAGGTCAGCTCGATGCGCCGGTCGTCATGCACCGCGCCAGCCCCGCGCCGTTCGTTGACCTGCGGCTCGAGGGAGGTGACCTGCTCGTGGTTGGGCGGCTGCGACTGCAATCTCTCTACACCCCAGGCCATACGAATGATTCCATGTGCCTGCAAGTGGAAGACCGGGTCTTTACGGGCGACACGCTGCTGATCGGCGCGACCGGCCGCACCGACTTGCCGAGCGGCGCTGCGGGAGCCCTATATGAGAGCTTGTTTCAGGGGCTGCTCAAACTTGACCCGGCGCTGAAGATATTCCCGGCGCATGAATATAAGGGGCGCACGCACTCCACCATCGCCCAGGAAATGGCGGAGAATCCCCGACTCCAAAAATCGGAACGCGGCGCCTTCATTGAAATGATGCACAACCTCAATCTCACCATGCCAACGCATGTCACCGAAGCGCTGCGGACCAACATGAGCGGCGGAAAAACGGTTGCGCAAATGCTCTCGGATGCGGCGGCGTCGGTTCCATTCATGTCCATGGCGCAGTTGAAAGCGAATATAGAGAATGGACGGGACGACATGATCGTGCTGGATGTACGTGAACGCGAGGCCTACGAAAGCGGTCACGTGCCCGGAGCATTTCACCTGCCGCGCGGCCAGCTGGAGCTTCGGGTCAACGAGGAATTGAAGGACCCGACTCGACGAATTTTGGTGTGCTGCGAAATTGGACGGATCTCCACGCTGGCCACGGCGACCCTGCGCTCGATGGGATATTCGGGTGCGGTCGCGCTCGACGGCGGCATCAAGGCATGGCGGGAGGCGGGGTATCCGCTAACGGCCGGCAACGCGCCGTAGTCTCGTCCAGCAGTTGCACCCAGGTGGGCGCGTGATCGCTGGCTTTTTCCCAGCCGCGCACGTCTCGATACACTCCGGCCCCGACCAGACGCGCGGCGATCGAGGGACTTAGGAGCAAATGATCGATCCTAAGCCCCGCATCGCGCCCATAGGAATTGCGAAAGTAGTCCCAGAAGGTATAGATCTGCGTACCCGGATGCATGCTGCGTACCGCGTCCACCCAGCCGTGTTTGAGTAGATGCGCAAATGCATCGCGAACTTCGATTCTAAACAGTGCATCGTCGACCCATCGCTCAGGCTTATACACATCGGCCTCGGTCGGTATGATGTTGTAATCGCCCGCGAGCACGACCGGCGCGCCCGACAAAAGCAGCTCGGCAGCATGGGCGAGGAGGCGGTTGAGCCAACGCATCTTGTATTCGAATTTTGGACCGGGAGCCGGATTGCCATTGGGCAGATACAGGGAGCTGACCACGATGCCGGCAACGCTCGCCTCGATGTACCGGCTGTGGCTGTCATCCGGGTCGCCGGGCAGTGCGCGCCGGATTTCTCGCGGCTCCGCATTCTTGGCGAGGATGGCGACGCCGTTCCAGCTTTTCTGCCCATGCCAGACGACACCGTAGCCCGCGTCGCGAATCGCGGCTTCAGGAAATCTTTCCTGCGGCGCCTTTAATTCCTGAAGACAGACAATATCGGGGGCGGCTTCCTCGAGCCAGCGCAATAGACTTGCCAAGCGCGCGTTGATGCTGTTGACATTGTAGGTAACGATTCGCACTTCGCATTATCGTTGTTTCTTCGCGCGTTTTGCAAAGGCGCACTTCGGCGCCGGTGCAGCAGTGCACCTACCGCATAGTTCGCGCTACGCTCGTCGGCTAAGGGCCAACCCATACATCGCTGTGCTTGATGCGTTCGATGAGCGCTTGCGGGTCGAGCTTGCGATAATCAGACGGCACGGAGAAAAGACTCTCCGGCTGAGACCCGATGCGAATGTTCTCGAGCGCGATGGTTGCGCCGTCCTCGGTCCTTGCCTTCACGGGAAAGCCGAGGCCGGATTCTATCCAGCGCTGACCTCCAGCGCTCCCCGGCGAGAGTACCCGGTATTTTAGGGTCTCGCGGTTGTCAAATCTGCCGGGCCCTATGAAGACGCAGCGCCAGCCCTCGGCGCCGGCAGCTCCGGCGATCCTTGCCGCTGTTTGCCATTGCCGGCACGGATCACGCGGCTCGACCGGTATGAATATCTGTGTAAGCGGTGTCGATTGTCCGGCGTCCATGTAGATGTGCTGCGCAGGCCGGACAAAAAACGCGCTTCCTGCTTGATTGTCCGTGACAAAGAAGCCTCCCGATGCATCGAGGCCGTCGATGCGCGTTTTATGGCGAGCAGCATGCAATTTCGCGGTCGCGCCGATCGGCGCGCCGCTCGCATCGCGCCTGACGATGTCCGCGGAGAATTCCTGCGGCGGCCCCTGCGATTGGGCTGAAGCCGCAGTCAGCAGTAGCAGCGTCGCTGATCTCCATCGCATGGATTTGCGTACGATAGGCATGTGGGTGCCGCACAAATGCCGGTCTGGCCGTACGGCCAGACCGGCGTCGATCTATGGCCTGTTGCGCCGCATGCCTTCCTTATTCCAGAAAGGGTTGTTTGACTCGATGATCGAAGTCGAACATATCGAATAGATCCGAAAGAGCCGGCATGTTTCGAGGCACATAGGGTTGATCATCCCGCATTTTGGGATTGGGCAGATTGTCGCGGCTACGGTCGGTCAAGGGCTTGAGCTTCCAATTGCGCTCGATGAACTTCAACAGCGATACATGATCGGCGTAGGTGTGATTCACCGTACCGCCGGTCGAGTACTCCGACAGCGTGAGCAGTGGAGTGCGCGGACCGTCGCCAAAGAAGTCGAGCGGTTGGATGAAGCCCGAGTCCCAGTAGCCGCCGGCTTCATCCCAGGTGATGAACACCACGGTCTCGGCCTTCAGCTGCGGATGCGCCTCCAGCGCATCGAGCACCTGCTGCACGTAGGCTTCAAACAAATCGATCTTGGAAGACTGCGGGTGGCCATCGAGCAAGCCATCGGGTTTTCCGAAGGAGACCGACGGCAGGCTGTCATGCTGAATGTCGGCAAGCAGATCGACCGTATCTTTGATATGAGCGGTACGCTGCGCGGGGTCGCTCATGATCGAGGCGGCATATTGGAATGGATTGCAGATCTGGCAGTACGCAACGCCGAGCGAATGCGCGGGATCGGCGAGCGCCGCAGCGCCCAATGCCGTCGAGGAGTTGAGCGTCGCCGCCGTGCCGGCCGTAACGGCCTCGTTCGACAAGACCACCGCATCGTTGTAAGAACCGCCGAAATACGCCCAGCTGATCTTCTTGTCGTTTAGCGCGTCGCCAATGGTGCGCACGGAAGAGGGCGGGATCATATTCTGCGCTGCCGGCGACGGGGCGCGGAAGCCATTGGGGTAGAAGCCTGGATTGGTGTTGTCCAGCATGTAGTAGTGGGCTTCCGCGCAATTCGGCTCGGGACGGTACGGCAGGGCTTCGAGGTAGCCTACGATCGGCGCAACACCGGGTTGCGTGAAGTCCGAGCAATTCGAAAAATTGTTGTCGGCGGTGTACTTGTTCGTCGTGCCGGCGGCGGGGTTGGGATTGGCGATCTCGTTCGCCGGGGGCGCGATGGCATTGCCATTGCCATCGCTCCAGAATCCAGCATCGCCCGTGCCCAGCATGAAGTGATTGGCGCCCGTGCCGCCCTGGAATGACTGGTGGAAATTATCGCTCAAGGCGAACCGGTCGGCGAGCGTCTTCAAGAGCGACGCTTGTTCCTGTTCTGCATCATAGAAGCCCATGGAGTTGCCCGCGCTGAAGTTCTTTTGCACCGCCGGAACGGCGCTGTCATTGAGCGCATAGGTCGACATCACGAAGGGGAACAGGTCGTTAAGGCATCCGCTCGGATTTGTCTTGGTCGCGTTGGCGATGCTGCAATCCGATTGCTGCCAGGCTTGATAGAACCGATGCGTCGTGTCGCCGGTGTAGTCGTCATCGCTGATATTCGGACCTTGCAGCACGAACGGCCCATTGGGCAGCACGCCGGCATTGGGCACGCGCGTGTCCAAGCTATCGGCCGCTAGATTGCTGAATCCTGTCGTTAGAATGGTGTCCGTGTCGGCAGTGAAGTCCGGGCTTGGGTCGGTGTTCGCAGCCTGAGCCAGAAATGCCGTCGTGAAGGGCGCGCCGGCCGTACCCTGCCCCGATGGCGTGCCGTTGGTATTCGGCTGCGGCATCTGACCATTCTTGCCATAGGCCTTCTTGGCATGCTTTGGAGCCCCAATATAAAACTCAGACTGGGGCGCCACCGAGAATTGCTGTGCGGCCGAGAAATTCGGGCCCGGCGATCCGTCCTCAGTGACGATTCCCTTGGAGAGTAGATTCGATATGGTCTGGTGTTTGCCGCGCGGCCTGTAGACTCCGAAGGTGTGATCGGTGCCCCGATTCTCGCCAATGAGAATGATGACGTGCTTGATCGGCGATTCCGTCTTTGCCGCATCGGCGCCATCCTGGCGCTTTGAGTCCTCATCCGCAAATCCCGCCGTCGTGGCGAGCAGCGAGAAGGACAGCACCGCGCTTGCGCCCCAGGCCAGGTGATTTCTAGCATTAATTCGCATGATTCCTCCCGTCGAGTTAAAACGAAAACCGAGGGGCGGAAGGTAGCGGGTCACTGTCTCAGCAGCGTGACATTAACATGTCAATTTCAGTTCTTCGGCGATGCTCAGCGCGCGAACAGCGACCACGTATCCGCGGCTCGCAGCGCGGCGGGGGCGGAGGCAAAAGACAATTTGCGATAATTTGAGTATTCGCCTGCCGCCTCGTTGTAGCGGCCGGCGCCGATGTCGGTTTGGATTTGTTGTAAAATTTGCAGCAAGGCGGCCACAGCGGTGCGCGCCAATACACGCTCGCGCGTGCCTTGAGCATTGCTGCCGCGAGCATCAGGATAGTGATCGGCGAGATCCCGCAATAAGTCGCTCGCGCTTTGCGTCGCGAGCATGACCACCTCGACGTCGTGGCGAGCAATCGCGATGTCCAGCACGCTTGCGAAGCCGTTGATATCGGCGAGTACGTTGGTGCCGGTCAAATGATAATCCGGCTGCATGCCGTCGCCGACCGCCGCAAGATAATCGGCAAGAGCGCCGCGATCCGCGGCCGTAAGACACAGTTGGAACGCGTGATCGAAATAATCGATCACCTGTTCGAAGTTGTCGAACCGGCCATCGTGAAAGTACGGCCCGCTAAAGTCGGCGTTCAGCAAGGTAGGAGTCTTGAACAAGCCGCCCGAGCCGATGTCGTGCTGACGATGATCGACGAAGGCGGCAGACGGCACATGGCAGGTGGCGCAACTCAAGGCCGGATCATGGGGAAACGGCCTGATGAACAACGCTTCGCCTCGATGCTGCTGCGGCGTCGCACGCGGACTTAGACGGCCCGTCTTGTCGAGCATGGGGTTCGGCAGAAAATCGATATCCTCTATATACGCCACCATGGCATCGAGGATCTGCGCCGAAGGTTCGGCGCCGGCGAACTCATTGACGATCACATTGCGCACAAAGTCGCGCAACGACGCGCTGTGTCCATCATGGCCATATGGTCCCAAGAATCTTGCCCCGCGCAAGCTCGGAATGGTCACCGGATCCAGCACGCCGTCATCGGTCTTGGGATTGAAAAGCGCGCTGGTCGTGTCGAAGGTGCCAGGCCGCGTCGAAAGGCCCGGGATGAACAGCTTTGGATTCGATGCGCCGTTGACGTGGCAGCTGGCGCAGCTGATGTGTGCGTTGCGCGCGGTCTCCCCCAAGGTGTAAGGCGAATTGAAAGCGAGGTTGCCCAGGTTCGACATGTAGGACCTGTGGCCGCGCAGCGCCTCAGAATGAAAGATCTCGCGTGGATTGGTGACTGCGTTCTGATCGAGCTCGGAGCCGATCGGCAGACCGCTCTGTACGCTGACCGGAGCGGCACAACCCTGGGTGCCCATGCCCCCCGAAAGCGCAGTGCCTGCGATGAACGCCGCACACCATTGAGAAAACCTTACCTTGTTCAAACCCCTTCCCTCTGCATAGTCGATCCCCCGTGTTTACCACGGGAGCATGTCGCTATCATGAAAGGGGTTCACGGACCTTGGGTTTGGGCGCGGGCCCGCAGCCTCGGTCGGCCGGCTCTCGAAGCCTTTTACGCAGTGCGCTTTGGCGGATGCCCTGTCATCAGCCTCAGCTGATCTGCCTCAGCTCATCGATGTCGACCAGGCCTTCCTGGCTGTAGAAAGTCAGCGACATGGCCCGGCTGCTGTTGGGACAGATGCCGCTGATCTGCAAGTCGCCGGTGTGATATATCGCGAGCCTGCCGTAGGACTCGACCAACAGGCGTCGAATCTCGCTGAAAAATGCATAGCGCCGGCCGTATTGCGAACCCCAGGTGACGGGTTGACCAAGTTTTTCGGGCCACCAACGATCTGGTTCGCGGTTGCCCGTGCGCGTGCGCGTTGCGTTCAGTTCCATATGGGAATCCTTTCTGCCGAGAACAAAGCATCAGACCTGCCGCATGCTGGCGATCTTGAAATTCCATGTCTGTAGGAAAGAGCCTCTAATTTTGTAAGACTGGAATTCGTTATTCTCGGGCGCCGCGATCCAATAATGCAAAGGCCGCCAGCGAGGCCGCGATGCAAGCCGCGGCGCCGACCATCATCGCCGTATGAAATGCCATCAAAAGATGTTCGCCTTCGGCCGCGAGAACCGATCCCAGCAGGGCGGTGGCGACCAAACCCCCGGTGCGCGCCACGGCACTATTGAGGCCCGACGCGGAGCCCGTATGTTTGCGGTCGACCGACGTCAGCACCGCGGTGGTGAGCGGCGCCACGGCGGCGCTCATGCCCACTCCGATCACGAAAATCATCGGCAGCACGCCGCTCCAATAGTCTGCCTTGGCTTGAATTCGAAACGCCAGCAAAAAGCCCGCTGCCACCACCAGCGGCCCAGCCGTCAGCGGCAGGCGCGGACCGATGCGTACGGCAAGCGCGCCGGCGAACGGCGAAGCCACGGTCAGTATCAACGGCAAGGGCAGCAGCGCTGCGCCCGCGGCCGTTCCCGAATAGCCGGCTTCCTTGATCAATAAATAAGGGATCAACACAAACAGCTCGCCCAACGCTCCATAGAGAAGCAGGGTGAATAAAGTCAACCCAACAAAGGGTGCGGAGCCAAACAGCTTGAGCGGCATCATCGCGCGATCGCCGCGTGCACGTTCGGTTCGCAGGAAGGCGAACAGGAATCCAGCGGCCGCGGCGGCGCCGGCCAAAGTGGCGGGGGTCCATCCAGGCCCCGAGCCGATGGTGAGTGCCCAGGTCAGCGCCGCCAGACCGATGGCGGCGAGCGCCGCGCCGGTTGTGTCGAGAGCCACCGCGCCTTCGGTGCGATCGCCGGGCACAAAACCCCACGCCAGCGCAATGGCGCCGCATGCCAACGGCAAATTAATGAGAAAAATCGCCCGCCAGCTGCCGAGATCGATGAGCCAGCCCCCGACCAGCGGACCGACCGCGCCCATTGCCGCTCCCGTTGCGGCCCAGATGCCGATTGCCCGCCCGCGGGATGTGCCGGAAAAGGTTTGGCCGAGAATCGCGAGGCTGTTGGGCATGAGCATGGCGGCGCCGAGGCCTTGTATCAGACGACTGGCCAGCAGAATGCCGAGGTTCGGTGCCAGCGCGCAGCCAAGCGAAGCAGCGGCAAAAATTGCCGTGCCCGTGATGAGCAGCCGGCGACGGCCGAAATGATCCCCCATCGCCCCACCGAGCAGCAGCAATGCGCTCAACGGCAGCAGGTAGATGTTGATGATCCACTGCAACGAACCTGCATCGGCATGCAGGTTTTGGGCAATGGCAGGCAGCCCTATATTGACCACCGAGCCGTCCACGAAGGCCAGACTCGAGGCCAGTATGGTCGTGGTGAGTACGAGATTCGGATGCGGCGCGCTCGCGGCAGAATTGCCGTGCGCCATGGACGAGTCGCACGCGGGATGAATCGAGCTCAAGCCGGCGGCGACCGACGCTGCGCGAAGCGGCGCTCGAGTTGTGCGGCTCGGTGCGCGGCACCCGCTGCGCCCGGGGCTGCATATTTCGCGTACAGCCGATCCTTCCTGGAAGGATCCACATTGACCTTGGAAAGGTCTCCCCCGGCCCACCGCATGAGTTTCGGATCCATGACCTTGAACCATTGCGAAGGAAACGCCGCGAGGCCGAAAGAGCCCGGATAGCCGCTGGGTAAGCGCGGCAAATCCTCGAAATCGCGCAGCGTCTGATAGGGACGCAACGCATTTGCGTGGTGATCCGAATGGCGCTGCAGGTGGAAGGTCAACAAATTGGGAAAAATATCCTCGCCCATGATCGCGTCCACGGCCGGTATCGCCACAAAGTTGTAGAGCAGCGGATAAAGCAGCGTGAAGGGGTTGTGCACTGTGGCAAAATATAGGGCTATCGCAATCGGCGGGTTGAATGCTCCCGTCAGCGACAGCAGCCACAAATGGCGTTTCCGATCCCGGTAGCGAACCGGCGTTCCGTCTGCCGCTGCCCCCACGAATTCCATGCCGAATTACACTAAGGATGCAGCGTAAGTTTCTGGGCGCGCCAATTGAGAATCTCGGCGACATAGAGTTCATTCTCCGCGGGGCACGCGATCTCGTGAATCCAGCCGAATTTCTTCAGCGTTTTACCGGTACCGCCGAGCCACCCGAGAATCTTGCCGTCGAGCGTAAGCTTGTAGATGCGGCCGGGATAGCCGTCCGACACGTACAAATATTGGACGGAGCCCGGCGTTATGCATAGCGCCCACGGCGAGCCGGGATGCATATTGCCCGGGCTGGCTTCCGTGGGACGGTTGCCGATTGCGGCGGGACTGTCAGGCGCGGCCGGCAGGTCGATCTTGATGGTGTTGAGCAGTTTGCCGCCGGTGTCGAACACCTGGATACGCACGTTGCCGCGGTCCGCGATATAAATGCGGTCTTGCCGATCGACCGCGATGGAATGCAAGGTGTTGAATTGACCGGGACCCGATCCCGGCTCGCCCCAAGATCCGATCCAGTTGCCATCCTTGGCGTATTTGGCCACGCGTGAATTGATGTAGCCGTCGCTGATGTACAGATTGTCGTTTGAATCCCACGCCATGTCCGTGACCTGACGGAATAGGCCATCTACCGGAGGCAGCGGCGGCTTGGGATGTTCCAGGGGATGCGCGCTCTCATCGGCAGCTTCGGGCTTGCGGCCGAACACCCGGGTCACTCGTCCTTGCGGATCGAAGCGCACCACCATGTCAGAGCCTTTGTCGGCGACCCAGATATTGTCGTAGCGGTCGACGCGCACCGCATGAGCGAAGGACCAGGCGTATAGGTTTCGCCCAATTTCGCGCACATACTTGCCCGAGGCATCGAATTCGAGCAGCTGCGCGGCGGCCGCGCCATAAGCCGGGCCGCTGGTGTTGCCGCGTGATAAGACAAACACATGCTTCCTGGAGTTGACGGCGATGCCGGTCACTTCGCCGAAATACATTCCTTCCGGAAGCTTGAAGAAGTCGGGCGTGGAGTCGAAAGCAATCTCGGGCACCGATTGGGCGAGGGTTGCTCCTGAAAAAAGCACAGCCGAGGCGGCAGCGAGCCAGATGCTTTTCATACGATTCCCTTCTGACGTCCCGCGGCGGCCTCGATTCTTGCAATATTACACCCGGCGGAACCCCTTAGCTGGAACCGCGCGGCGAGTAGGTAAATTTCTGTCCGGCGACGGAGGCGGAATACATCAAGCCGCCCTTGGCGACCGTGAATACCGCCATGCCCTTCTGATAGGCACCGCCCCGCGTGGTGGCGTCATTTTGTCCCGCACTGACACCGGCACTCGCACCATTCGTTGCGGCGCCTGCGTTGGCGCCCGCTGTGACGGCCACCACGCTCGCGTCGGCGCCAAATTCGAAATTACCCGATTCAAACTCATCGAGAGCCCGTTTATCTTCGAAGAAGATGATCTCGCTGTAGGCCTTGCCGCCGGCTTGAAAGCCCACGCTCACCTGACCCAGGGTGGCATCTCCCGTGTGAACGCCGTGCACGTATACCCGTCCCTTGCCGTACGCTGCACCCACCCCAAACGCGCCCGAGCCCACGGTCGGAAATACCGCATAGGCGTAGCTTCTGTCGAAGAACGTGGCGCTTGCGCCGGCATTTTTAAATATCGCGATCGTCTCCGCGTACCTGCCGCGCGCGTGAGCCGCACTGATTGAAAGTATGAGCAGAGGCACGATCGCCAATGCTCGAAGCGGATATTTCATCATGGTAATCCTCGATCGCCCGAATTGTCGGTCAGCCGCAAGTGCTGTAAACCGAGCTTCTTGCGCAGATCGCCCACGTCCGATGCGGCCACGGCCGGGGCTTGGTTGTCCCAGCTATTGCGAATGAAAGTGGAGACGTCCGCAATCTCCTGATCGGTGAGCTTCCATGCGAAACTCGGCATGCCTAGCGGGGAAGGGCGCGAGGCGCTGACGCCGACTTTTGTGCCCCCGAGGATCAAGTGCAGCACGCCGGTGGGGTCCTGTTGCTGCAGTATCGCGTCCCTGCCGAGCGGCGGGAATAGCCGCGACTGGCCGATCCCATTGTCCAAGTGGCAGGAAGAGCAGACGTCAGAATAGATTTCCGCGCCGCGATGCATTGCACCGCTGTCGGGCGGCGAAGAGCCGACCAGCGCACTCGCGGGCTGGCTCTTCAAATAAACCGCAATCGCGCGCCGGTCTGCATCGCTCATCAAGGAAGTGGAATTGGTGATCACCTCGGCCATGGCGCCGCCCGCGGCAGCATGCGCATTGCGCCCCGATGCGAGGAATTCCTCGATGTCATTCACGCTCCACTCGCCCAAGCCGACGCGCTTGTTGCTGGTCAGGTCGGGTGCCACCCAATTGTCGAGTTTGCCGCCATGCAGTTCCGCCTTGGACTTATCGGCGCCAAAGGTGTTCTTCGGCGTATGACAGCCGCCGCAATGCCCAAGCCCGGTCACCAGGTACGCGCCCCGGTTCCATTCCGCCGACTGACCGGTGTCGGGCTGAAAATCGTAGGAGTCGAGAAACATCAAGTTCCATGCACCCACCAGCGAGCGAAAGTTGAACGGAAACGGCAAGTCATTCTTCGGCGGGGTGTATTTGACCGCCGGCACGGTCTTCAAATACGCATAGATTGCATCATCATCTTCCCGGCTCACGCGCTTGAACCAGGGATAGGGAAAAGCAGGATACAAGTCATCGCCGTGCGCGCTCTTGCCGTCGTGCATGGCGTGGTAGAACTGTTCGCTCGTCCAGCTGCCGATGCCAGTGTTTGGATCGGGAGTGATATTGGCGGAGTAGATCACGCCGAACGGCGTATTCAGGCCCAAACCTCCTGCGAACGGCTCGCCGCCCTCGCGTAGATGGCAGGACATGCAGTCCCCGACGGCCACCAGGTAGCGGCCGCGGTTCACTTGTGCCGCGTTCGACATCGAATCCTCGAGCTGCTTGGTGAGCAAATCCCGCGGCGTGAGCGTGCTCAACGGATGCGCAGGCAGCGCGAGCATTTGCGCCGCCGCGAATCCGGCAACGCCGAACATCGCTATGGCCGGACCGAGGGTCTTCCTTTGAAAGCGAAACAGAGAGCGCATCTTCAAGCCCTCACCAAGGGACCCGGAGCCTTCAAGTACTGCGACTTGATCGCATCGGCCGCGTGGTAGGCAAGTGCCGCCACGGTGCCGGTCGGGTTATAACCGGCGTTTTGCGGAAAAGCCCCGGAACCCATCGAGAATAGGTTCGGTACATCCCAAGATTGCAGATACTTGTTGACGACGCTGTTCTTCGGGTTGTCGCCCATGATGGCGCCGCCGGTATTGTGCGTCGTCTGGTAGGGCGTGACGCTCCAGGATCCGCTGCGGCGATTCGGTTTTATTTCGCGCGGATTCATCGCCTTCGCAATCTCGGCGGCGCGATCGGTCAAGTAATCCGACATCTTGTGATCGTTCTGCGTGAAATCAAAGGTCATCCGCAACATCGGCCGTCCATGGACGTCCCGATAGGTGGGGTCCAGATCCAGATAGTTGCCTCGAGCGCTCATGCAAGAACCGTGAACGCTCAAGGAAAAAGAGCGCAGGTAATTCTTCGCTGCCGCGTGCTTCCATTCCATGCCCCAACTGGGGACGCCCTGAGGCGTGTAGATCATCTCAATGGGCCGGCCGCCCGTGATCATACCGGCGATATAGGCACCGCCGATGAACCCCAAGCCTCCATGATCAAAGTTGTCGCCGTTGAAATCGTCGATGACGGTGGCAAGCGCTCCGGCGCCGATGAAGGGATTGAGGATCTTATCGTCGAAGAACACATTGACCGAGGACATGGTCTGGTACGCGTAGTGCTTGCCGACCACGCCTTCGCCGCTTTTCGGGTCGTAAGGCTTGCCGATGCCGGACAGCAGCAGTAGCCTTACGTTCTGCAGTACAAACGCGGACAGAATCACCATCTCGGCCGGTTGGAAGAACTCCTCGCCGGCGCTGTTGACGTAGGTGACGCCGGTCGCGCGTTTCTTGTCGGGTGTAAGGTCGACGCGCAGCACTTCGCTTTCCGTCTTCAGGGTGAAATTCGACTTCTGCAAGAGATACGGCAAGACCGTGGTTTGCGGGCTCGCCTTCGAATAGTTGCCGCAGCCGAATTTTTCGCAGAAGCCGCAATAGGTGCAGGCGCCCATCTGCGCACCTAACGGGTTGGTATAGGCCTGCGACATGTTGCCGGTCGGGTGCGGGAAGGGATGTCGGCCCAGTTCCGCTGCAGCCTTGCCGAACAGAGTGGGTCCATAGGTCTGCGCCATCGGCGGATTTGGGAATTCGTTCGCGCGCGGACCTTCGAACGGATTGCCGCCCGGCTGGATCCTGCCTCTTATGTTTCCCGCTTTGCCGCTGGTGCCGCAAAGTTTGTCGAACTGATCGTAATGGGGCTCGAGTTCATCGTAGGTGACGCCCCAGTCCTGCAGCGTCATGTCGTAATCAGAAACCGCTTTCTTGCCGTAGCGTTTCTCGTTATGGGATTTTGTCAGGAAATCCGTGGGCAGAAAACGCCAGATCTGACCGTTCCAGTGCACGCCGCCGCTGCCGACGCCGGTACCCAGCAAAAACGAGCCGAGCCGGCGCATCGGCAGCGCCTCTTGGTCGATCTTGTTTCGAATCGTGATCGTGTCGTCGGAGACGTTTTGAAATAAATGGTGGCGCCACATGTAGCGCAGCTCGTCCTGTGCAAATCCGGTCGCGAAGTCCGTCGGCGTGTCGCGCCAAGGCCCGCGCTCCAGAGCGACGACGTTCAAACCTGCATCGCACAGCTGTTGTCCCATGATCGCCCCGGTCCAACCGAAGCCCACCAATACCGCATCGACAGGTTGAAGCGTCGTGGCCATGGGCTAGCCCTCCGTCCAGCCGGGGCGGCCCTTGAAGCCGACTGGTGGAAACGGCACCGGCTCGCCGTGGCGGGATACCCAATCCTTGTAGTTGTAATGCGCACCGGGAAAGCCGATCATTTTCCAGGCCCCCATGTCTTTGTTGCCGCCATAAATGGGATCAGAGAAATAGCCTTCCTTGGTGTTTTGCAGAAGCATGGTGAAGAAAGACTTCGCATCGACGCCCCCCTCGAGTTTGATATCGCCGCTCTCCAGACCTTTTAAGGTCTTGTCCTGATCAGCGGCAGCCAGCTTGGCGAAGGCGGCGGCACCTAGATTGGCGGCAACGTATTTGTCGACAGCCGCGACCGCCGCCCGATAGAGCTGCGCTGGGCTGAAGCGGCTTTGGTAACCCTGCTCCGGCGTGCCTTTCGGCCACGGCCCGCCAAGATAGTAGTGGTCGCCGCGCCCATACGGGCCCGCGAGCTGTCGATCCAAAAAGAAAGGCACATTGGCCTCGACTGCGCCGGGTCCGACGGAGTCATTCGGAATCAGCCGGGCGACGGCAGCTTCGATGAATTCGGCTTCCGTCGCCGTGAAATACCTATAGCCGGAACCGGAAGCGCCAGGCGGCGAGTCTGCCGCGCCTTCTTTCCAGGGTACCGCGCCGCGGATGGTCTGCGGAGGCGCACCGAGTTCGCCATCGTGGATGCTTGCGACCGCCGCGCCGGCAACGCCCGCCGCGACGCTGCCGATGAGAAGTTTCCGGCGCTGTTGATTTACTTTCGTCGCCATAACGTGTCCTCTGATCCGCGCGAGATTGGTATTGTTGGAATCATCGTCGCTGGAAGAAGACATTATTTCGAGCTTCATTTTCAAAATCGTCAATAGGACGATCGCTGAAAAAACATTCCTCAAAGGCATGTAAAACTTGCATTCATCCCGTGTACGAAACCCGGCTCGGCGATTGCGCGCTCAGATACGTGTTGATTTGCAGTTCCCATTCCCGGCCCGCCACTCTGTCCTGTTCGGCCATCTCCCGCACTCGAGCATTGGCGGTCGCATCGAGTGCCGTCCGCACGTAGGTCACCGCGACGTGCGTGGATTCAGCAAGCGGCGTCAGCTGCAGCGTTATTGTTGCTACCACGACCCCGGGTAAAAAATAGACATATTGAATGCGGCCTAACCCCCGATCGAACGCGGTGTTCACCCACACGGCGGTTTTCTTTCCTTTGGCCACTTTGAAGACCATGCCCTCTTGGTCCATCGCGTTCGCGGGCCATATGAACATCGGATGCCAGTCGGAGGCCCAGGCTTGCTCCCTATCCGCGCCGAACAGCGGCCAGGTGACATCGAGCGGCGCAATCGCCGTAAACGTAAAACGCTCGCAAGTTCGCAGCGCTGCACGCGTGCGTTTCGCCGCTGGCGGTGCCCTCATGCCGGCTTATCCCTCAGCTGATGACTGTCGCCCGCACGCAGCTGCATGCGGTATATCTTTCGTAGCTCGCTGATTTGCGCCAACGTCTCCTTGGCAAATGGCGTCTTGCCTTCGAAGGCGTGCAGCACGATGCCTTCCAGCAAATCGCCAAGCGACAGGTCCTTCAGCCCAGCCAGCGCCTTCAGCACTTTCAACAGACGTTTTTCGA
The DNA here is from genome assembly GCA_036267535.1 of Steroidobacteraceae bacterium. Lineage (GTDB taxonomy): Bacteria > Pseudomonadota > Gammaproteobacteria > Steroidobacterales > Steroidobacteraceae > Bog-1198. The sequence goes on from DATAVX010000087.1 coordinate 129,803, forward strand.
TGCGAATTCCGGTTTGTACCCGCTCGATTTCTTCCATGGCCGGTGCCTCTCAAAGGAACACATGGTACCAAAGTACATTGATACCTTACAATCAGTCAGAGGCCGCCTACGCGCGCCATGCGCGCGGCGGCATCTGCTTTGCATTGATTTAGAGGCGATAATGAGGCGGCTCGAAAGGAGACGATGATGGCCATGGGAAGACGCGAAAAAGACATCAAATTGCTTGTTGCCAAGTTCGTCAAATTGGTCGAATCGCTCAACCCCGGCGAGCGGCTGTCGATTCGAAAAGTGGCGGGCAAGCGGATAAGCGCGAAGCGTAAGCCTTCCGGTAGAACTGCCAAAATGGCTCGGGCAGTCCGCCAGTCGAGCCCGCGCGGATGACTGAGGCCCGCGGCCGCTTATTGGAGCTTGCTGCGACTCGGTGCGACTCGGGCCTTTGAAGCAATCAGCGTAGCTGGCTGTCCTTGCTGCCGCGGCGATTGTATCCGGCGGATTGCACTGCGTCCCGATCTTGGCCGTCTTGGCAGATCAGACACAGGCGCACCCCGGGAACCGCGTCCCGACGCGCTGGCGGAATCTCTGCGCCGCACTCGACACAGTGAATCAAGCTCGGGCCCGTGGGCAGCCGGCTCTTGGCCAGCGCGATCGCGTCCTTGACGGTCGCGTCGATCTGATCCTGCACGGCACCTTCTTTTGCCCAGCCTGTCGCCACGTTCATGCCACCTTAAGTTGTTTTGCCTCAAGTCCCATCATTAGAGCTGACAATGCCGAACACAAAGCGTTCCTTAACGCCCGGGCCCAATTGCCATCCCAAACCGCTGCATCATCGATTGAAGTCATTCCCTTCCTGTCGCGGGTAAGTCGCCGGTACGCTTGAAGATAGCGTACCGGCGAACCCATCGTTTTAATTTTACTAGCCGAGACTGATCGGAACGAACAAGCGCGCATCGCCGCGCTGAATCAGCAAGGCAACCTGCTTGTCGTGATCCTTCACCACTTTGCGCAGCTGCGCCACCGTTTGCACCGGTGTGCCGTCGACGGACAGCACCACATCGCCGGGCTGTATGCCGGCTTCGGCGGCGCGTCCTTGGACGTCCTCGACGATGAGGCCGCCGGGCACCCCGGCCTGCTGACGCTCCTCAGGGTTCAGGGGCCGCAGCGCCAAACCCAATTTGGCCTGCGATGATCCGCCGGACGAATCGTCGTTCGACGCCAGGGTTGCCGCATTGCCGATGGTCGCGGTCAGGTCCTGCGTCTTGCCGTCGCGCCAAATCTCGATCGATATTTTTTCGCCGGGTGTGGCGACGCCGACCCGTTGCGACAACTGGCCCGCATCGATGACGGGCGTGCCATTGAATTTCATAATGACATCGCCGACCTTGATCCCGGCTTGTGCCGCAGCGCTATCGGGAACGACTTTGGCCACCAATGCACCGTTGGGCGACTTCAATTTGAAGGAGTCCGCCAAGCTTTGATTCATCGTTTGCACTTCGACGCCCAAGCGCGAGTGCACAACCTTGCCGGTCTTGACGATTTGATCCTTGACCTGCACGGCCAGATTGATCGGGATGGCGAACGATACGCCCTGGAATCCACCCGAGTTGCTGTAGATCTGCGCATTGATGCCGACCACCGCACCGGTCGAGTCAAACAGCGGACCACCGGAATTGCCGGGGTTTACCGCGGCGTCCGTCTGAATGAAGGGCACATAGCCGTCGCCGGGCAGCGAACGGCCCTTGGCGCTGACGATGCCCGCCGTGGCGGTTTCTTCGAGGCCAAATGGCTCACCGATGGCAAGCACGTAGTCTCCTACACCCAATTTGTTCGAGTCGCCGACCGTGACGGTGGGAAGGCCGTGGCCGTCGATCTTGAGGACCGCGATGTCGCTGGTCTTGTCGGCGCCCAGCACCTTGGCCTTGAACTCGCGGTGATCCATGAGTTTCACGGTCACTTCTTTCGCGCCGTTCACGACATGTGCATTGGTCAGCACCAGCCCGTCTGAGGAGATCAAAAATCCCGAACCTTGGGCACGCTCAATGCCGCGCGGTCGCGGGGATTGAAAGCCGCGGAAGAACTGAGCAAAGGGATTGTCGTCTCCTTGGCCGAAGTTGAACTCTTGCGGCCCCCCGGTTGGTAGCGGACCCTCGGTGGTGATGCCTACCACCGCCGCTTCATTGCGCGCGACGATGGCGCGGTAGTTGGGCGCGGTCATCATCGCGATGGGCTGCGACGATGGGGCTTGAATCGCGCCGCCGGCTGCCGAACTCGGCGCCGGCGCGGCAGTCTTCATGATGCCGTGGGCGGATAAACCCGTGGCGGCACCCACGGCAAGCAGGCCAACTGCCGACCATGCCAACGTGGTGTTGCGGACTTGCATGTGAATTCCTCCTAAGTGATACCTGGTTGCTATCGACGTGCCAGCAGGATCACACGTCTTCCTTAAGGCAGCCTTAAGAGCGCCGAGGGGAAGCTCACCATCACATGCAGACCTCCGCCCGGCGCCTCCCCCAATAGAACTCTGGCCCCATGACGCTCCGCGATGGCCCGGACGATGGCGAGCCCGAGGCCGGTGCCGGTTTCTTGCGCTGCGGCACGGCGATAGAAGCGATCGAACACCCGTTCGCGATCGGCCGCTGCGATGCCTGGGCCGTTGTCGATGACTTCCAGCAACGCATCATTGGCGGCGGAGCGGGTCCGAACCTGGACGGACCCATTCGCCGGGGTGTAACGCACCGCATTGTCGATGAGATTGCGCGCCAATGTCCGCAATCCCTCTCGATCGCCTCGAATCTGCAGTTGCGGAACGGCGTCTAATCCTAAGTCGATGCCTCTCGACATCGCCAAGTCATGGGTGTCCTGGACGCCTTCGGCTGCCGCAGCCGATATATCCACGAGCTGGAACTCGGCGGCACTTTCCTGCGGCTCGCTGCGGGCCAGCGCCAGCAGCTGCTCCACCAGATGAATCGCGCGTTCCACGGCCGCGCCCAAGCGGCTGCGCGCTTCGAGCCGCGCCGTCTCGTCAGGTGCGCGATCGAGCAGCTGCAACTGCAGCCTCAAGGCCGTCAGCGGCGAGCGCAGCTCATGCGCCGCATCGGAAATGAAAGCGCGCTGCGTGAAGAAAGCGCGCTGCAAGCGATCCAGCAGACGATTCAGTTCGCCCACCAACGGTGCGATTTCCAGCGGCAGATTCTTGGTGCCCAGCGGCGCCAGCGAGCGCACATCGCGCCGCTGCACCTCGGTGGTGACGAAGCGCAAAGGCTTGAGGCCGCTGCGAACGATCCAAGCGACCGCGCCAACCATGATTGGCAGGAGCAAAATGAGCGGAACGACGACGCGCGCCGCAGCTGCGCGCGCCAAGTTCTCGCGCACGCGCGCCGGTTGGGCGATTTGAATGACGCCGTCCGCCGTTTGCAGTCCGTATGCCCGCCAGGCTTCGCCTTGCAGCGATAGATCGGCGTAGCCCAAAACCGTCTGGTTGATCATCGGCAGACCTGGGCGCGAGACATAGGTCCGCGCGCCGAACACATCCCAGATCTGCACCACGAAATCGGCATCCCCTTGATCGGGAGGCACCTCGATGCGCGGAGCCAGGGAAATTTGACCGCGCAGCGACAACGCCATCTGCCGCAATTGATAATCGAACAGCGTGGATGTCTCGCTCAGCACGCGCCGGTAGGTCACGCCCGCCGCAAGCAAGGAAATCAGCGCGACCATGACGATCAACGCGATCAACAGACGTGCGCGGATCGACCTCATTTGGGCACGAAGTAGCCCACGCCGCGCAGCGTGCGGATGGCGTCGCTGCCCAATTTGCGCCGCAAGCCGTGAATATAGACCTCGATGGCGTTGCTGCCGATCGGCTCATCCCATCCGTACAAGCGATCCTCGAGCTGCGCGCGCGATAGCACCGCGCCGGGACGCTGCAGCAGCGCTTCCAGCACCGCGAATTCGTGCGCCGAGACGGCGACGGGAATCTTGTTGCGCTCGACGGTCCGCGCCGCCGGGTCTAAGCGCAGCTCACCGTACTCGATACTCGGATCGCCGCGACCCGCGGCGCGGCGCAGCACAGAGCGCATCCGGGCAGTGACCTCATCGAGATCGAATGGTTTGACGATGTAATCGTCCGCCCCCGCATCCAAGCCGGCGATGCGCTGCTGAATCTCATCGCGTGCTGTGAGAATGATGACCGGCGTCGCATCGCGGCGCCGGCGCAAATCGCGCAGCACATCGATGCCGTCGCGATCGGGCAAGCCCAGATCGAGCAGCACGACGTCGAATGCCGAGCCCTGCAGGGCCGCCCCCGCGCTCTTGCCGTCCTGCATCCAATCGACCGCAAAGCCGCCTTGACGCAGCGCCGTCTGCAGTCCTTGCGCAATCATCGCATCGTCCTCGATCAACAGCACACGCATGGCCGCGCGCGGCCCTTACCGGCCTGGGATCGTCAGCGTATGGAAGAATCGCGGCGCGGTCGTCAGGCTGATGCTCACCGGCCGCGGGCAGGGCAGACCCGTCAAGTCGAATCGCACCTCCTTCGTGTACTCCTGCAGTGCCCGGTCTTGAAATTGATCGTCCAGCACTTCCAGCGTCACGCCCGGCAAGTCGCCCGATTGATGAATTCGGCATTTTCCCCACTTGAGCGAGAAAGTATGGTTGGGATTGCTGCCGCGATAAATCATGGCGACGATCAATTGGTCTGTTTGCCCGTCGTAGCGCACGCGGCCGAAGTTATCGGCGCGCGCGCCGATCGACAAGAGCGCCGCGGCGGCCGCGAGCATCAGCCGGCACAGCGTGCGCCGTCCGGTCATTTGGAACCTCTTATTAATAAGAGTGAGAATACCGCATCTTTAGGCTGTCCGGCCTTGCGAGTGGGGTTCGCGGCGGCGGGCGGTCACACCGTTTCGATCCGTCGTCTATCCGCGGCTTGCCGCCAGCGCAGGCTCTTGCGGGCTGACCTGTCCGAATCGCCGTTCGCGCTTTGCATACTCGTCGATGGCCTGCGCGAAGGCGATTTCGTCGAAGTCCGGCCAAAACCGTTCGACGAAGTGCAATTCCGCGTAGGCGCATTCCCACAGCAAAAAGTCGCTCAAGCGCTTCTCGCCTCCGGTGCGGATCAAGAGGTCGACATCGGGGGCTGCGATCGCATGATCGACCTCGGCAAGACGCTGCGAGAATCGCGCACGGTCGTATCTGGTGTCGGTATCGGCCGACATGAGCCGGCAGCTTTCGAGCAGCGAGCGCTGCGAGGAGTAATCGACCGCGATGCGTAACTGCATGCCCGTGCAGTGCGCGGTCGTCCGCTCGCTATGCTCGACGGTGCGCAGGATGCCGGGCGCCAATCGGTCGCGTCGCCCCATGACATTGATCCGGATCGACTGCTCGAGGCAACGCGGCGTCTGCGTCAGCAGATAGCGGCGCAGCAGCGCGAATAACGCGCTCACCTCGGCCTGCGGGCGGCGCCAATTGTCAGCGGAGAAGGCGTACAGGCTCAAAGTGCCGATGCCGCGCCGCGCCGCCGCTTCGACGATTTTATCGACGGCCTTGGCTCCGGCGCGGTGACCGGCGGTGCGCGGCAGACCGCGCTGCGACGCCCAGCGGCCGTTGCCATCCATGATGATTGCTATGTGCATGTTGATGACGAGCTTTGTACCACAGAGTTAGGTATGAGGAAAAAATCAGGTGCGGCGCGTAGCTTTGATCACCGCTTCGACATGATCCAGATATCGATTAAGTGCGTTTCTACCGAGCACGGTGAGCCGGTACACGGTTCTCGGCCGGCGCTGTTCGAAGGATTTCGTACAGGTCAAATACTTCGCCTCCTCCAACTTGCGCGCGTGCGCGCTCAAATTTCCATCGCTGACATCGAAAAGGGACTTCAGTTCGTTGAAGGTCAGCTCTTGGCGCACGGCCAAGGCGCTCATGATCCCTAGACGCACGCGCTCGTAGACCAGACGGTCGAAAGTAGCATCGGCCTCGAGAGGCGTCGCCGGCACGGCGGTAAGTTTCGGCCGTTTCTGCGGCGCTTGAGCGGCGCTGCGCGGGTTAAGTTTTGCGGCCATGTCCCTTGCGACCTATGAGAAGTCCAAAAACGATATGCAGTCCGCCGAATCCCGCGCCGAGCATCAATATTTGCAGCCGGTCCGGCAGCAGCAGGGCGGCAAGGCCAAACGAGGCGAACAGCGCGCCGAGCGCGGCGATGATGCGGGTGGTTGCCGCGCTGGCGGTGAGCAACGCGCAGCCGTACAACAGCAGCCACGTGCCCGGAATCGCATGTTGATTGCCTGCCGACCAATGCACGGCGGTCATCACGAGGCCGGCACCCAACGATGGCGCCAGGCAAAGAGCGAACTTGAGCAGCGGAGTGCCGACCAACCGCAGATCGCGCAGCGACGACTCTCGCAGGATCAATGCGCTTCCCAGCACGGCGCCCAACAGTGCGGCGCCCAGCCAGATGCCGAGCCAATATCTGCGCAGGCCGGGGGCTAGGCACAGCCCCGCCGCCAGCAGCGCAATCGATCCCAAGACGATGCCGGCGGATCCCGGAACGGCAAACAGCACCGCGCCCTCCATCGAGGATCGGATGTAGCGCAGCGTTGCCGCAGCGTGCGAGTCGAGACGAACCGTGTTGCCCACGCGCCGACACTAGCCCGCGTAGCCGTGCATCGTCAAGTACTCTGCTTTATAGAGTTAACAGAATGCTGGAATTACCGGCCTTTTTTGGCCGCGACGTGTCCACATCCAGGCGGCTTTTACGATCTACACGGTAAGCAATGCGCGATATCGTAGGGAGCTAGAAGATGAAGAAGCCCTTTTTCCAGGGATGCACCGGGTTGCTGCTGGCCACGGCGTTTTTCGCCGCCGCAGCCCATGACCTCGACAAATCAGAGATCTACGCCAATCCGGGCGGCGCCTTGCAGATTCTGAACGCCAATGGCCGTACCAATAGCAAAGGAGCGTTTTTTCAAAGCCTCGGCACCAACGGACGATCTTGTGCTAGCTGTCATGTCGCGGATCAGGCGATGAGCGTGTCGACGCCGCAGATACGCCAGCGCTTTGCGCAAACACGCGGCAAAGATCCGCTGTTCGCCGCTACAGACGGCGCAAATTGCGCGAATGCGAAGACATCCGATGCCTCCGCGCATAGCCTGCTCTTGTCGCACGGACTGATCCGCATTGCGCTGCCCATACCGAGCGCCGCCCAGTTCACCGTGACCGCGGTGCATGATCCCTATGGTTGCGCGATACTCCGCGACCCTGCTACGAAACAGATGATGCTCTCGACCTACCGTCGGCCTCTGCCGGCCACCAACTTGCGTTTCCTGAGCACAATGATGTGGGATGGCCGCGAATCGCCGGCGTCCTCTCCGCTGGGTGATAAGGGTACCTTTGAGGCTAACTTGCTGGCTGACCTGTCGCAGCAGGCGATCGACGCCACCATGGGTCACGCGCAGGCTGCCAAGCCGCCCACGAGCCGGCAGCTCGCCGACATCGTCAGCTTCGAACTGGGGCTGTATGCGGCACAGCGCTATGACCAGTCGGCTGGCGACCTCCATGATGACGGCGCGATCGGGGGAGCACGCCATCTGCTTCGCGAAGAATATTATCCGGGCATCAATGATGTGCTGGGTGCAGACCCGGACGGCGGAGCCTTTGATGAAACCAGCATGACGCTATTCGCCGCCTGGGAGAATGGCGGCAACCCCAACCGTGAGGACCGCGGGCACGATTCTGCCGAGCGCCGCGCACGCAGCGACGTTGCCGCCGGAGAAGTGCTGTTCAATACGGCACCCATGACCATCAGCGCCGTGCGCGGACTCAACGACAACGCAGCGCTGGGCAATCCCGTCTCGTTCAAGGGAACTTGCACCAGCTGCCACGATTCGCCCAATGTCGCCGATCATTCGTTGCCATTGCCGCTGGATATCGGCACCGCGCACTCGCCGCGCGCCGGCCTCGAGAACGATCCGCATATAGCCAAAGCGATTGCCCAACTCGATGAGCCGGATCTGCCGGTATACCTGGTGAGCGGCTGCCCGAGCCCTTTCAGCGCCGGCCAACCGGTGTCCTTCTACACCACGGATCTGGGCAAGGGCATGCTGACCGGCCTGTGCAGCGATGTGAATCGCATCAAAGGTCCGATCCTGCGCGGTTTGGCGGCGAGAGCGCCCTATTTTCACAACGGCGCGGCGGCGACCTTGGCTCAAGCGGTGAATTTCTACGATCAACGCTTTTCCATGAATTTGACCCAGGTGCAGAAGCACCAGCTCGTTGCCTTCCTGAATTCCCTATAGAAGAGATCGATCGCGTATCATGATCGCGCCAATCAAAGGCGCGGCATGATGCGTTGATCGGTCAAAACCAAGGGGGATGCATGATGAAACTAAAGAAGCGGTTGTCCTTGTTCGCGATTGCTGCTTTCGCGGCGCAGATGGCCGCCGCGGCGGATGTCACGGGTACCTGGATCATGTCCGTGCAGACGAACGCCGGCAGCGGCTCGCCGACTTTTGTACTGGTCCAAAAGGGCGAGGCGCTCTCCGGCAGCTACAAAGGACAGCTGGGCGAGGCGCAGGTGACCGGCGCCGTCAAGGGCGACGAGGTGACGATCGAATACACGGTCGATGGCCAGGCAGGCAGCCTCGCGGTGAAGTATTCAGGCAAGACCGATGGCAAGACCATGAGCGGCAAGGTCTCGCTCGGCCAGCTGGGCGACGGCACCTTCACCGGCACGAAAAAATAACCCCTCTTTTCTCCGTGAACTTAAGTGGGGAGACGGCTCCCCTTTAAGTTCAATCGGGCGGCTGATTTTCCCCGCCGCGCCTTGCCAATTCCGTCTCGCACCCCTAAGGCTGCGCGATTCGCTCCCTAAGTGTCGCTTTGCTGTGCGAAGTAGTTCTCATCTTTGATCTTTGCCCCGGCCGCGACGCCTACTCCTACAGAGCCGTCACCGCCAAATGTGACTCAAAGCATGTCGGAAACCCCTGATTTGCCGGAACCTTATTGTGTTAAGCAAAACACGAAACGTTCGTGGTGCACGGATGTGATCGCAGCGCAACAAAGCTGGTCGGATGGCGATCGCGATATGGGACTATAACGATGCCGAAAAGTTTGAGAAAACATGAGCTTATCGCACCGGAAGCCGAGGAGCGGCCGGTGCTGCAACCGGTCAAAAAGCAAAAGCTCCCAGTTCTCTTGGTGACCGAGGACGAGTCCCTGTGGCCGCAGGTCGGCGCTGACTTAAATTCCGCTTTGGTCCTAAAGCAGCTCGATTCGATCGATGAACTGATCAGTTCCACCCCTTCGGGCCAAGCCGCCATCGTTCTGTGGGATGCACGCAACCATCCGGAGCCCGCGGCGGTGTTGTCGCGGCTGCATTTGCACTCATCGCGCTTCGCCATCGTCGCGCTCGATGAGGCGAGCAGCGCCGATGCTTGGACGCTGCCGGTTCAACATCGGCAGATCGTGGCTCACCTGGCAGTGCCCATTGTCGGCAGCATTTTGACCGGCGTGCTCGACAGCGCGCATGAAGAAGTAAATTCGCGCCTGGCGCTGCTGGGGGACGGCTCGGTGCCGCTTGCCGTTGCGGACGGCACGCCCAAAAAACCCTGGCTGGTCCCCGCGGTAATTGGCGGTGTGCTCGCGGCCGCGGTGGGCGCTTATTTGCTGTCTCGCGGCGGCGCAACCGTGACCAAGCCCGCGCCGATCACGGCGGCGAGATCCGATAAGACATCAGCTGCGGCGGTTCCCGCCGTCAAGCCGGCCGCTGACGCCGATGAGAAGGTAGACGCGCTGATCGACAAGGCTCAGCAGGCCATGCTCGATCGGCATTTCATCGATCCTCTGGCCGGCAGCGCGCTTTCGCTTTACAGGGAAGTGCTGATCGTCAAGCCCGACAACGGTGAAGCGCGGCAGGGCTTGCAGCGTTTGTCGGAGATTTTGATTGCCCGGGTGCAATCGGCGCTCGACGAGCGCAAGTTCGACATCGCTCTGCAGTTTCTGGAAACGGCAAGAAGCATCGACGCGAACGACAAGCGCCTTGTCGCGCTGGATGAAAAAATTGCGAGTCTGCGCGCGGAACTCGGGCCGGCGCAGATCCTGGCAGCCCTCAATGCACAGAACTTCGATCGGGCGGCGCAGCTCATCGATGAGGCGGTCCGCACCAAAGCCCTGCCGGCTGCGAAATTGGCGCAGCTGCGCGAGGAAGTCCGCCGGCGGCGCGAGGACTTTGAAGTCGCCCGCTTGCTCAAATTGGTCGAGACCCGCGTGCAGCAAGATCACCTCATCGACCCGCGCAATGACAGTGCGGTCTACTACCTCGATCAAGCCAAGCAGGCGGGAGCGGCAGGGCCCGCCTTGCAGGCTCAAGTGCAAGAACTGGACAAACGCATGACGCAGATGGCCCGCGGAGCGATTCAGCAACGCAATTTCAGCGAAGCCGATCGAATCCTGACGGAGATGCATGGCATTGGAGCACCGCAGGCGGCATTGAGCAGCCTGCAACGCGAACTCAACGCCGCGCGCAACAGCCTCGCCGCGCAAAAGCCCGAGACGCCGCCGTATTTGGAACTGGCGCAATCGCGTCTGACTCAGGGCAAACTGACCGATCCCGACAATGACAGCGCGTTCTTCTATGTGAATCAGCTGCGCGCCGCCGACCCGAAGAACGGCGGCCTTGCGCAAATCCTGAACGCGGTGCAAGTCCAGATTCTGGATCGCGCCCGTACGGCGCTGGATGCCGGAGATGTGGAAAAATCCGAGGCGCTGCTGCAAAAGGCTGCCAGTCTCGGGGCCTCGCCGGATCTGGACGCGCTCAGCGATCGAATTCGTAAGAGGAAGGCGGGCGGCGACGTGCTGCAAATGCCCGAACAATCCTTGACCCGGCTCAACAAGCTGGACGTCCAATACCCGACCCGGGCATTGCAGAACAATGTCGAGGGCTCGGTTGAGATCGGCTATACCGTCGCTGCGGATGGTTCCGTCGGCAACGTGAAAGTGCTGAACGCAGATCCGCCTCGGACCTTCGAGACCGCGGCTACCAAGGCGGTCAGCCATTTGCGCTACCAGCCTGTGATACAGGGCGGCAAGGCCATTGCCGTCGGTACCCAGGTACGCATCGTTTTTCGCGTCCCAAAATAGAGCAACGCGATGAACAATCAAACAGCGACGACGACCTCAACCACCATTACAACCACAGCACTGGTTCCGCCGGCGGGCGGTGAACGCAGTCGCGGCACGGTGCTTTGTCTCATCGTCCACGACGAATTGGAATTGCGATTGCGGCTGGCGGGCCTGGTGCGCCGCGCGATGCCGAAAATCGATGCGGACACCGTCACGCGCGCGGGCTTCGATGCCATTTCGATCGAGCGCCTTCGAGCGTATGTGGCCGTGATGTTCATCGTCGAGTTCAGTCCGCCGGAGGCCGCGGCGGCCTCGCTGGCCTCACTAAAGCATCTGCACGAGCAGGCGCCCAACCTCCCCCTATTTGTTTTCGCGCGCGGCGGCAATGAGCGCAGCGCCGCTCGCGCAATGAAACTGGGTGCCAGCGACTATTGGCCGATTCATTCGGTCATCGTCGGCGAGCTGTGCAGCGCCCTGCAGCCGTTGATCGAACCGCCCGCAGGACTTGCCGGCGCGGCCACCAACGCCGCGGCGGACCGCTGGCGCCAGCCGGAAATTGCCGGCTACACGATGATGAAGAAGATTGCGCAGTCGACGGCAGCGAGTGTCTATCTGGCGCGCAACGACGAATTTCCGCAGCCTGTCGCCCTGAAAATCGAGCAGATCAAAGGACTGAAGGTGGTGTCGGAGGCCGATCGCGAGCGCTTCACCAAGGAATGCGAGATTTTGTCCAAACTGAACCACCGCTCGGTCGCGAATGTGCTCGACTTCGGCACCACGGAAGATTATTTGTATTTGGCGCTGGAATATTTTCCCTGCGGCAGCTTGCGCGAACGGCTGAAACATCCGGTAAGCGAAGCAGATGCAGTGAATTACGCACATCAGATCGGCGAGGCGCTGCAGATCGTGCATGCCGCCCGTGTCGTGCATCGGGACCTGAAACCCTCGAACCTCATGCTCACCAACGAGAACCGTCTCGTGCTCATCGATTTCGGCTCGGCGCGTGCGCAATTCGCGACCAGCGACCTCTCGGGCTCCGGCGATTGCACGGGTACGCCCTATTATGTGTGCCCGGAGCAGATTGAGGATCGTGAACCCGATGCGCGCGGCGATCTTTACAGCCTCGGAGTGGTTTTCTTCGAGATGCTTACGGGCTCGCTGCCATTCATGGGCAAAACGTTGGCGGAGATCTTGACGGCGCACCGCTCGGCTGCGCCGCGCCGCTTGCCCGAACACGTGGCGGCCTACCAGCCGATCCTGGACCGCTTACTGGCAAAGAATCCCCAGGATCGCTATGCCTCGGCGGCCGAATTTCTCGATGCGCTCGATGCATTGCGCACCGAATTGATGGCCCAGAAACCCAGCAAATCACAGCGGAGCGCTTGATTCATGAACTCTCGTCTCGCCCAAGCCTTGGTGCCGCGCCTCTCCGCGGGCGGTCTAATGGTGCTGGTCATCATTCTGGCCTTCAGCTTCGTGGCAATCGTGTTGATCCCAGGTTTGGAGCTGGCCAGCGAGTTGGCGGATACCAGCGTCGCGCTCAAATTTGCCGGCCAACTGCAGCGAAATCCGGCCCTCATCCGCGCCTCGCTGGAATCGATGCACGACCGCTTGACGAACCGCGGCTACATCCAGGAGTCATTGGATCAGCTGCGGGAAGCCGCCGCAAAACTCGACGCAGGCCTGCACGAAATGAACGCGCCGCGGCCGGCCGGTTGGTTTGCGCTGTCGGGCGACACCGGCGCCAAGGGCGAGCCGATTTCCGGAAAACACGCTCCTGCCTTGCGCGAGCTGTGGGCCGCGCAACAAGGGGCGCTGCAGCCGCTGCTCAAGTATTCGGGCGTTCCGTACCAGGACAACGAGACGACCGGCACGGTGCTCAACGACAGCGGCAAGCAATTGGAACGGGACGTGACCGCCGCTCTGCGCGTCGGCCGGCATACGATTCCGCAGCTCGACGCCGAGCTGGCCGCGATCGTCACCGATCTGCAGACGGGGAATGCCCGCTCGGCAACCGAGTTGCGCCTGGTCATGCTGACCGGCTTGTTGATCGCGCTTGTGCTCGGCGTGCTGGTGGCGACGTTGCTGCTTGCCCGCCAGCGTCAGGACGCGTCGCTGCGCGAGGCCCGGCAGCAGACCGCCGACATCTTGCGCACGGTGAAAGACGGATTGTTTTTGCTCGATGAGAATCTGATCATAGGTGCCTCCTATTCGAGCGCGCTGGAGACGCTGTTTCAGCGCAGCGACTTCGCAGGACTGCCGTTCGAGAAGCTGCTGAAGAACGTGGTATCCGAAAAGACGCTGGCCACGGCATTGAAGTTTGTCGGGGTGCTGTGGTCGGAGCGCACCAAGGAAAACTTGGTCAAAACCATCAATCCGCTGGGCGAGGTCGAGGTCAATCTTGAGAGCGGCCACGGCAAGGTCGCGACCCGCTATTTGCAGTTTGAATTTCACCGAGTGCGCGTCGACGGCAAAATTACCCACGTGTTGGTGGCCGTGTCGGATGTGAGCGCACGGGTGGATCTCGCCCGCGAACTGCAGTCCTCGCAGAATCAGGCCCAGGCGCAGGTCGATACCTTGCTGGGAATCCTGCACGTCGATCCGACGCAGCTGGCCGCGTTCTTGAACGACTCGAACGCAGCCATGAAGATGATCAACGCAGTGCTGCGTGAGCCGGCGCGCGAGGAAAGCGCCTTTCGCAAGAAGCTCGACACCCTGTTCCGGCAGGTGCATTCGGTCAAGGGCGAGGCGGCTGCCCTGGGATTGTCCTCCATTGAGAGCCGGGCGCATTCCTTCGAAGATGACTTGAAGACGCTGCGGGAGAAATCCGACCTTTCCGGAAACGACTTTCTTCCCCTGGTCATCAAGCTGGACGACTTGCTCACGCATTTACAGTCGGTCGGCGACCTGGTATCTCGGCTGGCGCGTCTGCACGTGGCGGCGACCCGCAATGAACCCGAATCTCACACGGATACGGCGGTCATCGACAGCAGCACGCCCGAGACCGTGCCCAAAGCCGAGAGCAGCGTGACTTCCATGCTGCAGCAGCTCGCGACCCGTGTAGCTACTGAAAATAACAAGGAAGCGGCGCTGCAATGCATGGGATTCGACACCGTGCCGGACGAGTACCGCCGCATCGTCAAGGACATCGCGGTTCAGGCAGTGCGCAACTCGATCGTGCACGGCATTGAGTCGACCACCGACAGATTGCATACCGGCAAGCCCACCCAGGGACAGCTCAAGCTCATATTCCAAGAGCTCGGCGACGCCGGCTACAAGCTCATCGCCGAAGACGACGGCCAAGGCTTGTCGACCGAGAAAATCAAGCAAGCCGCGCTCAAGAAAGGCTTTATCAGTCCGGAGAAGGCGGCTGCTTTGGATGCCAAGCAAGTATTTTCCCTGCTGTTTCAGCCCGGATTTTCCACCGTTGAGAATGCGACCAAGGATGCGGGACGCGGCATCGGCATGAACTTGATGGCTTCGCTCATGCAGCAGATCGGCGGAAAAGTCTCTGTGGCGACCGTTCCCGGGAAATTCACGCGCCTCACTCTGAGCATGCCCCCGGCTAAGCGCACGGGAAACACGGAAGCAGCCTAATGGCCAGTGCGGCGGCTTCCAAGGCTTCCCTGAAGCTGATGATCGTGGATGATTCCAATATCATCCGGCGGCGCATAGAACGTTCCCAGCAAATCGACCGGCTTGAAGTCGTCGGCGCCGCAAGCAATGGGCGCGCGGCCGTCGAAATGTTCCGCCGCACGCAGCCTGACGTCGTAACGATGGACCTGACCATGCCTGAGATGGACGGCATCGAGTGCGTCGAGGAGCTGGTCGCGCTCAATTCCAATGTCTTGATCCTGGTGGTCTCCGCGCTCGCCGACAAGGCGACCGCAGTGGAAGCGATTGAAAAAGGGGCCAATGGATTCCTGTGTAAGCCATTCACCGACCGGCAGCTCAACGACGCGTTGGAAGAGCTGCTGTCGGAGGCTTGAAATGTTCAAAGAAGCAGAAATCCGCACTTTTATCGAGGGAACGACCAATTATTTCGAAACCTCGGCGCAGCAGTCCGCGACCGTCGGCTCGCCATACCTCGTGACCGACGGCAAGCCGGGCGCCTACGAATACACGGGCGTCATCGGCATCACCGGTGCGCGCAAAGGAATCGTATATTTCACGGCGCCGCGCGGCATGCTCACCGTTTTGCTGATGCGCATGCAAGAAACGGACACCAGCGATGAGAACATCAAGGATCTGGTCGGCGAAGTGGCGAATACGATCTCGGGAAATGCGCGCCGCGACTTCGGCAAGAATTTCAATATCTCGGTGCCGGTCGTCATCGCGCACGACTTGGAGAAGGTCACGACGCCCTATGCGCGCTCGTTTGTGATTCCCATCAACTGGCGCACTCATTCCGCCAAATTGGTGGTCTGCCTCGAGTAAACGGCGCGAAGGCCGCCGGCCATGCGCTATTTTCCGTCGACCGAAAACGCCAACAGCACATTGATGCCGTTGCTGCCGGTTCGCGCTGCGCCGTTGAAACCGGACATGGTGTACACCATGCCGCCGGCAATGGTCGGCCCCATCCCGTCGATGCCGCCGCCCGGTTGCGCGGGATTGCCGTTGACGGTGTTGTAGGTTTGAGCGGTGGTGCTGAATTCCCAAGCGATCTTCCCGCTGGCAGCATCGTAGGCGCGCAACCAGCCATCCAGAGTTCCTGACAGCACGATGCCGGGCATCACCGCAGGTGCCGCCGACTGCGCGCGCACACAGGCACCTTTCGTATAGTCCTTCGATCGGTCGCCCGCGTAATGGCAGGGCGCGCTGGGCGCGGGGGTGTTCCAGACGACTTTGCCGCTGAAAGGATCCAGTGCAAATAATCCTGGCTTGCCCGCAGCAGCATTGTCGGGCGCCGGCGACGGAGCTCCGGCCGCCCGCGCGATCTCATTGAAGACCTCGCCGATGTCGGAATTCGGCACGAACACATATTTCGAATCCGCGCCGATTCCCCACTCGATGCCGCCCAGCGGCGAGCCGGCGCCTACCGCGGTCTTCCACACCGAGTGTCCGGTGTCGGGATCGACGCCGTAGACGATGCCGGACTTCTGGCCGGCGATGAGAATCTGCTTGTGGCCATGCTTGAACAAAATCGGCGTGGCGCCGAAATCGAAGTCCGGGCCGGTCGGCGCGGGACAATTGGCGACCTTGAGCGGACCGCTGCAGCCGACGATGAAATTGTCATTGGCGGTGACCTGATTTCTCCAGCGCACCTTGCCCGTCTTCATTTCCACCGCGACGATGGCATCAGCGCCGTCGGTGGTCGCATCAGTGTAGCTGTCGCCCGTGACCACATAGACCAAGCCGCGCTTCGCATCGACCGTCGGGGATGCCCAGACCGGCGCGCCGGCGGGACCTTGCATTTGCACGCCGTTGGCGTTTTTGCGCGTCGGTTGCAGCGGCGCGGTGATCATGTAGGTCTGCCACTGTTTTTGACCGGTTTTCAGGTCCAGTGCGGCCAGGCTGCCCCGGAAGCTGCAGCAGGAATAATTCGGCTGCATCGCGTAGACTTCTTCGCCGGAGGAGAGCGGCACGAAGAGCTGATTTCCGGATACCACCGGCGTGCCGGTGATATTCGAGGCTATGTGACTCTCCAATGACTCGCTGTGCCAGATTTCCTTGCCGCTCTGCGCATCGAAGGCGCGAACCACTCGCTTGCCCACGCCGATAAAGGTCGCCCAGCCGCTGGGCGAAATCGGCGACCGGATCACCATGGGCGTGGTGCGCGAAGCGGCATCCTCCACAGCCCAGTGCACGCAGCCGCTCTTGGCGTCCAAAGCGTAGAACTTGCCGCTGCGATTGGTGATGAACAGCCAGTTGCCGACAACGACCGGCTGGCCGCCGCCCGGCATGGAAAACGCCCACTTCACTTTGAGCTTCGGAACGTCGGCCGCCTTGATTCCTGGATTGGGCTGAAAGCGCGTGGAATCTTCATCGGGTCCGAGCGCCGGCCAATCCGAGGCGCTCGCCTGAATGGGAGCGTTGCTGGTGCACATTTGGTCGGTGCCGGCAGATCCGAGTTGCTGCCCCGGCGCAAGATACAGCGCGACCGCTTCGATCTCCGGCCGCGACAAGCCCTTTGCCATGGGGGACATGACGCCGGTGGTGAGTGCCGTGACAATGTCCGCGGGGGCGCGGAATGCCAACTCCGCCCGTGTCGGCGCACGCTCCGTGGCCGGTTCATGACAACTTTTGCAGCGGCTGAAAAAAACCGCCTCGCCGCTTGGCTTCTGCGAGGTGTCTTGCGCCAAGGCCATCGCGCCGATACCGACGGCAAAGCTTAAGATCGCGCCAGCGCCGATCCGGATCCGAATGTTGCTCATGAAAAACTCCCCAAGATCCGAATCTTAGAATTATGAAAATCCAATCCAGCGTCCCGCCATGGCAACCATCAGCCATGCCGCAATCGTCAGAACCGCAACGCCGCGCACGGCTGCGCCCGACGCCCCGCGTCTGACCAGCGGATTGAAGGCGAAATAAGTGACGGTCAGCGCAATCGCCAGCGAGACCATTTTCACCCAAAATGCTTGCCGCCCATAGAGCTTTACAGGCTCGGAAACCCCCAGCAATACTCCGCTGACGACGAGCGCGAGGACTGCGCCGTTTAAATAGCGATGCGCACTCTTATAGGTCTCGGCGACCGGGGTCTTCAATCCCCAGCCCAAGATCGATAAGGACATGATCAGAACGGCTCCGCCCAGCAGCGCCAGGGCCAGCAAGTGAGTGGACTCGATGGCCGGAAACAGCCAGGTTGACTCGCGAATGGTCTGGCCGAGTGCCGAGGCTTCGATGTTTTGCGCAGTGTGATACAGGCTCATAGGGTCAACCGGGATCCAGCCGGCAGCCGGTGAGTTCCGCCATGGTCGGCGAGGTGAGGCTATCGCAATCGAACCAGTTGTAGGCGATCAGCCGGCCGAAGACGATGACGCACGCCCAGACGCTCAAGGAAATTACCGCGCAAATTTTTGATTTGCGCGGCACCGGTCCCAGGTCCCAGACGCCCTTGTCGCGCTCCACTTTGAAGGTGAAGACCGCAATGTTGACGGCAGCGATGAGGATCATGAGCATTTTCAGTCTGAACCAGATGCTGTGGTAGGTGCGAATTGGAATCGCCAGA
Source organism: Steroidobacteraceae bacterium (assembly GCA_036267535.1). Classification (GTDB taxonomy): domain Bacteria; phylum Pseudomonadota; class Gammaproteobacteria; order Steroidobacterales; family Steroidobacteraceae; genus Bog-1198. The sequence continues at coordinate 148,083 of DATAVX010000087.1, forward strand.
AACAACATCGATCCGGTGATCACCAGCAGGACGAATCCTGCAATGGTCCAGGGCAGAATCCGCGACAGCATCTGCGAAACCGGCACCTTAGTATAGGAAATGCCTAACAGCCGCAGATCCACCATGGCGATGGTGCCGACAAACAACATGATGGACATAACATGGGTGGATTCCGTGATCGCATACATGTACAGCGATTCGTGCAGTGCGATGCTCCAAGGTGTGTCGGCAAGTTTGGTGACGAGTCCTTCGAGCATCGAACCCCGCTTGTTATATATCAGCCATGTTCACCCTTTAGAAACACCAGAATAATCAAGGGCGGAACGGAAATCTTATTGCAATAACAGTTATCTAAAGCGATTATAAGCGGTGATTATACGGGCCCGCTTCGCGGCGTCCATAAAATATATTGCCGGTCGGAGGAGTTCTCGAATGAATGTACGCACTGATAGAGCTGCGCGATTTGCAGCAGCCTTGATCGCGGCAGCCGCCATCGCTGCGCCCGCCTTGGCGCATCACGCATTTCAAGCGGAGTTCGACGGCAATCAGCCCATCATGCTTCAAGGCAAGGTGACCAAGGTTGAATGGATCAATCCTCACACTTGGGTCCACATGATCGTGGTGACCGACGGCAAACCTCAAGAATGGATGGTCGAAGCCGGCACTCCGAATACCTTGTTGCGCGAAGGTTTGACGCGCGATTCGCTCAAAGCGGGCGAGGAAATCATTGTTCGCGGCTACCGGGCCAAGGATGCTCGCTGCCGTCCGGCCTGCAAGGCGAATGGACGCGACGTAACCTTCACGGACGGCCACAAAGTATTCATGGGATCGAGCGGTACGGGTGCGCCGAAGGACGGCGCGGATCCGAACGAGAAATAAGCTTCCGCAAAAAGCCGGCGTGACGTTGCGAAACTAGGGGGACGTTCTGAATAATAAGATGAAGGTATTGGCTCTCGCCTTAACCGGATCGGTGGCGGCACTGACACAGAGCTATGCGGCGCCGACAACCGCCGCGCACAAGGCGCCCGCCGGCAATGCGATCGAGCGAGTCGGCGGGCACCCCAATTTCAGCGGTATTTGGTCCGTGATGAATACGGCCAATTGGGACATTGAGCCGCATCTTGCGAGCGCCGCGCTGGAACTGCGGCCGGGGCCGGTCGTTCCTGTTCCGGCTAAAGCCATAGTTGCATTGGGCGCGGTAGGTTCCGTGCCTGCCGGCATGGGAGTGGTGGAGGGCGGGAAAATCCCTTACAACGCCGAGGCGCTTGCCAAGAAGAAGGACAATCAAGCGCATTATCTGGAGCGTGATCCGGAAGTGAAGTGCGACCTGCCCGGTGTGCCGCGCGCCAATTACATGTCTTTGCCATTCCAAATCCTGCAGTCCGCGAAGACCTTGTTGATTTCCTACGAGTATGACGGCGCGGTGCGGGACATCCTGTTCAACGATCCGGGGCCGGCGCCGATCGACAGTTGGATGGGACAATCCGTCGGGAAATGGGACGGCGACACGCTGGTGGTGACGGTCACGGGACAAAACGACAGCACGTGGTTCGACCGCGCGGGAAACTTTCATTCCGGCGACATGAAAGTTGTCGAGCGCTGGAGCATGCTGAACGAGAACACCATTCGCTATGAAGCCGAGATCACCGATCCGGCGACCTTCACCAAACCTTGGAAGATGAGCATGCTCATGTACCGGCGGCTCGGCGAGGATGCTCGGTTGCAGCAATTCAAATGTGTCGAGTTCGTTGAAGAACTGATGTATGGCGACTTGCGTAAGGAGCCCCTGAAATGAACACGAAATTTACAGCGCTTCTGGCAGGCGCGGCATGGGCGGCGCTGGCTGCGTCCGCCGTGTTTGCCGCGCCCGCGGCGGCTGCCTATAAAGCCCCATTGAATGCTTATGGTCAGCCGGATCTGGAAGGAACTTGGACCAATGCGACTCTGACGGTGCTCGAACGGCCGAAGGAGTACGGCACCCGCAAGGTCATGACCGCGGAGGAGGTCAAGAAGGTCGAAGGCGACGATGCCAAGATGTATGCAGCGGACGCCGCGCCCCGCGATCCGAAAGTGAAGACCACGGATCTGCCGCACGAATGCGGCCGCGGATTCAGCGGTGCGGGCTGCGGCTACAACGCTGCCTGGATCGATCCCGGCAACACCGTCATGCGCGTGAGCGGTGAGCCGCGCACTTCGTTCATTACCGATCCGCAGGATGGGCGCTTGCCGCCATACAAGCCGGGCGTCACGGTGCCCAATATGTACATGCGCGCGCACTATGGCGAGAACCCGGAGAATCAGACCCTCGCCGAACGTTGCCTCACCTCCTTCGGCTACAGCGCGGGTCCCGTGATGCTGCCGCTGCTTTACAACAATAATTACGAGATTGCGCAGAGCAAGGACACCGTGGCCATAGTTGTGGAAATGGTGCACGACGTACGCATCATTCATATCGGCGGCAAGCATCGCACCGATGGCGAACGGCCGTGGATGGGCGATTCCATCGGTTGGTATGAAGGCCCGACGCTCGTGGTCGAGACCGCCAATTTCCCCGAGGCCACGGCGCTGCGCGGCGCCTGGAAGGAATTGAAGGTTACCGAGCGGTTCACCCGTGTCGGACCGCAACGCATTCTCTATCAGTTCACCGCGTCGGATCCGACCGTTTGGGATCGGCCGTGGAGCGGCGAGTATGAATTCAGCCCCTCGAAAGGGCGGATTTTCGAGTACGCCTGCCATGAGGGCAACTATGCGCTGGAGGGCATTCTCTCCGGGGCTCGCGCCGACGAAGCGGCCGCTGCTGAGAAGGCCAGGGCGGCTGCCGCGAACAAGACTGCGGCGGCGCCTGCCGCGAACAAGACTGCGGCGGCGCCTGCCGCGCCGGGCGGAAAGAAGAAGCAATAGCGATCATGGGACTTTGATTGGAAATGCCGCACCCTCGTGCGGCATTTTTTCAACTTTGATGCCGCGTGCTGACGATTGGGTGCGAGCTGGACAAGCCGCCGTCGACCGCGATGGCCTGGCCGTTGACATAGGAGGCAGCGTCCGAGGCCAGAAATAGCGCGGCCTGCGCGATCTCATCCGGCAGCCCGTGGCGTTGCAAGGGATTGAGCTGTCCGATTTTGCGTTCGGTGCCGCGCTCGCGGGCGCGTTCGAACATGGGCCGCGTCATTCCCGTCTCGATCAGGCCGGGGCAAATGGCGTTGATGCGAACGCCGGTACCGGTCAGCTGATAGGCAACCGTTTGCACCAGGCTGATGACGCCCGCTTTGCTGGCACTGTACGGAACGCCGCCGGCACCCGAACGCAGTCCCGCGACTGACGCCGTGCAGATGATCGATCCGCGCTTCTGCGTGATCATCGCCTTTGCCGCATGCTTCGCCAGCAAAAACGTGCCGATCAAATTGATTTTCAGCACCTCGGTCCAATGCTCCACCGTCTCCTCGAGAAAAGGCACCAAGCCGCCGCTGATGCCGGCGTTTGCATAGCAGGCATCGAGACTGCCGAATTCCTTGAGCGCCGTGGCGACGGCGCCGGCGACGTCCGCTTCGGCGGAAGAATCCTTGATCAAGGCGATGGCGCGGCCGCCGGCGGCGCGAATGGAAGCTGCAGTCGCTTCGACTTCCGCTGCGCGGTCGATTGCAACGACCGCCGCGCCTTCCGCCGCAAACAGCACGGCGCTTGCCCGTCCAATGCCGCTGGCGGCGCCGGTTACGATGGCGGTCTTGCCTCTCAAGGTGTCCATGTTTCCTCCAATTTTTCTCGCGGCGGCGTTTCTCCGGGCAGTATCGCGGTAGGGTTGTTCGCACGCAACCCAAACGCGCACGCAACCACGATGGGCGCGCGCAAAATTGACCGCTCAGCTTCGCATGCAGTAGGCTTGACGCGGTGAAATCTTGCGCATCGTCGCGGCCGGTTTATCGGCACGCCGAACTCGACCGGGTTCTCAATCCCAAGCACATCTGCATCGTCGGCGCCTCTCCCAAGCCCGGATCCTTCGGCGCCAGGGTGCTGGCGAATCTCGAAGGGTTCAGCGGCAACATTTATCTGGTGAACGCCAAGTACGACTCTATCGGCGAACGGCGTTGCTACTCTTCACTCGCTTCACTTCCTGAAAATCCCGATTGCGTGGCGGTGGTCGCACCTCGCGATGCCGTGGAGAAGATCGTTCTGCAAGCCGCGCAGCTGCGGGTGGGCGGCCTCATATTGTATGCATCCGGCTACGCCGAAACGCGCCTGAATGATCGCATCGAACTGCAGCGCCGGCTCGGCGACATCGCGGCTGAATCGGGCTTGAAGATATTGGGCCCGAACTGTCTCGGAATCGCCAATTATTTGTGCCGCGCGCGCATTTCCTTTTCCGATTATCCGGCGCCGCGCGAAGTGCGGGGCAAGTCCATCGGCATTGCCAGTCAATCCGGTGCACTGTCTCAGTCCCTGGCGCAGGCGCTCGAGTGCGGCGCCTCGGTCAGTCATGCATTTTCCGCCGGAAACCAGGCCGACGTGGATGTGGCCGACCTGGTCGCTTACCTGGCGGACGAGCCTTCTTGCCACGCCATTGCCTGCGTGTTCGAAGGCATGGCGCATCCCCAGCGGCTGCTGGAAGCCGCGCGAATTGCCTGGCGCACCAACAAGCCGCTGCTGATTCATAAGACGGCCACCGGAACCTTGGGCGCTGAGGCCGCGATGTCGCACACCGGAAGCCTCGCAGGTTCGGACGGTGCCTATCGCGCCGCATTCGAACGAGGCGGCGCCGTCATCGTCGAACAGTTCGAAGGCCTGATGGAGGCTGCACAGTTTTTTGCCAAGGCGCCGCCGCCCAAGGCGCGAGGGATCGCGGTGCTGGCCGCATCGGGTGGCGCCGCCATCATGGCCGCCGACAAGGCTGAGCTGCACGGCATTGCCTTGCCGCAACCGGGCGATGAGGTACGGCGTATTCTCGAAGCGAACATTCCGGATTTCGGCTCGACACGTAATCCCTGCGACGTGACCGGACAGGTCGTGAACAATCCGCTGTCCATGCCGGCATGCAGCGATGCCCTATTGTCGGATCCCGCGTATGGTGCGCTCGTGGTGCCGCAGACGCTGGCATTCGAAATGTACAAGTCGCGCCTGGAGTCGCTCGGGACGCAGTCTGCGCATCACGGCAAGATCGCCTGCAGCGTGTTGATCTCCAACTGGCTGCAAGGTCCCGGGACGCTGGAAGCGGAAGCGAATGCGCAGGTCGCGCTGTTTCGCTCCATGGACCGATGCTTTCGCGCCATCGCGGCGTGGCACCACCGCGCGGATTTGCAGCAGCGCGGAGATCGAAAACTGCCCCGCGCATCGTCCCCAAAGGCTGTGAAGAAGGCGGCGCAGCTGATCGCCGCGGCACCGAACGAGCGCCTCAGCGAGCGCGAATCGAAGGCCGTATTGGACTTGTACGGAATTCCGACAGTACGCGAAATGGCCGCGCCATCGATGGAATCGGCGCTGGCGGCGGCCGAACAGCTGGGATATCCGCTGGCCTTAAAGATCGAGTCGCCCGACATTGCGCACAAAACGGAGGCAGCCGGGGTCGCCTTGAATCTGCGTTCGAAGGATGAGCTGCGTGCCGCCTACGAGGAGATCGTGGCCAACGCCCGCGCCTACGCACCGCAGGCCAGGATTCTTGGCGTGCTGCTACAGCCCATGATCCCGGCCGGCGTCGAGGTGGTAGTCGGCGCACGCAGCGATCCCTTGCTCGGACCCTTGATCGTGGCCGGATTCGGCGGCGTGCTGGTGGAACTATTGCGCGATTCGGCCATCGAGCTCGCGCCCATCAATGCCGGCGAGGCGATGCGCATGTTGCGCAAGCTCAAGGGCGCAGCATTGTTCGACGGCTTTCGCGGCACCCCGGCCGTCAATCTCGAGCTCCTGGCCGACCTGCTGGTGCGAGTCTCGGAATTCGCCGCCGACCAAGCGGGGCTGGTGGCCGAACTCGATATCAATCCGGTGATCTGCACGGCCTCGGCACTGACCGCGGTCGATGCATTGATCGTGCGCTCGACGAAATAGGAGGTTCGTGTGCTCGTGACCGCAGCGCGGAGCGCGGCTCAAGTTTCAAGCGCCGAAGCTTGGGCCTATACTTCAGCGCCGCCACAAACAATTCTTTTCTGAGGGTATCCGCATGACCGACGACCATGACAAAATTTCGCGCCGCGAATTCACGGCGCTATCGCTCGCAGCCGGCATGACCGTGGCGGCCGGAGCATCCGCCGCCGGTGCTGCCGATATGGTGGACACCGATGTCGAGATCAAAACATCCGCCGGCACTTGCGATGCTGCGTTGATTCACCCCAAGGGCAAGGGTCAATGGCCGGCGGTCATATTGTTCGTCGATATATTTGGACTCCGGCAAACGATGCGCGACATGGCGAAGCGCCTCGCGGCGAACGGTTATACCGTGCTCGTGCCGAACCCGTACTACCGCACGACCAGGGCGCCCGGCCTGCCGATGAATCTCGACTTCAAGAGCGCCGAGGATCGCGCGAAGATCGGCAAGGTACGCGCACCGCTGACGGACGAGGCGGTCATGTCCGATTCGACAGCCTATGTAAAATTCTTGGATGCCCAGCCGGTGGTCGACAAGAAAGCCAAGATGGGCGTGTTCGGTTACTGCATGGGCGGGCCGATGACCATGCAAGCCGCGGCGGCAAATCCCACCCGCGTAGGCGCCGGTGCCTCATTCCACGGCGGCGGCCTGGTCACGGATAAGCCGGACAGTCCGCATCTCAAAGTGCCGACGATGAAGGCGCAATTTTATTTCGCGATCGCGGCCAATGATGACCAACGTCAGCCGGACGCGAAGACCAAGCTTGCAGCAGCCTTCAAGGCGGCCAACCTTCACGAGAAGCAGGAAGTGTACGAGGGCTGCATGCATGGTTGGTGCGTCAAGGACATGCCGAACGGCGAGGACGGCAAGCCGCTGTACAACGAAGCCGGTGCCGAAAAAGCCTGGGGCGAATTGGTCGCCTCCATGAGCACGCTGCCGTCCGGCCGAGCTTAGATCGAGCGGCTGAGGCAATCTGCCTCAGCCGCATTCTCCGGCTGATACCCGGATCCAGCCCGCCGCTGATACGTGCCCTCCCGCCCGCGTTTTTCGCCATCCTCGAGCCTCGCCTTTAGCTTCTCAAAGAGCACGCGGCGCTGTTACATTAGTCGGCCAAAACCACGGAACTTAGTTCTGCATAGTGGAATAAAGAATGAGCACGAATCAGGCTGGTTTCGAGATCAACGGCGGCATCACCGTCATCAAATTTGATAACCCACCGGTAAACAGCCTCGGTCTCGAGATGCGGCAGGCCATCGTGGAGGGCATCGAGCGAGCCAATGCCGATCCCAAGGTTGAAGCCATCGTGCTGATCGGATGCGGCGCCGGATTTTCCGGCGGCGCGGACATCCGCGAATTCGGCACGCCGCGCGCTTCCACGCAGCCGCATCTGATGACCGTCATCAGCACCGTCGAAGGCAGCGCCAAGCCGGTGATTGCAGCGATCGGCGGCATTTGCATGGGCGGCGGACTGGAACTCGCCCTGGGTTGTCACTATCGCGTGGCGGCAGCTGGGGCAAAAATTGCTCTGCCGGAAGTCAAGTTGGGTCTCCTGCCGGGCGCAGGCGGCACCCAGCGCCTGCCGCGCATCATCGGCGCTGAGGCCGCGCTCAACATGATCGTTTCGGGTGCGACGGTCCCCTCGGAGAAATTGCGCGCCACGCCGTTGTTCGACTCCTTCGCCGAGGGCGATCTGCTGGCAGCGGCGTTAGACTTGGCCCGCAAAGTGACGAGCGAGAAGTTGGGCGTAAGGCGGGTGCGGGATCTGAAGGTCAGCATGCCGAACCACGAAGCATTCTTTCAGTTTGCGCGCAATACCGCCAAGGCTGTTGCCGGCCGCTACCCCGCGCCGGTCGCGTGCGTCGAAGCAGTCGCTGCCGCATTCGATCGGCCCTTCGATGCAGGCATCAAGCGCGAACGCGAATTGTTCACCACGCTGATGCTATCGCCGGAATCCGCGGCGCTGCGGCATGTGTTCCAGGCAGAACGGGCAGCGTCGCATATTCTCGACGTGCCGAATGACACGCCGACGCGGCCGATTCGCAAAGTCGGCGTGATCGGCGCGGGCACGATGGGCGGCGGCATCGGTATGACGCTCATCAACGCGGGGATTCCGGTGGTTCTCTTGGAAATGTCTCAGGAGACCCTCGACAAAGGGCTCGCGACCATGCGCCGCAATTATGGCGGCGCGCTCAAGAAGGGCACGCTGACCGAGGCGGCGCTCGATCAGCGCATGGCACTGGTGACGCCGGCTTTGGACTATGCGCATCTGGCGGACTGCGACCTGATCATCGAGGCCGTGTTCGAAAGCATGGAGGTCAAGAAACAGGTCTTCGAGAAACTCGATCAAGTCGTGCGGCAAGGCGCGATACTGGCTTCCAACACATCGGCCTTGAATCTGGACCGGATCGCGGCCTTCACCAAGCGTCCGCAAGATGTCATCGGGTTGCACTTCTTCAGTCCAGCGAACGTCATGCGCCTCTTGGAAATCGTGCGCGGCGCCAAGACGGCGAAGGACGTGCTTGCAACGGCGATGCAATTGGCGAAGAAAACCGGCAAAGTCGCGGTAATTTCCGGCGTGTGCGACGGCTTCATCGGCAACCGCATGGTGGCGCGCTATGGCGCGGCCGCACACGATCTCATCATGGCGGGCGCGCTGCCGGCGCAAGTCGACAAGGCGCTGGAAGATTTCGGCATGGCGATGGGCCCGTTTCGCATGAGCGATCTGGCGGGGCTCGATATCGGCTGGGCAGCGCGCAAGCGGCGCCGCGCAGAGTTTCCGGACCGCGACCTCTCCAATGTTGCAGACCAGCTGTGCGAAGCAGGCCGCTTCGGCCAGAAAACCGGCGCCGGCTTCTACCGCTATGAAGCCGGTTCGCGCAGTGCCATCCCGGACCCCGCGGTAACCGCGATCATCGAAGAGTACCGCAAACAGAGGGGAATCACGCCGCACAAGGTCGGCAACGACGAGATCGTTGAACGCTGCATTTATGCATTGATCAATGAGGGGGCGCGTATAGTCGAGGACGGCATCGCACAGCGCAGCTCGGACATCGACATCGTGTACCTCAACGGCTACGGCTTTCCGCCGTGGCGCGGCGGACCGATGTTTTATGCCGACCAAGTGGGATTGAGCGAGATCGCGCGTGGCCTGCGCGCCATTGCCGAGCAGCCCGGTGCCGACAAGGCGTTCTGGACCCCGGCGCCGCTGCTCGCCCGGCTGGCTCAAGCGGGTAAAACATTCAGCGCATATAAAGGATCAGACAAGTGACAGAAGCCGTCATCGTATCCACCGCGCGTACCGGGCTTGGCAAGAGCTGGAAGGGCGCATTCAACATGACCTACGGCGCCACCTTGGGAGCGCATTCCGTACAGCATGCGGTCGCCCGCGCCGGCATCGATCCTAGGGAAGTCGAGGATGTGATCATGGGATCAACCTTCGGCGAGGGCACGACCGGCGGCAACATCGCGCGCCAGATCGCGCTGCGTGCCGGCCTGCCGATCACCACGGCGGGCTTGAGCATCAATCGATTTTGCAGTTCCGGATTGCAATCGATTGCCCTGGCGGCGCAGCGGGTCATGACGGAAGGCGCGGAGATCATCGTTGCCGGCGGCTTGGAAAGCATTTCCTGCGTGCAGAATGAAGCCAACACGCATATGCGCCGCGATCCATGGATCGATGAGCACAAGCCGACCCTGTACTGGAGCATGCTGCAGACGGCCGAGACCGTGGCCAAACGCTACAACATTTCCAAGGAATCCCAAGACGAATACGGCGTCCGCAGCCAGCAGCGCGCCGCCGCCGGCCAGGCTGCCGGAAAATTCAAAGACGAGATCGCGCCGATGACCACCATTATGGGCGTCGTCGACAAGACCACGGGTGCGATCGGTATGCGCGAAGTGACGATCTCGAGCGACGAGGGCATCCGCGCGGACACGACGCTGGAGGGCGTGTCGAAGATTCGGCCGGCGATTCCCGGCGGCGTGATCACGGCCGGGAATGCCAGTCAATTCTCCGACGGCAGCAGCGCCTGCGTCGTCATGGACGCCAAACTCGCCGAGAAACGCGGCGTCGCGCCGCTAGGCCTGTTCCGCGGCTTCGCCGTGGCCGGATGCGAGCCGGACGAAATGGGCATCGGTCCGGTGTTCGCCGTGCCGCGCCTGCTGAAGCGCGCAGGCCTGAAGGTCGCCGACATCGATTTATGGGAGCTGAATGAAGCATTTGCCTGCCAGGTTATTTATTGCCGCGACAAGCTCGGGATTCCCGACGAGCGGTTGAATGTCAACGGCGGCGCCATCGCGGTGGGTCATCCCTACGGCGTCAGCGGTGCCCGCCTGACCGGACACGCGCTGATCGAGGGCAAGCGCCGCGGCGCCAAGTTGGTCGTGGTCACCATGTGCATCGGCGGCGGTCAGGGAGCGGCAGGTTTGTTCGAGGTGCTCTGATGGGATTGCGGGACTTGTTTGAGCTGGGTGGTAAGGTGGCGCTGATCACCGGCGGTTCGCGCGGGCTAGGGTTGCAAATTGCCAAGGGCTTGGGCGAGATGGGCGCTAAGATCGCCATCAGCGCGCGCAAGCCCGCGGAGCTCGAGGAGGCGAAGGCCGATCTCAAAAGGCACGGCATCGACGCGCTGGCCGTCACCAATGACTTGTCGAAACCGGATCAGATTCCCGCTCTCGTGGACGCGGTGGTCAAGCACCACGGCGGCATTCACGTACTGGTGAACAATGCGGGTGCGAGCTGGGGCGCGAAGGCCGAGGAGCATCCGCTCGAAGCCTGGCAGAAGGTGATGACCTTGAATGCATCGAGCGTCTTCGCCTTGAGCCAAGCGGTCGCGAACCGCTGCTTCATTCCGCAGCGCTCGGGCAACATCATCGTCATAGCCTCGACGGCCGCGTTGCGCGCGGGTATGCAAATGAAGGCGGTCGCCTACTACTCATCCAAAGCCGCGGCTCTGCATTTGACGCGCGCGCTTGCCGGCGAGTGGGGGCAGTACAACATCCGTGTCAATGCAATCTGCCCCGGATTTTTTCCCTCCAAAATGGCGAGCGGTGTGCTCGATACGATGCTCGCGGAGGTGATTGCGCGCACGCCCTTGGGCAGAATCGGCGGCGACACCGACCTGCAAGGCGCGGCAGTTTATTTGGCGTCGGACGCCTCGCGGCACGTGACCGGGCAGTACATCGCCGTGGACGGCGGCGCCTCGAGTACATGACCTTGAGCGGCGAAGCGGCGGGATTGCGGCAGCCCCCGGCGCAGCACACCTTCGATACGGGGCGTCTTACGGCCTGGATGAAAACGCACATCGCAGGCTTTTCCGGGCCCATCGACCTGCAGCAATTTGCGGGCGGCCAGTCGAATCCCACCTACCTGCTGCAAGCTCCCGCGCATCGCTATGTACTGCGGCGCAAGCCACCAGGCAAGCTCCTGCCCTCGGCCCACGCGGTCGATCGCGAGTTTCGCGTACTAGCTGCGCTCAAGGGATCCGCGGTGCCCGTGGCGCGTGTCCATGCACTGTGCGAAGACCCCGAGGTGATCGGCAGCGCCTTCTATGTCATGGATTATGTCGAGGGACGCATCTTTTGGGACGCATTGCTGCCGGAGGCGGCCGCCGCGGATCGCCGTCCGATTTACTTTGAAATGGTGCGGGTGCTGGCGGCCCTGCATTCGGTCGATTATGCGGCGGTGGGACTTTCGGACTTCGGCAAGCCGGGCAACTATGTCGAGCGCCAAGTCGCCCGCTGGACGCAACAATATCGAGCCTCGGAGACCGAGAAACTCGAGCCGATGGAGCGGCTGATCGAGTGGCTGCCCAAGCACATTCCCGCCGATGAGCAGACCTCCATCGTGCACGGCGACTTTCGTCTCGACAACACGATCTACCATCCCAGCGAGCCGCGCATACTCGCCGTGCTCGATTGGGAGCTGTCGACGCTGGGGCATCCGCTGGTCGACCTTGCATACTACTGTCTGCGTTTTCACCTGCCGGCCGCGGAGTTTCGCGGGCTCGGCGGCGTCGATCCCAAGCGCTACGCGATTCCCAGCGAGGCGGACAGCGTGGCGGAATATTGCCGCTTGCGCGGCATCGCGCCGGTCGCACCGCGCGACTGGACCTATTATTCGGCCTTTTGCATGTTTCGTCTGGCGGGAATTCTCCAGGGAGTGCTCGCGCGCGCCTTGCAGGGCAATGCCTCGAGCGCCACGGCACTGCAAGCGGGCCGCAGGGCGCGCCCGCTGGCGGAGCTTGGCTGGAAGCTGGTGCAACAATCGTTCGACGTTTGAAATAATTCAAAGGAATCCCATGGATTTTTCGCACACTGAGAAAGTTCGCGATCTGCAAGAGCGGATCACCCAGTTCATGGAGGCGCACGTGTATCCCGCCGAACCGCTGCATCACGAGGAACTGGAGGCCAACCGGCGGGCGGGCAATCCCTGGCAGGCGACCAAAGTGGTTGAGGACCTGAAGAAGAAGGCCAGGGCGGCGGACCTCTGGAACTTGTTTCTGCCGCATTCCGAACATGGCGCAGGGCTCACCAATCTTGAATACGCACCGCTGTGCGAGATCATGGGGCGCTCGCACATTGCGCCCGAGGCATTCAATTGTTCGGCGCCCGATACCGGCAACATGGAAGTGCTGGCGCGTTATGCCACGAAAGTGCAGCAGCAGCGCTGGCTCGTGCCGCTGCTCGAGGGCAAGATCCGCTCGGCTTTCGCCATGACGGAACCCAGCGTGGCCTCGAGCGATGCGACGAATATCCAGTCATCCATCGTGCGCGATGGCGATAGCTATGTGATCAATGGCCGCAAGTGGTGGACCTCCGGTGCCGGCGATCCGCGCTGCGAGATCCTGATTTTCATGGGCAAGACCAATCCGGAAGCCGGGCGGCACAGTCAGCAATCGATGATTCTGGTGCCGATGAAGACGCCGGGCGTCAAGGTGCTGCGCACTCTGACCGTGTTCGGCTACGATCACGCGCCGCACGGACACGCGGAAGTCGAGTTTGAGAATGTGCGCGTGCCGGTGGAGAACCTGCTGCTCGGCGAGGGGCGCGGCTTTGAAATCGCGCAGGGCCGGCTTGGCCCCGGCCGCATTCATCATTGCATGCGCACCATCGGCGTTGCCGAACGGGCGCTGGAATTGATGTGCAAGCGCGCGCAATCGCGGGTGGCGTTCGGCAAGAAGTTGTCCGAGCAGGGCGTCTCCCTCGAGCGTATCGCCGAGGCGCGCATCATGATCGACCAGACGCGCTGGCTGGTGCTGAATGCCGCCTATATGATGGACACCGTCGGCAATCGCGCGGCGAAGGCGGAGATTGCCATGATCAAGGTGGCGGCACCAACCATGACGCTGAAGGTGCTCGACTGGGCCATCCAAATGCACGGCGGCGGCGGGGTCAGCGATGACTTTCCTCTGGCGGCCCTGTGGGCGGGAGCGCGAACCTTGCGGCTCGCGGATGGTCCGGACGAAGTACATCGCGAGCAAGTCGGCAAGCTCGAACTATCGCGCTACCGGCCGAAGGCCTAAAGCCATGGCGAGCGCGCACTTCAAATTCTGGCCGGATCATGCGATGCATAATCTGAGGGCGCCCGCCACCAATTTGTTCTACAACGCTGAAGTTTCGGCGCGGCGTTTTCCGGACAAGCCTTTCCTCGTTTATTACGACACTCTGGTGAGCTTTTCGGAATTTCACGACGAGGCGGTGCGCGTCGCGGGGTATCTGGAGCAGCGCTGCGGCGTTCGCACGGGCGACCGCGTGCTGCTCTTGATGCAGAACAGCCCGCAATTCATGATCGGCTACTACGGCATCTTGCGCGCAAACGCGGTCGTGGTGCCCCTGAATCCGATGAACCTGACGCAGGAAATCCTGCGCTACGCCAAGGATTGCGGTGCGAACACCATCCTGGTGTCGCAGGAGCTCTATCCGCGCGTCGAGCCGCTCCTCAAGAGCGGCGATCTTAAATCCGTGATCGTCGCCGCATATTCGGACTACCTCAAGGAAGCGACCACCTTGGCGGTGCCGGAGTTCATCAGCGCACCGCGCATCGACCATGCGGCGCACGGTTTGTCGCTGTGGAAGGATGTGCTCGCCGCCGATTTGAAGCCCGGTCCGTTGACGGCCGGGCCCGACGATCTTTGCGTGATGCCGTACACTTCGGGCACCACCGGGCAGCCCAAGGGCTGCATGCATACGCATCGTACCGTGATGCACACCACGGCGGGCGGCATGCAGTGGTTCGGCCTGCAGCCGGAATTCACGCTTTTGGCGGTGGCGCCGATGTTTCACGTGACAGGAATGCAGGGTGGCTTGAACGGACCGCTGTTCACGGGCAACACCATGGTGCTCTTGCCCCGCTGGGACCGCGAAGTCGCCGCGCAATGCGTGCAGCGCTACAAGGTCAGCAGCTGGACGGCCATTCCGACCATGATCCAGGATTTTTTCTTGAATCCGAATATCGACCAGTATGATTTGTCGTCGATTCGGCGCTTGAGCGGCGGCGGTGCGGCCATGCCCGCGGCCGTGGCGCAACGGCTGGCGAATGTGGGCATAACTTACGTCGAAGGATATGGATTGACGGAGACCATCGGCGCGACCCACATCAATCCCCTGCATCATCCTAAGCAGCAATGCTTGGGGATTCCCATCTTTGACACCGACGCGCGAGTGATCGATCCCGCGACCTTACGTGAACTGCCGCCGGGGGAAATCGGCGAGATCATCATGCACGGGCCGCAAGTTTTCTTGGGTTATTGGAATAGACCTACGGATACCGCGCAGGTCTTCATCGAGCTGGGGGGCAAGCGCTTTTTTCGCAGCGGCGATCTCGGCAGGATGGACGAGGACGGCTATTTTTTCATCGTCGATCGCTTGAAGCGCATGATCAACGCCTCCGGCTACAAGGTGTGGCCGACCGAGGTCGAGTCGCTCATGTATCAGCATCCTGCGGTACAGGAGGCCTGCGTCATCGGCTGCAAGGATGCGCACCGCGGCGAGACGGTCAAGGCGGTCATCGTGCCGCGCGCCGAATGGCGCGATCGCATCGAAGCGTCGGCGATCATCGACTGGTGCAGGGAGCATATGGCGGCCTACAAGGTGCCGCGGGTCATCGAATTCATCGACGCGCTGCCTAAGTCGGGCTCCGGTAAGATCATGTGGCGCGAGCTGCAGGAGCGCGAGAACGCAAAATCCACTTCTCCCATGACGAGCCCCTCATGAAAGCACTCTTAAGCCGCCGGCCCGGCGGTCCGGAAACACTGACCCTCGAAGAGGTCGCCGATCCTGCGCCCGGGCGCGGCGAAGTGCGCATCGCCGTTCATGCCGTCGGCGTCAATTTTCCGGATCTGTTGATCATTCAAGACCTATACCAAATCAAGCCGCCGCGGCCGTTTTCCCCCGGGGGGGAGCTTGCGGGAGTCGTCGAAGCCTTGGGCGAAGGGGTGACGGGTCTTAAAAGCGGCGATCGAGTGCTCGTGAGTCCGGTGCGCGGCGCCATGGCCGAGAAGGCGATCGCGCCTGCCGGCAATTGCTGGAAGATCCCCGACGCCATGCAGTTCGACCAAGCCGCGGCGCTGCTCATGACGTACGGCACTTCGCAGCATGCATTGAAGGACCGCGCTCACTTAAGTGTCGGCGAGACTCTATTGGTGCTGGGCGCGGCCGGCGGCGTGGGTCTCGCCGCGGTGGAACTGGGCAAGGCAATGGGAGCGCGGGTCATCGCCGCCGCGTCCAGCGCGGAGAAGCTGGCGCTGGCGCGCGAACATGGCGCGGATGACGGGGTGCAGTACCCGACCGGATCCTTGGACAAGAATGCCGCCCGCGCGCTCACCGACAGTTTCAAGGCCGCTTGCGGAACGCAGGGCGCGAATGTCATTTATGATGCCGTCGGCGGCGACTACAGCGAATCCGCGCTGCGGGCAATTGCCTGGCAAGGAAGGCACCTGGTCGTGGGTTTCACCGCAGGCATTCCGAAGCTGCCGCTCAATCTGCCGCTGCTCAAGGGCTGCGAAGTCGTCGGTGTATTCTGGGGCGAGTTCACGCATCGCTTCCCCGCGCAGCACGCCGCCAATGTTGCCGCGCTCATGACGCTGTATCTGAATGGCAAAATCAAGCCCGCCGTCACCGAGCGATTCCCGCTCGCGCGCGGCGGTGAAGCGATCGCCCGATTGGGATCGCGCTCGGCTCGCGGCAAGATCGTGGTCACGGTTTAAAGCGCGCGCTTCAAGAGGACATCAAACATGGATCTCAAATACAATCAAGAAGAGGAAAAATTTCGCGGCGAAGTGCGCGCATTTTTCGACGCCGAGCTGCCCACTGATATTCGCACCAAGCTGCAGTTAGGCAGGCGCATTTCCAAGGAAGACATGGTGCGCTGGCAGAAAATTCTGTTCCGCAAAGGCTGGGGTGCGCCGAATTGGCCCAAGGTCTTCGGCGGCACCGGCTGGAACATCGTGCAGCAGCACATTTTCGAGGAAGAACGGGCGGATGCGTGCGCGCCGCCGCAGAACCCGTTTTCCCTGAAAATGCTGGCGCCGGTAATGCAGGCCTTCGGCAATGCTGCGCAGCAGGAATATTTCCTGCCGCGAATTCTTTCCGGCGAAGACTGGTGGTGCCAGGGGTACTCCGAGCCGGGCTCAGGTTCGGATTTGGCTTCACTGCGCACCAGCGCCCTGCGCCAGGGCGATCACTACATCGTCAACGGCCAAAAAACCTGGAACACCATGGGCCAGTACGCCGACTGGATTTTCTGCCTGGTGCGCACCAGCACCGAGGGGCGTCAGCAACAGGGCATCTCGTTCCTGTTGATCGACATGAAGTCTCCCGGGATCACGGTTCGCCCGATCATCATGCTCGACGGCGAGCACGAGATCAACGATATCTTCTTCGACAACGTCAAGGTTCCGGTGCAGAACCTGATCGGCGAAGAAAACAAGGGCTGGACGTACGCGAAATTCCTGCTGACCCATGAGCGCAGCGGCAATGCCGGCGTCGGCATCTGCAAGCGCGCATTGAAGAAGCTCAAGGAAATTGCCGGCGAACAGATGTCGAACGGCCGGCCGTTGATCGAGGATTCACGCTTTCGCGACCGCATCGCCCAGGTGGAAATGGAACTGATGGCGCTCGAAATCACCAATTTGCGCGTGCTCTCGGCAACCGCCAAAGACCAACGCGCCCTGGGGCCGGAAGTATCCGTGCTCAAGATCAAGGGCTCGGAAATCATTCAGCAGCTTGCGGAACTCAAAATGCACGCACTCGGGCACGATGCGTTGCCCTATGTGCGCGAGGCGCTCGACATGGATTGGGTCGGCAATCCCTTGCTGGGCGCCCACTATCGTTCCTACGCGCCGCCGATCACGGGCCAGTACTTCAACCAGCGCAAGACCACGATTTACGCAGGATCCACCGAGATACAAAAAAACATCATCTCGCAGATGATTCTGGGATTGTAAAGAGCACCTATGGAATTCAATTACAGCGAAGAGCAACTGGCGCTGCAGGACACGCTGCAGCGCTTTATTTCCCGCGACTATGACTTTGACAAGCGCCGCGCGTATTCCGCATCGCCGTTGGGCTATTCCGCCGAAGCGTGGCGCCAATACGCCGAACTTGGATTGCTGTCGCTGCCCTTCCCGGAAGATTTCGGCGGCTTAGGCGGCACCGCCGTCGATACCCTGCTGGTGATGGAACAGTTCGGCCAAGGGTTGTTGCTGGAGCCATACTTGAGCACCGTCGTGACCTGCGGTGGGTTGATCCGCGATGCCGGTTCCGATGCGCTCAAGGAGCGGCTGCTGCCGCAGATCGGCGCCGGCACGGTAAAGCTGTCGCTGGCCGGCTACGAGGCGGCGGGGCGCTATGACCTGTCGTACGTGGGCTGCACGGCAAAGGAGAGCGGCGGCAGCTGGCGGCTGTCCGGGCGCAAGACCGTCGTGCTTGACGGCGCCTCGGCCGACTATTTTTTGGTGTCGGCGCGCAGCAGCGGCAAGAGTTCGGACCGCGACGGCATATCGTTGTTTCTCGTGCCGCGCGATTCCAAGGGTCTCACCGTCGCCGCTTATCCTGTGCAATCGGGGGCACGCGCCGCGGACCTCGGGCTGGAGAATGTCACGCTCGCCGCCGATGCGCTGATCGGCGCTCCGGGCCGCGCATTGGCCATCATCGAGCGGGCGATCGACCACGCCATCGCGGCGTTGTGCGCCGAGGCGGTAGGCATCATCAATGCGCTCAATCAGGCCACCTTGAATTATCTGAAGACCCGTAAGCAATTCGGCGTTGCCATCGGCACCTTTCAGGCGCTGAAGCACAAAATGGCGGACATGCTGATCGCCGCGGAGCAGGCGCAGTCGATGGCCATCATCGCGGCCGTTCACGCCGATTCCGAAGACGCCGCCGATCGGCATCGCGCCGTTTCGGCCGCCAAGGCATATATCGGACAGGCGGGGCGCTTGGTCGGCCAACACGCCGTGCAGATGCATGGCGGCATGGGTGTGGTCGACGAACTCATCGTCAGTCATTACTTCAAGCGCCTGACGATGATCGATCTAAGCTTGGGCGATGCCGACTATCACCTGGCGCGCTTCAGCGACACGCTCAAGACCCGCCTGGGCGAGTAGGGCTGTCGTGGCCGATCAGGTCTCTCGTGGCCGATTAGGCCTTGTGGTGCGCGAGCTCCTGCTTGCGCACGTCCTTTTCCATGGTGCGCGACGCCGCAAACAACACGGCGGCCGCAGCCAGCGCCAGGATCGGAATGATGTACATGGCGTTATGCAGCCCGATGGCTTTGAACGGCTCGGTCATGACGCTCGCGCCCGCGTCCGTCATAGCCTTGTATGCGAAATGATCGCTTAAACGGCCGGTAGCCCATGGGCCCATGCTTGCGCCTAGGATGTACATGAAGCAAAAATAAAGCGCGACGGCGATACCGCGCAGCCGGGGTTCGATCACGTCCTGAATGGCCGCGTATACCGTGGCGTAATAGACATACATGGTGATGGTGCCGAGCGCCATCAATATGATGTACGCGGTGATGGCGCCCTTGGGCTGATTGATCGCGAGGAAAATGCAGGGCGCGGCGATGGCCATGGCGGAGGCCGACAGCACCAAGCGGCCGTTGCGGCGTTTGATACTCATTTTGTCCGCAAGCCATCCGCCTACGAGCAAGCCGATGGCGCCCACTGCGCCCACCGAAATTGAGGAGATATAGCTTGCGTTGAGCAAGCTCAGCCCGTGAAAACGCACCAGGAAGGCGCTATTGAACGTGTTGATCGCATACATGTTGAAGTTGTGAAAAATGCCCGACATGATGATCCACCACATCGTCGGCAATCCCAGTACTGTGGTAAAGGCGTTTTTGGTCGCCGTACCGGCGGTCGTCACGACCCTGCCCGTATCCAGTGCGCCGCGCACGGGCTCGGGGATGCGCAGCGCCATGACCGCGAGAATTACTCCGGGCACGCAGGCAAACAGGAACGCCGCGCGCCAGCCGAATTTCGTGGCGATTGCGCCGGCGCTGATATAGGCCAGGAAAATGCCCGCGGGCAGCCCCAACATGAACACGCCCATCGCCTTGGCGCGCTGATTCGGCATAAATAAATCGCCGATCAGCGATTGTCCCGCCGGGGCGCAGGTGGCCTCACCGACCCCGACCCCGAGCCGAGCGATGAATATCTGGGCATAGTTCTGCGCAAAGCCGGTCGCAGCGGTCAAGAGGCTCCAAAATAGCGTGCCCAATGCGATGAGCCGGTTGCGATACCACTTGTCGCTGAGGCTGCCCAAGGGCAGGCCGACGAGTGCGTAAATCACCGTGAAGATAGACCCCAGGAGTCCCAGCGCGGCGTCGTTCAAGTGAAATTCCAGGCGGATCGGTTCGGCCAGTGCACCCAGCAGTTGACGGTCGAAGAAGTTGAGCAAGTTGATGGCGAATAACAAGAATAGCGCGTATTTCGCGCCCTTGGCCGCCGTGGCGATGACGCCGGCGGTCTGACCGACGGGCGCGCCCCCTTCGAGCGATTGCGGACTGACTGACATCTACCTTACTCCCCGAAAGATTGCCGGCTGCCGTCCGATAGTGTGCCGCACAACGCCGCCATGCGCTGAGATTTCAACGGCGCGACGCCTCGTCAAGCGAGGGCTGCCTTGAACTACTTGAACTTCACCCGCGCCGTGAGCCCGAAAGTTCGCGGAGCTCCCAGGTAAGAAGTGATGGTGTCAAATTGGAATGGAGAGTCGAACGCGACCGCGTAATAGTATTTATCCGCGAGATTCGCACCCCACGCCTCGATCGCCCATGACTCGTCCAGCGCACCGAATCCGATGCGCGCGTTGAGCAAGCCGAAGCCCTCCTGGATCTTTCGCGGATCGAGATCCGATCCGGTGTTGTAGGAGGAGTTGTACTTCTCTTCGACGCTGGTGCGGATACCCAAGGTGCCCGATACCGGCAACAGGTAAGCGGCCGAGAGCGCTCCGGACCAAAGCGGCGCGAACGACAAACGGTTGTTGTCCCGCGCCGTGCAGCCGTTTCCCGGACCGCCGCAGAAGTCGGGCAGTGCATTGCCGAAGTCGTCGATATTGGTCAGGTCCTGCGTGACGCCGCCGGCGATCGTCAAGCCTGAGATCGGCGTTGCCCACGCGAAGTCCACGTCGATGCCCTTCGATACCACCTTATTGAGAGACGTCACAACGAACTGGATGCCCGTGAATGTGTTGAGTTGGAAATCCGTGTACTTCTGATAGAACAGCGCAGCGTTGAGGCGCAGCGTCTTGTCGAACAATGTGGTTTTGATCCCTACCTCGCCGGACACAACGGTCTCGCGCGGAAAGTGCGTGTCGAAGTCCGGTGCGAGACCCAACGGATCCGGTCCGGTCGGCGGCGTGGCCGGAAAAGTGACGCGCGACAGATTGAAGCCGCCGGCTTTGTAGCCGTTGGCTGCGGACGCGTAAACCATCGCCTCTTCGTTGAAGCGATAGGAAAGCTTCAACGTTCCCGAAAGGTTGTTTTCGGTGTTCGACTGGTCGAAACCCTTGCCGGTAAATTCGGGATCCAGTCCGCTGAAGCATCCGTAGCCGATGAGAAACAACGGCGCCGGTTGAGGTTGCGCGAGAACCGCGCCAATGTGGCCTAGCTCCGCGGCACAGCCCGGTCCGCCGCCCGCACTTTCGAAGTCAGCGGTCGCGGTTTTCTTTTCCTCCGTGCCGCGCAGGCCGAATGTCAGATCCAGCCCCTGAGTAATGTTCCAAGTCTCATTGGTGAACAATGCAAAGCTTCTGGCGGTTTGCTGATAACCATCGTTGTAACCGGTACCGAAAAACGTGGCGCCCGGCGCATCCCCGGTCAGTTGCGAGATCAGCAGCGGATTGACCATGCCGGTGCTTGCTACGGAGCCCACCGCGCTGATGTAGGTTTCGAACTGATCGCCGATTTGCCCCAAGGTTCGCGTGCTCAGGATTTCATTGTTGAAGAAGCCGCCGACCAACCAGTTAAAAGAGCCGGCTTTGCCGGCAAGGCGCAGCTCCTCGCTGAATTGCTTGAAGTCGGTTGAGTTCGCGTTGCCATCATCAGGAAAGGACAACAGGTCGATGCCGGTGTAGTCGACATCGTTGCCGCCCGTGACGGTGTTGTCGCGCCAGGCGGTGATCGAAGTCAATTTTCCAAAGCCCAAATTCCAGTTGAGTTCGCCGGATATGCCCATGTCGCGAACATGCTGGGTGATGATTTGATTGTCGTACGCGACGTAGCTATTGGGCAGCCGAACCACGCCGGGCTGGCCGATGAGCGGAGAGTCGCCGAGCGCGCCGCTCTTGCCTCCCAGCGCGGGGGTTCCGGCGAATACGTTCACCAGCGGTTGGAAGGGGCCGGGGTACTCCACCACGGCGCTGCAACAGGATTCATTGCGCTTCGCATAATCGGCAATGACCAAGAAATCCACCGCGTCGCTCGGCGTGAACAGCAATTGACCGCGTGCGTTATACGCGTGCCGATCATTGGTGTTGTTTTGTGTGCTCGGGCCGACGCCGTTCACGACCTGAAGGAAGCCGCTATTTTCTTGGAAACCCATGTAAAGGCGGCCCGCCAGCATGTTGCTCAACGGTCCGGTCACCGAGGCGCGCACTTCCCGGTCGTTGAAGTTTCCCCCGCTCACCTCGGCCGTAGCGCCGAAAGTGTTCGACGGTCGCTTGGTGGTGACGTTGATCACGCCGGCGTCGTTGTTCTTGCCGAACAATTCGCCTTGCGGACCATAAAGCACTTCGATCTGCTCGATTTCACCGAGATCGCCGAAGGCGACGCCGTTGCGCGGCCTATAGACACCGTCGATGTTCACACCGACCGATGATTCCAATCCAGGATTGTCGCCCACGGTGCCGATGCCGCGAATGCGCGCCGTCGTGATGGCTTCGTTGCCTTCGGAAGTGACGGTCAGACCCGGCGTCAGGATGGCCAGGTTCCTGATATTCGTGATGCCGGCGTCCTGCACCTGCTGTGCATTGATCGCGACGACGGAAATCGGCACGTCCTGCAGGTTTTCCGACCGCTTTTCCGCGGTGACGATGATCTCTTCCAACACCGGGGGGTTCGCGGCGTCCGCGGCTATGGCGTGTGCGCCGACGAATGTTCCGGACATTGCAAGGACGAGAGAAATTGCCCGTCCAGAGATCAAGGATGGATTTGTCATTGGGTCTGGTACCTGGTTTGAACGATGGTATTTTGCGTAATTGGCTTGCGCCGCCGCGCTGCGCCTGAGTTGAGGCGATTCCCTAGCGTCAGAAACTTAGGAGTTCTCTGCACAGCGCCATCCTTGAAACTATGGACGCACTCCCGCCAGTTGCGTATCTTGAGCCTACGGAAACCGTGGCGCAAGCACCACGCTTTCCGCGACATTTGATTGACAAACGGCGCCACCTGCCTGATTTGACCGCCAGGAAGACTCAAACTTATTCGTGGTGTAAAAGACACACATGAGAAACCCAGATCCCTGGCAGCCCCAAGATCCTAAACCGGATCCGCCTCCGGCGACACGCCGGGCGGCCCTCATTGGTCTTGCGATGATCGTGCTATTGGTGGTCGCAGGGTTGGCTCTGACGCATATCTTGGGCGAGATGACGCGTCTGGAGGATTGCGCCTTATCGGGACGCTCGAACTGTTCCAGCAACCCTTGAGGCGATTTCGCGCCTTAGGCGCGACGCATCCCCGTTTATCTTGGCCGTGTGCGGCCATAACACAGGCAAATGCGCCGAAGAAGAACCGGCCCTCGAGGCAGCTCGGGCATGGCGAGCCACATAAACACCTGCTATTATATACAGTATCCCTGTTTTCGAGCGAGCGGCCCATGAGCGTTCTCGACACCTTTCACCCTGCCGTCGCGGCTTGGTTCTCGCGCACGTTCGACGAACCGACGGAAGCACAGACGCGCGCCTGGCCGGCGTTGGCTGCGGGCGAGCATGTCTTGGTGGCGGCGCCCACCGGTTCCGGCAAGACATTCGCCGCTTTTCTGTCCGCGATCGACCAGCTCGTAAAGGAAGGGCTGAACGGACCGCTGCCGGACGAGACTCGCGTCGTCTATGTATCGCCGCTGAAGGCGCTGTCCAATGACATTCAGCGCAACCTCGAAGCTCCATTGAACGGAATTCGCGAAGAGTTGATGGCGCTGGGCATGCCGGATGTGGAAATTCGTGCCGTCGTGCGTACGGGCGACACGACTCAGTCGGAACGCGCCGGCATGCGCCGCCGCGCGCCGCATATCGTCGTGACCACGCCGGAATCGTTGTACATCTTGCTGGGCTCGCAATCCGGACGCGACATGCTCAAGTCCTGTCGCACGCTCATTGTAGATGAGATTCACGCCATGGCCGGCAACAAGCGCGGCGCGCACTTAAGCCTGTCGATCGAACGCCTTCAGGCCCTGACCGGGCAATCCCTGACCCGCGTTGGATTGTCGGCAACGCAAAAGCCCATTGAGGAAGTGGCGAAGTTCCTGACCGGTGCTCACCCGGTGCCTTGCACCATCGTCGACAGCGGCCATGTTCGCCGGCGCGATCTGGCGCTGGAAGTTCCGCCCGCGCCGCTCGAGGCGGTGATGTCGGGCGAGGTCTGGACTCAAGTTTACGATCGGCTGGCGTTATTGGTTCGAGAGCACCGCACCACCTTGGTATTCGTCAACACGCGCCGGCTGGTCGAGCGCGTCGCGCGGCACTTGTCGGAACGCGTGGGAGAAGAGAACGTCGCTGCGCATCACGGCAGCTTGTCCAAGGAACGGCGCTTCAACGCCGAGCAGCGCCTCAAGCAGGGCGACTTGAAAGTCCTCGTGGCCACCGCGTCGTTGGAACTGGGCATCGATATCGGCGATGTGGACTTGGTGTGCCAGATAGGCTCGACCCGCTCCATTAATTCCTTCCTGCAGCGAGTAGGGCGCGCCGGCCATCAGGTCGGGGGGATATCCAAAGGCCGCCTGTTTCCGTTGTCGCGCGACGAGTTGGTCGAATGCGCGGCGCTGCTGCATGCGGTGCGCCGCGGCGAGTTGGACCGCCTCAAGATTCCCGAGAACGCACTCGATGTCTTGGCGCAGCAAATCACTGCCGAGGTGTCCGCGCGAGAGTGGTCCGAGGAGGATTTGTTTTCGCTGCTGCGCGGCGCGTATCCGTATCGCAATCTGAGGCGTGAAGAATTCGACGAGTGCGTGAAAATGCTTGCCGAAGGCTTCAGCACGCGCCGCGGGCGGCGCGGCGCACTGCTGCATCACGATGCGGTCAACAAGATGCTGCGGCCGCGCAAGGGTGCGCGCTTGACCGCAATTACCTCCGGCGGCGCCATACCGGACAACGCAGACTACCGGGTCATGCTCGAGCCGGAGTCCATCATCGTGGGTTCGGTGAACGAGGATTTCGCGGTCGAAAGTCTGCAGGGCGATATCTTTCAGCTCGGCAACACCTCGTATCGAATTTTGCGCGTGGAGCGCGGCACCGTGCGCGTGGAAGATGCGCACGGCCAGCCCCCCTCCATTCCTTTCTGGCTGGGCGAGGCGCCCGGCCGCAGCATGGAGCTGTCGAGGGCGGTCTCGGATCTGCGCAGTGAGATCGAATTGCGCCTCGGCAGCGAGCCGCCCTCGGCGCTCGACTGGCTGGTCGAGACCGTCGGGCTCGATGAGGCGTCCGCCTTTCAAATCGTGCAGTACTTGAGCGCCGGAAAAGCGGCGCTGGGTACGTTGCCCACCCTGGATACGGTGGTGTTCGAGCGGTTCTTCGACGAATCGGGCGGCATGCAGCTCATCATTCACTCGCCGTTCGGCAGCCGAGTGAATCGCGCCTGGGGCCTGTCGCTGCGCAAGCGCTTTTGCCGAACATTCAATTTCGAGCTGCAAGCGGCGGCAACCGAAGATCACATCGTGCTGTCGCTCACCCATGCGCATAGCTTCGAGCTGGCAGAGGCGGCGCGCTATTTGAATTCAAACTCCGTGCGTCAGGTGCTCATTCAGGCGCTGTGCGCGGCGCCCATGTTCGAAGTTCGTTGGCGTTGGGACGCCGGCATTGCGCTGGCGCTGCCGCGATTTCGCGGCGGCAAGAAAATTCCGCCGCAGATTGCGCGCATGAACGCCGAGGACTTGTTGGCTTCCGTTTTTCCGGACCAAGTTGCCTGCGCCGAGAATTTACCGGGCGAGATCGAGGTGCCGGATCATCCGTTGGTGAGGCAGACGATCCGCGACTGCCTCGAAGACGCCATGGACATCGATGCATTTGAAACGCTGCTGCGAAGGCTGGAGAGCGGCGCGCTCAAGGTCGTCGCCCGGGATCTGACCGAGCCTTCTCCCTTGGCGCTCGAGGCACTCTCCGCGCGGCCCTACGCCTATCTTGACGACGCGCCGCTCGAGGAGCGGCGTACCCAGGCCGTCATGAGCCGACGGTGGCTCGATCCCACCGAAGCTGCGGATATCGGCAAGCTGGACCCGGAGGCCATTGCTCGCGTGCGCGCCGAAGCGTGGCCCGATGCCGCCACCCCTGACGAATTGCACGATGCACTGTTGTGGCTCACCTTCATGACGGAAGAGGAGAGCCGCGCGAATCCGGTCTGGCCGGCGCTGATGCAGGAACTTGCGATGCAGAATCGCGTGGTGCGGATCGCGCGGCAAGATCGCAGCCTCTGGACGGCGGCCGAAAGACGCGCGCTGTTCGAGTCGCCGGATGAATCCTTGCTCGACATCGTGCGCGGCCGGCTCGAAGGCTTGGGTCCCGTGACGGCCGCGCAAATCGCGGCGCCGCTGGCGGTCGCCGAGTCCCAAGTCGACGCCGCGCTGATTGCACTCGAGGCCGAAGGGTTCGCGATGCGCGGACGGTTCAGCGGCACCCCGGCGCACGAGGAATGGTGCGAGCGGCGATTGTTGGCGCGAATTCACCGCTACACCGTCAAACGGCTGCGCGCTGAAATCGAGCCGGTTTCGGCGCGCGATTTTTTGCGTTTTTTGTGCGACTGGCAGCGCGTGCTGCCGGGCGCGCGGATGCAGGGCCCGGACGCGCTGGCGGCGATCCTGGCGCAGCTCGAGGGGTTCGAATCTCCGGCGGGTGCATGGGAGACCGAGGTGCTGCCGGCGCGGATCACGGAATACGAACCGCAATGGTTGGATGAGCATTGCCGTGCGGGGCGCTTTATTTGGACGCGCCTCGCCGCGCGCGGCCCTCGCGGCGACGATTCGGCCGGACGCGCTGGCGGGCCGGTGCGTTCCACGCCCATCGTTCTTTTGGCAAGACGCAATGTGCCGCTCTGGTCCGCCTTCGCGGATCGGTCCGACTCGGCGCAGCTGAGCTCGAAGGCCCAAGCAGTGGCGGATTTCATCCGCGAACACGGCGCGTCGTTCTTCGACGAGATTTCCGACAACGTCGGCATGTTGCCCGCGGAAGTCGAGGAGTCGCTTGCGGAACTGGTGGCGATGGGCCGGGTGAACTCCGACAGTTTCGCCGGTCTGCGCGTGCTCTTGATGCCGAGCGGCCGGCGCGGCAGCCGGCCCAACACTCATTCGACGCGCCACAAGCGCCGCTTGGCACTGTTCGGGATGGCGGATGCGGGACGCTGGGCGCTGGTGCGGCGGCCTGCGGCTGCGCCCGCGGAGCGCAAGGATGAAGCCGTCGAGCAGATCGTGCGCACGCTGCTGCGCCGTTGGGGCGTGATCTTCTGGAAATTGCTGGCGCGCGAGGCACAGTGGCTGCCGCCGTGGCGCGATATCTTGACTTGCTGCCGCCGGCTCGAGGCGCGCGGCGAAATTCGCGGCGGCCGCTTTGTCGCTGCATTCTCGGGCGAGCAATTCGCGACCCCGGAGGCCATCGGACTGCTGCGCGATGTGCGGCGCCGGCCGCCCACCGATACCTACGTTTCGTTCTCGGCGGCCGATCCTCTCAATCTGATCGGGATTCTGACGCCCGGCGCGAGATTGCCGTCGCTTGCCGGCAATCGGTTGCTCTTCAAAGATGGTTTGGTGGTAGCCACGCTATCCGCCGGTGAAACTCATTATCTCGAGCAATTGCAGCCCAAAGATCAGTGGCAGGCGCAAACGGCGCTGCTTCGCCGGCATGTACCTGCCACGCTCGAGGGGATGGAGTCGCCGTCGTTGGAGTAGCGCTTTTCGGTTCGCTCGCTACTTTGCCGTGGCCTGCGAGGCGTCCCAACCGCCGCCCAAGGCTTCAATCAATGCGACGCTGGCTTGCAGGCGCGAGGACAGCACTTGCAAGGCGGTTTCCTCGGCAGCCAATCGAGTGGTTTGCGCGGTTATCACGCTGCTGTAAGGCACCGTTCCAGCCTTGTATTGATTGAGCGTCAGGACTTCGGCTTCGCGCGCCTTCTTGACGGTTTCATCTTCAATCAGGCCTTCTTGCTGCAATACGCGCAGCGTGACGATCTGATCCTCGACTTGTTGGAAGCCGGCCAACACCGTCTGGCGATAGCTGTCGACGGTGCCTTCGTACGCCGCCCGGGAACCTCGTACCTGCGCGCGCACCAGACCGCCGTCGAACAGGGTCTCGGCGAGCGTGGGGCCGACCGCCCATATTCGATTCGAATCTCGAAACAGCCGGCTGAACGTGCTGTTCGAATACTGGTCCTGGCCGCTCAAGGTCAAGTCCGGAAAATAGCCTGCTTTGGCGACGCCGATCTGTGCGTTGGCGGACGCCATCCTGCGTTCGGCCTCCGCCACGTCCGGACGCCGTTCGAGCAAAGTCGAAGGCACGCCTGCCGGCACCGTCGGCACATCGCTTCGCATGGCCGCGGCGGCGACGGAAAATTCGGCCGGTTGTTTACCCACCAGCACGGCGACCGCGTGTTCCAGAATGGCGCGCTGGATTTTGGCGTTGACCTGCTGAGCCTGGCTGCCGAGCAGTTGGGTTTGCGCGGTGACCACATCGGCACGCGCGGCGACGCCGAATTTGTAGCGGCTCTCGGTGATGTGCAGCGACTGGGTCTCCGCCTCCACCGTGTCGTCCAAAAGTTTCTGCAATTGGTCTTGCGCCCGCAATTCGAAGTAATCCGTCGCAAGTTCCGCCTGCGCGGACAGCCGTGCCGCCGCGAGTGCCGCTGAGCTGGCCTGCGCTGAAGCCACGTTGCTCTCGGTGTTGCGGCGAATCTTGCCCCAGATGTCGATATCCCAATTGGCCGAGGCGCCGCCGGTGAAGGTATTCTGAGTGCGAGTCGTTGAGCCGGACCCGGCGATCGGCACGCCGGTGATATTGCTCGCGCCCACCGGCGCGCCCTCTCGCTGCATCCCGAGACTCGCGGCAATGGTCGGCCAGAAGCCGGCGCGCGCCTGCGAGACCAACGCCCGCGACTGTTCGAAGGCCGCCGCCGCGGCCTTGACGTTTTGGTTTGAAATGTCGATCTGCGCTTCGAGGTCGTTTAGCACCTCGTCACTGAATATGTTCCACCAGGGACCGCGCGACAGCACGTCGTTCGGCTCGCTGGGTTTCCAGTCGCCGCTTTCCTTGTAATTCGCCGCCGTCGCAACCTGCGGGCGATGATAGTCGGGACCCACCGCGCAGGCGGTGGCGAGCGCCGCGCCTAAGCCGACGCAAACAGCGCGTGCAATGAGCCGCATCATGTGGTGACCCCCAAAGAACCGAAGTCGCGGCCGTTGCCGGAATGGCCGGTGATGGTCGGCGGCGCCGAATATTTGCCCCGCTTGAGGTGCCTCCAGTAGCGGCGCATGTACAGGTAGACGACCGGGGTGGTATAGACCGTGAGCAGCTGGCTGACCAAGAGGCCGCCGACGATGGCGATTCCAAGAGGGCGCCGCATCTCGGTCCCATCGCCCGTGGCGATCGCAAGCGGCAGCGCGCCCGCGATCGCGGCGCACGTGGTCATCATGATGGGCCGAAAACGCAGCGCGCACGCGTGCGCGATCGCCTGGCGCGGATCCATGCCGAATCGGCGCTCCGCTTCCAGGGCGAAGTCCACCATCATGATGGCGTTTTTCTTCACGATGCCGATAAGAAGCAGAATTCCCAAAAAGGAAATCATGCTGAATTCCGTGCCGGTTGCGATCAGTGCAAGGAAGGCGCCGAGGCCCGCGGAGGGCAGAGTCGACAGAATGGTCAGCGGCTGACTATAGCTTTCGTAGAGCACGCCCAACACCACGTAGATCGCCGCTATGGCTGCGATGAAGAGCAGCGGCGCGTCGCCGATGCCCTGTTGAAACAGGCGCGCCGTGCCGTAATTTCCGCCGTGAATCGTGATGGGCACGTGGATGTCGGCCATCTTCCTGGCGATGGCGTTCTCGGCAGTGCCCAACGAGACGCCCGGCTGCAAGTTATAGGCAATGGAAGTTGATACCGAAGTGCCGGTGTGGTTCACCGATATCTGCGTTTCACCCGTGGTGAAGTGGCTGAATGCCGAGAATGGCACCACGGTCTCCTTGGCGACGCTCACCGCGGATCCGGTGGAGGTGTTGCCGCGGCCGGAATTTGCCAGGGAATTGGCGGCCAGATTGCGTGCCGTGTCTTCGGCGACCGCCGTGCTGGAAGAAGCCGCACTCGGTTTCAGCACCGTGGTTCCGGCGACGGCTTGCGTTTGCTGCGTGCCGGATACGGCGCCGCCCGATGTGCTCACATAAAGCTGTTTCAGAATTTCCGGATTTTGCCAAAACTCCGGCGCCACCTCCATGACGACATGGTACTGCTGCGGACTGAAGGGATTGTAGATGGTGGACACCTGCGCTTGAGAGAATGCATCGCCCAATGTGTTGTCGATCTGAATTTCCGAGAGGCCGAGGCGCGAGGCGCTGTCGCGGTCGACGATCAGGTCGGTCTCCAATCCGCCGGGCTGCAAATCCGTGTCGACGTCGGTAATTTCCGGCACCTCCTGCAGCGCGGTACGCAGCTTTTGCGACCAGGTGCGCAATTCCGTCAGGTCATCGCCGAGCAGTGTGTATTGATACTGGGCATTGGCGGAGCGGCCGCCGCCGCCGATGTCTTGCACGGCCTGCAGGAAGCTCGCAACCCCCTTGACCCTGGAGAGTTTCGGCCGCAGCCGCGCGATGATTAGGTCGGCCGAAATGCGCCGTTCCTTCAACGGCTTGAGGCCGACGGTGACGTTGGCGCTGGCACCGCCGCCGCCGAACGGACCGAAGCCGCCGCCTCCCACCGACCCTGTCACCGTGGCGACGGCGGGATCCGCCTGAATGATGGCGGCAACTTCCTGCAGCTTGGCCTTCATCATCTGAAAGGAGCTTGCCGAGTCGCCGCGGATGCCGCCGCGCAATTGACCGGTATCCTGTTGCGGAAAGAATCCCTTGGGAATCTCGTACATCAGGAAAATGTTCAGGACGATCGTCGCCCAGAAAATGCTGATCATGATGCGCCGGTGGCGCAGCGCCCAATCCAGCGTGTGTTCGTAGTTGTGACGGAAACGTTCGAAAGCCCGCTCAAATGCCTGTCCGATGCGGGAATGCTTCTCGTCGCGCGAACCCCGCAGGACCAAGGAGCACATCATCGGCGTCGTGGTGAGCGAAACCACCAGAGAAATCAGTATGGAAACCGACAGGGTCATCGCAAATTCGCGGAAGATCCGCCCGAGGATGCCGCCGACCAGCATGAAGGGCAGAAAAACCGCGACCAGGGACAGGCTCATGGACAAGACCGTGAAGCCGACTTCTTGGGCGCCCACGAACGCGGCACGCGTTCGCGTCATGCCGTCCTCGATGTGCCGGGTCGTGTTTTCCATGACTACGATGGCGTCGTCGACCACGAAACCGGTCGCGACGGTGAGAGCCATCAGGGAAAAATTATCGAGGGTATAGCCCAGAAGGTACATCGCCCCGAAGGTGCCGATCAGCGACACCGGCACCACCAGCGCGGGAATGAATGCGGCGCGGTAGCTGTTCAAGAACATGTAGACCACCAAGATGACCATCGCCACCGCGAGCATCAGGGTCTGCTCCACCTGGCGCAGCGATGCACGGATGGTCACCGACCGGTCGAAGCTCACGATCAGGTCTATCTTGGGGTCGATGGACTCCTTGAGAATCGGCAATTCGGCTTTCACCGCATCGATCATTTCAATGATGTTCGCGCCGGGCTGCTGATACACATTGACGAACACCGCGGGCTTGCCGTTGTACAGCCCATAGGTGCGGATGTTTTCCGTGGCGCCGTCCTGCATGTCCAACACCGTGGCCACGTCGCCGAGCCGTACCGTGGCGCCGTTGCGGTTGGCTATGATCAAGTTGCGATAGGGGCCCGCATCGCGCGCATTGTCGTTGGTGTAGATCTGGTAGTGCAGATTGTCGGTTTCGATCGCGCCTTTCGGCGCATTGGCGTTCGAATTGGAAATTGCCGCGCGCACGTCCTGCAGGCCGATGCCGTACTTCGATAGGGACAGCGGATTGATTTCGACGCGCACCGCGGGCAACGCACTGCCATTGACATTGACGCCGCCCACGCCCGGAAGCTGCGACAGGCGCTGCGAAATCACCGCATCGGCGGCATCGTAGATCTGGCCCTGCGTCAGCACATCCGAGGTCATGGCGATGGCCATCACCGGAAATTGCGAGGTATTGAGCTTGCGATAGGTGGGATTGCGCGTGAGCGAGGACGGCAAGTCCGCGTGAGCCGCTGAAATCGCGGCTTGCACATCGCGCGCGGCCCCGTCGATGTCGCGATCCACGCCGAAGGTGAGCTGAATGCTGGTTGTGCCCACGCCGCTGTTCGAG
Organism: Steroidobacteraceae bacterium; assembly: GCA_036267535.1. GTDB lineage: Bacteria > Pseudomonadota > Gammaproteobacteria > Steroidobacterales > Steroidobacteraceae > Bog-1198. The sequence goes on from DATAVX010000087.1 coordinate 180,318, forward strand.
GTCATGTCGTCCACATCGGCGATGGCGCCGAGATGGCGCTCCAACGGCGTGGCCACGGTCGCCGCCATCACTTCGGGGCTGGCGCCCGGCAACTGCGCGGAGACGAATATTGCCGGCACATCGATGCGCGGCAGCGGCGCAACCGGCAGCAACACGAAGGCGACGCCGCCGCACAGTGCCACGCCGGCGGTCAATAGAATGGTCGCCACCGGGCGCTTGATGAAGGGCGCGGAAATGTTCACGCCGGACCCTCTGCCATGGGTGCACCGCGCTCCCCTTCGGGCAGGTGCCCGCGCATGCGCGCCGCAATGCGGTCGAATGCCAGGTAAATAACCGGCGTGGTGAACAGCGTCAACACCTGGCTCACCAGCAATCCGCCGACGATGCTGACGCCGAGTGGGTGGCGCAGCTCCGAGCCGGTACCGGTGCCGAACATCAAGGGCAGGGCGCCGAATATGGCCGCCACCGTGGTCATGAGGATCGGACGGAAGCGCAGCAGGCAAGCCTTGAAAATCGCCTCGCGCGGCGCCAGTCCCTCGTCGCGCTGTGCAACGATGGCAAAGTCGATCATCAAAATCGCGTTCTTCTTCACGATGCCGATCAGAAGAACGATGCCGATCAGCGCGATGATGGTCAGGTCGTCGCCAAACAGCATGAGAGCCAGCAGCGCGCCGATGCCCGCCGAAGGTAAGGTCGAAAGAATGGTGATCGGGTGGATGAAGCTTTCATACAAAACGCCGAGCACGATGTACATCACCAGCACCGCGGCAACCAGCAGCAGAAGTTCGTTGGTCAGGTTGCTGCGAAACGCCAGGGCGGCGCCCTGGAAGGTCGTACGAATGCTGCTCGGCAGGCCCAGCGTTTTCTCGGCATCCTCGATCGAGGAAACCGCGGCACCCAGCGAGGCGCCCTCCGCGAGATTGAACGAGACGGTGGTCGCCGGAAACTGCGCCAGGTGATTGATGAGAATAGGGCGCGATTCGACGTCCATCTTGGCGATGGAAGACAGCGGCACCTGGCCGCCGCCGGCTGACGGCACGTAAATGGATCCAAGCGAATCGATGGATCGATACGACTGCGGATCCGCTTCCATGATGACGCGATATTGATTCGACTGCGTAAAGATGGTCGAGACGATGCGCTGGCCGAAGGCATCGTAGAGCGCGTTGTCGACAGTGCCCACACTGATCCCCAGTCGCGCCGCGCTGTCGCGGTCGATCGTGACGTAGAGGGCGAGCCCATTGTCTTCCTGATTGCTGACGACGTCCGCGAGTTGCGGCAGCTGCTGCAGCGCCGACACGAGTTTCGGGCCCCAAGTCGACAATGCGGTCGCATCGGCGCTTTCCAGGGTAAATTGGTACTGGGTGCGGCTGATGGTGTTGTCGAGGGTCAGGTCTTGAACCGGCTGCATATAGAGGGTGATGCCGGCGACATTCGAGGTCTCGGAGCGCAAACGGCGAATGACGTCCGCCACCGAGGTCGAGCGTTGATCACGCGGCTTTAAGTTGATCAGGAAGCGGCCGCTGTTCAGCGTCACATTGTTCCCGTCGACGCCGATGAACGACGAAAGACCCGACACGTCGGGGTCGGTCAGAATGGCGACCGCGAGCGCCTGTTGGCGATCCGCCATTCCCGCGTAAGAGATCGATTCCGTCGCCTCGGACACGCCCTGAATCAGGCCGGTATCCTGGTCCGGAAAGAAGCCCTTGGGGATCAGTACATATAAGAGGGCAGTCAGCACCAGCGTGCCGATCGCGACCCACAGGGTCAGCTTTTGGTGATCGAGGACCCACGTCAGCCTCCGCCCATACCAGTCGACCACTGCGGTAAACCACTTGCCGGACTCGGTCTGTGCGTGCTCTCCGGCCGGCCGATGCTTCAGCAGCTTCGCGCACATCATCGGCACCAGCGTCAGCGACACCAGCGCGGAAATCAAGATCGTGACGGCCAGCGTCACGGCGAATTCCCTGAACAGGCGCCCGACGACGTCTTGCATGAAGAGCAGGGGGATCAGAACGGCGATGAGCGATACCGTCAACGAAATGATGGTGAAGCCGATTTGGCCGGCGCCCTTCAGCGCCGCCTCGAGCGGCGACTCGCCGGCTTCCATGTAGCGCGAGATATTTTCGATCATGACGATGGCATCGTCGACCACGAAACCGGTGGCAATCGTCAGCGCCATCAGCGACAGATTGTTCAAGCTGAAATTCGCCAGATACATCACGCCGAACGTGCCGATGAGCGAAAGCGGCACGGATAGGCTGGGAATGATCGTCGCCGGAATATTGCGCAGAAAGACCCAGATCACCAACACCACCAAGATCACCGCGAGCACCAGTTCGAATTCGACGTCCTTGACCGAGGCGCGAATGGTCGTCGTGCGGTCGGTGAGCAGCGCAATGTCGACGCCGGCGGGCATGTCCGACTGCAGCGACGGCAGCAAGTCATGAATCCTATCGACGACGTCGACGACGTTCGCACCCGGCTGCCGTTGGACGTTGAGAATCAATGCAGGCGTCGAATTCATCCACCCGCCGAGTTTTGAGTTCTCAGCTCCCTGCACCAGGGTGGCGACATCTTTCAATCGCACCGGCGCGCCGTTCTTGTAGGCGACCACCACGTTGCCGTAGTCATCGGCATTTCGGATTTGATCGTTGGTGTTGACGGTATAGGCATTGGCCGGGCCATCGAGAGTGCCCTTCGGACCGTTCTGATTGGCGTTGTTGATGGTGGTGCGCAAATCGTCGAGATTCAATCCGTAAGCGGCCAGAGCCCGGGGATTGGCCACGACCCTGACCGCAGGCCGCTGTCCGCCGCTGATGCTGACCACCCCCACGCCTTTGATTTGCGAGATCTTTTGTGCAATACGAGTATCGACCAAATCCTCCACTTCCGTGAGCGGCATGGTCTTGGATGTCACGCCCAGAATCAGCACCGGCGCGTCCGCCGGGTTGACCTTGGCGTAGATCGGGGGCGCGGGCAAATCTTGCGGCAGCAGATTCTGTCCGGCGCTGATGGCCGCCTGCACTTCCTGTTCGGCGACGTCGATATCGAGCGACAGCGTGAATTGCAAGGTGATGACCGAAGCACCCGCGGAGCTCGTCGATGACATCTGATTCAGGCCGGGCATTTGGCCGAATTGTTTTTCCAAGGGCGCGGTGATCGCCGATGTGATCACCTCCGGGCTGGCGCCGGGATAAAAAGTCTGCACTTCGATGGTCGGATACGCCACTTCCGGCAACGCCGACAAAGGCAGCTGTATGTACGCCATTGCCCCCACGATCAAGATCGCCACCATCAACAGCGTGGTGGCGACGGGCCGCAGAATGAAGATGCGTGAGGGATTCACGGCATCACGGCGATGACGATGGTTTGCCGCGCCCCTTGCCGCGTCGCGCGCCGGCCGCCGCGGGCGCCCCCGGCTTGGCTGCTGCTTTGGCAGGAGCGGGCGCCGCATTCGGCAAAAGCACCGGCGCACCATCGCGCAGCCGATCGCCGCCCTCCGTGACGACGACGTCCCCGGTCTTGAGTCCGGCGGTTACCGCCACCCTCTCCCCGTCGACCACCCCCAAGGTCACCGGACGCACAGCCACCGTGCTGTTGGCGGGATTGACCACATAGACAAAGGTGCTCGCCACGCCGTTGGGCGCGCCTCTGCGCACCGCGGAGTTCGGCATGATGACCTGATTGCTCAGCACATCCTGCAGCAGCTGAATATTGACGAACTGGTTCGGAAACAGCGCGCCATCGGTATTGTCGAATTGCGCGCGCAGCTTGATGGTTCCGGTCGTGATGTCGATCGAATTGTCGACCGTGAGCAGCTTGCCGTCGGCAATCTTGGTGGCATTGGTGCGATCGAAAGCTTCCACGGGCAACACGGCACCGGCGTGCACGCGCTTCATCACCGCGGAAATATTGTCCTCAGGGATGGAAAAGATCACCGTGATGGGTTGCAGTTGGTTGATGAGCACGATGCCGTTCGTATCGCCGGGCGTTACATAGTTGCCTTGGTCGACTTGGCGCAAGCCGACACGCCCGGTAACCGGCGACACGATATGGGTATAGACCAGGTTCACCTTGGCCGTCTTTACCTGTCCTTCGTCGGCTTGAATGGTGCCCGTGTACTGATCGACCAGGGCGCGCTGCGTGTCGAGCGTCTGCTGAGCAATGGAATCCTCCTTGACCAAACCCTCGTATCGGTTCAGGTCCAGCTTCGCATCTGCGAGCAAAGCCTGGTCGCGTTTCCAGCTGCCTTCCATTTGCTGCAAAGCGGCCTCATAGGGCCGCGGGTCGATCTGTGCGAGCGGGTCCCCCTGATGCACAAATTGACCCTCGGTGAAGAATATCTTCTGTAAGGTGCCCGCGATCTGGGTTCGTACCGTGACCGTGGCAAGCGGCGTGACGGTTCCTAAGGCCGGAATTTTGACTTGAACATCGCCGGTAACGGCGCTCGCGATCGACACGGCGACGGGACCGTTCTGCGCATTGCGTCCGCGTTGGAATCCCGGCACCGGTCGCTTATTGCGCAGATAGAGCGCAAAACCCACCAGCAACAGTACGATGACGAGCGCGACCAGCAGCGCCTTCCAGTGTCTGACGATAAATGCCTTCGGACCGCGCGCGCGGCGGGCAAATTGCGGGTCTTCTTGTTCGTTTATCACTAATTCACCAATACGCGAGCCCATGCCGCGGCACGCACTGCCAAACGATCATCTGGGCGAGCCGCAGACTATAACGATATTCGACCGCGAACTACACACCGATCGCCGGCAGCATGCATGTAGAGCGGACCGAGCCGCGAAAGTTCATAGGCCTTTGTAAAGTAATGTGAATATCCCGGCCGGCGGCTGGACAAAAGCACTCGATTCACAGCGGCTGAATCGGCGCAATCCCGAAGGTCCGGGTGTTAGAATTCGCGCCGCGAGACACAAAAAGGGAGCCTCGATGAAATTGATCAAATCCGCTGTATGCTCGGTTGCGCTGACGCTGCTTGCTTCGCTATCCGCCCAGGGCGCGCAAGTCTGGACCGAGGGTGTGAATTATTTCCTGATCCTGCCCGCGCGAACGCCGAGCGTGCCGGCCGGCAAGGTCGAAGTGACCGAGGTTTTTTCGTACGCCTGTCCCGCCTGCAATATTTTTCAGCCCACCATGCACAAGCTGAAACGGGCCATGCCTGCCAATGTGGTGGTCGACTATCTGCCCGCGGCATTCAATCCCGCCGAGGACTGGCCGATGTTTCAGCTTGCCTACGTCACCGCGCAAATACTCGGCGTGGACCAACAGACCCACGATGCCATGTTCGATGCGGTGTGGAAGGGCGGAGACTTGAGCGTCAGCGACTCGCACGGCCTCAAAAGCAAGATGCCGGCAATTGAAGACGCCGCCAAGTTCTACAAAGAGCACGCCGGCGTGCCGGTCGACAAATTCATCGCCACCTCCAAGTCCTTTTCCGCCGACTTGAAGGTGCGGACGGATCAGGACCTCGTGGCGGCATACAAGGTTGATCGCACGCCCACGATTATCGTCAACGGCAAGTATCGGATGCACGTGGAGTCGGCCGGCGGCACGGATCAGCTGATCGATTTGGTCAAGTACTTGGTTGCGAAGGAGAGCAAGTAGCCGTCGCGCCGCGCACCCAGAGACGCTATTCCGCCGGTCTGCCATGAGAAACCTGTTCCTGCTGCACCCCCGGCTCTGGAGCTCCTGCATCGCCGGCACGGTACTGTTTTTCTTTCTGCCGCATGACTGGCCGCCGCTCAGTCGAATTTTGCTGTGCTGGAACGCCGGCGTCGTGCTGTTTCTGATACTGATTGCTTTCTGGATGACTCGGCTCACCGCGGCGCAAATCTGCACGAAATTCATCGAAGAGGACGAGACTGCGCCCTTTATTCTGGTGGTGGTGATCATCGCGGCTGCGGCCAGTTTGGTGGCCATCATCGAGCCGCTGGCCACCATCAAGCAAGTGAGCGGATCGACGCGCACGGCGCACATCGCGCTCGCCGCGCTCACGCTGGTTGATTCGTGGCTGCTGGTTCCCGTCATGTTCACTACGCATTACGCGGATATGTTCTACAGCACGGCGAGCAGCAGCCGGCCGTTGCGCTTTCCGAACACCCACCAGCCGGTGTTTTGGGACTTCGCCTATTTCTCCTTCACCATTGCGGCGGCATGCCAGACTGCCGACGTTTCAACCGAGTCCACCGGTATCCGCCGAATCGTGATTGCGCAGACCCTGATCTCGTTTCTGTTCAACGCAGCCATTTTAGGCTTTGCCATCAACGTCACGGCCGGACTCATCGGCGGCAATTGAAACGCCGCCGCGCGCGGCGCATCAGTCGGGCGTGCTTAGTTTGATGCGCCTTTGACGACCTCGCCGCCTTTCATGACGAACGCCACGGACTGCAGCCGTGCGACATCCGCGAGCGGATCACCCGCCACGGCGATGAGATCGCCAAAGCGCCCGACGGCGATGGCGCCGACATCGGCCTGCCGCCCCAACGCTTCCGCGGCATTGGCCGTTGCGGCCTGAATCGCTTGCATGGGCGTCATTCCCCACTTGACCATCGTGGCGAATTGATGTGCGTTGTCGCCGTTCGGATAGACGCCGGCATCGGTTCCGAAAATCATTTTGACGCCGGCCTTCACAGCCGCTTGGAACGTTTGACGCTGCTTCAAGCCGATGACGCGCTCCTTTTCCAGCGATTCCTTGTAAACCCCGTTTTTCTCGCCTTCGGCCATGATGTAGTCATCGTTGTAGATATCCATCGAAAACCAGGTGCCATGCTGTTTGGCCAATGCGAAAGCTTCCTCATCGGCAAGGCTCGCGTGTTCGATGGTGTCGACTCCGGCGCGAATCGCGTCCTTGATTCCCGACGTGCCATGCGCATGCACGGCGACGCGAAGTCCCAGCATATGTGCTGCCTCGACCAGAGCCTTCATCTCGGCGAGGTCGAACTGCTGGCCGCCCACCGTGTCGGTTTTCGACAGTACGCCTCCTGTGCCGCAGAACTTGATGACTTCCGCTCCGTACTTGCGCAATTTGCGCACCGTTGCGCGGATCTCCTCGGGGCCGTTCGCGACGGCAGGTCTCGGCACCGACACCGAGGGCGGCAGTTCCGTCGCATCGCAATGGCCGCCCGTGGCGCCGATCGCATAGGTTGCAGGCACGATGCGCGGACCGGTCACGATGCCCTGTTCGATGGCCTGTTTGATTGCGACGTCATCGAAGTTGGCGGACCCCACGTTGCGAACCGTGGTAAAGCCGGCCTCCAAAGTCTTTTTGGCATTGGCCACACCGACCACCGTCCAGAAATTGTCGGTGAATTGCAGCCGGCGATAACCGCTGTAGTGCGGGTCCGAGGTCAGATGCGTGTGCATGTCGATCAGTCCCGGCAGCAGCGTCATGCCCTTCAAGTCCACGCGGCGCGCACCGGCCGGCAATGGAGATCCTTGCGCGCCGACCGCGGCGATGCGCCCATCGACGATGGTGATCTGCGGATGATCGACGACGCGGCCTGTCAACACATCGATCATGCGGTCGGCGGCGACCACGACGATGTCGGCAATCGCGGCGTTCGGCACGGCGCCGGCCAGCAGCGCGCCGCCAATCAAGGCAAGTACGAAAACTACGGATCGCATGCGCATCCCCTCATTTTTATCTTTCGCAACGCTATCACAACAGCGGCGTTGCCGGCTCGATGTCGGACAATAAGACGTCCAGCCGAGGCGGCTCGGCGCCGCGCACGGAGGCAAAGGCCACGATGTGTTCCAAAATATGCTCTACATACCCGCGGGTCTCGTTGTAGGGAATATTCTCAATCCATATGTCGGGATCCATCGGCATCGGCGGCAGCCAGCGCGCCACGGGTGCGGAGCCCGCGTTGTAGGCCGCAAGACTGAGCGCCAATTGTTCGCCATAGCGGTCCAATAGTTCGCGCAGGCGGGCGGCGCCCAGCGGTATCGCGATCGACGGTTCCAACAGACCATCGCGGCCCGGAGCAGGGAGGTGCCAGCGGCGCGCCACCGCCGCTGCGGTTGAGTTCATCATTTGCATGACGCCGCGGGCATCGGCATGCGATATCGCATCCTTGCGGAATAGACTCTCCTGGCGCATCACGGCCAAAATCCAGTCCTGCGGCAACTGTGCGAGTTTGCCGGCGCGGCTCACCGAATCCAGAAAAGGCCGCGGGTAGCGCAGCGTCACGTCGTCGAATTCGCCGCTCTGCGCCAGGGTGGTGATGGACTGAGAAAACCAACCCCAGCGCGAGGCGAGGAGTGCCGCCTGAACTCTCAACGCGTTATCGGCACTCTCCAGCGCAGCGTTCCACTCGGATGTCGCCTCATCGGCCATGTCGCAGTCGAACAGCTCGTGCGCGCGAATCAGTGCCGGCTCTTTGGCTAATTTCGTCTGAGCGGCCGCATCGAACGGCGAGCGACGCACGTTCAAATTGTAGGGTTGCGCCAGGCGATCCGCCGCAAGATAGCCGTAGTAATCGCGAAGCCCCGCGATCGCTCGAAACAGCGGCGCGGCCGCCTCGTCCCCTTGCGTTGCGGCGATCGCGCGCGCACGCCAGTAACGCCACCGCGGCTCCTCGGCCAGACTTGGAGACATAAGATCGATCCATGCGAGCGCCCGGCCGTAATCGCGGTTCCACAATGCGGCGCGCACCCGCCACTCCTGCACCGGGCCATCGGCGGCCGCCGCCGGCAAATCATCGAATGCCGCCATGGCGCGCGGCTCGCGATCGTAGGCCGCGCCCAGCGAGGCGGCGCGCTTGAGCCGATCCTTGATTTCCGGCGCCAGATCATCGCGCGCGATCAGTTTCGGCAGCAAGTCGAGCGCGTAGCCCGGTTCCGTGCGCGAAAGCTTGTCGAATCCGGAAGCCAAGGCTTGCGGTTCGACGGCGAGTGCCGGATGAGTCGCTAGGACCGTCAGCGCAGCGTGCGGCGAATCGAGCAGATCAGACCACTGTAGCAGCGCTGCGCGAAGGTCTAAGGGCACGTCGGCCGCGAACTCGCGCGCAAGCCGCGGCGAGTCGGCGGACAAGGCCGCGCGCGTGCGGCTTTCGGCCAGTGCCGGCGTGAGCAATCCCTGTTGCCGCAACCATGCGAACACGTTGGCGCACTCCGCAGGCGGCTTTTGCGGCGCGAGCCAGCGGATCAGGGCGGCCGCGGCAAGTCCTTGCGTATCGTTGGCGGCCAGCCGTACATCCAGGCGATCGCAAATCAGGGCGGGATCTGCCGCGTCGGTGGAGCGGGGCAAGAACCAGTCCCAGCGTCGGCGCTGCGCGAGGCTGACGAGCCAGTCGTGCCGCAGGCCGCGCGTCACCAACTGTCCGGTGTGTAAGTGCATAAACGCGTCGATCGCCGTATCGAGATTTTCATTTGCCGCAACACCCAGGTCGCGCCGCAGCCTCGCCGCGACCAGATAGTCGTAAATGGCGTAGTGCACGAGGGCCGGCGAGTCCGGGGTATCGGTCTGATGCAGACGGATGCCTTGCATGGCGGCCATGAATTCGTTGCGCACGGCGTCGTTCCGCGCCGTCGATTGCGCGGCGGCAGGTTGCGCGAGGATGCAGATCGTAGCGGCGCCGATCAGCGCCATTGCCCAAGTCGACATGCGCGTATTATGGTGCTTGAATGGCGCCAGCATGAAATCTAAAGTCGTCGCGATATTGGAAACGCGCACCGGCGCCCACCTTGCCGGATTGATCGAGCGCCGCGGCGGCGTACCTATGCTCGCGCCGGCATTACAAGAGGTGCCGGATATCGACGCGAACGCGCTGCGCGCTCTGCTGACGCACTGGCGTGTTGATCCCTTCAAGATATGCATCTTTCAAACCGGCGTGGGCACCAAAGCCTTGTTTGCCGCAGCCGAGGCGGCGGACATGAGCGCGGAGCTCAAGCAGCTTCTGGCTGCATCCAGGGTGGCGGTACGGGGTCCGAAGCCGAGCGGCGAGCTGAACTCGCGCGGAATTCGCATCGACATCAGAGCCGCTGCGCCCTTTACCACCGAAACGATTCTCGCGGCGCTCGTCGATGTGCAAATTGCAGGTACCTCGATCCTGGTTCAGCGCTATGGCGAGAAAAATCGGATGCTCTGCGCGGAATTGGAGTCTCGCGGTGCGAACGTGCGGGAGATCGCCACGTATCGCTGGGCCTTGCCGGTGGACACACGGCCGCTGGCGAGACTTCTCGAAGCGCTGTCGCAGGGCCGCGTCGATGCCGTCGTGTTTACCAGTGCGGTTCAAATGCACAACCTTTATTCGATGGCGCAGCAGGCCGGAAGTGCTGCTGATCTGGCGAATAATTTGAATCGCTCGATCGTAGCCTCCATCGGACCTGTGTGCTCGCGGGCGCTGCGCGACTATGGGGTGGCTCCGGCTCTGGAGGCCAACCCGCCGAAACTTGGTCCATTGATATCGGCATTGGATACGGCATTGAGCGGCCCGTAGCGCTGTCGGAGCATTGCCGACAGGCGCTTGGCAAAAGGTCTGACAGGCTTAATTTCGATGTTGCCGGAAAAATTCGGCTTGCCGGTGTATAAATACCGCTGCAGCCGCAGATCCCTCAGGAGCAGAACGACCGTGGACAAGCAAGCAAGCGAACCTAAGCCATTTCTCACGGACGTGAAAACTCTGCGGGAACGGGCGCGCAAGAACATCGCCAGCGGCGGAGTGACCTTCACCTATCAAGGCGACGTTAAAAAGACCATCGAAATTCTGCAATCGGTTTTGGCCACCGAAATCGTGTGCGTGCTGCGTTATACCATGCACGCTGTAGCGGCTCAGGGCATATCGAGCGAAGGTGTGAAAGACGAATTCGCCCAGCACGCCAAGGACGAAGCGCAGCACATGCAAGAGGTGGCCGAGCGCATCAACCAACTGGGCGGCAAGCCGGACTTCAATCCAAACGGGTTGGAGATGCGCGCTGCGTCGGAATACGGCAGTGCGGGTAACCTGGTCGAAATGATCAAGGAGAATCTCATCGCGGAACGCATCGCCGTGGATCACTACCGCGAGCTGATCCGCTATTTCGGCGACGATGATCCGGGAACCCGCAAAATGCTGGAAGGCATCTTAACGGTGGAAGAAGAGCACGCTAACGACATGCACGATTTGCTGGTGGCGCACGAAGGTCACCCGATGCTGCCTCAGTAGCAGAGCAAAGCGCGCGCCGCCTATAAATGACGGTTTTCGATCTAGGAGCTGTCTCCGACCGAAGGCGGATCGCTCGCGGGAAAGGACTCCTCCAGCGCCTCATCCAGCAATTCGTCCGTATGCGCCTTGTTTTGTGCGCCCGCTTGCTTGCGCATGTATGCCGCGGCGTACGAGCAGGCAGGATTAATCGACCAGCCGCGCTCGCCGGCTACATTTAGTGCGGCGCGCATCAGCTCGGCTGCGATGCCGCGGCCGCCGACCGGCGCCGGAACCCCCGTGTGCGTGATGGTCATGACGCCATCCGCCACTGTGTAGTCTAGTTCTGCGCGATGGCCGTCCACCTCGGTGGTGAATTGCCTCGCGCCTTGATCATGGCTGATGCTGTTCATGCTTGTCCGGATGCTCCGCTGGATGTTCGGCCGGGTGCTGCGCCGGACGAGCCGGCTGTTTTGGCGCGGGTTTAGCCGCAGTGTGCTCCGGTTCGCGGTGCGGCTCAACCGGCGTGGGCTGGCGTGGCGGCGTTGCACGTTGCTGTGGGGCAGGACGCTCGGCCGGCGCCGCATGTTCCGGCGGCCGGTGTTCCTGTTCGCGCGGAGGTGTCGGAACGTGCTGCGGCGTGGGCTCGTGCTGCGGCGTCGGCTCGTGCTGCGGCGTCGGTTGGTGTGGCGGCGTCGACTCGCGAGGCCGCGTCTGCTCGCGCGGCGGTGTCGGCTCACGCGCGGGTATTTGCCGGTGCGCAGGCGCCTGCTCGTGCGGAGGCGCGGTTTGCCGATTCGGTGCGCCCGGATGCGCCTCTCGTGCGGGTGCAGGTGCGACGTTTCGATTCGGCGCTGCTCCCCGGTTGGGCGTTACCGGTTCATGCGCGTGCTCGACCTCCTGGTTCGTGCGTCCCGCGGCTGCGGCATTTCGCGCCGGTACGGGATGGGAGAAGTTGCCCGCGCGAGGGGTCGCCGCAATGGGCGGATGGCCATGATTGCTGGCGGCCCGCAATTGCGGATTGCCGCGGGCGGTTTGCGCGTGCTCGCGCTGAATCGAGGTCGCTTCGATGTGACGCTCGCGGGCAGCCGCCTGTTCCTGCGCGTTCGCCCGAGCGCGGACGCCGCCGTTTCCGCCATTGAAGCTGACCCGCCTTACGTTGATGTTGTTGGTGACCCTCTTGTTGTAGACATTGGTGATGTGCACTGAGCCGAGATTGACGACCGCGCGGTTATAATAAAGATGGCCGCCGCGCCAATAGCCGCCCTCATATCCGTGGCCGCCATAGCCGTAACCGTAGTCGACGCCGCCATAGAAGCCGACTTGCGGACCCCAATATCCGGCGTGCCAGATAAAGGTGGCACCTTCCGCTGCCCAAAACCCTGGCGTCCAGAGATAATCAGGTTGCGGAGCTTCCACCCAGGTGCCCGGCACCCAGTAGTAATCTTGGATGTCGTCTCCCCAAGCCCAGTATCCCGGGGTCCAGATATAACCGTCGCCGGGGATCGGCGGTTGGTCATAGACGGGAAGTTCCGGAGGTGCAACGTTGACCGAGACGCTGACGGCTTGCGTCATGCCGAGAGCCGGCGAGAGCAGAAGAAGCAACGCGGAAACGACGGACAGGCGCCAGGATTTGGAAAGCATGATTACCTCCGGAGAAAGTCTCACGTTGCCTCGAAAAATTCTCATAGGTGCACCCTACAAGCCAGGTCTTGCGGTCTTAATCAGCGGGCTGCGGGCACGCCTGTAGGATATGGCTTATAGCTCTGCATAGCCATTGCCTGCTCCTTCTATAATGGTTCCGCCTATGACGCCCGCCCCGGTAATTGTCCAGAACGCGGATGTTCGGTTCCTCGGTAAGCTTCTCGGTGATGTCATCCGTACCTACGGTGGCAACGCGCTGCTGGATCGGATTGAGGCAATTCGAGCCGCTTCCGTCGATCGCTTCCGCGGTATCGCCAATCCGCGCGGCCTGGCTGCCGGCTGGGAGAGCCTATCGCTCGACGAAACCGTGGCCTTTGTCCGTAGCTTCATGTTGTTTTCCATGTTGGCAAATCTTGCGGAAGACCGGCAGGGCGTGGCAGCCGAAAAGGACAGCACTTTGCCGTCGGCTCTGTCGTTCCTAGAGAGCCAAGGCGTCAACCTCGCCCAAGCGGCAGCGTTGCTCGAGCATGGACTCATCAGTCCGGTGCTGACCGCGCATCCCACAGAGGTGATGCGCAAGAGCATGCTGGACCACCGCAATCGCATCGCGGCGCTGATGGCCCAGCGGGACGCGGGTCTTCGCGAGACGGCCGCGGGAGAGATCATCGAAGAAGCCATCGCCGCGCAAATTGCGTTTTTGTGGCAGACGCGGGCGCTGCGCCGTGAAAGATTGTATGTCGCGGATGAGGTCGATATCGCGCTGACTTATTTGCGCGACATCTTTTTGCCCGTCATTCCACCCCTCTATGCACGCTGGGAGCGCCTGCTCGGCAAGCGCCCCCCGAGTTTTCTGCGGCTGGGCTCCTGGATCGGCGGCGATCGCGACGGAAACCCTCATGTCACCGCAGACTCCTTGCGTCTTGCGCTGGGGCGCGCCAGCCAGGCGGTGCTCGCCGAGTACTTGGAGCAACTCAACGCCATAGGCGCGGAGCTGTCGCTTTCCAGCGAACTTGCGGTGGTGTCGGAACCGCTCGCGGCGTTGGCTCGGGGCAGCGGCGACATGAATGCAGCGCGCGCCGACGAACCTTATCGCCGTGCGATCACCGGAATGTATGCGCGGCTTGCCGCGACTTTCCAAAATCTGACCGGGCGCGTGCCGTTGCGACCGGCCACGGTCGAAGCGATCGCCTATGCGGATGCGGCGAGCCTGCGTGCGGATCTGCAAGTTCTGGAAGACTCCTTGAAGTCCGAGAGCCGCGTGCGTCTCAATGGCGGCGGTGCACTGGCGCGTTTGAACCGCGCGGTCGAAACGTTCGGCTTTCACTTGGCGACGCTGGATCTGCGGCAGAATGCCGACGTACACGGCAGGGTCGTCGCTGAATTGCTGCAGGTGGCCGGAGTCGCATCGGATTACCAGGTCTTGGCGGAGGCCGAGCGCGTCGCGTTGTTGCGGCGCGAATTGGCCAGCGAACGCTTGCTGGCCAGTCCCTACGCAGATTATTCACCGGAGACGCTGTCCGAACTCGGTATCGTGCGAGCGGCGGCGGATGCGCACCGGCGCTACGGAGCCGAGTGCATCCGTTTCTACATCATTTCCAAGTGCGAAAGCGTGTCCGACTTGCTCGAGGTCCATATTCTCCTCAAGGAAGCCGGGCTGTATCGAAGCCGCGGCAATGCGAGTGCTGCCATCATGGCGGTCCCGCTGTTCGAAACCATCACCGATCTGCAAGGCTCGGCCAAGATCATGCAAGCCTGGCTGGAAATGCCGGAGACGGCCGAAATTATCCAGGCCGGCGGGTTTCAAGAGGTGATGGTCGGGTATTCCGACTCGAATAAGGACGGCGGTTATTTGACATCCGTTTGGAGCCTGCACCAGGCGACGCGCACACTGGCGGCTGTCTTCGAGAAATATGCGACGCCCCTGGAAGTATTCCACGGCCGCGGCGGCGCCGTCGGCCGCGGCGGCGGTTCATCTTTCGCCGCAATTCGCGCCCAGCCGCACGGCACGGTGCGCGGACGCATCCGCATCACGGAACAGGGCGAAATCATCGCCGCCAAATACGGAACGCGCGAAAGCGCAGCGTCCAATCTGGAATCCATTGCTGCCGCGACCTTGTTGGCGTCGCTGGAAAACGCCACGCTCTCGGAGGATAGCGGCCGCCGGTTCGCTGGGGCGATGGACAGTCTCTCGGCGGCGGCCTTTCGGGCCTATCGCGCGCTGGTTTACGAAACGGCGGGGTTTGCGGAATTTTTCCGGCAATCGACCCCGCTGCTCGAGATTTCCGAACTCAAGATCGGTTCGCGGCCCGCCTCGCGCACCGACTCGCAGCGAATCGAGGATCTGCGGGCGATCCCGTGGGTGTTTAGTTGGGCGCAGGCGCGCGTGATGCTGCCGGGTTGGTATGGAGTCGGCCAAGCCATGCAGGCAGCCGACCTTGGACTGTTGCGCGAAATGCTGGCGGCTTGGCCCTTCTTTCGCGCTACGGTCGACAATCTGGAAATGGTGTTGTCTAAATCGGATATGGGAATCGCAGCGCGATATCTTTCCCTGGTGAAGGATCAAGCCATGGGCCGTGAACTATTTGGCCGGATTCGCGACATGTGGCAGACGACGCACGACCGCATCCTCGAATTGACCGGTCAATCGCGGCTGCTGGAAAAGCACCCCGCATTGGATGCATCCATTCGTTTGCGGCTTCCCTATATAGAACCGCTGAATTTACTGCAGATCGAGCTGCTCAAGCGCCATCGTGCAGGGGAGAGCGATCCGAGGGTGCGCGAAGGCATTCAGCTGTCGATCAACGCCATTGCTACGGCGCTGCGCAATAGCGGCTAGGCGTGCGCGCTCCCATGCTGCCCGACGGCGATCACGGTCCTTGGAATCCGGGCGTTGAGTCGCAGACGCCGAGCGAATTGCGTCAGCGGGCCACCATCTTTCGTCCCGAGCACGTATTCACCAGCCTCGCCGCCGCGGCCGAGCTGCAGGGACTGACCGGATTCACGTTGAGCGAATTGGTGGCGTTTCGTCCGCAGCGGCTGGCATTGCACGAGCTCCTGGTGCGCATCACGGCGGATTTCGCGGTTCCCGACGGCACGCGAATCGAGGATCTCGGCTTGAATTTCCGCCAGATCGCACGGCTTTTGCTATCGCGCCATCTCGAGCCCGCAATGGACTCGATAGTCGAGGTTTACCGGCTATCGCGTGAAGAGGCCGAAGATGTCATCGGGTCGGCGCTCGCGCGCCTCGGCCGAAACTGGGGGCCGGAGCAAATCGCCGAATTCGAACGGCTGGCGGCTGCCTCTCCCGGCTCGGCTGCCGGCAGCGGATACCGGTCGCTGGCGCGGGTGATGTCGGCTTTGTTCGCGACACATGGGGCTGCTTGGGGCACCAAGGATCTCATCGCGTCCATGGCTGCCAATCTCGCCGCCAATGATTTTGGCGGCGAGCGCATCGGCCGCGCCATCACCCCCATGCTGCAAACGGCCGCGCGCCAGCACGGTTACAAGCTTCTGCCGAGACAGGAGCATCCTGTGGTCATCAATACCAAGGGAGCCTCGGCTTCCGGCAAGAGCACGCTGCGGCCACTGCAAAAAAAACTGGCCGGGGAGATCGGAGTTGATTGGAGCGACTTTGCCATCATCAGCCCCGACATCTGGCGCAAGCAGCTGCTGGACTATGCCTCCCTCGGTGCTGCCTACAAATACGCCGGTGCCTTCACCTCCGACGAGGTGCAAATCGTCGACCAAAAGCTCGACCGTTACATGGCCGGCAAGAACTTGCGCGGCGACATGTCGCACCTGTTGATCGATCGATTTCGCTTTGACAGCTTTGCGCCCGATTCGAACGAGGCGGGAAGCAATTTGCTCACGCGCTTCGGGCAAACCGTCTATTTGTTCTTCATGATCACCCCGCCCGAACTGCTGGTGGAGCGCGCCTGGAAACGCGGTCTCGAGGTCGGACGCTACAAGGCGGTCGACGACACCTTGGCGCATGCCGTCGAGGCTTATTCGGGAATTCCAGACGTGTTTTTTACCTGGGTCCGGCGCGCCGACAAACGCATTCGCTTTGAATTCCTGGACAACACGGTGCGCTTGGGAGAGCGGCCGCGCACCGTGGTTTTCGGCGACAATGAATGCTTCAATATATTGGACGTGAAATGCGCGCTCGACGTGGAACGTTACGCGCGCATAAACGTCGACGCGGTTGCAGCCGAATATCTTTACCCCGATCCTCGATCACTGCTGCCGGAGAAGAACCTAAATTTTCTGCAGCGCTGCGTGCAGAGCTTTCACTGGGTCAATTTTGCCGACCAGGCGAGCGGCCGCGTATATCTTCGCATGGAGCGAGGTAAACCGATCCGCAAGGATAGTGAAGCTTTGCGGGCGGCCGTGCTGCAGCCGGATACGCGAGCCGTTATACAGTCAGTGGCACCCGCGGCGCTGCTCGGCGCTCTGCCCGACTCGGAACGCGCGGAGTTTCTTGCGCCTCAGAGCGGCGGCGGTCCGCCGACTTTGGGTCAATGGGGCCCGCTAGCCTAGAAAGCCGCAATGTTTATCGACGTGCGCGGCCAAGTCGAGCGTGTGCTGACGCGTCAGGCGCTCCGCCAGTTCGGTGTCGCGCTTCTCCAAGGCTTCGATTATCTTCAGGTGATCGACGATGGAACGCGCCGCGCGGTCGCTCTGCGTAATGGTCGCCCGGCGAATCGCGCGCACGTGAAGCAACAGGTTTTTGGTGGCATCGATGATCATTTGCGAGCCGCCCAGCGCGATCACCGCGGTGTGAAAGGCGATATTCGCATCCGAGTATTCGCCCAGGTGTTCGGAGGGCGGCGAATTCTGAAATTCATCGAACAGATGCCGCAGCTTGGCGATTTCGGTTTCGCTGGCATTTAAGGTCGCGAGCCGCGCGGCCATGGACTCGAGAGCCGCCCACATCTGAATCATCTCGATCATCTCGCGCTTCGATTTGCGGATGATGTAAATGCCGCGTCGCGGCACGGTGCGTATGAAGCCCTCCTGTTCGAGCAAGGACAATGCCTCGCGAATCGGCGTACGGCTGACGCCCAGCGCTGTCGTCAATTGGCGCTCATCCAAGCGCAATTCCTGCTGCGGATCGTAAATGTCCGTATCGGCAATGGCATTCTTGAGCAGTGCGTAGGCCTGATCGCGCAGACTGGTCGCGTTCAGCGGGGCAAGTGCCAGCGGGGTGGCCGATGTGGTTCTTTGAACCAGAGTCACGATGGAATTCATTAGTCCTCTTTAAGCGTATCGCCGATGCCGTGGATGAATGGCGGCCGGATAATCAGCCGAAGATATATTACATTGCAGTTGTTCCATTGCAGCGGGAAATTTCCCCGCGCTCCTTTCCATCGAGTTTCCAGCATGGCCGGCAGGACGCTGTTGCAAAGCGCACTAAAAACCGCACCGCGGTGGCCGCACTTTGCGCTTGAAAGTAAGCCGGACCACAGCACTGTCCGTTTGCTTGACACTCCGAAACTCGTTCATATATGGTATACCACGATAACGACGCGTGGCTGGTCGGACCTCGAATTTAATGATTCGAGCCCCCGTATTGGGAATATGAAAAGTCGATTATTCTCAGCGCAGGCATTTTCGGCGCGGTAACGGCGCGAATTTGCGCCGTCACGTCCGGCGGACACGGAGAACTACAATGAATGAAAATGAAGCTGCCAAATCACCTTTCGCGAATCACTGGATCCAACTGATAGTCGGCGTCATCTGCATGGCCGCGGTGGCCAATCTGCAGTACGGCTGGACGCTGTTCGTCAACCCCATCGACGCCAAGTTTCAATGGGGGCGGGCGGCGATTCAGGTTTCGTTCAGCATATTTGTTTTGCTCGAGACCTGGCTCATACCGATCGAAGGCTATATGGTCGATCGCTTCGGTCCGAAGTGGGTCGTGATGGTGGGCGGCGTCCTGGTTGCCGGGGGTTGGGTGATGAACTCGGTGGCGAGTTCCCTCCCGCTCCTGTATTTGGGTGCCACTCTCGGCGGCATCGGCACCGGCTGCGTGTACGGTACCTGCGTAGGCAATGCCCTCAAGTGGTTTCCCGGCCGGCGCGGACTGGCCGCCGGCATCACCGCTTCCGGCTTCGGAGCGGGGGCGGCCCTGACCATCGTGCCGATCAAGCACATGATCGAGTCCTCAGGCTACCAGCATGCATTCCTGAGCTTTGGCCTGATACAAGGCGGCATTGTCTTTGTGATGGCGTGGGTGTTGCTTGCCCCGCCGCCGAGCCTCGCGGCAGTCGCCGTCAAGCCCAGCCAGACGGCGCATGGTTACACGCCGCTCGATGTCCTGAAGAGCCCGGTGTTCTATGTGATGTACGTTATGTTCGTGCTCATCGCGGCAGGCGGTTTGACCATGGCGGCTTCGATGGCGCCGATCGCCGATGATTTCAAAATCGCGAAGATTCCGGTCGAGCTGTTCGGCGCGGTGATGCCGGCGCTCGGCTTTGCCCTGGTCTTGAATCGGGTCTTCGACGGCGTGGGGCGGCCGTTTTTCGGCTGGCTGTCGGATCAAATCGGCCGCGAATACACGATGGCGCTGGCCTTCACGATCGGCGCGATTGCGCTGTTCTCGTTGAGCCGGTCGGGAGGCAATCCCGTGGCGTATGTACTCCTGACGGCGTTGTATTTCGGGGTGTACGGCGAAATATTCAGCTTATTTCCGGCAACCCAGGGCGACACCTTCGGTTCCAAGTACGCGGCGGCCAATAACGGCATGCTGTACACCGCCAAAGGCGCCGGCTCGCTGCTCGTTCCCATCGCAGCTCTGATCGCCAAGAGCTTCGGCTGGAATGTGGTTTTCGCGGTATTCGTCACCTGCAACATCATCGCCGCGCTCATGGCGCTGTTCCTGCTGAAGCCCATGCGAGCGCAGCACTTCGCCAGGAGCCGTGCAGCACACCCGCAATCGGCCGCGATCGGCGCCGCAATCCGCGAAACCTGAGGGCCGGCTCAATTCACGAATCTGGAGCAAACATGGCAACCGCAAATCCCATCCCGAGTCCGCCCAAGGCCACCACGGCCGAGGACACTCTGCAACGCAAGAGCCGCGACGCGAGCGTGATCTCCGGCGGCCACCTGGTCGCGAAGGCGCTGAAAAATGAAGGTGTGGACACCATTTTCACCCTGTGCGGCGGCCATATCATCGACATCTACGACGGCTGCGTCGACGAAGGCATTCGCATCATCGACGTGCGTCACGAACAGGTTGCCGCGCATGCCGCGGACGGCTATGCGCGCCAGACCGGCAAGTTGGGCTGCGTCGTCACCACCGCAGGACCTGGATGCACGAATGCCGTCACCGGGGTGGCCACGGCATTTCGCTCCGAGAGCCCAATTCTGCACATCGGCGGCCAAGGTGCGTTGACGCAGCACAAGATGGGATCGCTGCAGGACCTGCCGCATGTGGAATTGATGTCGCCGATCACCAAATTCGCCGCTTCGGTCTCGAGCACCGAGCGCGTGGCGGACATGATTGCCATGGCGGCGCGCGAGGCATTCAACGGCGCGACGGGGCCCGTGTACCTGGAGATTCCGCGCGACGTGCTCGATCGCGAAGTGGATATCGCCAAGGCCGTCGTGCCCCAGCCGGGAAAGTATCGGGCCTCGACCAAATCGGTCGGCGATCCGCGCGACATCGAAAAATTGGCCGATTTGCTGATCAACGCCGAACGGCCGGCCATTCTGTACGGCCAGCAGGTATGGACCGCGCGCGGCCACAAGGAAGCCATTGCGCTGCTGCGCGGATTGGACATCCCTGGCTACTTCAATGGCGCGAGCCGCGGTCTTTTGCCTCCGGGCGATCCGCATCATTTCGATCGAACCCGCACGCAGGCATTTGCCAGCGCCGACGTATTGGTCATCGTCGGAACTCCGTTCGATTTCCGCATGGGCTATGGCAAGCGCATCAGCAAGGACCTGAAGCTGGTGCAGATCGACATGGACTACCGCACGGTCGGCAAGAATCGGGATGTCGATCTCGGTCTGGTAGGCGATCCGGGTGCGATCCTTGGCGCGGTGCTGGCGGCTGCCGGCGGCCGGATCAAAGGCGGCAAGCGCCAGGCGCGCCAACAGTGGTTGAAGCAGCTCGGCGATGCGGAACTCATCGCGGCCGAGAAGCTCATGCCCCTGTTCAAATCCAACAGCGTGCCCATTCATCCCTACCGCGTGGCCTACGAGCTGAACGAGTTTCTTGCCGACGACACGATCTATATCGGCGACGGCGGCGATGTGGTCACCATTTCCGCGCAAGCGGTGCGCCCGCGCGGTCCGGGGCAGTGGATGGATCCGGGCGCGCTCGGTTCACTCGGCGTGGGCACCGGCTTTGCGATCGCCGCCGGCCTTGCGAATCCGCACAAAGAGGTTCTGTGCTACTACGGCGATGGCTCGTTCGGCATGACGGCCTTCGACATGGAGACTGCCAACCGATTCGGCGTGCCTTATATCGCGGTCATCGGCAACAACTCGGCCATGAATCAGATCCGCTACGGCCAGCTCGCGAAATATGGCGAGCAACGCGGCAGCGTCGGCAATTTATTGGGTGATGTGCCGTTCGGCAAATTCGCCGAAATGCTCGGAGGCTACGGCGAAGAGGTGCGCGATCCGGCGCAAATCGCGCCGGCCTTGAAACGCGCCCGGGAATCGGTGCACAAATTGCGCAAGTCGGCTGTGATCAACATTTGGGTCGATCCGCGCGAATATGCTCCGGGCACGAAAAATCAAACGATGTACAAATGATGGGTCGGTGGAGTTTCCATGGCTAAGGCGTTAGACGGCGTACGGATTCTCGATTTCACACACGTGCAATCGGGACCGACGTGTACTCAATTGTTGGCGTGGTTCGGCGCCGACGTCATCAAGGTGGAGAAGGCCGGCGCCGGGGACGTCACGCGCGAGCAGTTGCGCGACATACCGGACGTGGACAGTCTGTATTTCACCATGCTCAATCACAACAAGCGGTCATTGACGCTCGATACCAAGAGCGAGCAAGGCAAGCAGGTGCTGGAGAAATTGGTCAAGCACTGCGATGTGCTGGTGGAAAATTTCGCGCCTGGCGCCCTCGATCGCATGGGCTTTACCTGGGAGCGCATCCAAGAGCTCAATCCGCGCATGATCGTGGCCTCGGTCAAGGGCTTCGGGCCCGGGCCGTACGAAGAATGCAAAGTTTATGAAAACGTCGCCCAGTGCGCCGGCGGATCGGCATCGACCACCGGATTCGACGACGGCCCGCCCCTGGTAACCGGCGCTCAGATAGGCGACAGCGGCACGGGATTGCATCTCGCCCTCGGTATCGTGACCGCGCTTTATCAGCGCCAGACCAGCGGGCGCGGTCAGAAGGTGCTGGCCGCAATGCAGGACGGCGTGCTCAATCTATGCCGCGTGAAGCTGCGCGATCAACAGCGTCTGGAGCGCACGCAGGTCATGAAGGAATATCCGCAATATCCGAATGGTAAATTCGGCAGCGCCGTGCCGCGCGCCGCCAACGCCTCGGGCGGCGGGCAACCGGGAACCATCGTCAAATGCAAAGGCTGGGAAACCGATCCGAACGCCTATCTTTATTTTATAGCCCAAGCGCCGGTGTGGAAGGCAATCTGTCAGGTCATCGGCAAGGAATCCTGGATCAGCGATCCGGATTTCGCCACGCCGAACGCCCGGCTGCCCCGGCTCAAGGAAGTGTTTGCGGCCGTGGAGGCCTGGACATCGACCAAGACCAAGTTCGAGGCAATGGAGCTGCTCAACGAACATGACATTCCCTGCGGGCCGATACTCTCGATGCAAGAGCTGGCGCATGAGCCTTCGCTGCGCAAGACCGGCACGATCGTCGAGGTCGATCATCCGAAGCGCGGCAAATATCTCTCGGTGGGCAATCCGATCAAGTTGAGCGACAGTCCCACTCATGTCAGGCGCTCGCCGCTGCTTGGCGAGCACACCGACGAGGTGCTTGCGGAGCTAGGGTACGAGGCCGCGGATGTGGCCGCGCTGAGAGTGAAAAAAGTCATCTGATCCGTTTAGGACGCTGGCGGCGCCGCGCCGCGCGTCCGCGCATAGCCTCCGAGGAAATCCAAGACATGTCACACGATAAAACCGCCGTTCGCAAAATTCTCGATCAAGCCAAGGCTGCCGGCCGGCAGGCCCTGACCGCGCCGGAGGCCCGCGGCGTATGCGAGGCCTACGGCATCACGATTCCTAAGGAAGGCGTCGCGACCTCGGCCGACGAGGCCGCCAAACTGGCGGCGGGAATCGGCTTTCCTGTCGTGATGAAAATCGTCTCGCCGCAAATTTTGCACAAAACAGAAGCCGGCGGCGTCATCGTCGGAGTCAAATCGGCCGAGCATGCCAAGGAAGCTTATTCAAACATCGTAGCCAACGCCCGCAAGTACGACGCCAAGGCGGAAATTCTCGGCGTTCAAATCCAGCAGATGCTGGCCGGCGGGCAGGAAGTCATCATCGGCGCGGTGACCGATCCGGCGTTCGGCAAGCTGGTGGCCTTCGGGCTCGGCGGCATTCTGGTGGAGGTGCTCAAGGACATCACCTTTAGGCTTGCGCCCGCTTCCAATGAAGATGCCCTGTCGATGCTCGATGGAATTCAGGCGGCCGAAATATTGCGCGGCGTACGCGGCGCAAAGCCGGTGGATCGCACCGCGCTGTCCGGGATGATCGAGCGGGTGTCGGCACTGGTCGCGGATTTCCCGGAAATTTCGGAAATGGACTTGAATCCGGTGTTCGCGACCGAGCGGGGCGCAACCGCCGCCGACGTCCGCATCGTCCTCAATTTCAATCCGGCCCCGCCGCGCGATCGGCCGAGCCAGGCCGCAATCGTCGAAAAGATGAACCGCATCATGAAGCCGAAAGCGCTCGCCGTGATCGGCGCGTCGGCGGAGAACGGCAAGATCGGCAATTCGGTGATGAAGAATTTGATCAACGGCGGCTACCAGGGCGACATCTACCCGATCCATCCCAGCGCCAGCGAAATCATGGGCAAAAAGGCCTACAAGAGCGTCAAGGATGTTCCGGGCGATATCGACGTCGCTGTGTTCGCGATTCCAGCGAAATTCGTGGCCCAGGCGCTGACCGAAGTGGGCGAAAAAAAGATCGCCGGCGCCATCTTGATCCCCTCGGGTTTCGCCGAAACCGGTAATGTCGCCGGCCAGACCGAATTGGTGGAAATCGGCCGCAAGTACGGCGTGCGTCTCATGGGGCCGAATATCTACGGTTTCTACTACACGCCCAGCAATCTGTGCGCGACGTTCTGCACCGCCTACGACGTCAAGGGCCATGCCGCCCTGTCCTCGCAGTCCGGCGGCATCGGCATGGCGATCATCGGCTTTTCGCGCTCGGCCAAGATGGGCGTGTCCGCCATTGTCGGTCTGGGCAACAAATCGGACATCGATGAGGATGACCTGCTGACGTTCTTCGAGCAGGACGACAACACCACCATCATCGCCCAGCACTGCGAGGACTTGAAGGACGGCCGCGCCTTCGCCGAGGTAGCCAAGCGGGTGTCGAAAAAGAAACCCATTGTAGTGCTCAAGGCGGGGCGCACCAGCATGGGTGCGCGTGCAGCCAGTTCGCACACCGGCGCGCTGGCCGGCAACGACAAGATCTATGAAGACGTGCTCAAGCAATCCGGCGTCATTCGCGCTCGATCATTGCGCGATCTGCTCGATTTCGCGCGCGGCATTCCGGTGCTGCCGACACCGAAGGGCAACAACGTGGTGATCATCACCGGCGCCGGCGGCTCCGGCGTGCTCTTGTCCGACGCGTGCGTCGATAACGGCCTGTCGTTGATGGCGATGCCGGCGGACCTTGATGCAGCGTTCCGCAAATTCATTCCGCCGTTTGGCGCCGCCGGCAACCCGGTCGACATAACCGGCGGCGAACCGCCGAGCACCTACCAGAATACCGTGCGCCTCGGACTGCAAGATGCGCGCATCCACGCGCTCATCCTCGGCTATTGGCACACCATCATCACGCCGCCGATGGTTTTCGCGAAGCTGATGGTGGAGGTGATTGCCGAGTTGCGCGCCAAGGGCATCGAGAAACCCGTGGTTGCTTCGCTCGCGGGCGACGTCGAGGTCGAGGAGGCGGCGGAGTATCTTTATCAGCACGGCATTCCGGCCTATGCCTACTCGACCGAAATTCCAGTCGCGGTTCTCGGCGCCAAATATAAATGGGCGCGAGGCGCAGGATTGATTCCGAACATTTAGGCGCATTGGTTGCCCATTGCCGTGTAGGAAAAGACCCCGCTCAAAAGGCGGGGGGCGCGCAGGTGCAATACCGGCCGTGGCAATGCAGACTGCCTCCGAAATTACGGCGAAGCGGCGGCCCCATGAAAATAGCGGTTATCGGAGTCGGTGCCATCGGCGGGTACGTAGGGACTCGGCTGGCGCTTGCCGGCGAGGATGTCACTTTCATCGCACGCGGAGCCAACCTCGACGCGCTGCGCACCCGGGGTGTCCGGTTGCTCAACACCGATGGAACCGAGGAGTGCGTGCCGCGAATCAGGGCCACTGATAGCTATACGGACTCAGGACCTCAGGACATGGTGGTTTTGGCCATGAAAGCGCATCAGGTGGCAGCGGTGGCCGCCGATGTGCCGAAGCTGCTCGGCCCGAAAACCGTCGTCATTCCCATGCAGAACGGCATTCCCTATTGGTATTTCCACGGCCACGGCGGCGCCTGGGCCGGAATGCGCATGCAGAGCGTCGACCCGAGCGGCGCGATCTACGACAAGATCCCCTGCGAACGGGTCATCGGCTGCGTGGTGTATCCGGCCGCGGAATTGATCGCGCCGGGAATCATCAAACATGTCGAGGGCAATCGATTCCCGGTCGGCGAGCCCGACGGCACGACCAGCGAGCGGGTTGCGCACGTGGCGCGCTGCTTTGTCAACGCGGGGATGCAAGCGCCGATCTTGAGCGACATCAGATCGGAAATCTGGCTGAAGCTGTGGGGCAATCTGGCTTTCAATCCCATCAGCGCCTTGTCGCGCGCGACGTTGGCCGGCATTTGCCAATACCCGCCCAGCCGCGCACTCGCGGCGGCAATGATGAGCGAGGCGCAAAGCGTCGCGAATCAACTCGGCATCAAATTCAGGGTCTCGCTGGAGAAGCGCATCGCGGGTGCGGAAAAAGTCGGCCACCACAAGACCTCGATGCTGCAGGATGTCGAGGCTGCGCGTACCCTGGAGATCGATGCGCTGCTAGGATCGGTCGTGGAGCTGGCCAGGCGCACCCACACGCCGACGCCGCATATCGATACGGTGTACGCGCTCACGAAGCTGCTGGCCAAAACTTTGGAAGAAGGAACATAGATGCGGAGTTCAAACAAGTCATGAATGTTCACGAGTATCAGGGCAAGGAAATTCTGCGCAAGTTCGGTGTCGCGACGCCTCGCGGGGTGCCATGCTTTTCGGTGGCCGAGGCGGATGCCGCCGCGCGCGAGTTGGGCGGCAAGGTATGGGTGGTCAAGGCACAGATTCATGCCGGCGGACGCGGCAAGGGCGGCGGCGTCAAGGTCGCCAAATCCCTGCAAGAAGTTCACGATTTTGCTTCCAAGATCCTAGGCATGACGCTCATCACGCATCAGACCGGGCCTGAAGGCAGGCTGGTCAAGCGCCTGCTGGTGGAGGAGGGCGCCGACATTCGCAAAGAGCTCTATGTCGGCATGGTAGTCGACCGGTCGACGCAGCGGGTGACGCTGATGGCGAGTTCGGAAGGCGGCATGGAGATCGAGGAAGTCGCCGCGCAGCATCCGGAAAAAATACACAAGGTTGCGATCGATCCGGACGCCGGATTGACCGATGCGCAGGCTGATGAGATCGCCCGCAAGATCGGCGTGCCCGACCCTTCGATCGCCCAGGCTCGCAGCTTCATGCAGGGCTTGTATCGCGCCTTTGTCGAATGCGATGCCTCGCTCGCGGAAATCAATCCGCTGATCGTCACCGGGAGCGGCGAAGTTCTGGCGCTCGACGCCAAGTTGAATTTCGATTCCAACGCCCTGTTCCGCCATCCGGACATCGTCGCCATGCGTGATTTGGACGAAGAAGATCCCGCCGAGGTCGAGGCATCCAAGTACGATCTTTCCTATATCTCGTTGGGCGGCAATATCGGGTGCCTGGTGAACGGCGCGGGCCTTGCAATGGCGACGATGGATACCATCAAGCTCTTCGGCGCCGAGCCGGCGAATTTTCTCGACGTCGGCGGCGGCGCGACCGCGCAAAAGGTCACGGAGGCATTCAAGCTGATGCTGAAGAATCCGGCCGTAAAGGGCATTTTGGTGAATATCTTCGGCGGCATCATGCGCTGCGATACGATCGCGGAAGGCGTGATCGCTGCGGCGAAGGAAGTGAAGCTCAACGTGCCGTTGGTCGTGCGCATGAAGGGCACGAACGAGGAATTGGGAAGAAAGGCGCTCAAGGCCTCCGGACTGCCGATCATTTCGGCCGACAACATGGCGGATGCCGCCAAGAAAATTGTCGCTGCCGTCAACGGCGGGCGGAGCCGGCGCGCATGAGCATTTTAATCGACAAAAACACCAAAGTGATGACGCAGGGCATAACCGGCAAGACCGGCGCGTTCCACACGCGCTTGTGCCGTGACTACGCCAACGGCAAGGCATGCTTCGTCGCGGGCGTCAATCCCAGCAAGGCGGGCGGGAATTTCGAAGGTATCCCGATATACGGCACCGTGCGCGAGGCAAAACAGCAAACCGGTGCGACGGTCTCCGTGATCTATGTGCCGCCGCCGTTCGCCGCGAGCGCCATCGACGAGGCGGTGGACGCCGATCTGGACTTGGTCATTTGCATCACCGAGGGCGTGCCGGTGCGCGACATGATTGCGACGCGCAACCGCATGCGCGGCAAGAAGACCATTTTGGTCGGCCCCAATTGTCCGGGTGTCATTACGCCGGATGAAATCAAGATCGGCATCATGCCGGGACACATTCATAAGAAAGGCCGCATCGGCGTCGTCTCGCGATCGGGCACTCTCACCTACGAGGCGGTGGGACAGCTGATGGACCTCGGCTTGGGCCAGTCCACCTGCGTCGGCATCGGCGGCGATCCGGTCAACGGCCTGAAACATATCGATGTCATGCGGCTCTTCAATGACGATCCGGAAACCGATGCGGTCATCATGGTCGGCGAAATCGGCGGTGACGATGAAGAGACCTGCGCCCGGTGGATCAAGGCCTACATGAAGAAGCCCGTGGTGGGTTTCATCGCGGGCGTGACGGCACCGCCGGGCAAGCGCATGGGACACGCGGGTGCCATCATTTCGGGCGGCAAGGGCACGGCAACGGAAAAGCTCGCCGTCATGGAAGAGTGCGGCATCAAGGTCACGCGCAATCCGGCGGAGATGGCCGCATTGCTCGAGTCGGTACTGTGAGCATCGAAATGAGCAGCCTTGCATTCGGCTGACGCTAAAGCGCTGCTTACGCGCATGTTTGACGCCGCCATCGCGTCCGCTCAAGCAGCGGTGTGCGTTCCGCCGCATCTTCCCGATCCGCCGCGCGGCAGGCTGATCGTGGTCGGCGCGGGCAAGGCCTCGGCGGCAATGGCCCACGCCGTTGAAATGAATTGGCGTGGACCCCTGTCGGGATTGGTGGTGACGCGCTATGGCTATGCGGTGCCCTGCACGCGGATCGAGATCGTCGAGGCGGCGCATCCGGTGCCCGACGCAGCAGGCATGCAGGCCGCGGAGCGCATCCTCGAAAGCGTCGCAAACCTGCGGGAAGACGATCTGGTGCTGTGTCTGATCTCGGGCGGCGGCTCGGCGCTGCTGCCATTGCCGTCCAAGGGGTTGACGCTGGACATCAAGCAGGACGTAAGCCGGGCTCTGCTGGCCTGCGGGGCGAGCATCAGCGAAATAAACTGCGTGCGGCGCCATCTTTCTGCCATCAAGGGCGGGCGGTTGGCGGCGGCGTGCCATCCGGCACGAGTGCTGACGCTGTTGATCTCCGATGTGCCGGGCGATCGGCCGGTCGACATTGCTTCCGGCCCGACGGTTGGGGATCCGACCACTTGCGCGGATGCGCTGAACATCGTGCGCCGCTATGGCATCGAGCTGCCGCAAGCCGTGCTGGATCTGCTGCAAAGCGGACGCGTGGAATCGGTGAAGCCTGACGATCCGCGGCTTCGGCATGCAGCCGTGTGCACGATAGCCACGCCGCAATTGGCGCTGGAAGCCGCGGCCGCCGTGGGACGCGGCGCCGGGGTCGCAGTTCATATCCTGGGCGACGCCATCGAGGGAGAGGCCCGCGATGTCGGCAAAGTATTCGCAGGCATTGCACGGCAAGTCGCTGAGCGCCGGCAGCCGTTCGGCGCGCCCTGTATCCTGCTGTCGGGCGGCGAAACGACCGTGACGGTGCGCGGCGGCGGCCGGGGAGGCCGCAACGTGGAGTACTTGCTGTCCCTTGCCATCGCGCTCGAGGGACATCCCGGCATCCATGCGCTGGCCGGCGACACCGACGGGGTCGATGGCCAAGAAGAAATCGCGGGCGGCTATCTGAGTCCGCATTCGCTCAGCAGAGCCGAGTCGCTTGGGTTGAAACCCAAGGAAATGTTGGCCAACAACGATGCGCATAACTTCTTCAAGGCGCTGCATGATTCCGTGGTCACCGGACCGACGCTGACCAACGTCAACGATTTTCGGGCCATCCTGATCGGTTAGCGCGCCGCCGCCGCTGCCGCAGGGTGCTGCGCCGCTATGAAGGCCCGCCGCTGCACTCGATCATGGCTGTCAATCTGGTACGCTTTGATTCATGGAAACGCCGCTCACACCCCTCGAATTCGCGCGCCGCGCACGCAAACTGCATGGCCAACGCGAAGCGGTGGTCGACGGCGCATTGCGATTCACGTACGGCCAATTCGGCGCGCGTTGCGACCGGTGGAGCATCGCGCTCGCGAAATTGGGCGTCGGTAAGGGCGACCGTGTTGCGACGATTGCGCCGAACACGCATCAACATTTGGAGCAATTCTACGCGGTACCGCAGCTCGGTGCGGTGATTGTGCCGATCAATTATCGCCTCTCGGCCGATGACTTCGTTTACGTGACGACGCACAGCGGCGCGGCGGTGCTGTGCGTTCACGCCGATTACCTGGATGCCGTCGACAGCGTTCGCGCCCGTATGCCTAACGTTGAGCACTTCGTTGCGTTGGAGGGCGAGAAGGCCGGCTGGTTGAGGTATCAATCCTTGCTCGAAGCCGGCAGCGGTTCGTTCGAGGCGAGGGACATCGCCGAAACGGACATCATCTCGATCAATTACACCAGCGGCACGACGTCGCGCCCGAAGGGCGTGATGATCACACATCGCAATGCTTGGATGAATTCAGTGGGGGCGCTGGCGCATTGGCCCATGACGCCCGTAGACCGGTATCTGTGGACTTTGCCGATGTTCCATGCCAACGGTTGGACTTTCGTATGGACCGTGACCGCAGCAGGTGCAACGCACGTCTGCCTTCGCGCGGTCGATGCCGCCGCAGTGTTTGAATCGGTGCGGCGCGAACGCATCACGCATCTGTGCGCCGCCCCTACTGTGCTCATCAGCATCGCTAATGCACCTGAAGAGAAGCGCAAGCAGCTGCCGCGCAGCGTGCGGGTGATCACAGCCGGCGCACCGCCCGCGGCCGCGACCATCGAGCGCATGGAATCCGAATTCGGTTGGGAGGTTTTGCAAGTCTATGGGCTCACCGAGACCGCCCCCTTCATCAGCATTTGCGAGCCGCTGCCGGAACATACCGCGCTTTCGAGCGCCGCTCGCGCCACCGTGAAAGCCCGGCAAGGGGTCGAATTGATCACATCCGGCGAACTGCGCGTCGTGGATCGGGAAATGCGCGATGTACCGCGGGACGGCGCGACCATGGGCGAAATCGTCGCCAAAGGCAATGTCGTCATGCACGGCTATTACAATGATCCGCAGGCCACCGCCGCCGCCTTCGCCGGCGGCTGGTTTCATTCCGGCGACGGTGCTGTCGTGCATCCTGACGGGTACATCGAAATCCGCGATCGCTTCAAGGACGTCATCATCAGCGGCGGCGAAAATATTTCCTCGATCGAGGTCGAAGGCGCATTGCTGCGGCATCCGGCGGTGCTCGAAGTCGCTGTCGTCGGCATGCCGCACGAGAAGTGGGGAGAGTCGCCGCACGCATTTGTGGTTCTGCGCCCGGGCGCATCGGCTGCGGAAAACGAAATGCGGGACTTCGCCCGTTCAGCCCTTGCGCACTTCAAAGTTCCCAGCGCATTTCATTTCGTGAGCGAACTGCCGAAAACCGCGACCGGCAAGATTCAAAAATTTGTGCTGCGAGGTAGGCGCGCTGCGATAATGCATCAATGATTTGCCGGGAGCCGCGATCTTGACGACCGCTCATTTCACCGACGCCGAGCGCCGGATCACGATTATCGGCGTGATGATCGTATTTCTGCTGTCCGCGTTGGACCAGACCATCGTGGCCACGGCGATGCCGGTCATCATCAGCCAATTGCACGGCCTCGAGCTGTATGCGTGGGTGACGACCGCCTATCTCCTGTCCTCCACCGTCATGGTGCCGGTTTGGGGCAAGTTGGGCGACCTGTATGGCCGCAAGCCGGTGCTGCTCGCCGGCATCGGATTGTTTCTTTTCGGGTCGTGGCTGTCCGGGCTCGCCGGCGAATTCGGGACGCTGCCGCTTTTGGGCGGCGGAATGGTGCAGCTCATCGTGTTCCGAGCCGTTCAAGGGCTCGGCGGCGGCGCGCTATTTACCACGGCTTTCGCCATCATCGCCGACCTGTTTCCGCCGCGAGAGCGCGGCAGGTTCGCGGGTCTGTTCGGCGGCGTGTTCGGACTCGCGAGCGCGGTCGGGCCGCTGCTGGGCGGCTACTTCACCGATCATGGCACCGTGTCATTCGCCGGGCACACCGTCGAGGGCTGGCGTTGGGTGTTTTATCTCAATCTGCCGATGGGCCTCATTGCGCTGTTCATGGTCATTGCCAAGATGCCGAAGTTGTCGCATGCCTCCAAGGGCAGCATCGACTACCTTGGCGCAGTGCTGATCGTGGCTGCCTGCGTGCCGTTGCTGCTGGCACTGACGTTCGGGGGGCAAAAATATGCCTGGGACTCGCCGATAGTCATCGGGCTGTTGTCGGTATTCCTGATCTGCGCGGTGCTTTTCGTGTTCGTCGAAAAACGTGTCCAGGATCCGATCATCCACATGGAGCTGTTCAGCAATAGGGTATTCACCTGGGCAAACATCGCGGGTTTTTTCTCGTCGATGTCCTTCCTGAGCGTCGTCGCATTCCTGCCCTTGTTCATGCAGCTCGGACAGGGAGTCCAGGCCACCACCAGCGGGCTCTCGACCCTGCCTCTGATGATAGGCTTGATCGTTGCGGCGACGTTGAGCGGGCGCTTGGTGACTCGTACCGGCCGCTACAAGCCGTTCATGTTGTGCGGAATGATAGTGCTGTTCGTCGCGACTTTTCTGATGAGCCAGATGACCTATCACACGACTCGGTTTGATCTGGGTTGGCGAATGGCGCTGCTCGGCGTCGGCCTAGGTCCTCTGCAGAGCCTGTATAGCGTCGCCATCCAGAATGCGGTGCCGATGAATCGCATCGGCGTCGTCACCAGCGCCAACCAGTTCTTCCGCCAAATCGGGTCCACCGTCGGCGTGGCAATCTTCGGGACGCTGCTGACCAACGGGCTCAATTCCAAGCTTTCGGCCTGGGCCGCATCCAAAGGTCTGCCGGCCATGGATCTGTCCAAGTTGCGCGGCTTGTCCATCGACGCGCAGGTGCATGCCGGCATGATGGACCTGCCGGTTGCGATTCGGGTTCTGATCGCGGACTCGGTGACGCATGTGATTTTGCTGAGCATGATCGTCGTGCTCATTGCTCTCAGTGCCACCGTGATGATTCCGGAGCTGCCGATGCGCGAGCGGCCGAAGGTGCCGCCGAAGGATGCCGTACCGGCGGATGCGCATTTATGAAAGGAGCCCTCGAAGCTTAAGGCGCCGTAGACATCAATGCCTGGAACTTCTCGCTGTAGAACTTGGTCTTGGCTTCTTCTGAAATTCCCTCGAAGCTGCGCTCGAAGCGGCCGATCGGATCATCGGTGCCTTCGGGATGGGGATAGTCGCTCGAGAACATGAACAGTTCCGCGCCCGCATCCCGGATGAGGCGGGCGACATCTTCGCCTGCGAACGGCGTGAATTTTACGGCACGGCGGCCGAGCGCGCTCCGCTGCTTCTGCTTCAGCACCGCTTCGTTGATGATTGTCGAAGCTCTTGGTTCCCGACTTCAGCAGACTCATCTCAGGCAGTTTTGGGCGAATCTGCAGATCGGTGAATTTTGCGATCCAGTCCCGCGTTTCCATGATGTGGCTGTCGGCGTCGCAGCAAGGGCGACTGGCTGCATAGGGCATGGCCGCTCCAAAAAGACCTTATTAGACTCAAGTTATAATTAAGCGGGCCGCAAGTCAAGAATGCGGCTTTTTCCTGCGGACTCTCGCCGGCTTGCGCAAGCCATATTTCAGTTGCAGGGCATTGTTGCCGCCGATGATGAAATCGCTCCAAATTTCCGCGGCTCGATGCGCGGCGATACCGCCGCGGCGCAGCGCGCGCGCCGACAAAATCGGCGCGTTCACCGTCATGATCGAACATACTCGGGCGACATCGCGCGGAAAACCGTAGACCTCCGCGCATCGTTTGGTGAAATAGTCGATCATGACGCCGCGCTCATCGCGGTCCTGCCGCTTCGCAAGGCCGGCTATTGAGCGGTCGCTCGCCAGCAAGCGCATGATGGGGCCCCTCTCATACAAATACTCCATCGACTGCAAATTGGAATGGTGGATTACTTCCTCATAGGGCACGTTCTTCGGCAGCACGCCGAGACCGCGCCCGCGCAGGAAACGATATTCACGCTCCACCAGGGACTTGAACAGGTCCGCAAGCCGCGGAAAATATTTGTAGATGAGCGGCTTGCTGATGCGCGCTTCTGCGGCAACGACCTCGAGCGTGCAGCTCGACAGACCGCGGCTGACGATGAGCGCTACGGCGCTGTCCATGATCTGCTCGCGCCGCTTATCGGGCGACATGCGCTGTGCACGCTTTCTAACGGGCATGGACTAAGGATCTCCCCGATCGGATATTCAGAATTACGGTCATTCTACGCGAGTCCTCGCGCGTATTCATTTTGCGCGCCTGCGAGTCGACGATGCGAGCGACACAGAATGCCGATAAAAGTCCCGCACGATATCGAAAACAGAAGGACGGCAAGTTCGAAGCCGACACGGCGAAGGGGTTCGAGCCGCCTGAACGGCGCCACGACGCATACCGCCTGCTCCGCTGACGTATAATAGCGGGCTGCAACCTCACTACGGATTCCAAACTTGAAACACGCATTTCCGCGTCTCGCGAGCCTCATTTTGTCGCTGTTGGTGGCCGGCGGTGCCGCCGCCGCTGCCACTTTCGGACCCAGCAATCCATTCTATGCGCCGAGCAAGCTGCCGTTCGGCGCGCCGCCCTTCGATAAGATAAAAGATGAGGATTATCAGCCGGCAATTGAAGCCGGCATGGCGCAGGAACTCGCTGAGATCGATCGGATCGCGAATAATCCCGCCGCGCCGAGCTTCGAGAACACCTTGGTCGCCATGGAGCGGAGCGGCCGCCTGCGTGCGCGGGCCTCCGCGGCCTTCAGCGGCGTCAGTCAGGCAAATACCGATCCGGTATTGCAGAAAACCAGGACCGCGTTGGCACCGCAAATAGCGGCGCATCAAGATGCCATTCATTTGAATAAGAAGCTGTTTGAACGCATCGCCGTGATTTATAAAAATCGCGCGGCCATGAAGCTCGATCCTGAATCGCTGCGTCTGGTCGAAAGGGAATACGACGAGTTTGTGCATTCGGGAGCAAACCTGTCGGACGCCGACAAGGAACGGCTCAAAAAGATCAACAAAGAGATTTCCTCCCTCTCGGATGCATTCTCAAAGAAGTTGCTCGCGGCGACCAAGGCGGGCGGCTACGCGACCGGCGATAAGAACGCACTGGCGGGACTTAGCGATTCACAGCTTGCCGCGGCGGCGCACGCGGCCAAGAGCCGTGATGCTGAAGGATATGTGATACCGCTGCAGAACACCACGCAGCAGCCGGCGTTGGCTTCGCTCAAGGTGCGTGCGACCCGCGAGGCCATATTTGCGAATTCATGGGACCGTGCGGAACGCGGCGACGAGAACGACACGCGCGATATTCTTGCGCATATCGCGCAGCTGCGAGCACAGCGCGCGCGTCTGCTCGGCTTCGCGAGCCATGCAGCCTGGAAGCTCGAGGACCAAATGGCCAAGACCCCCGAGGCGGCGCTGCAGTTCATGGACGCGCTGGTACCGGTGGCGACCGCCAAGGCGGCGAGCGAGGCGCAAGCCATCCAGGCCGTGATTGACGCGCAGAAAGGCGGATTTACGCTTAAGGCCTGGGATTGGGAGTTTTACGCCGAACAGGTGCGCAAGGCGCAATACGATCTCAATGATGACGACATCAAGCCCTACTTCGAGCTCGATAATGTGCTCGAAAACGGCGTGTTTTTCGCGGCCGGCCAGCTCTACGGGATTACATTCAAGGAGAGAAAAGACATCCCGGTCTATCAGGCCGATGTGCGCGTGTTCGAGGTCAGAGATGCCGACGGCAAGCCGCTGGCGCTTTTCTACTGCGATTATTTCAAACGGGACAACAAAAACGGCGGTGCGTGGATGTCCGAATTCGTCGGCCAGTCCAAGCTGCTCAAGACTTTGCCGGTCATTTACAACGTCGCCAACTTGCCCAAGCCGGCGCCCGGCGAGCCTGCGTTGATCAGTTTCTCCGACGTCACCACGATGTTTCATGAATTCGGCCATGCCTTGCACGGGATGTTTTCCAATACCCGCTACCCGACGCTGTCCGGCACCTCGACGGCGCGCGACTTTGTCGAATTCCCGTCCCAGTTCAATGAACACTGGGCGATCTATCCGACGGTATTCACTCACTATGCCAAGCACTATGAGACCGGCGCGCCCATGCCTGAAGCCTTGGTGGAGAAGATCAAGAAAGCCAAGAATTTTGCGGAGGGCTACGATCTCACCGAGGTTTTGGCGGCCGCTGAGCTCGATATGCAATGGCACCTGCTGGCGGCCGACGCGCCATTGCAAAATGCCGACGAATTTGCAACGCGGGCGCTTGCGAAAACGCACCTAAACTTGCCCGCGGTGCCTCCCAGGTATAGATCCAGCTACTTCAGCCACATTTGGGCAAGCGGCTACTCGGCCGGTTACTACGCCTACCTGTGGACCCAAATGCTGGATGATGATGCCTACCAATGGTTCGATGACCATGGCGGCCTCAGCCGCGCAAACGGCGATCGCTTTCGGCGAATGATCTTATCGCGCGGCAATACCGAAGACCTGTCGGCCCTGTATGTCGCCTGGCGCGGCAAGCCGCCCAGCATCGATGCGATGATGAAATACCGGGGACTGACTCAAACTCCCTGAAGGCGGAGCCGCGCTGGGGCGCAGGCGGCGCGGCCGCCGGGCGATTATTGCGCGACGCCGGCGAACCCCTTGCCTTCGGCCACCAACTTCTCGAGCAGCGGCGACACTTTGAGCCACTTGCCGCCGCCGGCGGCGCTGTATTCCTTGAGCTTTTGAAGCGCGGTGCTCAATCCGACCGAATTTTCGGCCCAAAACATCGGGCCGCCGCGATAAGCGGGGAATCCGTAGCCGTACAAATAGACGATGTCGATGTCGCTCGAACGGGACGCCACCCCTTCGCTCAAGACATCGCAGCCGACATTCATGAGCGCAAGAAAACAGCGCTCGACAATTTCCTCGTCGGTAAATTGCCGTCGTGTGATGCCGTATTCTTTCGACACCTGCTCGATGATGCCGGCCACCACCGGCGAGGGCCTGGGAGTGCGGTCGCCCGGTGCATAGTCGTAATATCCCGCTTGGGTTTTTTGGCCCTTTCGTCCCATTTCCACCAGTAAATCGGCGGAACGCGATACGCGCCCGTCGAATGTCGAGGGGTCGCGATCCTTGCGCGACTTGTAGCCCACGTCGAGCCCCGCCAGGTCGCTCATCTGCAGAACTCCCATCGGCATGCCGAAGTTGCGCAGTGCCGCGTCGATCTGTTCCGGCATGGCGCCTTCCAGCACCATCAACGATGCCTGGTAGGCGTATCCGCCCAGCATGCGGTTGCCGATGAAGCCGTCGCGATTTCCGCAAACGACGCCGACTTTGTTGATCCGCTTTGCGATGTCGATGACTGTGAGCAAAACATCTTGCGCCGTTTTCGCACCGCGCACGATCTCCAACAGACGCATCACATTGGCGGGTGAAAAAAAGTGCATGCCGACGACATCGCCCGGCCGCGAGGTCGAGCCGGCGATCTCATCAATCGATAGATAAGAGGTGTTTGACGCAAGGATTGCGCCTTTTTTTGCCGCCTTGTCGAGTTTTGCGAACACTTCCTTCTTGATGGCCATGGTTTCGAAAACGGCTTCGATGATCAAATCGGCGTCGCACAGATCGCCGTAGGAAAGCGTGGGTTTCAACAAGCCCATGCGTTGCTGAACTTGCTCCATCGTGAGTTTGCCCTTGGAGGCGGTGTTCTCGTAGTTCTTGCGAATCACGCCCACGCCGCGATCGAGGGCTTCTTGCGACATTTCGAGCAGCGTGACCGGAATGCCCACGTTCAGAAAATTCATGGCAATGCCGCCGCCCATCGTGCCGGCGCCGATGAGGGCCACCGACTTGATATCCCGCTTGGTCGCGTTCTTGTCGAGATTCGGCACGTTGGCGGCTCTGCGTTCGGCGAAAAACACATGCTGCAGCGCCTTGGACTGGCTGTTTTGCGCACATTGAAGAAATAACTCACGCTCGCGCTTTAGCCCCAAGTCGAAGGGCAGGGTGGCGGCCGCCTCCAACGCGTCGACGATGCGCTGCGGGGCAAAGAGATTCTTCTTTTCCTTAGCAAGGCGTTTGCGCGCTTCCTCGAAGTATCCTGCCGGGATACTGCCGGCGTCGACCGCAATGTCGCGAATTTTTCGCAAAGGAGCTCGATGTTCGGCGAGCTCGCGGGCGTAGTCTATGGCACCCTCGAGCAGGTCGCCCGCGACGATTTTGTCGATTACGCCGGCCTTTGCGGCAGCAGTCGCGGCAACCGGATCGCCTGAGGCGATGATCGCCAAAGCGGGGTCGACGCCGATCAAGCGTGGCAAGCGCTGCGTGCCGCCGGCGCCGGGCAGCAAACCGAGCTTGACTTCGGGCAATCCGACTTTGGCGCTCGCGACGGCGACGCGATACTGGCAACCGAGCGCGACTTCCAAGCCGCCGCCGAAAGCGGTGCCGTGAATGGCGGCGACAATGGGCTTCACCGAGTTTTCCACCGCGTTTATCGCATCATGCAGACTCGGTGAAAGCGGGGGTTTGCCGAATTCGGTGATATCGGCGCCCGCCATGAAGGTGCGGCCTTCGCAGGCTAGGACCCCGGCCTTTACTTCCGGGTCCTGGGTCAGCCTGGCGACGCCATCGATGATGGCGGCGCGCACGCCGACGCTGATGGCATTGACCGGCGGATTATTGACCCAGATGACGCCGACATCGCCGCGCTTTTCAAATCTGCCTTGCATGGGAATACTCCAAAAGGAATAGGAGAGCTTATCAAAGCGGCCGCGCTGCGCGCACGTCGCCTATCTGCCGAGTCGCCGGCCGCCGTCAACCAGATGCACTTCGCCGGTGGTCTTGGTCGCCACCGCGCCTAAATAGAAGATCGTCTCGGCGACATCTTCGGGTTGCACCAAGGAATTGAGTGCCGAAGCCGACTCATAGTGATGCAGCATCGCATCGAATCTTTCCGGCCCCAAGCCGTTCCGGAGCCAGGGGGAATCGACCATGCCGGGAGCGACAACATTCAGCCTGATCTGCGGCCCCAGGACGCGAGCCAACACCAGCGTCAGTGCATTGAGACCGCCTTTCGATGCGATGTACGCGACGCTCGATCCGCCGCCGATCAAAGGAGCGATCGAAGACACATTAACTACGGCGGCGCTCCGGGCCTCTTTGAGCAGAGGCGTGAATGCTCTGACCATTTGAAAAGGTCCGATGACGTTGACCGCATAGATCCTTTGGAAGTCCGCCGCACTCAGGCCATCCAAATCATTCAAGTCGACGAACTTGGTAGTCCCTGCGTTGTTCACCAGCGTGTCGCAGCGTCCGAAATGTTCCTTGACGCGTGCGGCCATCGCGAGGCATTGAGCATCGTCGGACACGTCCGCGCGTTCGACCAGCGCATCGGCCCCATGGCTTCGGCAAATAGCCGCAGCCTTCTCCGCGGGCTTAGGGTCTTTCGAGTAGTTGATGCAGACATTCCAGCCGCGCCGCGAGAACAGAATTGCGCAGGCGGCTCCGATACCGGATGAGGATCCGGTGATGACGCATACTTTCTTGTCCACTTTAATTCCTTACGGTCTTCATCCAATGCAATTCCCGGCGATTTGTCCCATAGTGGCATGCTCCGCGGCGCGGGTACATGGATGCCGTTTGACTGAATCAAGCGGCACGCCGCACACTACAGGGCGGCGAGGGCCGCACCGAAAACGCACATCTCTGTAGGGAAAAATCATGCAGTTGTCTTTCCGCACGGCGCTTCTGGCGCTGCTGGCCGTTGCACCGCTCGCACCGGCTGACTTCGCGAGTGCGCAAGCACAATCCGCATCCGCCGCAACTCCGGCGGCGGCGCCGGCCCCGAAGCCGACTCAAGCTCGGCCACGTTTTTTGCCGCAGCTGACGCCCGAGCAGATCGCCGCGCTGCCTAAGTGGACGGAAATGACCATGACCACCCGCGACGGCGTCAAGCTCGCGGCCAATGTTTTTCTGCCGGCGGGGCACGGCCCATTCCCGGTGGTGCTGTCGCGAACGCCTTATCTTAAGGATGCTCTGGGCGACTTGGCCGGTTACTCGGCCAAGAAATACACCGCTGCCGGCTATGCCTTCGTCATGCAGGACGTGCGCGGAAAGGGCCGCTCGGAAGGCTTCTATGAGGCCTTCATTCCCGATCTCGAGGACGGCTATGACACGGTCGAGTGGGCCGCCAAGCAGCCCCTGGTCGAACGGCCGGGTCGGCATGGTCGGCGGATCGGCGCTGGGAATCACCACCAATTTGGCTGCGATGGGGGCGCCGCCGCATCTGGTGGCCGCCTATGTCATCGTCGCGCCCTATGATCAACTTCTCAATACCTTTCCCGGCGGTGTGTTGAAGGATGAGGACACGCTTGGGTGGCTCAAGGCTCAAGGGGAGACCCCGGCGCAATTGGATGTCGTCAGGGGAAGCGCCGCCAATTCTGCATTCTGGAACGAACACTCGATGACGACGCAGCGCAAGTTCATTCGCATACCCATGTATAACCAGGGTGCCTGGTACGACATTTTCAATGACGGCAATGTCGAGAACTTTCGCTGGCTGCAAAATTTCGGCTCCAAGGGCGCACGCGGCAATCAAAAACTCTACATGGTGCCGGCGGGACATGGCGGTTTGGGCGGCGATAAGAGCGATGTCGAATACAATCAGCCAGGCGCCCTGGTGCCGCCCACCGAAGAGATGCGCTGGTGGGATTATTGGCTGAAGGGCATCGACAACGGCATCATGAAAGAGCCGCCGGTCACGCTGTTCATGATGGCCTCCGGACGCAAAGGCCATCCTTCAGCTGCGAGTCATGTGTTCAAATCGCCGGACTGGCCTCCGGCCAATCGTCCCACTCCTTACTACCTGACGCGCGATATGCACCTGTCGATCGAGACGCCGACGGCGCCGGATGCGAAGATCAGCTACAAGTTCGATCCGGCGAATCCGGTCAAAACGTACGGCGGCTCGAATTTGCTGCAAACCGCAGGACCATTGGATCAGCGGCCGATCGGTCAACGTCAGGACTATTTGAGATTCGAGACAGCGGTTCTCGACAAGAATGTGGCGATCGCAGGCCATGTGGACATGACGTTATGGGCGGCGACCGACGGACTCGACACCGATTTCATGGTTAAGCTGGTGGACGTTTACCCGGATGGCTACGAACAAATCATCCTCGACAATCCGATTCGCACCCGCTACCGCCGCGGCCGTGATCCGGATGATGTGGCGTTGATGACGCCGGGCAAGCCGGAAGAGCTGCACATCGATCTGTGGAACACCGCGTTCACCTTCGAGAAGGGGCACAAGATCCAAGTAACCGTGACCTCGTCGAATGCCACCAAGTTCGAGATCAATCCGAACACCGGCGAGCCATTCGGCGTTCCGACCAATACAGCGCCGCGCATCGCCACCAACACGGTCTATATCGACAAGCGCCACCCCTCCGCAATGATTTTGCCGGTGCTCAAGGCTGCGCCATAGCGAGAGGTTCGCTGATGCCCGCGGGATCGACGGCGCGTGAATCCCTGGGATCCGCATACAGGGCGGCGACATCATGCGCCCGGCGCTCCATCACCAGTCCTTGGTTGATGGAG
The DNA here is from genome assembly GCA_036267535.1 of Steroidobacteraceae bacterium. Lineage (GTDB taxonomy): Bacteria > Pseudomonadota > Gammaproteobacteria > Steroidobacterales > Steroidobacteraceae > Bog-1198. Next base: position 221,621 of record DATAVX010000087.1, read on the forward strand.
CGCTTGTCGGTAATCTCCCCGGCTTCCGCGGACGGAGGATCGCTCAAGATCAATAGCCGCCCGACAGTGTCCGCGCTTCCCTGGCGGGCGCGATTGAATTCGGCGAGCTTTCGCGCGAGACCCGTGCGCAGCTTCGCATCATCCGGCGCCGTCGGCCAGATGAGGGCGCCCAGCCAGGATTGGTCGGGGGCACAGATCACCGCATCGCTGACATACGGCTGCAATGCCTCTACCAAGTCACGGCGCACGATGCCGGCTTGAACCCACGTCCCGGACAGCAGCTTGAAATCTTCGGCGAGACGTCCGGCAAACTCCAAGCCTTCGATAGGGTGCGCAGGGTCAACCCATCGAACCGAATCGCCCGTTCGAAAATAGCCCTCTTCATCGAAGGCCGCGGCATTGAGCGCGTCAGCGCGGTAGTAGCCGCTCATGATGTGAGGACCCTTGATCCGAAGCTCCATTCGGTCGCCCGTTGGCACCAGCTTCAGCATCGAGCCGGGCTGAGGAAGACCCAGAAGCCCGGTGCGCTCAGTATTCCAATACACCGCAACCCCGGTCGCGGTCGTCTCCGTCATCCCCCATCCCGTGCCGAAGGGCAACCGCTCGCCGATCTCCTGTACGGCCACTCTTTGCATGCGCTCCCAGATGGGCTGCGGCAATAAGGCGCCGCCATAGCCCAGCGCCCGCATGTTCTTGAAAAACCTTTGACGTAAATCGGCATCGCGTTCGAGCGCAGTCGCCAGCGCTCCGAACGCCGCAGGCACGCAGCCGAAGCTGGTCGGCGAAATTTCCCGCAGATTCTCGATGGTCGCCTCGAACTGGCCGGGAACCGGCCGGCCGGTATCGATGTACAGCGTTCCTGCCAGCGCCAGAATGCCGTTGAACTGGGCGTTTCCGCCGAAGGCGTGATGCCAGGGAAGCCAGTCGACGATGGTGTTGATCCGATCTTCCCTGAAAGGCTCTCCGACCAAACGAAACATCTGGACGGAAGCGGCGATATTGCCGTGCGTATTGACCACTCCTTTGGGCCGTCCGGTGGATCCGGACGTGAGCAAGATCTTGGCAATCGTATCGTCCCCGATCCGCAGCCGCCGGGCGGCCACCGCCTCGGCGTCAACCGTATGCAGCAGATGCGAGAATTCATCGCCGGCAATGGTGATCGTGCCGGATGCCTTGGCCTTTACATATTCAAGCGCCGCGCCGTAGCGAGCCGCGTCGACCGCATACACCAACGACGGTTGCGTCAGGTCCAGTGCGTACCCCAAGCGCGCGAGGTCCTTGCCAAAGGAATAGCTAGGCGACACCGGCACGACCGCGGCTCCCGCGCGCATCGCGCCCAGCATCAGCAGGGCATGCTCGATGGTGTTCTCCGACAGGATCATCACGGGTGCGCTGCCGGGCCCAAATCCCCTGCGAATAAGCCAGGTCGCAACCGCCGCCGAATCGCGCCAGGCCGCGCCGTAGGTCAATCGGCGCCACTGCTTGGACTCATCGCGCTGAGCCAAAAATGTTGTATTCGCGCGCAGCTCTGCGGCACGCGCCAAATAATCGATCAGCGACGGCAGGCCGGGCTCGTAAGGCAGCGCGCAGTCCAAATACACAACGCCATTCGCGCCGTGGCGCACTTGCACGCTGGGGGCCGGGCGATCGAGCACGCGCATCGTGTATTCATTCAAGGGTCTTGACATCTTTCGCCCCCGTGTTGCCGCCTGATACTTTTTGAGAGTCCATTTGCCATGCGAAGTTTCGACTGAACGGACCCGGATTGGAAGCGGTCATTGGGAGGTCGACAAGCACGTCCCTGCCCGCTAGGATCGGTCAAGGCCGCGGGGGTATCACAAATGCAATGGACTAAGAGTCAAAGGAATGTCGTGGTGGCCGCCTACCTCGGCTGGACGTTGGACGCCTTCGATTTTTTTCTCATGGTGTTCATGTTCAAGGACATCGCAACCACTTTCCACGTCGACGTGAAAGAAGTCAGCGAGGCGGTGTTCTTGACGCTCGCGGCCCGGCCCGTCGGCGCCTTTATTTTCGGCCGGCTCGCGGATCACTTCGGCCGCAAACCCACGCTCATGTGGAACATCCTGGCCTTCTCGGTCCTGGAAGCAGCCTCCGGATTTGCCCCATCGTTATGGTCATTTCTAGTGCTTCGCTGTCTCTTCGGCATCGCCATGGGGGGGGAGTGGGGGATCGGCTCTGCATTGACCTTCGAAACGATACCGGCCCGTGCTCGGGGCGTGGTCTCGGGTCTGTTGCAAGCGGGTTATCCCAGCGGTTATTTCGTTGCATCGATTGCGACTTACTTTTTCTACGACGCGTTGGGCTGGCGCTACATGTTCCTATTGGGAATTGTCCCCGCGATTTTGGTGTTCTTCATCCGCATGGGCGTCGATGAGTCCCCCGCGTTTCTCGAAAAGCGCGTCAACAAGGAGCAACAGGGTCTGATCAGGGTCATCGGCCGCGAATGGAAACTGGCCTTGTATGCGATTGTGCTCATGACGGCATTTAATTTCTTCAGCCACGGATCTCAGGACGCCTACCCTAATTTGTTCTTGAAGGGTCAGCTTCACTTCGATACGCATGGCTCATCGATCATTGCGGCGATCATGAACATCGGCGCGATCTTGGGCGGCATCGGCTTTGGATATCTCTCCGAGCGCATCGGCAGGCGTCGCGCGATCGTCTTCGCGTCATTGCTGGCCCTGCCGGTGATCCCCTTCTGGACGGGGGCAGTAGCGACCACGCCATTGGTCCTTGGAATCGGCGCGTTCCTCATGCAAGTTTCGGTGCAGGGGGCGTGGGGCATCATCCCCGTGCATTTGAACGAATTATCTCCCCCTGAAATCCGCGCAACTTTCCCGGGTGTCGTGTACCAGCTCGGCAATCTCATTGCCTCGAGAAATTTGCCGATTCAAATCATGATCGCCGAGGCGCATGGAAACAACTATGGACTCGCCATGGGGAGCGTGGTCGGCGTCGTGGTGGTGGTCATTATTTTGATGGTCCTCTGGGGGCCTGAACGCCGCGGCATCGCAATGGCGGATGCACAGCGGGCGCCGGCGCCCGCGTAGCGAGCGCATCGGTCGAGCCAGGGGGTGAAATGGCAACGCAATCCACTGTCAACGCCGCAGCGTCCAGGAACGATTCGTCCTATCCGTCTTCTTTTGCCGCTTGGTACAGCGTCGCGGTACTGATGCTGATGTACATCTTTTCCTTCATCGACCGCACTACGATTTCGTTGATCGTGGAACCCATGAAGCGGGATCTGCATATCAGCGACACGCAAATCGGCATGCTGCAGGGTCTGGCGTTCGCGCTGCTTTATACATTTTTGGGCCTGCCGATCGCCCGTCTATCGGATCGGCATAGCAGGCGGGCCATTATCGCGGCCGGCGTATTCATCTGGTCGATCATGGCCACCCTGTGCGGATTGGCGCGAACCGCAATTCAATTGTTTATCGCGCGCATCGGCGTCGGAATCGGTGAAGCGGCACTGTCGCCGGCGGCCTATTCCATCATCACCGATAGTTTCCCGCGCTCGAAATTGGGCCGCGCTTTCGGCGTCTACAACATCGGCATCACGATCGGCGCCGGAATCGCTTTTCTGGTTGGCGGCATCGTGGTTGCGGCGGTGTCTCATCCGGGGGCGAGCTATAGCCTGCCGCTGCTCGGAGAGGTGCGTGCCTGGCAAATCGTGTTCATCGTGACCGGTGCGCCGGGCATCTTGCTGCCGTTTCTCTTGCTGACATTTCGCGAGCCTGCGCGCAGAGGCTTGCTGCGAAACCACTCTTCGCCCGACACGGCGTCCGCGCCGCTGAAACCCCCCTTGCGTGAAGTGCTCGACTATATTTGGGCCAATCGCAAATTTTACGGCCTTCACTTCGTGGCGCTCGCGCTCCTGTCGATGTGCGGCTACTGCGTGGCCGCATGGCTGCCCACGGCCATCATTCGCGCCTACGGCGTCAGCTACGGGCAGGTGGGAAAGGTGCTGGGCGTCTCCACGGCTCTGATGAACTCAACGGGCATGCTTTTGGCCGGCATCTTGTGCGACCGTCTGACCCGCAGAGGCAGCAAGGATGCGCCGATCGTCGTCGCAGTGATCTCGGCGTGCGGTATTGCGGTGTTCGCCAGTCTGCCGACTCTCATGCCGACCGTAACGATGGTTTGGGCGGCGATATTCGTTTCAGGACTTACATTCAATGCCTACAACGGCGTGGGCCCCATGGCGGTCAACCAAGTCACCCCGAATCAGTATCGCGCGCAAGTCTCGGCGGTTTATCTGTTCGTGGTCAATGCCTTGGGACTCGGCGTCGGACCGACCCTGGTGCCGCTGCTGAACGACCGTTTATTTCACGATCCGCTGAAGATCCGCTACAGCCTGATCATCGTGGTGTTTTGCTCGGCGCTGGCCGCCATCGCCTTGCTTCTCAGGGTCCGCCCGATTTACAGGCAGAAGTTGAACCAAGCGGAGCACTGGCAATAGTATGGTTTGTTTATATTAACTATACTGCGGGAAAATCAAGCGATGGGGAGCGGCCCGATGCAAGCATTCATTCCTGCGATAGCGCGTGCGCTGGCGGGTCTCGCCATGTTGGCAACGGCGCCGGCCATGGCGCAGCAAGCCCACACGCTTCTCGGCGTGGATTGCGCAGCTCCGCCCGCATATCACTGCCCCGACTCCGACTGCCCGGGTCCGACCGTGACGCAGCCGGGCGATTCGGTCGAATTGAAGACGCGCCGGACCTTTTTCCTCGATTGTCCCGCCGGGTATAAGGCGGGCGACAAAGTGAACATCATCTTGAGCTTGCACGGCTACGGCTCGTACGCGAATTGGCAGAGGAATTATTTTCCGGCCATGGACGTCAAAGACAAGTACAAGCTGATCGTGATCACCCCGGGCTCGCCAGTGCGCTACTGGAGCGACGCGGATGATGAATATCTGCACAATATCGTCGACCTGGTTGTCGGCGCGGTCGGCAAGGAAAACGTGCAGCGCTTCATTCTCGCAGGCCACAGTCAGGGCGGCCTGACCTCGAGCCGGCTGGTATGCACCGATTATTTCAAAGACAAGGTCGACGTGCGCATCAGCTTGTCTGGCGGTCGAGTGGGGCCCGTGACCCGGGCCGACCGCGGTTTTTTTGGCGGGACGCCGGTGTACAGGAGCGGGGCGGGCGCAACCCCGCCGCCGCCGCTGCGCTTGCCGCCGACGCCGGCGGGACCTCCGGGAGGCGCCTGCGATTACTCCTTCATTTTCTCGAATGGGGAATACGAGTCCATTCCCGCCGATACTTCACCGCTCGCCGATAAATTTGCCTGCGGCAAGCGCGAAGAATTGCCGGAGGTGCTGGATCCGAAACCGGGTTATGTTTGGGATCCGACTCGTCAGGACCCGGGGTCGGATGGTTGGGGCCGCTACCCAAAATCGGGCCGCGCGCTCGTGTATGTGTTCCCGAAGTGCAAGGACGGCCGCGTGGTTGCGGACGTGGTGAAAATGCAGAAGGGCCACACCGAGGGTTACGAGCCCAACATCACCGACAAGATTATCGAATTGGCGGTATCCGCCAAGGGCGGCAAGATCGCCGCGGGCTCGTGGACGCCGCCCCCGCCGCCGCCGCCGCCACGTGGACCCTTCGGCTAGGAACCGGCTTAGCAAGCATCGATCCAGCGAATTTTTTCATCACTGTCGCCGTGGGCGCATCAGCTCCGCAGGCCGAGAAAGGCGCTCGTGGATGCGGCGGCCGCCGCGGCAGGCAACCTCGCATCGAACCCGGGCGCCGGCGGGCGCGAGACGGTGTGGTGAAATGATTCGACCACGTTGTTCCACATGGTCGTCACATTTTGCACGAAGTGCCGAAAGAATTCGTGAACTTCAGGTACGTGGGTATAGGCGAACCAGCAAACCAGAATCAACACCGCGGTCGAAAAAATCTCGTACCACGCCGCGAACCATAGATAGTTATGACCGCTGGTATTGAAGTAGATTGCGCGCCGCGCATGGCGCAGCGGCCGCGAGACGATGCTGTAGAACACCATGAGAATCACGATGGAAACCCACAAGGGTATGGAACCGGCCACGACCCAGCCGAAAATCGCCCCCGTCGTCGCGAGCGAAACGATCGCGGCGATCCAGACGCAAAACAGAACCGCATTGAAGATGGACAGAAGTGGAATGAGCAGGGTAGCACCCAGATGGCCGCCGTAGCCTGGGGTGGTGCTGAATTGATGCACGTTGCGCTGAAGGTTGTGAGCCCACCAATAAGCACCCTCGTGCCATCGACGCCGCCACTCGCGGCGCTGCTGCCGCCAATGCCGCCGCCATTCCTTGCTGTCTTTGAATTCGGCATAGTGTTTCTTGGCGCGATCGATGACTTCCTGCGCGTTGAACGGTGCGCCCGCCGCCGCGGCATGCTCCTCGCCGGTGTTCGCGAAGGGGACGACCAGCATCATGACGAGGTACACCAGGATCCAGATGCCCGTGGTGAGCAGCGTCAGCAGCACGAACCCGATTCGCACGATCGTGACGTCGATGTTGAGATAAGCCGCAAGTCCGGTGCAAACGCCGCTCAGCATCGCCCCTTCGCGTATTTGGTACAGCCGTTTTGGCGCCGCTCCCGTGCCGCCGGTCGGGTTGGTATCGGCGTGCGGCTGGGCGCCCGGCGTCGCTCCTGCCGCAGCGGGGCCTTCACTCTGAACCGGCCCCATCTCTTTCAAGACATCTTCGATTTCCGCGGCGGTCAAGACGTTCTTGTGCGGCCGCAAGAAATGAGCGCACTTGTCGGCGATCGCCTGCTCGAGATCGGCCATGATCTCGACGCGGTCGGGATTGTCCTTGAGCTGCGCCTGCGCACGCTCGAGATAGGCCCGTAGGCTCTGAAATCCCGGCTCCTCGAGATGGAACGCGTTTCCGTTGAGATTGATGATGATGACGGTGTTCATGCTCAGCGACCTAATTGGTTGATGGTGGTATTGAGATAAGCCCAATAGTCCTTGAATTCGGCCAGTTGAGCTTTTCCCTTGGCGGTCAACTTGTAGTACTTGCGGGGCGGTCCGGACTCTGACTCCTGCCATTCATAGTCGACGAATTCTTCGCGGCGCATCTTGCTGAGCAGCGGATAGAGCGTTCCCTCCTGGGTCGCGAAATCCGTCTCTTGCAAGCGCTTCATCATGTCGGCGACGTAAACCTTGTCCGCCGAAATGATCTGCAGGATTAGAAATTCCAGCAGCCCTTTGCGGATGGGATTGAATTTGGCGTCAGCGGTCATGTGTGTAAAGCTACCTTGTGTAAACAAGGTACCAGCGTATCAAAAGGATGTCAACGATGGAGCCGCAAGTGATGCAGCGCGCGCAACCGGATGCAGCGCGCGCAACCGCAAGTGGCAGCCGTGAACGCTCGGGAACTGCCTCGAGCGAAACGAACTAGCCGCGTGAGCCGCACCCGCGGTCGCGCGGCGTACAGTCAGCCCAACCGGCCCCGCACCATAGCAAATATCGATTCACTCTCGCGCGAACACTGATCGAGCAGCTTTTCGATTTCCGCAGTGGCCGCGAGTGCATAGGCGCGATCGTTGAGCGAAGGGGCGTTGATGTACACATTGAGCGCGGCACTGCGCAGTGCGCCATTGGCCGCCAGCACGCCGACGCCTGCATCGCTGATGACTCCGGCATAGCCTTTTGCCCCGGCGCGCCTCGACAGCGCGACCACTTGCGCGCAGGCACGAGCGCAAGCCAGCGGTGCTTCCGTCGCCGCGCGCAGGTTGGACTGAATCGCGTCGGCCCGCCGCGATTTCTCTTCTTCACTTGCCTTGGGCAACCGGTACGCCGCCATGAGACCGTCAAATGCGGCGATATCCTCGGCAACCATCGCGCTCAATCGTGCGCGCAGTTGCTCCGACTCATCGCGCACGGCCTTCAATTCCGGCGCAACAGCCTCATGGCCTTTCTTGCCGAGCGTGACGTTGCAGACCATGGATACCAGCGCCGCGCCCATGGCCCCCATGATGGCCGCCGCGCTGCCGCCGCCCGGCGTCGGTGCACTGCTCGCCAATTCATCCAGAAACGACTGGAGCGAACCTTGAGTGATCATGTGCCGACCATCCCTTTGGCGATGCCATAGATTTCCTCGGCGTCGAGCACCAGGTCGTTCTGCTCGAATAAGCGCGCGATGCAGGCGCGATGCAGCTTAAGCTTCAGTGCGCCAAACCCCAAGGCGCCGAACAGAATCTTGCCATGGCTTGCAGCGGCGCGATCATTCAGGCCTACGCCCCCAATCCCCGCGGGCGGTGCGGCGTTGGCGTCGGCAATCAGCTCCAATGAAGGGTTTTCCTGCCAGTGTTTCTCCTCCAGCAGCGTTATTCCGGAGGCGCCCGTTGCGAGCGCGATGTGCGCGCCCCTGAGGGCAGCCGCACGCTCGTCATTGGTCGGCGCCTCGATCGCGTCGATTTCGACTCCAAAGCGTGTCTTGAGCGCGCCGCATGCGCTTTGAACGACGGCGCGTTTGCGGCCGGTGATGGCGACCCGCGCGCCTTCGCGAGCGAGCAACGCCGCGGCGCGCTGACCTACCGGCCCGGATCCCGCGAGCACGACGGCGCGCTTGCCCACAAGCGTGCGGCCGTGAGCCAGCCACGCGACCGCGGCGGCGGCAGTCGTGTTCGAGCCATTGCAATCGAACATCACCGAGACGCTGAACTTTCCGAAAAATTTGCCGCGAATGGCGGCAAACACCGACTCGCCCTGCGGCAGGTTGGAGCCGCCCACAAAGATGGCGGTATTTTTTTTGTCCTTGGGTGAGCGCGTGAAGATCGCGCCTTCAACCAAGCCGCCCACGTTGCCCGCGTTTATGCCGCCATACGCTGAAATGCGGTCCGCGCCGCCGTCGTAACCGACGACGTTGTCAAAAACCGAAGGCTGGGCGTCCGTATCGAACTGGTAGAGGAGTTTTTTCATGGGCGCGCATTGTATCAAGCCTAAGCTGTGACCAGATGCTGCGGCTTGCCCGACACCCACGCCTCGATGTTGTCGATCAACTGATCGGCGAGAAATTGCATGGCGCCGTCCGATGCCCACGCGATATGCGGCGTCAGAATGAAATTCGGCCGCCGCAGCTCGAGCAACGGATTGCCGTTCTTCGGCGGCTCGACGCTGAGCACATCGACACCGGCGCCGGCGATCAATTTCTCATCCAGTGCTTGAACCAGCGCCGCCTCGTTCACCAATCCGCCGCGCGCGGTGTTGATCAGCAGCGCGTTGCGCTTCATCTGGCGAAACGCCTGAATGTCGATCAGGTTGCGGGTTGCCGGCAGCAGCGGGCAATGCAGCGAAATGACGTCCGATTGAGCCAGAACCTCATCCAAAGGCGTGAAGCACACCCCCGGCATTTTAGGCGGCGGATGATCGGCAAACAGCACCCGCATGCCGAAAGCGCGGCCGATGGCCGCCGTCGCTTGGCCGATGGCGCCCTCGCCGATGATGCCGAGCGTTGCGCCATGCAAATCGCCGATTTCATGGGTGAGGAAACAGAATTGTTCCGATTTGTTCCACACGCCCGCTTCGACATCGTGACGGTAGCTTAAGAGGTTGCGCCGCAGCGCCAAAATCATCGCGAAGGCATGTTCCGGTACGGTATGCACGGCGTAATTGCGGATGTTGGCGACCGCAATTCGGTGGGCGTTGCAGTAGGCAAGGTCAACCACGTCATGGCCGGTGGCTGCGACCGCGATCATTTTGAGTTGCGGCAGCTGACTCAACGTATCGGCGCGCATCGGAACCTTGTTGATGATCGCCACATCCGCGCCTTTTAGGCGAGCGGCGATCTCCTCGACGGCGGTCTTTTGATGCTCGATGTATTCGGCGCAGAATGCGAATGCGCGCATATTCGCCTTGAGCGACGCCCGATCCAGGAACACCACGCGCATCGTCAAGATTTTCGCCAGTAGGATTGCGCGGCGGCAACGCCGCTGCCCGGTTCGATGTTCATGCCGACGTCGAGCATCGCCATTTCCGAACCGGCGATCGCGCCAAGCAGCATGAGTTCATTGAGATCTCCTAGATGTCCGATGCGAAAAAGTTTGCCGGCGACTTTTGACAGGCCTGCGCCCAGCGACAAATTGTAGCGCGTGTATGCGCGCCCGATGACGGCGGCTGCATCGATGCCGGAGGGTACGAGCACGGCGGTAACCGTATCCGAATACCACTTGGGGGCAACCGCGCAGAGGTTGAGTTTCCATCCCTGCATGACGGCAGCGCGCGCGCCGCCGGCCAGATACCGATGCCGCCGGAACACGTTCTGCAAGCCTTCTTCAGCGAGCATGAGCAGCGATTCGCGCAAGCCGCACAGCATCTGCAGCGGCGGGGTGTAGGGGAAATAGCCGGAGGCGTTGGCGGCGATCATATCGGCAAAATCGAAGTAGCAGCGCCGCGAGGTGGCGCGCTTGGCGGCCTCGACCGCCTTTTCACTGACGCAGGTGATGCCGAGGCCTGCGGGCAACATCAGGCCTTTCTGCGAGCCGCTGACGCATACGTCGACGCCCCATTCGTCCATGCGAAAGTCGATGCTGGCGAGCGCACTCACCGCATCCACGAAGAGCAGTGCCGGGTGTTGAATGCTGTCGATGGCCCGGCGCAGGGCGGCGACGTCGCTGGTGACGCCGGTGGCTGTTTCGTTATGGCATATCAGCACTGCCTTGATTGCATGCTGCCGATCGGCCTCGAGTGCGGACAGATATTGATCGATCGGCGCGCCTTCGCCCCAAGGGGTCTCGATTAGCTCGACTTCGAAGCCCAAGCGACGGCACATATCGGCCCACAAATGGCTGAATTGTCCGAAGCGTGCGATCAGCACCTTGGCACCGGGATCGAGGCAATTGGTCAACGCGGCCTCCCAGCATCCCGTGCCCGAGGACGGAAACAAGATGGGATGACCGGATGATGTCTTGAAAACAGACTTCAGTCCGTCCAGGCAGGCTCGGGTCAGAATCGGAAAATCGGGTGAACGATGGTCTGCCGAGGCGACCGACATGGCGCGTGAAACGCGGTCCGGCACATGAGTGGGTCCTGGAACAAATAGAAAATTCCGACCATTCATCGCGATCTCCCGTGATTGTGCTGCGATCCAAGTGCTATCAGCTTACTTTCCGAGCAATCGACGCATTCCGTTTGCGAGTATCCTTTGCCGCGCGGGCGTCCAGAACACGGCAAAAGAATGTGCGCCTAGATTGCTATGATATATGAGATATCAGGAGGGAATCATGCGCATTGCCATCGTGGGCCAGCGGGATTTTGGAAAGGCCGCTCTGGACGGGTTTCTAAAGCGGGGCGATACCGTGGCCGGCGTTTTTTGTGCTCCCGAGAAACCGGGCGAGGCGGCCGATCCGCTTCGGCTGGGCGCGGAACAGCTGGGGATTCCGCTCTATGCGCTGCCTTCTTTAAGGGTCGAGGAGGCGCGGCGCGCGCTGCAGGCGCTAAATGTCGATCTCGCGGTTCTCGCCTACGTGCTGCAGTTCGTGCCGCAGGATTTTGCGACGATCCCGCGTCACGGCACCATTCAATTTCACCCATCGCTGCTGCCGCGCTATCGCGGACCCAGTTCCATCAACTGGCCGATCATCTTGGGCGATACGCGCACGGGACTGACGATATTCCGGCCCGTGGATGGGCTCGATGAAGGTCCCATCATCCTGCAAAAGGAAACGCCCATCGGACCCGATGAAACTCTCGGCAAGGTGTATTTCGGCCGGCTGTTTCCCATGGGAATTGAGGCCTTGATGGAGGCGGCGGATTTGGTAGCGGGCGGGCGCGCCACATTCACGGTGCAGGATGAGACATGCGCCAGCTACGAAGGATGGTGCCGCGACCCGGAGACGCGCATCAATTGGCACACGCATGCGGATCAAATCTACAACTTGATCCGCGGCTGCGATCCGGCGCCAGGCGCGTGGACGCTTTTCAACCAAAGAAAAATGCAGCTGTATGATGCCCGCAAGCACTCGGCGCGCACTTTCTCGCAAGTGAAGGGCAAAATCGGCGCCGTTACCGCCATTGACGATGAGAGCGTGCGAATTTCAGCGCAGGGCGGCCAGATCGAAGTGTTCAAAGTGAGATACGACGGCGGCAAGAAACTGCCGGCGCCGCAGTTTTGCAAAGAAGCGGGCTTGGCGCTTGGCACGATTCTCGGCGCGTAATCTCATACGGTCAGCACGATCTTGCCGATGTGATCCGAAGATTCCATGAGGCGGTGCGCTTCGCCCGCCTCGGCCAACGGGAATGTCTTGAAGATCACCGGCTTTACCTTGCCCGCCTCGATCAGCGGCCAAACATTCTTGCGCACGCCCTCTGCGACCGCCGCCTTCTGCGCAACGGTGCGCGATCTTAAAGTCGAGCCGGTCAAGGTCAGTCGTTTCAACATGATATTTCCCATGTTGATCTCGGCGCGCGAGCCTCCGAGGGTTGAAATGGTCACCACTCGTCCCTCGACCGCGGCGATCTCCAGGTTGCGCTGTACGTACGCGCCGGCAACCATGTCGAGTGTGATGTCCACGCCATAGCCTTTGGTTTCGGCGCGAATGACTTCCACGAAATCCTCGGTTTTGTAATCGATGCCTCGCGACGCGCCCAACTTTTCGCACGCGCGCGCCTTCTGCGCAGAACCGGCGGTCGCAAACACGCGGGCTCCGAAAGACTTGGCGAGTTGAATGGCGGTGGTGCCGATACCGCTGGTACCGCCGTGAATGAGCACGATGTCCCCGGCCTTGCAGCGGCCGCGCTCGAACAAATTGGTCCACACGGTCAGAAACGTCTCCGGGATCGCCGCCGCCTCCACCATGCTAAGACCCGCCGGAACAGGCATCGCCAACGGTGCCGCGGCGATGGCATAGGCGGCATAGCCGCCGCCGGGCAGCAAGGAGGTGATCTTGTCTCCGACCGATAGTCCGGAAACCTTGGGACCGAGCGCGACGATTTCGCCCGCGACCTCCATTCCGGGTAAATCGGACGCACCCGGGGGCGGTGGATAGCGGCCTTGGCGCTGCATGACATCGGGCCGGTTGACGCCCGCTGCCTGCACCCGCACGAGCACCTCGTTCTCACCCGGCTGCGGAACCGGACGCACTGCGGGCTTTAACTGCTCGGGTCCGCCGGGCGCGGCGATTTCCACCACCGTCATCTCGCGAGGCAAAGCCATTTTAGATTCTCCTCGCGGCAAACTCGAAACACGGGGGCGGCCAATCTAGGCGCTTCGCAAAATTTCGGCAAGATTGCATCGAATTGCGCCACAAGGAGGTGGCGATCGGGAATCTCACGCAGCCCAAAGCCGTTGGCCGGCGTTCGATCAATAAGTAAACTCGGTGCGGCAGTGCCGCAGCCGGGATTCTTGTCGGATTTTTCCTACAGCAAGTTCAGAACGGGCTCGCTCAGGAAATTTGGACTTTCACCGATCGCTTTGCCAAGCTTTCCGGCGACATTCATGACTAGAAAAGCCGGTCTAAACGGCCCATCCTATGAGCTATCTATTTGTTTGCTTCTGGTGGGGATGAATTAACGCTGCCGCGCGGCCGACCTGTGTGTGGCCCGGAGACGATCATGGATCAGAATTCGCCCACCGCCGGTAACGGCGCTCGGGTTCGAACTGGCGGCGCCAAAGTGCGCAACGGCCAGGTAAAATCGCGAAGCGGCGCGGCCGGCAACGGCGCGGCCGGCAACGGCGTGGCGCGCAACGGTGCCGCTAAAATCGGCATCCAGACGCGCGCGCCAAGGACCGTCGTCCAGAAGAACCGCAAGTACGGCTCCCCTAAGATCGGCATCGGCAAGAGCGCTGCCAAACAGCCGGCGATCAACGGCCATGCCGCGACCCCCGAGCTCAATCAACCTGAGTTACTCAACGCGCTGCACGCCATGCTGGCGGGTGATTTTTCAGTGCGTCTGCCCGGCAATCAGACCGGCGTCGCGGGCAAGATTTGCGATGCGCTCAATACCATCGTCGCTGCGAACCAGCGGATCGCTCAACAGCTGGAGCACGTGGGCGAGGTGGTGGGACATGAAGGCAAGACCCGTACGCGGGTCCGCTTCGGATTGTCCGACGGCGCCTGGGCCGACATGGAAAGCTCGGTCAATGCGCTGATCGATGATCTGCTGTGGCCGACTACCGCGGTTACCCGCACGGTCACCGCGGTAGCGCGCGGCGACCTGCTGCAGACCGTGCCGCTGGATGTCGATGGCCGGCCCCTGAAGGGCGAGTTCCTGCGCTCGGCGAACATCGTCAACACGATGATCAAGCAGCTCAGTATTTTCACTTCCGAAGTCACGCGCGTGGCCCGCGAGGTCGGCACCGACGGCAAGCTCGGCGGCCAGGCGAAGGTGCGCGAAGTGACCGGCGTATGGAAGGACCTGACTGAAAGCGTGAATTCCATGGCGTCGAATCTGACGGCGCAGGTGCGCAATCTCGCCGAAGTCACGATTGCCGTCGCCAACGGCGACTTGTCGAAGAAAATTACCGTCGACGTGCGCGGCGAAATTCTGCAGCTCAAAGAGGCCATCAATACCATGGTGGACCAGCTGCGGTCCTTCGCCTCGGAAGTGACGCGCGTGGCCCGCGAAGTCGGTACCGAAGGCAAGCTCGGCGGTCAGGCGCTGGTGCCGGGCGTGGCGGGTACCTGGAAGGATCTCACCGACTCGGTCAATGCCATGTGCGGAAACCTGACCGCCCAGGTCAGAAACATCGCGCAGGTCACCACCGCGGTGGCGCGCGGCGACTTGTCGCGCAAGATCACGGTCAATGTCTCGGGCGAGATCCTCGAGCTCAAGGAAACCATCAATACCATGGTGGACCAGCTCAATGGGTTCGCCGGCGAAGTGACCCGCGTGGCGCGCGAGGTGGGCACCGAGGGCCGTTTGGGCGGCCAAGCGCAGGTGCCGGGGGTGGCAGGTACCTGGAAGGACCTCACCGACAACGTGAATTCCATGGCGTCGAACCTGACGGCGCAGGTGCGCAATATCGCCGAGGTGTCGACTGCGATTGCCAGCGGCAATCTTGCGAAAAAGATCACCGTGACGGTATCCGGCGAAATTCTCGAGCTCAAGGAAACCATCAACACCATGGTCGATCAGCTCAACGCCTTCGCCTCGGAAGTCACCCGCGTGGCGCGCGAGGTCGGTACCGAAGGCCGCTTGGGCGGTCAGGCCAACGTGCTGGGTGTTGCCGGAACTTGGAAGGACTTGACCGAAAACGTCAATTCCATGGCCTCAAATTTGACCGGCCAGGTGCGCAACATCGCCGAAGTCACCACCGCCGTGGCCAACGGCGACCTGTCGAAAAAAATCACGGTCGACGTCAAGGGCGAGATTCTCGAGCTCAAGGACACCATCAACACGATGGTCGATCAGCTGAATGCGTTCGCCGGCGAAGTGACGCGCGTCGCGCGCGAGGTCGGCACCGAGGGCAAGCTGGGCGGTCAAGCGCAATTGAAGGGGGTGGCCGGCACTTGGAAGGACCTGACCGACTCGGTCAATTCCATGGCCTCGAATTTGACCGGCCAGGTGCGCAACATCGCCGAAGTCGCCACCGCCGTGGCACAAGGAGACTTGTCGAAGAAGATCACCGTGACCGTCTCGGGCGAAATCCTGCTGCTCAAGGAAACCTTGAACACCATGGTGGATCAGCTGCGCTCCTTCGCGGGCGAGGTGACGCGCGTGGCGCGCGAAGTCGGCACGGAAGGGCGTCTCGGCGGTCAAGCGCAGGTGCCGGGCGTCGCGGGCACCTGGAAGGACCTCACCGACTCGGTCAATTCCATGGCGGGAAATCTCACCGCCCAGGTGCGCAATATCGCGGAAGTGTCCACCGCCATCGCCAACGGCGATCTGTCCCGCAAAATCACCGTCGACGTGAAGGGCGAAATTCTGCAGTTGAAAGAAACTCTCAACACCATGGTGGACCAGCTGAACCGGTTTGCCTCGGAAGTGACGCGCGTGGCGCGCGAAGTCGGCACCGAGGGCAAGCTCGGCGGTCAAGCCAACGTACCGGGCGTGGCAGGGACCTGGAAGGACCTGACCGAGAACGTCAATTCCATGGCGTCGAACTTGACCGGCCAGGTGCGCAACATCGCCGAGGTCACCACCGCGGTGGCGCGCGGCGACTTGTCGCGCAAGATCACCGTCGACGTCAAAGGCGAGATTCTCGAGCTGAAAAACACCATCAACACCATGGTCGATCAGCTGAATGCCTTCGCCGGCGAAGTGACGCGCGTCGCGCGCGAGGTCGGTACCGCGGGCAAGCTCGGCGGCCAGGCGCAGGTGCCGGGTGTGGCCGGCACCTGGAAGGATCTGACCGACAATGTCAATTCCATGGCTGGGAACCTGACTGCTCAGGTACGCAACATTGCCGAAGTCGCGACCGCCATCGCGACCGGCGACCTGTCCCGAAAGATCACGGTGGACGTGCGCGGCGAAATTCTGCTGCTGAAGGAAACGCTCAACACGATGGTCGACCAGCTGCGCTCGTTCGCCGGCGAAGTGACGCGTGTGGCGCGCGAGGTCGGTACCGATGGACGCTTGGGCGGTCAGGCGGTGGTGCCGGGCGTCGCCGGCACCTGGAAGGACCTGACCGACAACGTCAACCTGCTGGCGGCAAATCTGACAACGCAGGTCAGAAACATCGCCGAGGTGACCACTGCGGTGGCGCGCGGCGACTTGTCGCGCAAGATCACCGTCGATGTGAAGGGTGAAATTCTCGAACTCAAGAACACCATCAACACCATGGTGGATCAGCTCAACGGCTTCGCCGGCGAAGTCACACGCGTCGCCCGCGAGGTGGGCACCGAAGGGCGATTGGGCGGTCAGGCGCAGGTGCCCGGCGTCGCCGGTACCTGGAAGGATCTGACCGACACGGTCAACGTGATGGCGGCCAACCTGACCGAGCAGGTCCGCGGCATCGTGAAAGTCGTCACCGCGGTGGCCAACGGCGACCTGAAGCAAAACCTTACCGTGGCATCGAAGGGCGAGGTAGCGGCGCTGGCCGAGACCATCAACAACATGACGAACACGCTCGCCACCTTCGCCGATCAAGTCACCACGGTGGCCCGAGAGGTCGGTGTCGAAGGGCGCTTGGGCGGTCAGGCGAACGTGCCGGGCGCGGCCGGTACCTGGAAGGACCTGACCGGCAACGTCAACTTGCTGGCGGCGAACCTGACGACCCAGGTGCGCGCCATCGCCGAGGTGGCGACCGCCGTGACCAAGGGCGATTTGACCCGTTCGGTGCAGGTGGAAGCGCGCGGCGAAGTAGCCGAGCTCAAGGACAACATCAACACCATGATCGGCAACTTGCGGCTAACCACGGATCGCAACACCGAGCAGGACTGGCTCAAGACCAATCTGGCGCGCTTCACCAACATGCTGCAGGGCCAGCGCGATCTGAGCACCGTGGGCCGCATGTTGCTCTCGGAGCTCGCGCCTCTGGTCGGTGCGCAGCACGGCGTGATCTATCAGGTGCAGACGGATAGCGCGGTGGTTTCGCTGAAGATGTTGTCCGCGTATGCGGACGATGTCGCGAGCGGCTATTCAGAGTATCTGCAGCTGGGCGAAGGCCTGATCGGGCAGTGCGCGCGCGATGCGCGCCGCATGTTCATCACGGAAATGCCGGCGAACGTGGTTCCGATCAGCTCCGGTCTGTTCAGGGCACCGCCGCGCAATGCCATCGTTCTGCCGGTCTCCTTCGAGGGCCAGGTGAAGGCAGTCATCGAGCTGGCCTCGCTCGGCGCCTTCACCGGTCTGCAGATGTCGTTCTTGGAACAGCTCACCACATCGATCGGCATTGTGCTCAATTCGATCGAAGCGACCATGCAAACCGAAGGTCTGCTCAAGCAGTCGCAACAGCTGGCCACGGAACTTCAGACCCAGCAGCGGGAATTGCAGCAGACCAATGAACAGCTGGAGCAAAAGGCCCAGCAGCTCGCCGACCGCAACGTCGAGGTCGAGGCCAAGAACCAGGAAATCGAGCAGGCGCGGCGCGCGGTGGAGGAGAAGGCCACCGAACTCGCGCTGACATCCAAGTACAAGTCGGAATTCCTCGCCAACATGTCGCATGAGCTGCGCACGCCGCTCAACAGCATTCTGATCTTGGGGCAGCAGCTCACGGAGAATCCGGAAGGAAACTTGAGCAACAAGCAGGTGGAATTCGCGCGCACCATTCACGGCGCCGGTACCGACCTCTTGAACCTGATCAGCGACATTCTCGATCTGTCGAAGATCGAGTCGGGCACGGTATCGGTCGATGCCGAGGAAGTGTATTTCACCAACCTGCTCGACATGATCGGCCGTCCGTTCCGCCACGAGGCGGAGAATCGCAAGCTGCAATTCGAGATCGATATCTCGTCCGATTTGGAGCGCAGCATCATCACCGACTCGAAGCGCCTGCAGCAGGTGCTGAAGAATCTATTGTCGAACGCCTTCAAGTTTACCGCAGAGGGCGGCGTGAAGCTCAAGGTGTCGCCGGCGACCGGCGGCTGGAACACGGACCATCCGGTGCTGAAGCATGCGCCGGCCGTGGTGTCCTTCGAAGTCTCGGATACCGGGATCGGCATCCCGCCGGATAAGCAGCGCATCATCTTCGAAGCCTTTCAACAGGCAGACGCCGGTACCAGCCGCAAGTACGGCGGCACCGGCTTAGGCTTGGCGATCAGCCGCGAGCTCGCGAATCTACTCGGCGGTGAAATTCAATTGCGCAGCACTCCGGGCCAGGGCAGCAACTTCACCCTGTACCTGCCGCTCACGTACATCGGCGGTGCGTCCGCGAAGAGTCCTGCTGCCGCTCCCGGCGAGGCCCCGCCCGCAGGCGCTCACGGCCTGTCGCACATACGTCTGGCCGAACGGCCGGTGGAACAGGTGCTCGATGACCGGGAGAGCATCGCGCCGCACGACAGCGTGGTGCTCATTGTCGAGGACGATCCTCATTATTCGCGCGTCATGGTCGACCTGGCGAAAGAGGAAGGATTCAAGGTGTTGGTGGCGCATCTCGGCGCGGACGCGCTTGCCCTGGCGCGCGCGCATAAACCGACCGCCATTTCGCTCGACATCTTCCTGCCGGACATGCTGGGATGGACGGTATTGAGCCAGCTCAAGCAGGACCCCACGACGCGCCATATTCCCGTGCAGATCGTCACCTTGGACGAAGACCGCCACCACGGATTGGCGCGCGGGGCATTTTCCTTCGTGCAGAAGCCCACGACCACGGAAGGGCTGGAAAATGCCTTCGCGCGCATCAAGGGCTATGCCAAGGCGCGCCGCAAACGGCTGCTATTGGTCGAGGACAACGAAGCAGAGCGCCAAGGCGTCACCGAACTGCTGGGCTCCGATGACATCGAGATCATGACCGCCGACACCGGCGAAAGCGCCTTGCTGCAGTTGCGCGACAACACCATCGACTGCGTGGTTTTGGATCTGAAGTTGCCGGACATGTCCGGCTTCGAAGTGCTGGAGCGGATTCGCGATGACGCATCGCTGCGCGATATCCCGGTGGTGGTGTTCACGGGCCGCGAGCTTTCTCCGGACGAGGATGCGAAATTGCATACCATGGCGCGCAGCGTGGTGGTGAAGGGCGTGGAATCCCCGGAACGCCTGCTCGACGAGACCGCGCTGTTCCTGCACCGCGTGGTTGCCGACTTGCCGGAAGGCAAGCAGCGCATGCTGGAACGCCTGCACAGTTCGGACGAGGATTTGATTCGCCGCACGGTGCTCTTGGTCGACGATGATGCGCGCAATATATTCGCGCTGAGCAGCGTGCTCGAGCGGCGCGGCATGGAAGTGCTGACCGCGACGACCGGCAGCGAGGCCATCGCGGTGCTGCGCGCGAGAACCGATGTCGCCATCGTGCTGATGGATATCATGATGCCCGGTATGGATGGGTACGAGACGATTCAGGCGATTCGAGCGGATGCGACCTACCGGCGGCTGCCGATACTCGCTTTGACGGCCAAGGCCATGAAGGGCGATCGCGAAAAATGCCTCGAGGCCGGCGCCTCCGACTATCTGGCGAAGCCGGTCAACATTCAGCAATTGATGTCTGCATTGCGGATGTGGTTGCACCGCTGAGATATGCCGCTTCATGACCGCACCTGACAAAGTCAATATCTTGTTGGTGGACGATCAGCAGGCCAAGCTGCTGAGCCATGAAGTCGTGCTCGCCGAGATGGGCGAGAACCTGCTCAAGGCCAGCTCCGCGCGCGAAGCCTTCGAGTGTCTGCTGCGGCACGAAGTGGCGCTGATACTCATCGATGTGTGCATGCCGGATCTGGACGGATTCGAGCTGGCCACGATGATTCGCGAGCACCCACGCTTTCAAAATACGGCAATTATCTTCGTCTCCGCGGTCATGATGGCGCATCTGGATCAGTTGCGCGGCTACAAGTTGGGCGCGGTGGACTACGTGCCCGTGCCGGTGGTGCCGGAATTGCTGCGTGCGAAGGTCAAGGTCTTCGTGGAGCTGTATCGCAAGACCCGGCAGCTCGAACAATTCAACGCCGATCTCGAAAGGCGCGTCGAGGAGCGGACCGCGGAATTGCGCAAGCTCAATGAAGAGCTGGAGCTGCGCATAGAGGAGCGCACGCGCGAGCGCGAGCTGGCGCTCGCGCAGCTGTTCGAGGCGCAGAAAATGGACACGATCGGCCGACTGACCGGCGGCGTCGCGCACGACTTCAATAATTTGCTGATGGCCGTACTGGGCAGCCTGACGCTTTTGGAAAAGAAGCTGCCCGACGATCCTCAGATCCGCAGGCTCTTGCAGAATGCAATTCAAGGCGCGGATCGCGGCAAATCCTTGACGCAGCGGCTGTTGGCGTTTTCACGCCGCCAGGAATTGAAACCGCAAGCGGTGGACTTTGCGCAGCTGGTGTATGGGATGCAAGAGCTGCTGAAGCGTGCCGTCGGGCACGGCATCGCATTCAGCTGCGATTTCCCGTCCGACTTGCCGCCCGCGCTGGTTGACGCCAACCAGCTTGAATTGGCGCTGCTCAATGTCGCACTGAACGCGCGCGATGCGATGTCGGACGGCGGCAGCGTTCGGATTACCGCACAGGCCGAGACCATCGCGCCGGGAGGACCGGCCGCGAACCACGCGACCGGCAATGGTTTTGCAAAGCCATTGAACACCCCTCAGAGCGTGTCCCTGCCGGCCGGCGACTACGTGCGCATCATCATCGTCGACACGGGCGTCGGCATGGACCCCGCGACGCTCGCGAAAGCGACGGAGCCGTTCTTCACCACCAAAGGGCCCGGCAAGGGCACCGGATTAGGGTTGTCCATGGTGCATGGATTGGCGGCGCAATCGGGCGGTTTGCTGCGTATTCACAGCGAACCGAACGCCGGCACCATCGTTGAACTCTGGCTGCCCCAAGCGACCACCGCACCCGCCGCAGTCGCACGCGCTGCCGAGCCGCCAGGTCACGGTAACAGACCCGCTACCGACCCGTGCACGGTGTTGATCGTGGATGATGATTTGCTGGTCATGACGGGCACCGCCGCGATGATTTTGGATTTGGGCCATACGCCGGTCGAAGCGCACTCCGGCGCGGAAGCGCTTGAGCTCCTGGTCTCCGGTCTCAAGGTCGATGTGGTATTGACCGATCACGCCATGCCGTCTATGACCGGACTGCAGCTGGCAGAATCCATTCATGAAAAATTTCCCGGGCTGCCGATCATTCTGGCCACGGGTTATGCCGAATTGCCGGTCGATCCCTCGACCTTGGGGATTGCGCGGCTGGCGAAACCCTGCACGCAACTGGAAATAGCGGCGGCGATTCACCAGGCGGTGCGGACCGCCGGTGCCGACGAGCGAGTGGCACTGCGAGGAGTCGCCACTTAAGCTTGGCGGCATGAAGCTCTGCGTTTATGGTGCCGGTGCCATCGGCGGCTATCTCGCCGTCGAACTCGCGCTCTCGGGTCAGGAAGTGTGCGTCATTGCGCGGGGCGCGCATCTCGAGGCTATCCGGACGCGCGGACTGACGCTCCGCATTCAAGGACAGGAGAAGATTGCCAGAGTGCCGGCGGATGCGGATCCGCGCGTCTTTGGTCCACAAGACGGGGTGATATGCGCGCTCAAAGCCCATCAGGCGTTCCAAAGCGCGCCGCACTTCGCAGCGCTCTTAGGCCCCAACACGTGGATGGTGACCGCAATGAACGGCATTCCGTGGTGGTACTTTCACAAAACCGGCGGCCGTTTCGAGGGCCGTTATCTTCAAAGCGTCGATCCGCAAGGCAGGCAATGGAATCTGATCGGACCGCAGCGCGCCATCGGCTGCGTGGTGGAACCGGCGTGCGAGGTCGTCGCGCCGGGCGTCATTGCCCACCATCAGTTCAACCGCTTCATTCTCGGCGAGCCCGACGGCAGCAGGACCACTCGCATCCTGGAACTCAGCGCCGTGTTGACGAAGGCCGGATTCGACGCACCCGTGCGCGACAACATCCGTTGGAATATTTGGTTGAAGCTCTGGGGCAATGTTTGCTTCAATCCCATCAGCGCGCTCACCGGCGCGACCTTGGCACGCATGATCGGCGACGCGGACTTGCGAGCGCTGTGCAAGGCCATGATGCAGGAGACCAAAAGTGTCAACGAAGCGCTCGATGTGCACATCCCCGCCGACATGATGGACCGGCGCCTCGCGGGCGCCGCCGCCGCGGGCGAACACAAAATGTCGATGCTGCAAGACTTGGAACGGGGGCGAAGCCTCGAGATCGATGCGCTGGTGGGCGCGGTGCAGGAACTGGGCCGGCTCGTGCAGGTAAACACACCGGTGATCGATGCGGTCGCGGCGCTGATCAAGGAACGGGCCCGCGCCGCGGGGCTCTATACCGAACCCACCACCTGAGGACTTAAAGGGTAGTATCGCGCAATGAACACCGCCTATATCACGCATGCTGATTGCCTGCGCCACGAGATGGGCGCGGGGCATCCTGAATGCCCCGATCGCCTGAGCGCCGTGAACGCCGACGTGCGTTCCTCCGGACTCATGGACGAGTTACGCTGCTTGGAGGCGCCGCTCGCGCGTCCCGAGGACCTAAAGCGGGTCCACCGAGCCGCTTATGTGGAAGCAATCTTTGAGAATGCGCCCACCGAAGGCTATGTACAGCTGGACCCTGACACGGCGATGAATCCGCACAGCCTTGCCGCGGCGCAACGCGCTGCCGGAGCGGGCGTGTTGGCAGTGGATGAGGTCATGGCGGCCCGGTCGGCGAACGCATTTTGCGCGGTTCGTCCGTGCGGCCACCATGCTACGCAGGCTCGCTCCATGGGCTTTTGCATCTTCAATAACATCGGCATTGCCGCAGCCTACGCCTTGGAAAAGAAAGGTCTCGAGCGCGTCGCGGTGATTGACTTCGATGTGCATCATGGCAACGGCACCGAGGACATGTTCAGTCCGACCCACTGGCACAAGCGCGTGCTGATGGCGAGTTTCTTCCAGCACCCGTTCTATCCCTACAGCGGCACCTCCAATCCCGCACCCAACATGATCAATATTCCGCTTGCCGCGGGCAGCGGTGGCGCAGCGGCGAAAAAGGCCATGGAAGCCCACTGGCTGCCCGCGTTGGAGACCTTCAAACCGCAGATGATTTTCATTTCGGCCGGGTTCGACGCGCACAAGGAAGACCTGCTCGGCGGCATGGCGCTCATTGAAGCCGACTACGCCTGGATGACGCATGAGCTGAAGCAGGTGGCCGCGCGGCATGCGCAAGGGCGCATCGTGTCCATGCTCGAGGGCGGCTACAACCTATCCGCGTTGGGACGCAGCGCGGTGGCCCACATCAGGGCGCTGACCGAAGCGTAGGTCGATCAGGTATAGAGCCTGCCCACGCTCTCGGCAACGCACGCAGGCTTGACGTGACCCTCGCGCTCGACGGTCACCTCCGTAATCAGCTGCACGCCGCCCTCAATGGGTTCGAACGACATCAACTTGAAGTGCGCGCGCAGGCGGCTGTTGACCGGGACGGGCGCGGGAAAGCGCACCCGATTCAGGCCGTAATTTACCGACATGCGTGCACCGTTGACCTTATGCGAGCTGCGGACGAAGAGCGGCAGCAAGCTTAAGGTCAGGAATCCGTGCGCCACCGTCGAACCGAACATGCCCGCGGCGGCGCGAAGCGGATCGACATGAATCCACTGATCATCGCCGGTGACCGAGGCGAACTGATCGATTCGCGTCTGATCGATTGTGACCCAATCACTGCTGCCGATTTGCGAACCGACCAGCGGCTCGAGTTCAGCGACGGTTTGATAGGTTTTCACGGCGGCACCTCATTAATCCATGATCGCATACCCGCGCCGCCATGCCTCTGGAAAAGCATTTTTTCGGCCTCATCTATATCCCGGCTCAAAACCAACATCCTAAGGATACTTGTGAAGAAAGCAGTGCTCGGCGTCTACCAAAGTCCCGACCCCCACTGGGTGGGCGATGGGTTCCCGGTAAGGAGCCTTTTTAGCTATGACCGGCTGGGAATGCAGACCAGTCCGTTTCTGCTGCTCGACTACGCGGGGCCGGCCTCGTTTGCGCCCGCGGCGGAGCCTCGCGGCGTGGGCGAGCATCCGCATCGCGGCTTTGAAACGGTGACCATCGTCTATCAGGGCGAAGTCGCACATCGCGATTCCTCGGGCAACAGCGGCGTCATCGGTCCCGGCGATGTGCAGTGGATGACTGCGGCGTCCGGCGTGTTGCACGACGAATTTCACTCGCCTGAATTTACGAAGGCAGGCGGCGCATTGGAAATGGTGCAGCTTTGGGTAAATCTGCCCGCCGAGCATAAAATGTCGAGACCCCGCTACCAAGGCATTCTCAATGGCCACATACCCGAAGTCGCTTTGCCGGGCGGCGCCGGCAGCGTGCGCGTGATTGCCGGCGATTACGACGGCAAAAAAGGACCGGCGGCCACCTTCACCGAACTCAACGTTTGGGACGTCCGCTTGCTCGCCGGGCGCCAAATTACGCTGCAGGTCCCTGCGGATCACACCGCTGCCATTGCAGTGCTTCACGGTGCGGTCGCCGCCAACGGCGCGCGTGCGGCCAAAGAGGCCGAACTCGTGCTCTTCGAGCGCGGCGGGGAGGAGATAGCGATTACGGCGCAGGCCGATAGCACGATCCTATTCTTGAACGGCGCGCCCATACAGGAGCCCATCGTGGGATATGGGCCCTTCGTCATGAATAGCCGGCAAGAGATCGAAGCGGCGATGCAAGACTTCCGGCTCGGGAAATTCGGCCGGCTAGTGGTGCCCAATCGCAGCGCTGAAGTGGCTCTGCGCTGAGGTAAACGCCCGGCAGCCGGCCCGACGGCGGCTGATTTGACCTATCGCCGCCAAGAATTTTGGTGCGCAGGAAGCGCGGTGCTATGCTGGGGTCCCTAAGATTGCGGCGGTTTTTCGGGTCGGTCGATCGACAACGGCACAACGACGTTGCAGCGTTGAGGCGGGCACTTGAAAGAGACAATTCGCAGTTTGTTTTGGCCGCGGAATCATCGAATGCGGTGGCTCGGAGCTTCGATCGTGGTAGGTGCCATGGCCGGTTGGCCGGTCTGGAGCGGCGCTACTGCCCCCGAAGTATCCCCCCCGACGACACCGGTCACCGATCCCATCGATGAGCTGACCGAGATCATGGTGGAGGCGCCCGAGCCGCGCTACGTCTCGCCCACACGTCGGGATCAGATCGGCCGAATTTGGGCACCTGTGATGATCAACGGACGCGGGCCTTTCCGGCTGGTGCTCGATACCGGTGCAAGCCACAGCGCCATCACCGCGCTGGTCGCTTTGGCCTTGGGCATTCCCACGGATCGTTCGCCGCCCGTCATTCTGCGCGGCGTCACCGGATTTGCGACCGTACCGACCATACGCGTGGACACTTTGAGCGTCGGCGATATTGCGGTCGATCAGGCGATCCTACCCATCGTGCCGGACGCGTTGGGCGGCGCGGAAGGGGTGCTAGGATCGGAAGGTTTGCTGGGCAAGCGGATCTTCATCGATTTTCGGCACGATCGCATCAACATCGCCTATTCGAAAAATCAGCGCTCGGCTCCGGGATTCATCAGCGTGCCGTTCCATTCGCTGCGCGGCACCTTGGTGGTCGTGGACGCATTTGTCGGCTCGGTCCGCTGCAAGGCCATTATCGACACCGGCGGCCAAGCGACGATCGCGAATCTGGCGCTGCGGGACGCACTCTCGCGCGTGGGCGGTGCGCCGCGATTCAAAATCGACACCATCATCGGCGCTACCAAGGACATTCAAAAGGGCGAGTTGATGGACACGCCTGCCATCGGTTTGGGCCCCCTGACCATTCATGATCCCGGCGTGACTTTTGGCGACCTGTATATATTCAAGCAATGGCGGCTGACGAGCGAGCCGGCGATTCTGATCGGCATGGATACGCTGGGACTTCTGGATACGCTGATCATCGACTATCGACGCCATGAGCTGCAGCTGCGCATGCTCAACGCGAGTTAGCCCCAGGAGCACGCATGATAGTCAACAAACCCATTGTAGCTGTCGCCGCGTTGATCTTCGTGCTGGCGGCGGCCGGCGTGTACTTCTTGCGAAGCCGCAACGCGCCCCTGCCCCCCGCGCCGGTCGCGGCCGTCAATCCTGCGCCTGCACCGGCCGAGCCCGGAATCTCGCATCCCTTACCCAAGGCCGGCGACAATGCCGGGCTCTCGGGACCCTTGCCGAACCTAGCCGACAGCGATCCGCCGCTGCATGAAGCGCTCGCGCAGCTTACCAGCGCGGATGCGGTGAAGCAGTTTCTGGTACCCCAGGATCTCGTCCGGAAGATGGTGGTGACCATCGACAATCTGCCGCGCCAAAAGGTGGCCGTCGAGAAGCGTCCCATCAATCCGATTGCCGGCTCGTTCATGGCCACCGGCGATGAATTGCACGCCACCTTGGATCAGCGCAATTTCGAACGCTACAAGCCGATGGTGACACTGATCAGTCATCTGGACATGAAACAATTGGCCGCGGTTTATGTTCACTTCTATCCGCTATTCCAGGAGTCGTATCAAAATTTGGGGTACCCGAACGGCTATTTCAACGATCGCCTCGTGGAAGTCATCGACAGCTTATTGGCGGCACCGGAGCCTAAGACGCCGATCGATTTGGTGCGCCCGAATGTAATGTACACATACGCCGATAAGAGCCTCGAGGCGCGGCCCGCCGGCCAAAAGCTGTTGGTTCGAATGGGGCCTGAGAATGCCAAAGCCATCAAGGCCAAGCTCATTGAACTTAGAGCGGCCGTCACCGCGGCGTCGCTGAAGCATTAAAGGCGGATATGCGATAGATTGGCTACGGTTTACGGCTATCGAATCTTATAAAAAAGCAGGGGAGCAGAATGGCCACCACATCCGCAGACGCCGGATTGCCGAACAGCACGGCAACAGTTCAAAGCAAATGGCTCATCATCGGTGCCTCATCGCTCGGTACGGTGTTCGAGTGGTATGACTTTTATTTGTACGGGCTGCTGACCAGCATCATCGGCTCGCAATTTTTCTCGGGCGTCAACAACGAGGTAACCGCTTTCATCTTTGCGCTGGCGGCCTTCGGCGCAGGATTTGCGGTGCGCCCGTTTGGCGCGCTGGTGTTCGGGCGCTTGGGCGACTTGGTCGGGCGCAAGCATACCTTTCTGATCACGATGGGTATCATGGGCGGGTCGACGTTTGCGGTCGGATTGCTGCCTACCTACGCGACTGCGGGCGTTCTCGCGCCCATTCTGCTCTTGGCGTTGCGATTGCTGCAGGGATTGGCGCTCGGCGGCGAATACGGCGGTGCCGCCACCTATGTCGCCGAGAATTCACCGCCGGGCAAGCGTGGACTGTTCACCAGCTTCATTCAGACCACCGCCACAGTGGGACTGTTCGCTGCGCTGCTGATGGTCATCGCCACCCGTACGAGTCTCGGCGAAGAGGCCTTCAAGGCTTGGGGATGGCGCATTCCGTTTTTAATTTCCGTGATTCTCCTCGGTATCTCGTTGTGGATTCGCATGCAGTTGGCCGAGAGCCCCGTGTTCGTCAAGATGAAGAACCTGGGTTCGACCTCAAAGGCGCCCCTGTCCGAGGCTTTCGGCCGCTGGCCGAATTTGAAAATCGTCCTCATCAGTTTGTTGGGGGCGGTGATGGGTCAGGCGGTGGTGTGGTACGCGGGCCAGTTTTATGCGCTGTTCTTTCTCGAACGAATTCTGAGAGTCGACGGCGCCACCACCAATATCATGGTGGCGATCTCTCTGGCGCTGGCCACGCCGGGCTTTATTTTATTCGGCTGGCTGTCCGACAAAATCGGCAGAAAGCCGATCATATTGGCCGGCTGCCTGATCGCGCTGCTGACCTACTTCCCGTTATTCGGCGCACTGACCCGCTATGCCAATCCAGCGCTGTATAAGGCTCAGGCGACCGCACCGGTCACGGTCATCTCCGATCCGAAGGAATGCTCTTTTCAGTTCGATCCCATCGGTAAGAATCCCTTCGATTCGACTTCGTGCGACATTGCCAAGAGTTATCTTGCGAAGACCGGCATCTCGTACCAACGAGAAGATGCGCCGGCCGGAACGCTGGCGAAGATTCGCAGCGGCAGCAATACGTTCCAGGCGCCTGATCCCAAAAGCGTAAAGGGGGCCGACCGCAAGGCAGCGATCGCCGCTTTCCAAAAACAGGTGAAGGGTGCGCTGACGGCTGCGGGTTATCCCGAGAAGGCGGATCCTGCTGCGATAAATAAGCCCATGGTCATCTTCATACTCTTCATCCTGGTGATCTACGTCACCATGGTGTATGGGCCCATTGCAGCGATGCTGGTGGAATTGTTTCCGGCGCGCATACGCTATAGCGCGATGTCGTTGCCGTATCACATCGGCAATGGCTGGTTCGGAGGATTCCTGCCGACCACCGCGTTTGCGATGGTGGCCGCGACCGGGGATATTTATTACGGTTTGTGGTACCCCATCGTCGTGGCCGCAATTACCGTTGTCATAGGCTTTGTGTTTTTGCCCGAGACCTTTAAGCGCTCCATCGACGCCTAAGGCCGCGAGCACGATACCCCGCCAACCGGCGCCGTCGCAGATCTGCGACGGCGATCGGCTTCAGCGTTACGTTCCCTTCACAGTGACAGCCGGTTTGTGAACTGTGACGTTATGCATTCTGTAAACCGCGTACTTGTGCGTACGCTGTCGCATAACCATCAAACGGCGGGAAACCATGGCTACTACTCGTAAATACTCTTTGGATTCAAGGCTTCCGATAGCCGGCGCCGCGCTGCTCTTGTCGGCTGCGACGCTGTTGGGCGGTTGCGTCGTGCGCGAGGTAGCGCCGCCGCCCCCGCCCCGATACCTGCGGCCTCCTCCCCCGCCGCCGGCGCCTTACGAGCAGCAGCAACCGGCCTACGAGCAGCAGCAACCGGCCGATGAGCAGCCGGCCACTGACGTTGATGCCGAGGTTCAGGCCAATGAAGCCCCGCCTCCTTTACCGGACTATGATCAGCCGCCGTGCCCGGAAGAGGGCTACATGTGGACGCCAGGCTATTGGGGTTGGGGCGGGGGCGGGTACTACTGGGTGCCGGGGACTTGGGTGCAACCGCCGCGCGTCGGCTTTCTTTGGACCCCGGCCTATTGGGGCTTCATGGGTGGCGTTTACCGGTTCCACGCCGGTTACTGGGGCCCGCACGTCGGCTACTACGGCGGCATCAACTACGGCTTCGGCTACGTGGGCGTGGGTTTCGCGGGCGGCCGCTGGATGGGTAATTCTTTTGCCTACAATCGAGCCGTCAATAATGTGAATGTCACCGTCATTCACAACACCTACAACGAAACTGTCGTGCGCAATGTGTCGGTGACCAAGGTGAGCTACAACGGCGGTCCTGGCGGCACGACTGCAGTGGCCTCCGCTCAGGAACGCGCATGGACGTCGGAGCGCCATGTGCCGGCCACGTCCCTGCAGCGCCGGCATTTTCAAGAATCCGCGCACAACCCCTCACTGATGGCGCGCACCAATGGCGGCCATCCTGCGATTGCGGCGACGCCGAGGCCGGCCGCATTCAATGCAAACGGTGTCGTTGGTGCTCGCGGTGCGGTGGGTGCTCGCGGTGCGGTTGGTGCTCGCGGTGCGGTTGATGCTCGCGGTGCGGTTGATGCTCGCGGCGTGCATGCGCCGGGCTCGTCCGGACAACCGGGGCAGCCGCGCAACTTTGTGCGCACCCCAAGTCAACCGAGCGGGGCTCGCGCGCAGGGTCAACCGGCGCAGGCTCGGTCCGGGCAAACCAACGGCACGAAAACGCCGAAGGCACAGCGCGCAAGGCCGGAAGAGAGAAAGCCCGGAGAGCGCGAGAAATAAACAAGCGCGCATCCAAACTGAACGCAGCGGCCGAGGATCACCCGGCCGCTTTTCTTAGCGTCATTTCTCGCCTGACACCACCGGCAAATCGACAAAGCTTGCCGAAGATCCGCCGTCGAAGATCTTGATCGTCGCCTTTTTGTAATCGCCGGGCTTCGCAAAGAAAATATTATCGACGTAGCTTTGCGGGTTGCGGTCATAGAGCGGAAACCAGCTCGATTGCACCTGCACCATGATGCGGTGTCCGGGCAGGAACATATGGTTGGTGGTCGGAAGGGCGAAGCGGAACACTTGCTTTTGGTCCGCCGGAATCGGTTTCGGGTCGCTGAAGGAATCGCGATAACGGCCGCGCAGGATATCCGCCGAGACCATCAGCTGGTAGCCGCCCATCTTCGGCTCGCGCCCGATTTCATCCGGATAAACATCGATCAACTTCACCACGAAGTCGCCGTCTGTTCCCGTGCTCGAGGCGATGAGATTGGCGATGGGCTCGCCGCTGATCTTCAGCGCCTCGGTCAATACCGGCGTCGCGAAGCTCAAGACGTCGGTCCGCGAGGCGACATCGCGCTGATCGCTCACCAGCCAGGTTTGCCAGCTCTTCGCACCTTCCTCGCCGCCGATATGAATCGGTCTTGGAATGAACGGCACGGGCTTCGCCGGGTCCGACACGTAGGAATCGAAATCGGCCGCGCCTTTGCCTCGCGAGCTTTCCTGCAACACGCCTCCTAAGCGCAGTGTGCCGCCGTTCTGCAAATACAGCTTTTGCGTACCGATGCTGCATCCCGTGCCGCAGCCGCTGGGCCAGGCCGACAGTCGTTGCCAGCGATTCGTGCCCGTCTCGAATGCCGTCACCTGCGCGATGCCGAGCGGCGGCGCGTCGTCCTTCAGGAAATGATCGAAGAATGGCCGCAGCAAGTGTTTGCGAAAGTAGTCGGCGGTGTCGCTGCCAAAGCGAATCTGGCCGATGGCGCTGCCGTCGAGGCGTTGCTGATGATGAAACCACGGACCGATGACCAGATAGATGTTCGAGGTGTCGGCTTGCCCCGCCTTGAGCGCCTTGAAGAGCGCGATGTTGCCGTAGATATCCTCTTGATCCCACAAGCTGTGCACCAGCATGGTGGGTACCGTCACGCCGCGCGCGGCCAGGATCTTGTCGAGGGCCTGGTCTTGCCAGAATTGATCGTAGGCGGGATGGCTCATCAGCTTGGTAGCGAAGCCCACCTGCTCGAGCCCGTGACGCCGCGCCATTTCGCCCGCTGAACCGGCAGCGAGC
Source organism: Steroidobacteraceae bacterium (assembly GCA_036267535.1). Taxonomy (GTDB): domain Bacteria; phylum Pseudomonadota; class Gammaproteobacteria; order Steroidobacterales; family Steroidobacteraceae; genus Bog-1198. Next base: position 253,212 of record DATAVX010000087.1, read on the forward strand.
CAGGTGTCGTAGTCGTCATAATGGTCCGTCCACCAGGAAATATCGCTGCCGCTGGTCGACTCCTGACCATGAGCATAGGTCAAACTGTCCTGCCGAAACGCACCCTTGTGAAACCAGTCATCGCCCATCCAACCATCGACCATGGCGTTGATCGGAACGGCGGCCCGCAACGCCGGGTGTGGATTTACCAGCGCCATCAGCGAAGTAAATCCGTCGTAGGAAATGCCGAGAATGCCGACCTTGCCGTTGGTCTCAGGAATGTTCTTGATCAGCCAGTCGATGGTGTCGTACGTGTCGGTGGAATGATCGACCGGAGTTTTATTCAAGGGACCATGCAAGGGACGGGTCATGACGTAATCGCCTTCCGAGCCGTGCTTGCCGCGCACATCCTGAACCACACGGATGTAGCCGCCGTCGAGGACGGCATCATCCGCGACATCATTGCTGTCGAGCAGAGCGTCCAAATGCGCGCTGGCGTTCTTGGCGATCCGGATGGTCGCACCGTACGGCGTGCGGCTCAACAAGATGGGCGCGCGATGCGCGCCGCGCGGAATGAGAATGACCGTCTGCAGCTTGGCGCCGTCTCGCATGGGAATCATCACCTCGCGCTTGGTATAGTCGAAGCTCTCAACGCGCGGCTCGAAAGTGGTTGGTATTTCGCTCGGCAGCGTCGGGTCCGGCAGGGCGGGCAGGGCGGTTGCGGTCAACAACAGCACTGCGCTGCGCCACATAATCCGTACACCCGTGCGCGGGCAACGTGTAGACATAATTTAGCTCCGGAGGAAGAAGGTGCGTTTTGGCACGCGAATCTTGCGGTATCGAGGCACGGCGCGCAATGATTCCGCCTGAGGCGCGACGGCCTGGATGTCGCGGCGCGCCAGGCTGGTTTGGGGCAGCCTGCGGCGGCCGATTGCTCTCCTTGCGGTAGCGATGGGTAGGGGGCATGATCATGAATAGGGCACCCGGCTTGAGCCGGGGAGAGGAGGACAGACCATGAATTCTTTAGCGTTCACGGTATCCGACGGAGTCGCGACTTTATCGCTGCAGCGTTCGACATGCAGCAATGCCATCGACATCACGGTTATTCGCGCCATACATCTGGCGCTCGATCAAATCCAAAAGGGTGAAGGCGGCGCGAAGGCCGTGGTCATCACCGGCAGCAATGACGTGTTTTGCAGCGGCCTCGACCTTCATTCCATTGATTTAAAATCTGCCGAAGCGCGCCAACGGGCGCATTTCGAGATGCGACGGTTCATGGATCCGCTGATTCTGCGTCTTAGCGGATTTAGGTTTCCGATCGTCGCCGCCGTCAACGGGGCTGCTGTCGGCGCCGGCATGAGTCTCGCTCTGGCGAGCGATATCATCATTGCGGCGGACGACGCGTACTTTCTGCCGTCCTTTGCGCGCCTCGGCCTCGTGCCCGATGCGGGAATCACGTTTCACCTGGCGCGCCGCATAGGCGCCGGACGCTCACTCTCATCGCTGATGCTTGCGGAGAGAATCGATGCCAAGACGGCGCTCGACTGGGGTCTCGTTTACGCCGTGGTGCCGACCGGCGAGCTTCTCGCGCGGGCACACGCGGTCGCGCACCGGCTTGCCACGGGGCCATGCGCGGTTCTTGGACAGATTCGCGCCTTGCACACCTCGACGTTCGATAATTCACTGCAGGAACAATTGCGCGCCGAGCGCAGCGCGCAGGAAATGACTCTCGAGACGCAGGATTGCGTCGAAGGCGTGAGGGCGTTCTTCGAGAAGCGCGAGCCTAATTTTTCCGAGCACTAGGTGCGCCACCGGCACCTGGCTTCGCGGTGATGGCAATGCGAATCGCCGCCAGCGGCGCGCGATCATCGAGCGGTTGAGTCTTGGGATCGCTAGGAACCCCCAACAAGGTCCAAAGCAGATCGAGGTCCGCAGCCTGCGGCGTCGCCCTGGTTTGCTGGTAGAGTCCATACATCGCGTGAGTGCCGGTCGCCGCATCGCCGATGCGCAGCACTTCGCCGATGTCGCTTTCGGAAGCATAGCCTCCGGTCTCCTTCAGTATGGCGCGCAGTGCCGTCTGCAAGCCGACGCGATTGGCGGTCTGCTCGCGAATCGCCACGTCCGATTGCAGGCAGTACAACGCGCCGCCCCAATAGGTGCGTCCCCAAGTCGGCGTTTGATCCATGCCGCCCTCTCCGGGGTGGGGTAATCCCATGGGCATCGAGTGGCGATCTTCAGCCCAGACGTCCGCGATATCGCGATTGCCGTACTGAGCGCGCGCTATCCCTTCCACATAGGTGGCCAAGCCCTCTGCCAGCCAGTCATGCTTTCTTCCGATCTCCGGCAGCGCCAGGTGCACCATCTCGTGCACCAGAACCCAGTCCGAAGCGAGCGTGGCGGCCGTGGTTTCGCGCCCCACACGCATCTGAATCATCAATCCTGAATCGTTGGTGGTGCGGCCGCCGCCGACGCCGCTGCCGTCCATGCCCTGCAGGCGAATGGCGAGCAGCTGTGCCGGAAACCGTCCATAGTAATCCGCGACGATATGCGCCGAGCGATCGATCCAGGTGCGCAGCAGCGGTTGCTGGTTTGCCAGTTTCGCATCGTCGATCACGACGCAAATACTGGAGCCGCTCAATTGCATTTGAATAGCGGTCTGCGCAGGACACGCGCTTTGCGCACGCGAGCAGAATGACGCCATGACGGCCGTACCGAGTATCCAGGGTATGCGCACTAAACACTCCTCCTGCCATTCAGCCGCCTCGGACCGCTTAAGTAGCCGCTGCCGGCGGCAAAGTAGCGCAGCCGCAGATCGGCCGCTTTGGTCAATCCGATACGCACGCTCCGGCGGATCGATCTGACCTTGTGACCGTCGCTGCCTATCCAAAGTTGCTTATCGGTAAATAGATTCAAGCCGTCGTGCCTCAAGTCCACCCCGAGTGCGGCGGTCAGCCTGCCGGGCCCGCGCGTCAGGTCGGATAACTTGACGCGGCTCGCATTCCGCTGCATATGCGGCATGCCATACAGCGGTTCGAGCGCTCGCAACAGCACGCCGGACCCGACACCCTTGGGTTCGCTCGAGACGTTTAACAGGTAAGACGTTCCATAGCACAGGTAAACGTAAGCATGGCCGTGCTCGAGGAATAAAGAACGGTTGCGCCGTGTCATCCCCCGAAACGCATGGCAAGCCGGCTCATGCTGCAAATAGGCTTCGGTTTCGACGATTCTACCGGCGGCGATGCCGCCGCTAAATTCACGCACCAATATCTTGCCGAGCAAAGCGCGGGCGAGAGCCACGGTGTCCGACGGCAGGCTCGCGCGTGAGATGCGTTTGATCGGTATCTTAAGTTCGCGCGAAGTCTCGATGACGATGGTAGTCTCCGGGATCGTTCGAAAAATTATCAAATCAGGCAGGATTCTTTAGGAGCAGCATGCTAAGCGCTCAGGCCATCAAGAATCACCACTCGGATATCTTTACATTTTTGCACGGCAATCTGCAGAGCGGCGCCGCTCATTGCCATGTGCCGGAAGACGCCGGGGCACAGAGCCTGGTCTATGTCACTGATGCTGCGCAACTTTCCGAGGCCCGTCTGCACAAACCCGCGATTCTGATAGTCCACGCCAACATGGCCGGCAGGCTATGCGCGATCGCCGATGCCGACAGCTGCTGCTTCTCCGTGAAGAACATTCCCATGGGGATGGCCGTCCTTTTGAAGTATTTCGATCAGAAAGCGAGCCGCTTCACCCAGTGGGGCGAGCATCATCCAACTGCGGTGGTGCATTGCGATGCGATAGTCGGCGCAGGCGTGTTCCTGGGACCTTATTGCGTGATCGGAGCGGGCGCGAATATCGGCGATGGCTGCATGATCGGCGCGCATTGCGTCGTCGAGAACGCGGCCAAGATCGGCGCAAATTGCATTTTGCATCCGCAGGTGTTTGTCGGTGCCCGCTGCCGGATCGGGGAGAACTGCGAGATTCATCCGCACACCAGCATCGGCAGCGACGGCTTCGGCTATGCCCTGGACCCCGGCGGCAAGCCGCACAAGATCGCCCACTTGGGCAATGTCGTCATCGGCGATGGGGTCGAAATCGGCAGCAACTGCGCCATCGATCGAGCGACCTTGACGTCGACGCGCATTCGTTCCGGGACCAAGCTGGACAACATTTGTCATATCGCACATAACTGCGATCTCGGCGAAAACGGCTTCTTCACGGCCGGCTTCATGATGGGAGGTTCAACCAAGATCGGACGCCAGTTCGTCACCGGCGGTAATTCCGTCGTGACCGCCCATGTCACGGTGGGCGACAATGTGGTGCTGTCGGGCAGATCTTCCGTCACCAACGACGTCCCCGATGCCGGCGCTTATGGCGGATACCCGTTGCAACCCTTGAAGGAGGCGTTGCGCACGGCGGTGAGCCTCGGACATCTGAACGAAATTCGCAGGAATCTCAAGCGGGTGATGAAGCACCTGCATCTGCCGGAAAGGCCGCAGGACGACGCCGCGGAGAGCTGACCATCCAACGAAACTCCCCGCCAGTTGCCGTGCCGATCGCGGCATTGTCGGCAGCAATGGTGTGCTTTCAGCTCGGTGCGACGCTCGCCAAGGGCCTGTTCCCGTTGGCCGGTGCCGGCGGCACGGCCGCGCTGCGGCTCGCCATTGCGGCGCTGATCCTGCTGGCGGTATGGCGCCCCTGGCATCTGCGATTTACCGGCAGCCAGTTGCGCACCGTCATTGTCTATGGCGTCGCGATGGGATGGATGAATTTCTTCTTCTACTTGGCCTTGAGCCGCATTCCCCTCGGTATCACGATGGCGCTCGAATTCACGGGTCCCTTGGGGGTGGCGCTGTTCGCGTCGCGCCGCCGCGTTGATTATGTGTGGGTTCTGCTGGCGGCGTTGGGCCTGCTCGCCTTGCTGCCGCTGGGGTTGGGCGGCAGGCCTCTGTCAGCGGCCGGAGTCGCCTACGCGCTCGGCGCCGGGGCGTGCTGGGCGCTGTATATCGTGTTCGGACGCCGGGCCGGCACCGCGCACGGCGGTCAGATAACCGCGCTTGGGACGCTGATCGGAGCGCTGATGATCGTGCCGATCGGCTACGCGCAGAGCGGCGCACAGCTGTTGTCGTTCTCCATACTCCCGGCGGCCTTCGGTGTGGCGGTGCTGTCGAGCGCGTTGCCTTACTCGCTCGAGATGTTCGCCATGCCCCGCATGGCAACGCGCACCTTCGGCGTGCTGATGAGCCTAAATCCGGCGCTCGGCGCCGTCGCGGGATTGCTATTTCTCGGCGAGGTGCTCTCCCTTGTGCAGTGGACCGCCATTGCCGGCATCGTGCTCGCTTCCGCAGGCAGTGCGTCGACGCGAGCTACTGCCTAATGAGGGCGATGGCGATGTAGAGCATTGCGGCGCCCGCGAGGGTCATCGCCGTGGTGAGAAATTTCGGATGGGCGTGATAGCTCTCGGGAATGAGTTCGCTGGCGCCGATGTAGAGAAAGAATCCGGCCAACAAGGCAAGCACAGCGCCGAACGAGCCGCCGGGAAGCGTGAAAAAGTAGGTCGAGACAACACCGAGAACCGGCGCCGACGCGTCGAGCAACAGCCAGCGCAACGCCTGTCCGCGATTACCCTGGTTCTTGAGGACGATATTCATCGTATTGATGCCGTCGGAAAAATCATGCGTGAGCACCGCGATCGCAACGACGATTCCCACGTCGCGTGATGTTTGGAATGCAAGCCCGATGGCAATTCCGTCGAGCAGGCTATGCAGGCACAGCACCGCGGCGGCAACGCGGCCGCGCGGTGCGGCAGCGCCGTGAAACAGCAGAATCCGGTCCAGCACCAGGTAGCACAGGAATCCCAATCCGGTCCACGTTAAAATCGCGGCCGGAGAATGGAATCGGGAACCGATACTCAAGGCCTCGGGCAGCAAATCGAAGAATGCCACGCCGATCACCGCGCCGGCGCTGAAGCCCAAAATCAGATGCAGTTTGTCGCGCAGACGCAATGCCAGCAACCCGCCCAGCAGCGTGCACAAGAACGCGGCAGCGGCGATGATTAAGAGCGACACGGTGTTATATTGCGGGCCACGATTTTTAACTTCTTGGGGGCAGCGTGAGTTACGACACGTATCATAAGCGCAAAATCGGCAAACACGTGCTCAAGCCTGAAACTCAAATGATGGGTTATGGGTTCGACCCGAGCTTGTCGGAAGGCTCGCTGAAGCCTCCGATCTTCCTGACCTCGACGTTCGTATTCAAGACGGCGCAGGACGGCAAGGACTTCTTCGACTACACCTCGGGGCGACGCGAGCCGACCGCCGGCCAATCGTCCGGCCTGGTGTATTCGCGCTTCAACAATCCGAATCTTGAGGTCTTGGAAGACCGGCTGGCTTTGTGGGAAGAGGGCGAAGCGGCGGCCGTGTTCTCCAGCGGCATGTCGGCGATATCCACGGTCATTTGGACGCACGTTCGCCCGGGCGATGTGATCTTGATGAGCCAGCCGCTGTACGGCGGCACCGAGACGCTCATCGAAAAGACCTTGCCGGGGTTCGGCGTGAGTGCGGTCGGATTCAATCAGGGCCATGATCGCGATGCCGTGCTCGACGCTGCCGCACGCGCATCGCAGAAAGCCGCGGAATCCAAAGGCCGCGTCTGCCTGATCATCGTCGAAACACCCGCGAATCCCACCAACAGCCTGGTTGACCTTGAACTCATGCGCGAAGTATCCGAAATGATCGGCGCACGCCAGAGCGGCGGCCGGCCGGCCGTAGCCGTCGACAACACTTTTCTCGGACCGGTTTTTCAGCGGCCGCTGCCGCACGGCGTCGATCTGGTCATGTATTCCCTGACCAAGTATGTCGGCGGACACTCGGACTTGGTCGCAGGCGGTGTCGTGGGCTCCCGCGCCGCGGTCGACCCCGTGAAGAAATTGCGCGGCGCGCTGGGAACGCAGTTGGACCCGAATACCGCTTGGATGATCATGCGCTCCATGGAGACCTTGTCGCTGCGCATGTATAAATCCGCGGAAAACGCCGCGCTGGTGGCGAATTTCTTGCGCAAGCATCCGAAGATCGCAACGGTGAATTATCTGGGCTTTTTAAGCGGCGACGATCCGCGCAGCGCGGTCTTCAAGCAGCAGTGCGAGAGCGCCGGATCGACGTTCGGCTTCGCCGTGAAGGGCGGTGAGGCGGAGGCATTTCGGCTGCTCGATGCCTTGCAGGTGATCAAGCTGGCAGTGAGTCTCGGCGGCACTGAAACGCTGATATCGCATCCCGCGAGCACGACTCATTCGGGCGTGACCAAGCAGACCCGGGATCGGCTCGGAATCACCGACGCCTTGATCCGGATTTCCGTCGGCATAGAGAACGCGGACGACTTGATCGCAGATTTGAACGCCGCGCTGGAGAAAGTCTAGGAGCCTGTCCGATCAGGCGGGCAGGCTCCTGCTCGCTAGATGCTCTTCGATATGCCGAGAAACAGGCCGCGCCTCGGCCCAAATTGCGGTGCTCCTACACCCACGCCTGTGCCGTCGCGGATCTCGTAACGTTTGTCCAACACGTTGATGACGTCAAACCGCGTGGTCAGCGTGCCATCGCCGTCCAAGTGGAAAACGTGGCTCGCGCCCAGATTGATCTGAGCGTAGTAGGGCAGGTGCGCCCCATTTGGGATGGAACTGCCGTCGGGCAATTGTAGATCGGCGCGCAGTCCGGAACCGACCAGGAAGTCGGCGCTGAAGCGGGTATGGCCCCACGAGTACGAGGCGCCGCCAGAGGCGGTAACGCGTTGCTCGTGATCCAAATGAATGTAGTGTTCGGCGATGTAGGCCAGGTCATCCGCTGCGAAGTTGAATTGCGCCGAATCGATGTTTTTACCGCGGGCGCTTTGCCAGGCGAGATTCAAATAGGCCGTGAAATCCTCTGCGCTGAAGCTGCTGCTCAGCTCCATCCCGTACTGCTTGGCGTAGCTGTAGTTGAAGGGCGTCAGGATGATGGGCGCGCCGAACTGCCCCTCGTCGATCAGGTTGTGCGACTGCTTGTAGTAGCTATCCACACCCACGGTGATCTGATCGGTGATTTTCTGTTGAACGCCGATGTCGTAATAATTGGCCTGCTCGGCCTGCGGCGTATCTGCCTGCAGCACTTGCGCGCCGGCGGTCGTATTCACGAACTTTGACACCGTTTCGGTGCCGACCAATTCAAACGGCGGCGGCGATATATAGCGCGAGTAACCGGCATGCACGGTGGTATCGGGCAGGGCCTGCCAGACGACATTGACCCGCGGGCTCACCTGATGCCCGGACGTGAAGGCGGTGAATTCGTCGAAGCGTAGCCCGTAGTTCACCGTGACGGTGGGAATCAACTGCCACTCGTCTTGGAAGTAGAGGCTCTCGAGCCATTCGGTTTTCGCGCCGTTGTCGAAGATCGAGACCGGGACATCGCTGATCTGATTCCCGGCGTCGTCCAGCGCGATGACTGCCGAGCTGGTCAAGCTCTTCGACCGGTCGCTCTGCAGGAATACGCCTCCTCGTATCGTGTGCGCATCGTTGAGCTTGTACGCAGCGTCGGATTGCAATGCGTAGGCAACATTCTGTTTATAGGCGTCTTGCGCAATTCCGTCGAAGAGCATGTCGCCCAGCGGGTCCGGCACGAAATTCAAACTCGAATAACGCGCCGTCACCGACGTTTGAATATCGAATGCACCTTGAGAGTGTTGCCAGCTCAAGATGGCAAAATGGTTCAACTCCCGCTGATTTTCATTCAGCGCATCGCTCGGATAGGTCGTCTGACCGTTGACCGTGAGCGGCGTGCCGTCGGCATTCGTGATGCCCGGCACCTGACCCGCCCGATTTGGAATTTGAAACTTGGCCGCCGAACTCGACAGCACGGCGCTCAGGCGATTCTCTTCGTCCAGAATGTATTCAAGATACGCGAATTCATGATACTGCGTGGTGTGATCATGGTCCGGGCTCGAGCGGCCGTCGGGCGACTCGATGCCGAGATCGTTGCGAAGAAAGTCCCCGGAGACGAAATAGTTGAATCGGCCTTCGCTGCCGCCGTAGTTGAAGCTCGGCTCGATGGTTCCATGGCTGCCGCCGTAAATCGACACGGAGCCGCCCGGATCGATGACTCCGCTCTTGGTTTTTAAATCGATGATACCCGCCGTGCGGAGGCCGTACTCCGCGGGCAGCGCGCCGGTAATCAGGGTCATCGAGGAAATGAGCCTGGGATCGAGCGCTTGGCCGAATACACTGATCCCTTCCGGCAAAATGATGCCGTTGAGCCGGTATTGCAGGCCGTTGTGTTCGCCGCGAACGTGAAATTGACCGAACGAATCCTGCGCCACGTCGGGAGCCTGCATCACCACCTGATTCAATAAACTGTTATCGCCGCCCGGTTGAGCACCGATCGCCGCTTCGTTGATCGTATAGGTTGAAGCGCCGGTTTGCGTTTGGATGCCGTTGCGGGCTTCGTTCAGCCGCTGCGCGATCACAACTACTTCATCGACAGCAGGTATTGAGCTTTCCGTCTCATCGCCTTGCGCGCGCGGTACACAAAATAGGGGAAATAACACGAGCGCCAGGGGCGCCCTGAAGAATTTGAAATTGAACATGAGTCGGGAACTCCACGCCAGTAGCCTTGAGCCGCTGATCTTCAGCGGCTGAAAAAATCTTCTCTAAGATTTAGGGCGTGACGGGAGGAGCGCGGGAACGAAAGGCGAGACGAAACTTGAGTTCGACCAGACGGGCAATCCGCGCTTGCGGCGCAAGGCTGCAGGCCTGCGGAAGGGCAAACGGAAGCGCGGTAGGGGCACCGGCCGCCGAGAGCAACGGGGCGAAGTTCAGGCAGTCTTTGCAAAGATCGTGGATTCCGAGCTTCGCCTGTTGCGCGGAAACCGAGGAGCTTTCCGGCACGTGCGTATAGGCATGCGCCATCGCGCCCACTTGGGCGCATATCAGCGCCAGCGCTGCGATCAGCGCGACGCGAAACTCGTGGCGATGCTTTGGTCGGTGCAAACGATACCCGGAAGGTGACCCGGGAATCCTAGCACCGTCCCCGCCAACAGGGAATTGGTTCACACAAATCGGCGCCGAAGAGAGATGCCGTCCCGCGCCGATCTTCGGCAAATGCCCGCAAATTGCGATGGGCCCGGCAGATTGCCGCAAAACTTGAGCCTCAGCCGGCCGATCTGAGAGAGCGGTCACAACGAATTAGCGGCATCCGGCAAAAATAGCCGCATTCGGGGAATCCCGGCAATGATGTCACACGGCAATTTTAGGAGTTTTCATGCATAAGATTCTCACCGCAACCCTCGCAACCGGAGTAATGGCTGCGGGTATTGCACAAGCGGCCACAACCACCACGAGCTTCGCGGTGACTGAGACGGTGCAATCGACTTGCTCCGCGACGGCCGCTACTTTGGCATTCCCCAACTACACCCCGGGCGGCGGCGCGCAGACCGGCAATACTTCCATCAGCGTCAAGTGCAGCAAAAACACCGCCTTCACCGTCGCGCTGAATGCGGGCTCGACCACGGGCGATGCATTCGCGCAGCGGCTGATGGGATCCGGCGCCAATACCCTGCAGTACAACCTGTACACCACGGCTGCACTGGCGACGATTTTCGGCGACGGCACCGGCGGCACGGGCACCATCGCCGGAACCGGCCTGGGAGTTGCGACCGCCAACACTGTCCAGGTGTTCGGTCAAGTGCCGGACAGCGCCACGAACCAGGCCGCAGTGCCCGGCAGCTACAGCGACACGATAACCGTCACCGTCAGCTATTGAGTTTAAGGAAGTTGGCGGCGGCGGCCCCAGGGTCCCGCCGCGCATTTGATAGATTCTGAAAAATTAGAGGATTCCATGCGCAAGATTCAAGCAATGACGCTGATCTTAAGCGCGGCGCTGGCCGGTGCCGCGAATTCAGCAACCACGACGGCTACTTTTGCGGTGACAGCGACGGTGCAGGCGACTTGTTCCGCGACGGCCACGACGCTCGCCTTCAATCCTTACACGCCCGGCGGCGGCGCCATCGCGAACAACAGCACCATCAGCGTCAAGTGCACCAAGAACACGCCCTACACGATTGCGCTCAATGGCGGCACCACCACGGGCGGCACCATCGCACAGCGCTTGATGGCCTCGGGCGCCAACACGCTGCAGTACAATTTGTTCACCACGGCCGCGTTCGCCAACGTTTTTGGCGACGGCTCGGGCACCAGCAAGACGGTGGCCGGCACCGGTGCAGGCGTCGCAACGGCCAATGCGGTCACGGTGTTCGGGCAATTGCTGGATAGCGCCGGCAACCAAGCCGCGGTTCCGGGAAATTACACCGACACCGTCACCGTCACCGTCACCTACTAGGACATGCGAACGCTGCTTGCTTCGCTGCTGTTCGCCGCGGCAATCGCTGCGCCTGCGAGCGCGAGCACATTCAACATCTCACCGATTCGCGCGCAGCTCACCGGCGCCCACCGCACCGAGGCGCTCACCATCATGAACGCCGACGACAGCCCGGTCGTGGTGCAAATCCGGGTGGTGCGCTGGTCGCAGAAAGAGGGCGCGGAACAGCTCGACGACACGCGCGAGCTGCTGGCCACGCCGCCGGTGTTGCAGATACCGGCCAACGGTCAGCAAATCATTCGAGTCGCCTTGCGGCGCGAGCCGGATCCTTCGCAGGAATTGACCTATCGGGTGATCTTCGAGGAAGTGCCGCAGGCGGCACCGAAGGATTTCACCGGTTTGCGCGTCGCATTGCGCCTGAGCATTCCCGTGTTCGTCGCGCCTGCGCACGGCAAGGCCGCTGCCGAACTGGCGTGGCAATCGCGCTGGCTGCCAAACGGCCAGCTCGAACTCGCAGCGACCAACAGCGGCAGCGGACATATGCAAATAACCGATTTCGAGGTTCGGTTTCCGGGCTCTCTGATGCCCCTGCGCGGCGTCACGTCCAAGTACGTGCTGCCGGGGAGCCGCATGAGTTGGACCTTGACTCCGCCGGCCGATGCGAAAAAACAGGGCGCAATACCGATCCGGGGTCACAGCGACCAAGGAGATTTTTCGGCCGACGTTGCACCCAGCGATCTTTAAGAGCCGCTGATTGGCGCGCGCCCATGACAAGGCTGACTCGAATTGGCTACGCGCTGCGGACATATTCCGGCCTGCTGTGCTTGATGCTCTGCCTCAGCGCCCGCGCGGCCGCTGCCGATCCGCCTACGTTGACCGAGGCGGTATTGGAAGTGACTTTGAGCGATACGGAGCCTGGGGAAATGATCGTGGTGCTTCGCGGACCGCAAGGGCAGCTATACCTGGAAGAGGGCGATTTCGAGCGGCTGCGCCTGCGCGTGCCGCCGACCGCACCCTTCATGCATGAAGGCCGGCGCTTTTTCGAGCCGAGAGCCATTCCCGGATGCTCGGTCAACATCGACGAGGCATCGCAGCGGGCCGTGATCAGCGTGTCCCCAACCTCGAGGGACACGACGCATTTCAGCGCGGCGGACCGCCGCTCGCCGGATATCACGCCGGCCTCGCCCGGCGCCTTCCTCAACTATCAACTCGCCGCGCAGCAAATCAATGCACAGAACAGCGGCGGCGCCTTCGCGGAACTCGGTGTCTTCGCAGGTGCCGGCGTGCTGACCGATACGGCGGTTGCGCGTTACGGCGGCATCGACAATCAAGTAGTCCGGTTGGATACCACCTTCACGCGCGATTTTCCCGCCACGCTCGAAACCCTGAATTTGGGCGATGCCATCAGCGACGGCGGCAGCTGGGGCAACGCAGAGCGCTATGCCGGCGTGCGCTGGAGCCGAAACTTCGGCCTGCGGCCTGATCTATTGACGACGCCGCTGCTTGCCACCTCCGGCACCGCCACCGTGCCGTCGACCGTGGATGTGTTCGTCAACAACCAACTGGTGACCAGCAGCCAGCTGCCGCCCGGTCCCTTCATCATCGACCGGCTGCCTGCCGTGTCGGGCACCGGCGATGTCAGTGTGGTGGTGCGCGATGCGCTGGGGCGCGAACAAGTCGTGACGCAATCCTTCTATTCGAGCACCACGCTGCTCGCCGCCGGCCTGTCTCAATACTCGGTCAATCTCGGCAAGATTCGCGAAGACTATGCCCTCGAAAGCAATCAATACGGTCCGATGCTGGGCGAACTCAGTTATCGCCGCGGCATCACCGACAGCATTACGCTGGAAGGCCATGGCGAATATCTTTCCGGCGATGCGCGCGCCGCCGGTCTCAATGCAGCATTCAGAGTGGGACAAATCGGCCTCGTCAATTTCACCGCTGCCGGCGGCGGAGATGCGTTCGGCACGGGCTACTTGAGCGGATTTGGCCTCGAGCATCGCGGCACGAATACCAGCTTTGTGGCCAGCAGCCTGTGGGCCAGCAGGGATTTTTCGCAGGTCGGAGAGCCGCTCGATCGGGCCATGCGATTTCGGCAGCGCAGTCTGATGCAAACGGGAATGGGGCTGGGACGCTTCGGCTCGCTTTCGCTGGCGTATGTGCGTCAGTCTTATCGCGATTCGCCCACGCAACAGACGCTCGGGCTGACGCACAGCATTAGCTTCGGCCGCGTGGGCTCGCTCAACTTGACGCTGACCCAAACGCGCACGGCGGCGATGCCCGGCGGCGCACAGAATTCCACCAGCGCCTACCTGATTTTCGTGCTGCCCCTGGATTCTCGGCGCGCGGCCACCCTAACCTCCGTCGGCGGAAGCGGCAGCGGTGGCCCCGCCAACGAAGTCGTCGCTTCGCTCACGGAAAGTCCGCCGGTGGGCCCGGGCAGCGGCTACCGCTTGAGCCTCTCCACCGCGGGCAACTACGACGCCGACTGGCGCCAGCAGTTGCGGGGCGTGGATCTGGAGGTGGAAGCGGCGCGCAATCAGGGGCTCGCCGGGCGCAGCGCCTATTTGTCCGGCGCGATGACTTTCCTCGATGGACAGCTGAATGCCACGCGCTCCGTCAACGGCAGCTTCGCTATGGTGGATGTCGCCGGGCTCGCGGATGTGCCGGTGTATGTAGAGAATCAGCTCACGACGCACACCGATGCCGGCGGCAGGGCGCTGCTTTACAACTTGCGGCCCTATGAAGCGAATCACATCAGCATCACGCCCGAAGATCTGCCCTTGGATACCACCATCGGCGCCGGCAGCACCATCATGGCGCCGCCGTATCGCAGCGGCGTGATCGCTCGATTTCCGGTGGAGCGCGTGCGCAGCGGCACATTTCGCCTGGTCACCGATGACGGCAAGCCGGTTCCCGTGGGTGCAACGGTCACCTTGAAGGGAGTGCAGTTTCCGGTGGTCATGGACGGCATGGTGTACGTCACCGGCTACGATCATGGCATGCGGGCGCAGGCCGACTGGTCGGGCGGCCACTGCAGTTTTCGCCTGGAGCCGCCGCCTCCCGATGACCCGCTGCCCGATATGGGAACCGTGCCCTGTCACGAGGATCTCCAGACGGTGCGCAACCGATGAACATCCGTACGTCTCTTGCCGGCGCGATGCTGGCGGGCCTCGCGCCGCTTGCGCACGCAGCCACGACCGTCAACTGCAGCGTGAGCGCCGGCAGCATTGCCTTTGGCGTTTACAACCCCCTGAGCGCGGTGGCTGATGCATCCACGGGCACGTTGCGGATAACCTGCAATGGCAGCGGCACGGGTTCTGCCAATGTGACCGTCAATTTGTCATTGAGCGCCGGCTTGAGCGGCAGCTACGCGACGCGCAAGATGTTCTCGGGAGCCAACGCGCTCAACTACAACATCTATTGGAGCACGGCGTACAGCCAGATCATGGGCGACGGCAGCGGCGGATCATTCGGCGGTAGCGCAGGCCCTTTTGTGGTGCCGGCGGGCGGCAGTAATTTCGCGACCGGAACCATGTACGGCCGCATTCCCGCCTTGCAGGACGTCGCACCCGGCAGCTACAGCGATGTCATTACCGTAACGGTAACGTATTAGCTCATTCGAGCGGGCGTACCGCCAGGCGCACCGGCCAGGGATAATTTCCGGCAGCAAGACCGGGCGCGAGCGCGAATCGAAACCTCAAAGAGAGATTCAGTGCCTGGGCTTTTTGCCAGCGCTGCACGATGGTGCCGCCTTCGGCACCGAGAGCCAAATCCGAATTCAGGCCTCCAATGATCATGGATGAAACCAGGGGGGCGACGGTCAGGATCTCGAGTTCAAAACCGTTCGGACTGTTGCTGCGGACGGTGAACTGCGTAGGCTGCCTCACGTCGACGAAGCCGCGCTGCAAGTCGGCAGCAGAGATCTCCAAGCCGGCGGGCGCCGATTCGTGCTCGATCCTGGCCACGGAACGCACGGTGACGCTCACGGAGAGATCCGAATGCACGTCGCGCGCGACGGCCGCAGTGACCCCGGCGGCGACAATCAGTGCGATACGTGCCGTGCGCAATCCCTGATTGTGCGAAGATTTGCTCAAGTCCTTAAATAGCGGCAACAAGGCAGGGTACTTTAGTTGCGGCGGCTGAAGTTGCGGACATAACGTAAGAATTTGGGGAAGACTTCATGGTGAGCATGCGTCGAGCCAATGTGCCGGTCAGTGTTGCCGTGCTATCCGCGCTCCTGAGTGTGCCTTGGGCCGCTCGCGGTGAAAGCGGCGCAGATCTGGAGTCGGTGGTGGTGACCGCCACCCGCACGCCGCAGGACAGCCGCGATCTGCCCGTATCGATCGATCGGATCAACTCGCAAACCATCCGCAACGGTCAGCTGCAGGTCAATCTCTCGGAGACCTTGCTGACCGTTCCCGGAGTTTCGGCCCAGAGCCGCCAGAATTATGCGCAGGATTTGCAGTTGTCGGTGCGCGGTTTCGGGGCGCGCTCCAGTTTCGGTGTTCGCGGCGTGCGGCTCTACTCGGATGGAATTCCGGGAACCATGCCCGATGGTCAAGGCCAATTTTCGCAATTTGACCTGAGCAGCGCCGATCACATCGAAGTGTTGAGAGGGCCGTTCTCGGCGCTGTACGGCAATTCGTCGGGCGGGGTCATCGCGATATTCACCGAGGATGCAAAGCCGGGGTTTCTGTTCGGCGGAGACGCGGAATACGGCAGCTTCAACACGCAGCGCTACGCCGCGAAGACCACGGGAGACGAGGGTCTGGTCAACTACGTGGTAGATGCGTCGCACTTCCAAACCGACGGCTACCGCGTGCATTCCGCTGCGGAACGCAACCTGTTCAATGCCAAGGCGAGCGGCAACTTGAGCGACGCATCGAAACTCACGCTGGTGGCGAACGCCGTGCAGACACCGTTCATTCAAGATCCGTTGGGGCTCACGCGTGAGCAACTGGCGGCGGATCCAAGGCAGGCGGGCGTCAGCGCCATTCAATACAACACGCGCAAGTCGCTTGCCCAAGAACAACTCGGCCTGGTGTACGACAACCACTTGAGCGCCGCCGATGATGTCGTTGCCAGCATGTATTCCGGGCATCGTGCTACGACGCAGTTTCAGGCCATACCGCAAGCGACGCAGCAAGCCGCGCCGCTCTATCCCGGCGGTGTGATCGACTTGGACCGGGTCTATTGGGGCGCCGATCTGCACGTGGCGGATCAACGTACGGTGGCAGGCACGCCGCTGCTGCTCGTCGCCGGCCTCAACTACGACGATTTGGCGGAAGCGCGCAAAGGCTATCTCAATTTTATCGGCGCGCAATTGGGCGTGCAGGGAGCGCTGCGGCGGGACGAGGCCAATCATGTGTACGATTTCGATCAATACCTCCAGGCACAGTGGGACCCGGCCGAGCGCTGGCGTCTGGTGGCCGGCGTGCGCAACAGTCTCGTCGAGGTGACCTCGCACGGCCACTTGGCGCTTCTCGATTCGGCCGACAGCGAAGTTCGATATTCCGCGGTGAACCCCGTCGCCGGCGTGACCTACCGAGCAAGTTCCGCGGTCAATTTTTACGGATCCTACGGCAAGGGTTTTGAAACGCCGACGTTGAACGATCTGGCGTATCGCTCGGTGGACGGCAGCCTGCCCGGGCTGAATTTCGGATTGAAGCCGGCGCGCAGCGACAACTATGAAGCCGGCATCAAGGCGGGCAATGAAAAGGCGCGCATCGATCTCGCCGCTTTCTACATCAGAACCACCGATGAACTCTCGGTGCTGCAAAACTCCGGCGGCCGCACGGTCGATCAAAACATCGGCGAGACCACGCGGCGCGGACTGGAACTGGGCTTGGATACAGCGTGGTCCGATGGATTCAGCGCGCGGCTCGCCTATACGTACATCAAGGCCGTCGTGGCGCAGTCTTACTTCACCTGCGTCGCGGCGCCCTGCAATCCGCTCAGCAATCCGACTGGACCGCCGCCTGCCAATTTTGTGCCTGTCGCGGCGGGTGCCTTTCTGCCTGCCGTGGCACGAAATACGCTGTATCTTGCGGTGAGTTGGAGTTTTGCGCCGCTGGGTTTTTCCACCACCTTCGAGGCTTTGAACCGGTCGAAAATCTATGCGGATGACCGCAACTCAGCGGAGGCCGCGGGCTATTGGGTGGCCAATTTGCGCGCAGGATTCCAGCAGGACACGAAGCACTGGCATTTCAGCGAATTCGCCCGGCTTGATAATTTGGCAAATCGTGCCTATGTAGGTTCTGTGATCGTGAACGAGACGAATTCGAGGTTTTTCGAGCCTGCGCCCGGCCGAACGGCCTATCTCATGTTAAATGCAGCGCTGCGTAATTAAGCTGTTGTTATGTACACCAAATGCCTTGAACCGCGTTAACAACCTTAGGGTCTTATTGGTTATGTCGATGAAGCCGGACGGCCTGCGCGGTCTGGCAAGGAGAGGCAAATGAGCATCAAGGGCAAAGGCGTTCTTCTGGCGGTTAGCACCCTAGGATTGATTCTGGCGGGCGCGGGACCGGCATTGGCGCAGGGCCATGCCGGCGGTGGCGGCCACGCAGGCGGTGGCGGTGGCCACGCAGGCGGTGGCGGTGGCCACGCGTTTGGCGGCGGCCACGGTGCGGTTGGACATGCCGGCGGCGCTCATTTTGGCGGCCCCAGCCACTTTGCCGGACCGGCGCATTTCGCCGGCGCAGGTCATGTGGGGGCATTCCACGGCGCTGTCGCTTCACACGGCTTTGCCGGACGCGGCTTCGTAGGCAACCATGGTTATTCGACCGGCTGGCGCGGCGGCGGAGGTTGGCACGGCGGCGGAGGTTGGCACGGCGGTGCGTGGCGGGGCGGTTGGTGGCGCGGCGGCTTCTGGCCTCGC
>DATAVX010000088.1:0-80081 GCA_036267535.1 Steroidobacteraceae bacterium
CAGCGTGGTGGTCAACGTCGGCGCCATCGACACCATCTACCGCACCTTTCGCGGCAGGCTGGAGGTGAAGCTCAAGGGGCGTGACGAGTTACTGCCTGTCAGCGCTGCCAATGCCCACCTGTTTAGAGAGCTTCGCTAGAATCAAGGCCGCGCTGAAGGCAACTGTTCGGGGGGAGTAGCAAGAAATCAACCGCAGCAAGGAGCGGAAAGCGTTTCCGCGACGCGGGATTGCGATTCCGACAAAGAGCAAACTGCGGCATCAGAACGCACGCAGACCGCCGCTTCCAGCGTGGCCGACAAATTGATCTCTCCGTTGCGCGCGGCCGAGGCAACCGGTTCTGGTGAAATTACTGCCTCGAAGCGGACAGTGCGATATAGTCAAATCCGAAATGGAATTCCTGCACGGCCGAATCCTCTGGCAGATACTACTTAGCGCCGCGGCGTAGTGTGCCTCGCGACTGAGATTTGGGCATCGGCATGAACGACATCTTTCTTAGCTACAAGCGCGAGGATCACGCCCGGGCTGCCCTGATCGTCGCCGCGCTCCGCAAGAGCGGCCGGACGGTGTGGTGGGACGAAGGCCTGACTCCGCGCCAGGCATGGGATGAGACGATCGAGCAGGAGATCGCCGCGGCGGCGAGCGTCATTGTCCTGTGGTCGCCGCAGTCGGTCGCGTCCGATTATGTCCGCAGCGAAGCGCACTACGCGCAAAACAATTCCAAGCTCGTGCCGGTGCTCATCGAACCGTGCACCATCCCCCTGGCATTCATGCTGAGACAGACCGTCGACCTGTGCCACTGGCACGGGTCGATGGACGATCAGGCGTGGTGCAAGCTGATCGAATGGCTGGACACGCAGGCACCCCCGACCACGTCGCCGCGCTTACGCGGCCGACGCGCTCGCCTACCCGGTTGGCCGAGTCGAAGGACGCTGATCGTCGCAGCGTTCGCCATCGGCGCGTTGCTGGCCGCGCTTTTTGTTTATCGGTCGAAGGCCGATCATGCCGGAGCGCCGAGCATCCGCGTCGCCAGGTTCGATACGCTGCCCGGTGATCAGGCGGCGGCGTTCTTCTCGCAGGGCTTTGCCGCCGATCTCGCGCAAATCGTCTCGTCCGGCGGCTCGAAGCTGCAGGTGTTCGACGGGACAGCCGCCGGAGCGGCCGCCACGAACGCCTCCGATTTCACGTTGAACGGCAGCGTCCGCAGCGAGGCGCGCGACTTGCACGCGACGCTGACATTGAACTCGGTGGCGGACGGTGCGATCATCTGGTCGACCAGCCTGACGCGGCCGGCCGCCGAGACCGGCGTCATGCATCACGAGGCTGAGGTACGCATGGGCGCGGTGTTTGTCTGCGCGCTCGACGAGACTGCGCGAGATCGTTCGATCGTCAGTCTCGACGCCCTCAAGGTCTATCTTCAGGCTTGCGAAGCGCTGCCGAGTGGCGAATTCCTTCATACCCGCAAGCTCCTGCGTGACGTCACCGCGCTGGCCCCGGATTTTGCGCAGGGTTGGGGCACGCTTGCCGAATGGAACGGCTTCATCGTCGGGACGAGTGACGACGATGCGCCCGCCGCACGCAAGGAAGCGCTGGATGCCGCAGCACGCGCGCTCGCGATCGATCCACGCAACTCGGCCGCCTGGGTGGCACGCGGCATGACCAAGACGCAGATCGGTGAATGGTCTGCGGCACAGGCCGATCTGGCCCAGGCGCTGACGCTCAGTCCCGACGATCCCATCGGAAACTACTTCTATGCCTCCAGTCTCCTCAACGTCGGCCGCACGAGCGAGGCGCTCGACTATGCAATACGCGCCGCAAATTCCGGACCCCAATTCTGGCCCAAGACGCTGCAGGTCATCGTGGTGCTCGCGGACCTCGATCGCGTCGACGAAGCGCAGGCGATGCTGGCGACCGCATTGAAGACATGGCCCGACAACGACGGCCTCAAGGGTTTCGCGGCGATCCTGGCCGCGCGTTACGCCGACCCGGCAAAGGCCGCCGCGACGCTCGACGATCCGGCCTTCACGAAGG
Source organism: Steroidobacteraceae bacterium (assembly GCA_036267535.1). Lineage (GTDB taxonomy): Bacteria > Pseudomonadota > Gammaproteobacteria > Steroidobacterales > Steroidobacteraceae > Bog-1198. Next base: position 2,030 of record DATAVX010000088.1, read on the forward strand.
GCCAGAGCCCGGCGCGCCTGCGCCTGCTCCGACTCGAATCGGATGCCAGGGAGCATTCCTCGCAAGCCGCGGTCGAGGCGGCGGCAGACGCGATCAAGGCGCTTTATGCCGGCCCGGACAGTGCGTTTGGCGCGGCGGGCAATTTCATTGTGATCGGTCGGATCGACGATGCCTATGCCGGCATCGGAGCGATGCGAACGCATTTGCGAAACGCACCGTATGTCGAAAACCCGTCGCTTTTTTTCCGGCCTTTCGCCGCGAGATTCCGCGCCGATGCACGCTTCATGGCGCTGGCGGCGAAGCTGGGTCTCGTTGCGATCTGGCGTTCAACGAAGTGGCCGGATTTTTGCAGCGCGAGAGACGCGCCTTACGACTGCCGTGCCGTGGCGGAGAAGCCGGCGCACCAAGATGCTCAGACCGGTCCTCGCGAGTAAAAAAAATGGCGGCCCCATCGTACGGTAAATTATGACCCGCAAGACTTCTTCCGATCCGAGCAGGCGCCCGTTCTTCGTCGAATTCTTTGGCGCGGCACCGGCGCTGCTGCTTGCCGCTGCCGCCGTGGCGGCGACACCGGCATCCGGCACACCCTCATCGGTGCCCGCGCAGGGGCGGCGCATCGACACTGCCGCCGACTATGCGGTGCTGCCGCCGCATGAACGCGTGGAACCCGAGAACCGTATCCTGACGGAGCGTTTGCAACATCTGTTGCCCGCTTTGATGAGCGAGGTGGGACTGGACATGTGGGTCGTGGTCAACCGCGAGTACGCCGAAGATCCGGTGTATTTCACGCTCGTGCCGCAGCCGAGTTTCGCGGCGCGCCGCACTACCATGCTGGTATTCAGCCGCGCCGCCGACGGTACGTTGGAGCGCCTGGCGGTAAATCGGTACCCGCTCGGCGCCCCCTACAAGTCGGCATGGTCGGGCGGCGATCTGGACGCGCAGTGGAAGGCGCTCGGCGCTTTGATCGCCGAGCGAAACCCCAAGCACATCGGCATAGACGTATCCCGTACCTGGCCGGCCGCGGACGGCTTGACCCATTCGCTGCACGAGCGTCTGGCCGAGGTGCTGCCGCCCGGATATGCGGATCGTCTCGTGTCCGCCGAATCGCTCGTCATACGCTGGATAGAAACACGTACGCCGGCCGAGCAAGCCCTCTATCCGCATATCAACAGCATCGCGCGCGGCGTCATTGCCGAGGCTTTCAGCGGCCGCGTCATCACCCCGGGGGTCACGACCACCGATGAAGTTGCCTGGTACATCCGCGAGCGCTTCGAATCGCTCGGACTGCGCCCATGGTTCATGGCCACCGTCGATCGCCAGCGGGCCGGGGAGCCCTGTCCCGTCGGAAGCTCGGGCGGCCATTGCGGCGATGAGGGACGAATCGAGGCGGGCGATGTTTTACATACCGACGTCGGGTTCTGTTACTTGAAGCTATGCACCGATACCCAGGAAATGGGCTACGTGCTCAAGGCTGATGAAGAAGGCGTACCTGCGGGGCTCAAGGCCGCCTTGGCCGGCGGCAATCGCTGGCAGGACATACTCACCGGCTCGTTCCAGGCAGGGCGTTCGGGCAATGAGATCCTGGCCGCAACGATCAAGGGCTGCGCGGCGGCAGGACTTGTCTGCAGCACCTACAGCCATCCGCTGGGATTCTTCGGGCATTCCCTGGGGCCGACGATCGGCATGTGGGACAACCAAGGCCCGACACCGGTAACGGGCGATTACCCGGTGCACCGCGACACTGTGTACGCGATCGAAGGCAATGTCGCCGTTTCACTGCCGGAATGGGGCGGCCAGCGGGTGCAGATCATGTTGGAGCAGGGCGCGCTGTTCGACGGCAAGGGCGTACGTTATCTGGCGGGCCGTCAGACCGAGTGGCATCTGATCCCCTGGTAGCTCATCCCAAGCGCCGCGGAGACGCGAGGGGCTTGGCCGCGGAGTTCCAGTCTTCCCATTACCGTAAGAGCGCACCGAGCGTATTGGCGCTCGACGAATCAGGTGCCGATGCCCGCCAGGCGCAGACCGTCATAGAGCGGCTCGAAATCGGCGAGATCCGCGGACGGATGCAGCCACTTTTTGATGGCGGTGATCGTTTTGACTTCCGGCAACGTCGTGGTGAAGTCCGCCATCGCGGCCTTGGCTCTTTCCATATGGCCGAGACGGGCTTCCGATGCAATCAATGTGAGCCTGATCAGGCCCGAGACGCGATCGCGTAGGTCGGCCTCACTCATTTGCGCAGCTGCCTTCTGGGCGAACTGCGCCGCCCGGGCATAGTCCGCTTCTGCGAAGTAGATATCCGCAACGGTCGATTGCACTGTCCAGTCGGTTGGATTGCGGGCTAACAGCCCGTCCTCGATTGCCTGGGCTTCCTTGAGCCGGCCAAGGCGCAGCAGCGCCGTCGCTCTTACCGAGAGCGCGTATGCCTGTGTCGAGTCCTTCGCCAGCATGTCGTCCGTGATCGCCAGCGACTCTTCCCACCGCAAACGCAACTGGTAGAGACCGGCCTTCTGGCCCAACATATAAAGTGAATCAGGATCGATTCGCAGGTATTTCTCCATGGCGGCGGCGCCGATCGCCTTTTGCTCATCCGGGTTTGCGGACCAAGCATTGACGCAGTCGCACAGGTTGATCGTCGCTACGGTGCGCAGCGCGTAAAGATCGCCCGGCGCCTTCGCCAGCGCCCTGTTGAGAAGTTCATTCGCGTTGCGGTTGGCGGCTTTGCCCTCGGTGGCGCGATTGGCATGCCAGTCATTCGTGGCCCGGAAAGTCAGGTCGCGAACATCGAGTTCATCGAAGGGCTTGTTCCGGGCGCTTTTGACCTCCGCTTGTATGCCGGTGGTCACCAGCTCCCCCATTACTTGTCTTGTTTCGTCGCGCCAGTGGGGCGTCAGTTCGTTCCCGGCCACCATCACGGACTGAGTCGTGAGCACGCGCTCAGTGTCGCCATCAAGACCCACCACGGTTACCTTGTAGCCGTCGCCGTTTCGCGCGACGGTGCCGCGAACCAGGAAATGTACGTCGAGTTCCTTTGCGAGCTTGGCGGTCCCGGCTTCATGCGCCACCGCACCTTCGGCAACTGCGCGAGGCACGACGCTCACCAATTCCTTGCGGCTCTCGAGCATCGTATGGAGCTCATCGCCGGTTGCCTTCGCGATCTGCACCGCGTGCGTATCGTCGGCGGGCGCTTGAAACGGCAGCACCGCATAAGTCATGCGGCGATCTTCGTGAGAGTAGGGGACGATCAACGGCGGATGCAGCCAGACGTGCCGGGTCGCCCACGCGCCGACACCCGCCAGCAGCAGCACGGCCGCGGCCGCCCAGCCGATTGGGAAACGCCGTGGCGACGGAGGCGAAGGTTCCGGCGCGGATGCGGGCGCGGTGCCCTGGGATGCCGCTTGCGCTCTCTTTGCCGCCGGCGGTGCAACGGAGCTTGGCGCGCCGTCCGTATCCTGCTCCAGCAACTTCGCCATTCGATCGACGAAAGCGGGGGAGGTGTGCCCATCCGGCAAGCGGGTCCACTGCACATCGCGAAACTTGTCGGGGACGCGATCGTCGGCTTCCGCGGTCTCGTCGATGACCACGGGTATCAGAAAAGGACGGTCATGGGACATCAGGTGCGAGCGGTCTATGGCCAGTTTCCACTCGAGGCGAAAATATCCCTCGGCGCGTCCCTGCGTATTCGACGAAATCACGGGGATGACCAATGCACAGGTCTTGATTTGTTTGCGGATGGCGGCGTCCCAGGCATCGCCGCCGCGCAGTTCGCGTTGATCGAACCAGACCTCGAGTCCGGCCGCCCGCAAGGCGTGGCAGATTCGCGCCGCTGCTTCCGCATCCTGCTTTGCATAGCTCAAAAAAACTGCTTTTTTCGAATCCGTCACGCGAGAAATCCCCAGGGATGCAGGCCCAAAGCGAGTCATTATGGCACGTTGTAAGACACATCCTACGCGCGGATTAGGGCAAGGGAATGAGGTGGTGCCATGGCGCGGGCGTATCGTCTTAGGACGGTGCGGCGCGTTGCCGCGTGGGAGAGTCAAAATGAAATACGCGGTCATTTGTGCGCTGCTGGTCAGCGCGACGATGGGAATTTCGGGTTGCAACAAAGCCCAATCCCCTGAGAAGGTTCAGGCTGACGTTGCGAAAGCAACCAGCGACGCGGCCGATGCCAATGCGAAGGCCGATGAGACCAGGAAGCAAACAGAGGCTAAAGCCGCGGAGGACCTTACCAAGGAGAAGGCCGATTTGGCGGCGAAAGCGGCCGACAAAAGTGTCGGAGCCGTCGCCGACGCAGCCGTCACGGAGACCGAGGGCGCGACGAAAATTGCCCTGGCTAAATGCGAGGCACTCGAAGGCGATGCTCAGAAACAGTGTAAGGACGCGGCCAACGCGCACCTGGCAACCGTGAAGGACCGAGCGAAGGCTGCCAAGGCACAATAAGCTGAATGGAGCATTCGGCAAACCGCTCGATCTTCCAGCCCCTTGATCATGCCGGTTTAGTTCTCTGAGGCTTCCGCCCCTATATGGATCACTGATCCATCCCGGTCAGCAACGTTTCCAGCCGGTCGAGCCGCTCGCGCCAGAATTCCGCGTAAGCGCCGAGCCAATCGATCATCGGGCCCAAGGCTTGCGGACGGGCGCTGTAGTGCGTCTCTCGACCGTCGCGCCGGTGGCGCACCAGGCCTGCTGCTTTGAGCGCGGCGAGGTGCTTTGACACCATCGGCTGCGAGACTCCCGAGTGATTCGTCAAAGCGTGCACGGAGTGTTCTCCGTCGCGCGCCAGGCGCTCGAAAATCGCGCGGCGGGTTGGATCTGACAGTGTTTTGAATAGCATGTCGCTGGTGTTTTGCATCGGATAAACCATAACTTGAAAGTTATGGGAGGGTCAAGCGAGCCTCCGACGCGGTGGGTTGCAGAGCGTTCGGCCTTGCAGATGTGAATTGGCGCACATGGCGCCAATTTGTGCGGCAATTCCAGTGGTTTTGTGCGGATCGGTCTTCAGTCTTATGGTGAGTAACGAGGTAGGCTGGGGTCGACAATGACCTTACATCTGCACTCATGACACGACAGCGGCGCAATCCCGCAGAGGACTCCTTGGAGTGGAATGACCTATTCCACTCCATTAAATCCAAGCTCGCGCAGCGCCAGAGCGGCACTGCGGAGGAGGGCATCACTGTCGACCTATTTCCGGTAACCGCAGAGCCGGCGCCCGACAGCCCACCTCCCGCTCAACAGGAGCCTGCGGCAGGTACGCACTTGGGTGTCGGGGCGGTGCTGGGCGGGCGTTTCGTGATCGAAAGCCAGTTGGCGAGCGGCGGCATGGGAACCGTTTACCAAGCGCTCGATCAGTCGAGAAGCGAGCACACTCGTACAGACTCGTATGTGGCGATCAAAGTCCTGCATGAGAAGACGCGCACGCGATCGGACGTGCTCGCCAAGCTGCGCCGTGAGTTTTACTGCGCGCAAGCGTTGTCGCATCGGAGCGTCGTCAAGGTGTACGAGCTCGACCTGCACGAGACGCCTTTCTTCACGATGGAATTGGTCGATGGAGAAAGTCTGCCCCAGGTGATGCGAAGATTTCACCCCGCGGCGCTGCCGCGCCCCTACGTGTGGGCAGTCATTCGCGAGGTTGGCGACGGTCTTGCACATGCGCACGAACGGCGCGTAATCCATGGCGACATCAAACCGCAAAATATCATGGTCACGAATTCCGGCGAGGTGCGCATCCTCGACTTTGGGACTGCCGGCGACTCCAAGACGGCAGCGACTCCGGCATATGCATCCTGCGAAATATTGGAGGGACGAGAACCCGATGTGCGCGATGATCTTTTTGCGCTCGCTTGCCTGGCATATGAATTGCTGGCCGGGGAACATCCATTTCAGCAGCGACGCGCGACCGAAGCCCGCAAGTCGAAGCTAGCGCCGCGCCGTCCCCCGGGATTGAGCAGCCGGCAGTGGAAGGCCCTCACTCAAGGGCTGGGATGGGAGCGCACGGATCGGCCGCGCTCGGTACGCGATTGGCTGGTGGATTTGGATCTCGGCCACGCGCCCTTGGGTTCGATACCATTGCCGGAAAACCCGAAGACCGCGCTTTTGTCGAAAAACGGCGTCGCTTCGGCGTTGATTGCGCTGGCGGCCGCCATCATCGTCGGCGGAGCGACCTGGGCGGTGTTGAGCCGGCCCAAGCCGGTGCCGCTCGTCGCCGACCCAGTCGATGCTGCGGCGTCCGATACGGAAGCCGGCGCGCCGCCTGTCATGGACAGCGCCGCGGACTCCGACATCGATGATGCACCTCCTCCCGAGCAGGTGAAGCCGCCCGCGAAGAGCGACGTGAAGGCCCGTGCGCCCGCATCACGGCCAATCGACAAAACTGAGAAGATCGGCATGACCACCGCGACCTACGCATTCCGGTCAGGCGAAAAATTCGCGGAAATCCGCGTGCATCGCTCCACCGGTTCGAAGGGCGCGACGAGTTTCCAATGGTGGACCGAGCCTGCGACCGCGCTCGCGGGCACCGATTTTGCGCCGCAAGCGCCGGCAACCGTATTTTTCCCCTCCGGCGTGCGCACCGTCAGTCTGTTCATCAAGCTGCTTCCGAACGCCTCGCGAAAGCGGACTGCGCAGTTCTATGTGGTGCTGGGCAATGCCAGCATCGGCAGTGCGTTGAGCAGCACTTCCAAAGCCTCAATATCGCTTCATCCCTGACGTCGGCGTCGACGGCGCCGGTACGGCGCTGATCAGCACGCCCAGAATCCCGATCATGCCTGATGGGGGAATCGAGGTGCACCTCGTGCTCGCCAAGTCGTTGCCAAGAGCGGCGACCGCTGCGTTGGCAGCACTGCGGACTCGCAACGCGATCTAAAGACCGCGTCTATTGGCCGCGGTTCTGACTGCCGGGAACGATTGCGGCAGGCGCGGCTGCGGCCGCCGCGGCGGGCGCGGCCGGGGTTGCCGCCGGGGCGGCCTCGCTGGGGGCCGGCAATTCGGCTTCGAGCCCAACCGTTGCGATGACACCATCGGCCTTTTGCAGCACCTCGCGCGCATAATCCCAGTGAATCGCGATCGTGGTGTCGCCGACCGCCGCTTTGAGCAGATCCGAGAATTGATCGATGTCGGGCTCGAAACTTTGGCCCTGCGCGTCGACGGGTGGGTGCGCTTCCAGCAATAACTCCCCATCGACCCATGCGACCTTCACCGGCACGTTGATGAGCCGCACGGGGGTGCCGACCGGAATCAAGGGAAACAACTGCGCGACATCATCGGGATACATGCGTATGCAGCCATGTGTCACCGCCAAGCCGACTGCGATCGGATTGTTCGTGCCGTGAATCAGGTAGGTGCCGTTTCCCGCGGCGAGACGCATGGCATAGGCGCCGAGCGGATTGTCGGGGCCCGGCCCTATCTTGGCGGGCAGCGGATCGCCGGCTTCCGCATGCTCCTTGCGCACGGATTCAGGCGGATACCAGGTCGGATCCTTTTGCTTTTGGATGACATGAGTAACGCCGAGCGGCGTGCGCCAATCCATCTTGCCGATGCTGACGGGATAAGTAATGACTTCCGTCGGGGCTCCGCGCTTGGGCTTCGGATAATAATAGAGACGATGCTCCGGGAGGTTGACGACGATACCTTCTCGGGGTCCCGGCGGAAGAATGTGCCGGCCCGGTACCACCAGCATCTTGCCGGCGCCCGGCAGCCAGGGATCGACGCCCGGGTTGACCCGGATCAGTTCCTCGGAACCTAGGCTGTACGCCCGTGCAAGATCGTACAGGGTATCTTCATAAACCGTTTGAATGGTCTGGTCGTCGCCGACCACCGCATCGTCCGGCTTTGCCAGAACGTAGGTCGTTGCGTGCGCAGCGGACGCGGCGAAGCTCAACAAGGCGAGCCCGGACATGAATGCGGCTATGCTCTGGAACAGGCCCAAGGGCCGCAACACCGCGGCGGCGCAGCACTTCCCTGCATTGACGCTCAAAGTTTCCACTCGATAAGCGTAGCACGTGGCCGGTGGTTTTGAGTCACGTATCCTGGTAGGGGCTTTTCCTCGAGAGGGCACGCATGTTGCGCAAACTAATCGGCAGCGAAACGCTTCAAGGCCGCCGTGGCCGAGCGCGCGCCAAGCCTTCGATACAGAACTTGAGGGGCAAGAGAAACTGGCGCTACTTCCCCTTAGAAGGACCCTTCCTCTTGGAAACCGCCTGCCGCAGGAGAAATTCGATTTGCGCGTTCACGCTGCGCAGATCGTCGGCCGCCCATTTTTCGATATCCTTCCACAGATCAGGTGGAATCCTGAGCAAAAAAGGTTTGCGCTGCTCCGACGACACGTCAGGTGTAGAGGGTGCCGGTGTTGATCACGGGCGAGGCATCCGAATTGCCGCAAAGCACGACCAAAAGATTGCTGACCATGGCAGCCTTGCGTTCGTCGTCGAGCTTCACGACGTTCTTTTGATCCAACTCATCGAGCGCAATGTGCACCATGCTGACGGCATTCTGCACGATGATCTTGCGCGCCGCGATGATTGCCTCCGCTTGCTGCCGGCGCAGCATGACCGGCGCGATTTCGGGCGCATAAGCGAGGTGTGTAAGCCTGGCATCCTCGACGATGACGCCCGCCTTGACCAATCGGACTTGCAACTCTTCTTTCAGTGCGAGCGCGACTTCATCGGCGCCGCCGCGCAGGGTGATCTCCTGCTCATCGCCCACGCCTTGCCCGGCGCCATGATCGTAGGCGTAGCGGCTCGCGATGCTGCGGATCGCCGACTCGCTCTGGATTTCGACATAGCTGGTGTAGTCCTCGACGTCGAATACCGCTTGCGCCGTGTTTTCGACCCGCCATACCACCACCGCTGCGATTTCGACCGGACTGCCGCGCTTGTCATTGACCTTCAGCGCGTCGCTGCTGAAATTGTGCGCGCGCAGCGACAGCTTGGTGGCCAGCCACTGCAGGCCCAGCCCGCCGCCCATACGCCGGCGCCCCGCTCGATTGCGCTCAGCGTCCCCTGAGCCGGATTGCTTTTGCGAGAGGTTGCCGCGGGTGCGCGAATAGAAGGGATTGGCCCAATGAAAACCGCTGCTGCGCACCGTGCCTTTGTAGGCGCCGAACAAAATGAGCACGCGCGCTTGATTGGGCTGGAGCGTGAAGTAACCGCCGAGCATGATGAGGCCCGCAATCGCCAGCAATGCGCCGACCACGCGTATCGGACCTGCGAAATCCGCGGTCTGCCACAGCACGGCGGCGGCACCGATGAGCAGTGCGATGTCGACGATCAGCATCGCCCAGCCGTTCATGGAACTGACGATGCGTTCCGACGCAGCGGATTGGGTGGCTTTGACAGGCATGTCGCACTCCTGATATTGATATTGAAGTGATATCATAATGAAATCTAGCGCGATGTCAATCCAGCGGCCGCGGTGGTCCTTCGGCAGGCCCCCGTGCAGCGAATTTGCCGAAAAACGTGTAATGTCCACACCGATCAAAGGCTTGGGCATAGGAGCGCACGATGGCAGGGTTGAATGGGCTGCGCCCGGCAATGGCAGCAATCTTATGTAGCGTGGCCGCCTTTTCGTCGGCACAGGCGCCCGCAGCACTCAAGCCTTACGTTGGCGAAGACGCGCCCGTCTTGGTGCTCATGCACGTGCGCGTGATCGACGGCACCGGTGCGGCGCCGGCAGAGGATCAGCGCATCGACATCGAGGGCGGGAAAATAACGCGCGTACAAAGCGCCAAGCTGCGAAACGCTCTTCCGCCCAACGCGAAGGTTCTGGATCTCCCGGGAACGACCGTCATCCCAGGACTTGTCGGGATGCATGAGCATCTCTTCTATACCGCGCCTGAGCGCGGCAAGGATGGATTGCCGTTCTGGATCGAAATGATCGACAGCGGACCGCGCCTGTACCTCGCGAGCGGGGTTACCACCGCGCGAACCACAGGCAGCATGGAGCCGTACACCGATCTGTCCTTGAAGAAACTGATCGACAAGGGCGAAAAGCCCGGCCCTAAGCTGCACATCACGGGCCCGTACATCGGCGACTTGCTGGGCATCGCACCGCAATTGCATGCGCTGGCCGATCCGGCAGATGCCGGCCGCACCGTCGACTATTGGGCGGCGGAAGGCGTCACCTCATTCAAGGCGTACATGGGCATCAAACCGGAGGAACTGAAGGTAGCGGTGGAGCACGCTCATGCCAAGGGATTGAAGATCACCGGACACCTGTGCGCGGTGGGGTTTAGGGAAGCGGCGGCGCTCGGCATCGACAATTTGGAACACGGCATCATAGTCGACACGGAATTTCTACCGACAAAAAAGCCCGGCATCTGTTCGGCCAAAGAAGCTGCCGAGGATTTTGCAAAAAATGTAGACATCGAGTCTGCGCCGGTTCAAGACATGATCCGCGATCTCGTCAGCCATCATGTGGCGGTGACCTCGACGTTGGCGGTCTTTGAGGTAACCATTCCGAATCGGCCGCCGATGAAGGAGATGCAGCGTGCCCGCGAGGCCTTAAGTCCGCAGGGCTGGGCGACTTACCTGCGCATTCGCAGCGGCATCGCCGAAGAAAACAATCCCATGGAGGCGGCGTCCCTCAAGAAGGAAATGCAGTTCGAGCGCGACTTCGTCAAGGCCGGCGGCTTGCTGATGGCGGGATGCGATCCGACCTCATTCGGCGGAGTCTTGCCGGGTTATGGCGATCAGCGGGGACTTGAACTCTTGGTCGAGGCCGGATTCACGCCGCTCGAGGCGATCCACATCGCGACCCAGAACGGCGCCGCTTACTTGGGTGAGAGCGGGCAGATCGGCTCGATCGCGGCGGGCAAGGCAGCCGACTTGGTGGTCCTTGCGGGAAATCCGGCGCAGAACATCGAGGATGTCGAGAATGTGCAGCTGGTCTTCAAAGACGGCGTGGGCTTTGACCCTGTCAAGTTGACGCAGTCGGTGCAAGGCCTCGTCGGCCTGCGCTAGCCTTGGGTCTGCGACAGCCGTAGGACCGGACAAGTTCTGCCGTGCCGACATCCGATGCATCGCTGCTCGCCGCCGATGAGCCGCCGGCTGTGCAAGAGTTTCAGATCGAGGCGCGCTCCGACTTTCTCATCGTCGCGGACCATGCCGGCGCACGCATTCCGCGGCGCCTGGGCAATCTCGGCTTGCCGGCCTCTGAACTCGAGCGGCACATTGCCTGGGACATCGGGGCGCTGGTCGTGGCGCGGGGCGTCGCGCAAGCCATCGATGCGACGCTGCTGGCGCAAAATTATTCCCGGCTGGTGATCGACTGCAACCGAGATCCCAAGGTGGCGAGTTCAATCCCCCGCATCAGCGAGCTGCGCGAGATCCCCGGCAACGCGGATCTAAGCGCCGCGCAGATTGCCGCGCGGCGCGCGGAAATCTTCGAGCCCTACCACAGGCGCATTCGTGGACTGATCGATGCGCGGCTGGCGGCAGGCCGGCGCGTGATCCTCGTCGCGCAGCACACCATGACCGATATCTTCAAAGGCGTGCGCCGTGAGATGCACGCCGCGGTGCTCTACAATCGCGACCGGCGCTTTGCGGGACTGGTGCTCGACATGCTGCGGCGGGAGAAGCATCTGACGGTCGCCGACAATGAACCGTACTTCGTCAGCGATGCGACCGACTTCACCATTCCGCTGCACGCCGAGGCGCGTGGTTTGCCGCACGTCGAGATAGAAATTCGCCAGGACCTCGTCGCTGATCAAGCCGGTCAGACGGAATGGGCGGCGCGTATTGCGCGCGCACTCGAAGATGCAGAGCGGGAGCTGGATGCGGCCGCCGTGCGGAGTCGACACCCATGACGCAGGCGCCGGCATCGTTCGCATCGCACGGCGCGCGGATATGCGTTTGAAATCCGCCAATCGGAGGCCCGGTTAGTCATTTTTGCGCCGGAAAGTAGCTAGGGGTGCCCGGATCTGACAGGCGATTGCGTCCCCCGCCCAGTGCCTTAAGCAGCCCGCGCGCGCGACGATGGTGGCACCAGGGTAAGCAAAGAGAATTGAAATGCCGGTTCCTCTGCGCTGCAGCAATCTCGCCATGATTGCCGTGGCCGCCATCCTAGAAGCAGCGACATTTGGAATGAAAGCTCAGGGAGCGACACCGGGCCATAGCGCGCTGACGCCGGGCGGTGACGACGCAGCCGGCGAGGTTCGCGTGCCGAAGCGGACCTCATTGCGTCGGTTGTCGCCGAAGGTCAAATCGCCGCTCGACCGGTCGGGCAAGAAGCGTTTCGGTAAAGCCTCGTTTTACGCGCACATGTTCGCGGGACGAAAAATGGCGGACGGCAAGCGAATGGATCCGGCGCACAACAATGCAGCGAGCCGAACTCTGCCGATCGGCACCACGGCCAAGGTGACCAATCTCGAGACCGGCAAGAGCGCCGTGGTTAGGATTCAGGATCGCGGTCCCTACGTCGAGGGCCGGATCGTCGACCTGTCGCCCGCGACCGCGAAGGAAATCGGCATCACGCACCGTCAGGGTGTCGCCAAGGTAGAAGTCGCGCCCATCGCTGTGCCGCTGCCAAATGGCGGCGTGAAACTCGGTGTCGCCGCCGGCGAGGTCCGGCTCGCGGGCACCTATCGGTACCGCCAATTTCCGCCCGTCGGCTGGTAATCCGCCTAAGTCCGAGGAGGGTTTAGCCGCCGGCGCGAGGATCAGGACGACCGTGATCGTTCGATCGCGGATTACGCGGTGGGCGTTTCACCCCGCAAGACCTGTAAAAAACGGCTGCGCTCGATATTCCCGCCACTCAAGACCACGGCAACGCGCTTTCCCGACATGCGCTCACGGTCCTTCCACAAGGCTGCCAATGGTGCGGCCCCGGCGCCCTCCGCGACCTGATGGGTATCGTCGAAATACATGCGCATCGCCTCGGCGATCTCATCTTCGCTCACCTGCGTGAAGCGTGCGACGCCCCGACAGATGGTAGCAATGGCTTGATCGTTGGGCTCGCGGGTGGCCAGACCGTCGGCGAAAGTTCGCGCCGACGGGTATGCAACGGTTTTGCCGGCCGCGAAGGACAGGGCACTCGCGGGCGCCTTGTCCGGACCCACGCCCACGATGTCGGTCTTCAAACCCAGCGCATCACGAACTGCGGTCAGCCCGCAGATACCGGAGCCCATCCCGACACCCACGTACACGGCGTCCAGCTCCGCGGCGCCGCGAAACAGCTCCAGTGCGTAGCTCGCGACACCGGCGACGAGATCCCGGTGAAAAGACGGCACGAAATGCAAGCTATCGACAGCGGCCGCGCGAAAGGCTTCGTGCCTTGCCTCATCGAAATCCCGTCCGAATTCGACCAGGCGCGCGCCGAACGCCGTGATCGCCGAGTTCTGGTCGGGAGAATTGCCCATGGGCACATAGATGGTCGCCGCAATGCCGGCGCGCGAAGCGGCGAACGCGATGGACTGTCCGTGGTTGCCGCGTGTCGCGCAGATCACCCCTGGAACCGCCGGCTGCATCCGAGACAGTCGGTCCAGGTATACGATGCCGCCGCGCACCTTGAAGGCGCCGGTCGGCGTGTGATTTTCATGCTTCACCAAGACGCTGCACCCTAAACGGCGCGTGAGCTTCGGCCAGGCAAGCTGGGGCGTGGGCGGCATCACCCGGTAGACCAGTGCCGCGGCGCGCTCGAGCTCAGGCAAATCGAAGCTGATCTGCGATTCATTACTCGCTCGAGATTCAACGTGCGCTCGAGATTCGACGTTCGCTCGAGATTCAACGTTCGCTCGATTTCCTAGGCTTATTTGCGAATCAGGCATGGAGTCTCTCTGTTAGTTGCAATATGACTTCGCTCACGTTTTGCGCACCCCAGTCTCTAAAAGACATTGCTAGACTACATCGACAGACTTCTCGAGGCCTGTCTTTTGTAGGACACCTTATCTTGGAGGATTCGTGCACCACTATCGGCTACCTGTGAATCGTTGGTTAAGCACTGTTGCAGCGGGCCTATTGATGACGGTTGGGCCCGGATCATTCGCAGCCTCCGGAGCCGAAGATCTGGTGCCGCAAACGCCCGCCGCCTTTCTGCCGGGCGGCATGCTGGGGATCCAACTCGGCGGTTCATGGAAGCGGAGCAAGCTAAATCCTTCTCTGCATCAGCTGGACTGCCAAGTGGTGAAGGATGCCGGTGACTTCGACAAGGTCTGTTTCTTCCGGATTTCGGACGCCAGCCGCGTGGGCGGCGCCGAGATTCACGATGGATTCATGGTCGGCAAGGATGATCGTGTCGTGCTGGTCGGCACGGGAATCAGCATCAAGAATGCGGATGATCCGGTCGCCGAATCGGTGGTGCATGCACTGCAGGCGCAGATCAATTCGGCGTTTCAGCATACCGGCGACAACGTGCTGTTCGTGACGTTGCCGGCAAGGCACCTTTCCGCAACGGAGCTGGCGGGCTATTCCAAGAAAGCTCCGGTGCTGCTGGTTCAGCTAGAAGCCAAAGCCAACGAGCTGGCGGTTCTATACGGCTATCTCGCTCCCGTCAACACCTTCGGCGCGCTGACTTCTGACTAGATTGCGGCAGCGATCCTCGAGGACGCGCGGCAGTGGCGCGATCACGGGAAATATCGGACTATCGCTGCTAGTTCGATCAGAGGAAATCAATGTGAAGTATGCGCGTGCGTGCCGGAACGGCCTGCTGGTCTTTTGCGTAGCCGCGGTAACCATGCAAGTTGTTTTCGGCGTGGAGAGCGTTTCCGCGCAGGGCTTTGGGAACCCGGTGGTGTACCCGGGAACAGCGGGCGCTTTCTGGCATTGAGACAGCGCGAGTCTGCTGCCGCATGAGTCCACTTGCGGTCGTCGCCGGCGCAGGGTTAATTGCCGGCATGATGAACGCACTCGCCGGCGGAGGTTCCTTCGTGACCTTGCCGGCGCTGATTGCCGCCGGCGTTCCCTCGGTCAATGCGAATACTTCGAGCACTGTCGCGCTATTCCCCGGAACGCTCATGAGTGCTTGGACCTATCGTGACGGCTTGGGACCCATCGGTTCCGTGCGGCTGCGGTCACTCTTGATCGCGACTTTTATCGGCGGCGCACTTGGCGCGGTGCTGCTCTTGCGCACGCCTGTCGAGACCTTTGACTTGGTTTTACCCTGGTTGCTGGCAATTGCCACTGTTGCGCTGGCGATTGGCAGTCGGCTGGGCGAAATCCTGCGGCGGCATTGGCGGATCAGCGCGGCCGCGGTACTCGTGGTGCAATTCTGCTTAGGGATTTACGGCGGTTATTTCGGCGGCGGCGTCGGCATCATGATGATGGCGGTGTGGAGCTTGCTCGGCGAACGAACTTTGAAGAGCTTCAATGCGCCGCGCACGCTGCTCATCAGCGCCGCCAACGTCATCGCGGTTCTGATCTTTATCGCGGCGCAGTCGGTGCGCTGGCGCGAAGCGTCGGTCATGCTGGTCGCGGCCACGCTCGGCGGCTATTGCGGAGCGCTCATCGGCCGCCGCGCGCCCGCCGCCATGGTGCGCGCTGGTACATTGCTGCTCTCAATCAGCATCACCGCGGCATTTTTCGTACGCGCCTATCTTAGGTGATGGGCTGTCCGTGACGCGCGGACGCTGAATTGAATCTGGCACAGATAACGGAGGCATCCATGTTTCGAGGCATCATCGCGGCGGCAGTGTTGACACCGGGGATCGCCATGGCGGGGGCTTTTGCGCAGGGGACGGATCTTACAAGATTCATGGGTCACTGGACCTGCATGGGCAAATTCTCGAATGGGACGCCGATCGCGGCGAATCTGTCGATCACGGCAGACGCACCCAGCGGCGCGCTTATCGTACGTCACGACGATGTCGCTCCCGGCGCCTATCACTCGCTCGAGGTGTGGATGCCCAATAAATCGGGGAGCGGCCTAAGAGCCGCGCTCTCGGACAAGTACTCAGGCATGCGGTGGTTGGAGTCCAACGGCTGGATGGGAAACTCGTTGACGTTCGTGCGAATGGAGAATGGTGTGCCGGCGGAACAGTTTGCCTATGAGTTCAAGTCTGCCAGCATGCAAGTGCAGTGGTCGGTCGCGCGGAATGGGGCTATGAAGGTGGGAGACACGCTGGCCTGCAGCCGCGTTTAGGTCATGGCGCTGAAAGCTGCGCACCAACATGAACCATAACGCCGTCGCGGAGATGACGTGGATCCAAAATTGGTTTAGGCATATTCGTTGCGCGCCGGGGCGGCCGCGGCGCGACGCCGCGTCCGTCAGTGAGCGTGCTCGTTCGCGGGATGAACCAACGTGTAGGTTGCAAAATTCGACCAGGCGCCGCCCGGCGTCTGCGACTCGATTGTCAGCGACCAGGTGTGGGCGCGCGGATCGAACACGAACGTGTCCTTGAACGCCGCATCGGCATACGGGAACTGGATTGTCAGTGTTTGGCCTTCACGCTTGCCGGTGGCAACGACGCGTGAGCCGGCGGCACCGAATCGATCCAACCAATGACCGATGTAATCTTTCGCCTTCGGGTCATAACCTATAAATAGATCCGCCTCGTAGCTGGGAACCGGGGCGACGTCGATCATGTGCAAACGAACGAAACCGCCCTGCAAGATGCGTTGTGCACGCGCATGGTATCTAACCGGTTTGCCGAGCAGTGTTCCGGTCATATTCCAGGTTCCTTGCAGCGCGTCGAGGTATGCGTCGTCGGCGGCCCGGGCAGGCTCGGCACCCAGCGTGGTTCCGGCGCCCGCGGCAAAAATGGAAAGCAAAGTGGCGAAGATCGCAGTCTGATTCATTTTATTCTCCTACCGAGACAGACCTTCATAGAGATGCCGCATCGGCGGCGATGAACGCCGATCCAGCAGGCATGCAGTGTATCTCGAGGAAAAGAACCGGACCGACCACGAGGTAGACCCGGGTGCGGCTTCCTTGCCGGTGGCATCATAGGTTAGTGCCGCGCCCTCGAGAAAGGCCGGTTTGTTTTCAAAAGCAACGATGCGTCGCAGCGCGTCAAACTCCGATTGGACTCAATGCGGACGGGGAAAGCCAGATTGGAAAAAGAGCTCCCGACCGTGCACAATCTTGTAAATAGCAGTGAGTAACAATTTAGGAGATTTGATGCGTTCGTATTCAATGATGATGGCCGCGGTGTTCGGCGTTTGCGTGCTTTCGGCTTCCTGCTCCACCACAGAACCCGCGCCGCCCGCGCGCACCGCTGCGCAGCCGATCGCTGCCCAACCACCGCGCGGCAACTCCAACACCGCCGCCGCAGCCCGATCGGGCGCCGCCACCGTTTCGCCGGAGACAGATCGAGAGCTGCGTTCGGAAGGCTATACACCCGAAGCCCGCAGGGGCGGCGTGACGGTCTATTGCCGCGGGGAGGCCCCGATAGGCACGCGCTTTGAGAAGAAAACTTGCAGCTCAGCTGAAGATCTGATGGCTGCGCAACAGGCTGCTTCGGATTTCGTAAAACACTCTGGCGCGGCCTCCAAGTGATGCCGAGCACCCGGCTTGCTGAACTCGTGTCCCCGCAGCGCGCTTGCTGAACGCCGCTCGCTAAACGCCGCTAGCTAACAGCGGCTCGTTAGAAGCGGCCGGCGTCGACGTCAAGAATGAATTGCGTCAGGCCAGCCATGTACACCTGTTGGTCGTCGTAAAGCGCGAGGTGGCTGCCTTTTGGGCAGTATAGATAGCGCCCCTTCTTGACTCCCTTGGCGATTTTTTCCATCTGCGCCGGTTCCATCGTGTCGTAGCGGGCACCGATCGCGAGAGTGGGTACGGTGATTTGCGGCAGGACCGCAGTGCGATCCCAGTCGACGAGCTTGCCGCTCGCGCCCATTTCGCTTGGACCCTGCATGGGAATGTAGATCTTCTTGTTGATCTTGGCGAAGGCGCGCATCACGGGATCTGGCCACTGATCCGCCGGCATGCGCAAGATGTGATCGACGTAAAAATTCGGGATCAACAGTGCCTCGTAGCGCGGATCATCATAGCGGCCCTGCGCCTCGAGCTGTTTGATTTCGGCGAGCACTTTCTGATCCATCGCCGGCATGAGCACGCTCGAGGCATAGCGGTTATAGGCCGGGATGCTCGGGACCATGTTGGATATCACCAGGGCCTTTAGATTCTGTTGATATTTGAGCGCGTATTCCAATGCCAGGATCCCGCCCCAGGATTGGCCGTAGAGGTAGAAGTTACTCTTGTCGAGCTTGAGGGCTTTTCGAACCTGCTCAACCTCATCCACAAAACGCGGTAGCTGCCACAACGTGGGTTCATCGGGCTGGTCGCTATAGGCGGAACCCAGCTGATCGTAGTAGTAGTACTCGATGCCGGCCTTGGGAAAATAGCTGTCGAAGGCTTCCAAGTATTCATGTGTGGCGCCGGGCCCGCCGTGCAGCAGCAGCACCTTGATGCGGGGATTGTTGCCGACGCGCTTGGTCCACACGCGAAAGGCGCCCTTCGGCGTCTGGATGGTGATCATTTTCACACCGCCCGAGAGCACGTCGTCGCGGCCGGTCGAATCGAAGTAAGCGGAAGACGCCGGAGCTGCGTTCACGGGTGACATCACCAGGGTGAGCAGGCTGAGGGCGAGGGACGGGGCGCAGAGGCGCACGGCGTTTTGCATTGTAGTTTTCCTTGGTTCACCGCCTGGAGCGTAACTGAAGGGTTCAAGGTGTGGCAAATCAACGGGTCCCGCCGCCATCGCGCGGCGATCCCATCAGCAAGGGATTCGTCACGGTGCGCGAGGACGCGAAATTCGATTTTGCCGCCATATGGATTTGATCGTATTGCCGTTGGCAATTGGCGGAACGTAGGCGGCGCCGGCTGCGTTCGCGGCGAGGCCGGGTGGCATCGACATGCCGCTGGGCGGCACCGGGCAAACGCCGTTCGACTGATAACTCAAGGCGGAAGCGAGGATGCCCTCGGCGCTGTCGCCGAGCTGATGGGTGAAGTCATCGGCAACCGAGCAGCCGGGCAGGAGCACGCCCTCGGGAGCCAGCGCATTCTGAGGTGTAAAGCCGTCGGGATAATTGCCGAAGCCTTGCGCGTTGATTCCCTGGAACTGAATCGAAAAATAAGTCGTGCCGCAGTTGTCGGCCGGGTAGAAGCCGTACGGTTTGCCGCAGGTGGTCGAGCCGATCTCAATCACCTGAACGTTGACGCCGCGCAGCCCGTTGATGATGGCCTCGCTCGCGGAACAGGTGTTGGAGGTGGTGAGCACGAACACGCGCGAGAGATTCAAAGTCGGCAATGCTTGGCCCGCCGTGGTGGAAAATCCTTGCGTCGTGGAGTGGAAGCCCACGGGCGTGATTGCCGCGCCGGTCACAGGATCGACGCTGGTGTATTTGCTGTTGAACTGCTCGAGATCGAAGGTTTGTCCGGTCGTGATTGCGGGACCTGCGACCATGTAGGCGACTTCACTCGCGATGTCCAGGTAGCCGCCGCCGTTGTAGCGGATGTCGAGCACCAGGTCCTGAACGGCGGCGCTTTGCAGCTGGGAAAATGCGGCGATCAACTCGCTCTCGGCGGTGGCGATGTGATCGTTGAACAGCATATAGCCGACCAGCGTGCCGTTGGGCGCCGTGATGGTATGCACGTTCTGCACCGGCGTCTCGACCACGTTGGCGGAGACCAGGGTGATGGTGCGCGGCACGGATGCGCCGGCATCGAGAACGCTGAACATGTGGGATTCGCCGACGGTCTGCGGCGAAAGGCCGGCGTTGAGAATGTCGACGCTGGCCTGATCGGTGGCATTGACGAGATCGACGCCGTCGATGGCGAGAAGCTTTGCGCCGCGCGCCAAATTCGCCGGCGCGGTGGTCGCGCCGGTTCCGGGTTGGGTATAGGAGACGATAACCTCGCGCGGCGGTGTTGCCGCGATCACCACAAGAGTGGCGCCGTAGCCGGGTGTTATGCCGCTTTGCGACAGCGATTCCCAGAACGAGGTCGCGTAAGTGAAATGGAACCTGTCCTTGGGCTTGCCCGACACGGTGGTTTGCGTTGTCATCAAGGCGTTGAAGTAAGTCGCGTCGCTCGCGAAGTTGGCCGGATTCTGGTCCGTCACCTCGTCGAACCACAGATACAGATCGTTGTTCCAGGAGCGCAGCCAGTTCTGCTCATCGAGCAGCGTGCCCTGCCGATCGGGATAAGCCTTCTGCGTGCCCGGATCGATGCCGGTACGAGGCGCCACGCACATGGCCGCGAAATTTGCCTCGGGCTGAAATTGTCCCTGGACCCAACCGGCAGGCGGCGGCGTGGTGCCGGTGCTGCCTGTAGATCCGCCGCCCCCTCCGCCGCAGGCTGCGAAGATCGAGGAGGCAGCGAGAAGCGCCAGGCAGCGCACGGGGCCCGTGAAGATCATATGTAACATCCCTATCGATAGCCTTCTTTTTGCGGCGTCCAGGATAGTGCAGAATGCACGAGTTCTTTGCAAGAACCGGCTTCACCGCGCTGCTGGAGCGAGTTACCGGGGAACCAGCACTGCGGCGCCCTCGAAGCGTCCGGCGCGGGTACCGCCGGCAGGAGTCTCAAGAGGAGATGGGCGCGGCGAGGCGCGCGAGCGCGTTCGTGGGCGTTCGTGCGCTGGGTTTCAGTGCCGTCGGGATTTCATCAACAGTTGCAGGTGGCCCTTCAGACCGTGCGAGATCTGTTGTCCCAGTGTGCCGAATTCCGAGATGGCGACGACGCTGATGATCCGATCGCAAGCGTCAGTGACCCAGAGCGCCTCAAGTGCGCAACCGGATTCCTTGACGAATAGCTTGCCCTCCGCTCCAGCCCAGACTCGCGATCCCTTGGCGCGCTGCGCCAACGCGGTTGCTCGAACTATCGATACGGCAGCGCTCAATGAGAAAGGTCCAATCGGTTGGGTTTGGCCATCGGCGCGTACATAGAATTGCATCGGTGATTCCTCCATGGGTGGCTCCTTCGGCCGGTTTGCATAACGCGCCAAGTCATTCTAAGAGGACAAGGCGGCACGGCGCTCATCGTCTCGGATTGGAGACAGCATGCGATGCAGCACATCTAGCGCGGACAGTGACGGCGGGCGGCGCGCGGGGCCTGGCGCGAGAGAAAAGATTTGTCAGGATCGGTTTCATCATCCGACGCTTGCTCGGGCGTCAGCGGGGCAAAACCGCCACGCGGCAAATAGCGGCTTTTTTGCCCGCGGCGTGCGTGGTATCGTGACACGCGATCTCCCAAAAAAAAATCTTAGGAAAAGCCGTGAAATTATTCGCCGGATTTCTCACCGCCCTGACCGTCGTTTCCACCGCATTCGCCGCCGCCGGCGAACCACCGACGCCCGCGCACACCTTTGTTCTCACCTCACCGGCCTTCCAGGACAACGGCCGCCTGCCGAAGAAATTTGCCGGCAACGATAAAAGCAATCCCAACTGCGTGGGCGAGAACATCTCGCCACCGTTCAGTTGGTCGAACGCCCCGGCGGGCACCAAGAGCTTCGCTCTGCTCATGGTGGATCCTGAAGGCCGCAACGGACTGACCGTGGTGCATTGGGTGGCCTACGGCATTCCCGCCTCCGTGAGCGGATTCACCGAGGGTGAAGTCAGCAGGCAATCGCCGAAATTTGTCGGCGGCAAAAGCACGCGCAACCTGCCCACCTATTTCGGCCCGTGCACTCCCGCGGGCGATTGGCATCACTATACCTTCACATTGATTGCCACGGACCTCGAGCCCAAGGCCTTGCAGCCCGGCATGACGCGCGATGAACTGATGACCGCTTTGAAAGACCATGCGCTCGCGGCGGCCGGCCGCATTGGACGCTTCCGCCGCGAATGAGCGGCACGGCTTTATAGCGCATCGGGTGGCGCCGGTTTTCTCCGCAGGCGATGCGGCGCTGAGCTTCGCGCGCGAGCGCGCCACACTTCGTGCCGTTCGCTAGGGCGCCCAGTCGGTTGAGTTGGGCCACTGCGTAGAGCAGGTGTAGCAGCGATTTTGGAATTTACTTGAACCGTAGATCCCGTTTGCCAAGGCAGACGGATCGGGATCGACATCCGCTTCAAAGTGCGGTATTACCCGTAAACCATAATTGGGGCCATACAGATCCGACTCGGAAACGCCCGTAGCGCAGGCACTCAGAGTCAAAGCAGCAATGAGCAGCGCGCCGGTTTTGCAGCTAGGAAACGAGATCATGGCGTCTCCAAAGGTGAGGATGGAGAGTTACCGTAGCATTGTCGATTGCCCCGGGCAACATTGGCCTGTCCCCTGAAAGGGGCTTGGCGGGAAGCGGTACCCTTGAGGACGGCGCTATTTCGATTTCAGCTTTGCCAAGGGTCCGGCAGCCCCGGCCTCTTTGAAATCCTCTGCATCCAATCGGTGGCGTGCCAACAGCTTGTAGAAGTCGGTGCGGCTGCGCTTGGCAAGACGCGCGGCCTTGGTGACGTTGCCGCCGGCACGCTGCAGATTTTCGGCGAGAAAATCTCGGGAGAATTTGTCGCGCGCTTCATCGTACGCCGGTAGGCTGGCCGACTGCTCGCCCAAGGAGCGCTGCACGAATTCCTTGCTCATGATCTTGCTGTGGGACAGGGCGACATGCTGTTTGACCAGCTCGAAGAGCTGGCGGACATTACCGGGCCAGTCCGTGGTGGCGAGCAACTCGATCGCCTGCGGCGAATAGATTTTAGTTTGGCCGCCGGGCTCGATGGCTTGCTCGAGGAAATGCGAGATCAACAAGGGGATATCTTCGCGCCGCCGTCCCAAGGGCGGGATTTCGATCGGCAGAATGTTGATCAGATTCAGCAAGTCGCGAAAAAAGACTCCGCAGTCGGCCAAGGTTTGCAGATCACGCGAGGTGGTGCAGATGAGACGCGCGTCGCGCGGCGCGGCTGTGTCGATGCTGACCTGGGCGACGCGGTCGGATTTAAATGGCGGGGTGGCAGTGGATCTCAGCGGCTGGGTCGAGGGCTGCGCGGGATTTGCGAGTGCGCGGGCCAGAGCGACCTGCAGGTCGGTGGGCAAGTCGGCAATCTCGTCGATCAGCAAGCTTCCCCCTTGAGCCCGTTGCAGCGCCGGCTTTTGGAACAGCCGCCCTTGGGAATCGCTGCCGAGCAGGTCGGCGCGCAGATCCTCAGGCGCGCGGCCCTTGCACCTCACCACCACAAAGGGCTGATCGCGGCGCGGGCTGGCGGCGTGGATGGCGCGCGCCAGAAGTTCCTTGCCGGTGCCGTTCTCGCCCGTGAGCAGCACGGGCACATCGGAGCCTGCAGCTCGATTGGCAGTGCTCAGGCGGTCCTGCATGAGCTGGTTGCGGGAGGCGAATTTCGCGCGTAAGTCGACATCGTTCGGATTGAAGGTCGAGGCAAAAATCGCCCGTTGCACCTGGCCCAGGAATTCTTCTCTCTCAATCGGCTTGACCAAATAGCCGAAGGCGCCGCACTGGGTCGCCTGCACCGCCTCCGGAATCGTTCCATGCGCGGTCAGGACGATGACCGAGATCAGCGGCCAGCGGCACTTGAGCTCTTTCAAGAAGGCGATGCCGTCCATATCCGGCAGGTGCAGATCGGTGATCACCAGATTAGGGCGGTTCCGGACGCCGGCATCGAGCGCTCCCTGTGCACCACCGGCGCTTTGAATTTCGTAGTCCGAGCTGCCCAGGCGGGCTTCCATCAAGCGGCGCAGCGCTAGGTCAGGGTCGACAATCAAAATCTTTGGTCTGCGAGCCGCGAGAGCTGCGGTCTTGCCCCGAGGGTCAAGAGATTCCGTCGAGGGTGGCGCAATCCCAAAACCGAGCGAGGCCACGGAGTGCTTCGGCTTGTCTTTCATCGGATTCCTCAAGGCGATACCTTATGAGACAGAATATAGAATGGACGGGCAAAGCGGGTACGGACTGCCCGGCGGGCCTGCGATTTTGTGCGCTACGTCTCAGGCCGCAATAGGCTTTTTAAGGGCCGAGGCGGCGGGCCGGCGGGTTTGCCGGAACGAGGCGGCAATCGTCCAGGCTGACCCGATGAGCGCAAAATTCATGGTATTGGCGGCCCAGTTGAAGTGCATGTGCGGATCGGCAATGACGAGGGGTATGTGCACCGCAAGGCTGAACACGATGAACATGGCCGTGAGAAGCCTGGCGGCGAGCTGTGCGGCTACCTTGAACAAAATGGCAATGCCCGCCGCGAAGTGGCCCGCCGCGGTGGCGTAGGCCCAGAAAGCTTGACCCGGCGGGAGCCAAACGGGTACCAGGTCGGCGGTGGGCTTCAAGTAGAAAAGATGCGCCAGCGCAAAGAAGATGAGACACACGCCGAAGATGAGTCGCGCGATGGTTGCCATGCGATCGGCCTGCGGGTTGGGCTCGGCGGCCTGCGGGACGGTTGAAATGCAAAACGAGTAGGTCATCATGCCCCCGGCCACGAGTGCGAGCTGCTCGGCGGTGCCCGACCACATGACGAACACTGAAGGATGCGCAATGACGAGCGGCACATGCAGGAGGAGCACGCCGACACTGTAGAGCAGGGTGAGGATCAGGGCGCCGGCGCCGGCACTGCGCTTCAATTGAAGGCCGGCACCCGCAAGCAAGAACACTACGGCTACCGCGTAGGCAAGAGCGGTGCGGCCGGGTAGGGACTTGGGGACGGGTTGCCACACGGCCAGAAAGTCGCCCCACGCCAAACCCACCAGCCCAATTGCAATCGCCGCGAGACCGTAGACGCAGGTCGCGACGTTGCGCGCAAAGAGCTTGTCGAGAAGGGTTGCCAAAGTTCGGCCGCCAGGTTTTTCGGATGCGCTACCGACCATTCGGCCGTCGAGAGCTTAAGCGCGAAACCACCACAAATACCACCCTCGCCGTTCATGGCTCCTTTGAACTATCGCGAAGTGGATCCCTATAGGATTGGTCCTATAGGAAATTGCTACCTCGGAGAGCTGCCAACCGGCGGGAGCGATAGGCACACTGCGCTTGGCCGCGTTGCGGGAAAGCAAGAGGTACAGGCCGTGGATATGGAAGACCGCATAAAGAGACTTCAATCCCTTTTCACTTACGCGTTGAGCGGCGCCGTCGCCGCCAAATCGCGTTATCTCGCCATCGCCGGAGAACCGGGTTCGACGCCTGCGGCGATTGCGCGCGCGAGGCTGGCGTGGCAGCAGCTCGAAGCGCGCAAGACCGCGATCATCGCGCGAATGGTGGCGCTGGAAGAATTGGAAGAGGCGATCGCCTAGCCGATAGGTCGGCGAGATGCCGTGGCGGCACCGCCGTGAATCTACGGCCGCCGCGTGCTGCCGCTCAATCTCATAGTTGGCCCATCGGAAACGCAATAGATGTAAAATTGGTGTCTTCAGAGCCATTGCAGGCGAGGATGAAAGTGGCATCTAAGCACCAGTTCGAGCGGGATGCTGCGTTACGGCTTGCTGCTGTCGCGCTCCTCATCGGTGTCGTAGTCGTCTCGAATCCCGAACTGCGGGCGCTAATCATCGTGGTAGATGCGCTTGGTCTTGACCTGGTCTGTTTGCTTCTCGCGATTCAATTGCGTGCCCTTCTGCCGATAATCCGGGTCGCTTTCATGTCCGCATGTATTTGGTGCTGCACCACGTCGTTTTCCGCTCTTCGAGGGATTCTCTGCGCCGTCGGCGCGAGTTTGCCGGGCCGCGCCGCGTACGGGTTTTCTACGCTTCTGCTCGTCTTGTCAACGAGGCTCCATTGTCCGCTGTCTGCGCCTCGGGCCGCTTACCAAGATCGTTAGATCCTGGCGGCGGTCATCATGAAGAATCCTCTGCCAAACGTTGTCGCGTTCCTTACGGAGCTAGAGCGTCTCAAGCTCGTGAATCGCAAGGCCTATGTTAGCGATCGCTCACGGCGCGAGAATTCGGCGGAGCACAGCTGGCATCTGGCAATTGGCCTTCTGACAATTGCCGCTGAGCTAAATCTCAAAATAGATCTGCACAAAGCGCTGGTGATGTCCCTCATACACGATGCTTGCGAAATCGACGCCGGGGACACGCCAGTTTACGGAGCACAGGCCCACGATCAACATGAAGCAGAACTCAGGTGTATTCAGCGTCTTGCGGCGTATGACGTCGCCTTTGGCCGTGAACTTCAAGGATTATGGCTTGAATATGAGGCTCAAGAATCGACGGAAAGCCGCTGGGTACGGGTGATGGATCGCATGATGCCGTTCATCGTCAACCTTGCAAGTCAGGGCCAGAACTGGAAGGAGCAATCAGTCAGTCGCTCTCAATTACTGCGGGTAAGCGACCCGGTCCGCGCACACGCACCTGAAATCTATGAATGGATGATCGGACGCATCGATGCGTGTGTCGAGGAGGGTTGGCTACGTGATGCCTAGCGAAGTGCGCAGGCTTATCCGCGGCGAGATCGAGCATATCGAGCCTTTTGATGTGATCGAGAGTAAGTTCGAATCGATCTGCTGGTTCTCGTTTGACGACATTCCGCATCACCGATCGGATCCGCACATGGCGAGATTTCTCCGCAAGTTTTGCGCCTAGCGACCGGTAGGGCGGACGCGCCCTTGATCGGCGTGCGGAACTGGAAATCGCGACTACTTGGAGCTCTCCGCTTTATACGCGGCCGACAGCGTCTCCTTGGCCGTAGCGATGGGCAGTAGCGTGGGATAGAACTGCACGAAAGTAGTGTCGACGGCGGCGTGCTGCGCATGACACGAATAGCAATCGGCGGTTCGGGGGATCATTTTCGCGGGCTTGTCGCTCTCGAATCCGAAAAAAGCCCAGCCGTCGTGAGCAGAATCCTTGATGTGGACCTCGCGGCCCATCACGTCTGTGTCTTGGTAGTTGCCGTTTTTGTTGATCGAGCCTTTGTCCTGGGCGCGGCGCACTTCCAATACCAGCACGGTTTTGTCGGGCCAGGTGCCGGTGGCGACGAAGCTTTTATAGGCGCTGGGCTCGACGAACACGTTGTCGAACATGTGATGCCCCATCCCAGCCATCGGGCTGTATGACATATCGAAGCCGGAACTCAAGTACACCCACTCCCGATAGTTTTCCGGCAGACTCAAGCGGCCGTCTTCGGTATAGACGGGGTGGTAGCTTGGCGATGCGGTGGGCTCGCTCAAGGCTATCGAACAGATCAGCGTGAATGCCGCGGTCAGAGCAAGGGTTTTGGTTTTCATGGGGCTAGTATGGCGGTGCTGCGCCGGCCGAGCCACACCGTTGGCTGCATTGAAACGACGATTCGCTGCATTATTGCCTTCGCATTTCCGTCGTGGGGTACGATTCGACGAGCATGGAAACAGCGCCCAATAAATTCCGATCGTACAACTGGCTGTGGATCGCATCGTTGTGGGCGGCATTCGGAATCCTGGACGCCACGCAGAGCGTGGTTTCCATGCGCCGTGTGGGCATGCATCACTCGTGGGTGAACATGTTCATCGCGCTGGCATTATCTTGGTTGCCGTGGGCGATGGCTACGCCGATCATCGCCAATCTCGGCCGGCGGTTTCCGCTTCTCGGGTCGCCTCGAAATTGGTCGGTGCACGTCGCTGCCATGTTGGCGATCGAGGCGACGACCGCCGCTTGGGCATCTATGCTGGAAGTCGTTCTGCAACCCTGGCTGCCGGATTTTGAGACCCGGACCTTCATTGAGACCTGGCAGCTTAGGTTCTCGGGCAATCTGCTGAGTGCCCTCATATTGTATGGAATCATTCTGGCGATAACCTATGGGTTAGATTCGCGTGCGAGGGCGGCGGCGCAGCAGACGGACGCGGCGCGCCTGAATGAGCAGCTGTCTAACGCGCGCCTCAACGCCTTACAGCGGCAGATCGAACCGCATTTCATGTTCAACGCGCTCAATTCCATCGCTGGCTTGGTACGCGAGCACAAAAATGATGCAGCGGTGGGCATGATCGTCGCCCTCAGCGACTTCCTAAGAAGAGTTGCGGCCGATCCCAGCGAGCCCAAGGCGCGGCTCGAACAGGAAATGGAGTTCCTGGAAAGGTATCTCCAAATTCAGAAAGCGCGCTTTGCGGGACGACTTAAAATGGAACTCGAAATCCCGTCGGAGTTGCGTAAGGCGCAGATCCCAAGCTTGATGCTCCAGCCCTTGGTGGAGAACGCCATCAAGCATGGCATCGTGAAGCGGGCGCAGGGCGGAGCGATACGGGTTGCTGCTTCGCGCATCGACGGCATGTTGCGCTTAATCGTCGCTAATGACGGTCCGCTGCTCGATGGAGATGGAAAGGCGATCAAGGATGGCATCGGCCTCTCGAATTTACGCACGCGGCTCGGACTTTTGTACGGCAATCGTTTTGAGTTGCGGATGGAGAACTACGGCATCAGAGGCGTCGAGGTGACCGTCGTTTTGCCGTATAGCGAGACTTGAAGGTGCAGCGGATTCGGGCATTGATTGTCGATGACGAGCCGCTCGCGCGGAGCAATTTGAAGGTCCTGCTCCTGCAGGATACGGACATCAAGTCGATTGCGGAGTGCGGCACAGGCGTTGAAGCCATCGCGGAGATTCGAAGCGCGCGGCCCGATTTGGTGTTTCTCGACGTGCAAATGCCCGAAGCCGGCGGTTTTGACGTTCTCGCGAAGCTCAAGGGCGAGGATTTTCTCCCGGTCATCGTGTTCGTGACCGCCTACGACGAGTATGCCCTGCGCGCATTCGACGCCGGTGCGCTCGATTATCTGTTGAAACCGTTTGACGACGCGCGATTCGCTCTGGCGATGCAGCGTGCCAAGCAGAGAATCAACGCGCGCGCAGCGGCGCAGCGGTTGCAGATCCCGCGCCTGACTGTGCGCAGCGCCGGGCAAGTGGTGTACGTGCCCATTCCGGATATCGACTGGATCGAGGCGGCCGACTACTACGTGTGCCTGCATGTAGGCGCGAAATCTCACCTGCTGCGCCAAAGCATGGCGGAACTCGAGCATGAGTTGGATTCCAATATCTTCTGCCGCATCCATCGTTCGGCCATCGTCAATTTGCGCCGGGTGCGGGCGCTCGAGGTGGACAACGCGGGGGAATACCAGGTGCTTCTAGAGAGCGGCAAAAAATTGCGGCTGAGCCGGCGGTTTCGCAAAGATCTGCAGGCGCGCATGGGGGACTCAGGCGCCGGCCATCGAACTTCGTAGGCGCGTTCGAGACGCATTCAATCAGAAGGCGGCCGGGTACGCGCCGCCGTCGAGCAGAATATTTTGCCCGATAATGTAGCCGGCGTGCACGCTGCAGAGAAAGGCGCAGGTCTGGCCGAATTCGGCGGGTGTGCCGAATCGTTTCGCGGGAATGTTTGCCATGGAGCGGGCGACGGCTTCCGCATCGCTCACCTGATTGCGCTTGGCGGCGTGGCTTAAGTTGCTGCGCAGTCGCGCGGTGTCGAAGTTGCCGGGCAAGATGTTGTTGATGGTGACATTCTTGTCGGCGATGCTGCGTGCGACCCCGGCCATGAAAGCGGTGAGACCGGCGCGGGCGCCGCTCGAGAGGTCGAGCCCGGCGAGCGGCATTCTTACGCTGATCGAGGTGATGTTGACGATGCGGCCGAAGCCGCGCGCGGCCATCGGGTCGATGACTTTTTGAATGAGTTCGATGGGCGTCACCATGTTCATGGCGACGCCGTTGAGCATGGCCTGGCGGTCGAGCTCGCGGAAATTGCGCACCGGCGGTCCGCCGTTGTTGTTGACCAGGATGTCGGGTGTAGGACAGGCCTTGAGCAGGGCCGCCTGGCCTTCGGCGGTGGAAACGTCGGCAAGTACGGGGACAACGGAAACGCCCCAGGCTTGGCGCAGTTGCTGGGCCGTTTGTTCGAGCAGCGTTTGGTTGCGTCCATTGATTACCAGATTCACGCCCGCCTCGGCGAGGGCTTGGGCGCAGCCTTTCCCTAGGCCTTGGCTCGAGGCGCAGACAATGGCGGTGCGGCCGCGGATCCCTAAATCCATGTTCAATCCCCTTAAATGTACTTGCAATGAAAGCGCGGGAATCGTATAGCCGTAGTAGGTCCAATCGCAACCGCGTCGAGGAGTTCCTGTGTCTTTTGAACGAAATTCAAGTGGACCGCGCATTGCCTCGGTGACTTCGCCGCAGCTGCTCGCGGTCCTCGAGGAACTCAAGCTGCGGGAGCCGATCTTTCATCATGCGGAATTCGGCACGACGCGCCGCGACTACGAGGCCATGACTGATCCGGACTTTTGGGAAGTGGGCGCATCGGGCCGGCGCTACAGCCGCGAGTTCGTGCTCGATACGCTGGAGAACCGGGCGCCGGATCCGGAGGAATCCAAATGGCTGACACGCGATTTTCAGTGCCGGGAGCTTGCCGCGGACAACTATTTAATCACCTATACCCTGCATCAGGGACCGCGCATCACTCGGCGCGCCACGCTTTGGCGGAGGACGGCTGCAGGTTGGAAGATCCTGTACCACCAAGGCACCGTGGTCGAGCCAAATAGACAAGAGCTCTAAGCGGTAACCCAACCAGAACTCGCGGAATAACTCTGTTCGAACAAGCGATTCAACATGCTCGCGCTGCAAAATATTCATAAGACCTTCGAGGGTAAGGCGGTTTTAACCGACGTAAACCTCGCGATACCGAAAGGCGCGACGCATGCGCTAATCGGTTCGAGCGGCTCGGGCAAAACCACGCTGCTGCGGATCACGCTGGGCCTGATTCCCTTGGACAAGGGCTACGTCAAAATCAACGATCAAGCGCTGTCATCTTTCAGTCCGATTGAGTGGGCGGACCGGATCGGCTACGTACCGCAGGACGGCGGGCTGTTTCCGCACATCAGCGCATTTCAGAATGTGTCGTTGATGGCGACGCTGCGCGGTTGGGAGCGGCACAGGATCGAGGTCCGGGTGGAGGAATTGCGCAAGCTGGCCGACCTCGACGCGCCGATGCTCAGGCGCTTTCCCTTCGAGCTGAGCGGCGGGCAGCAGCAGCGCGTCGCCATCATGCGCGCAGCGATGATGGATCCTGAAGTATTGCTGCTCGATGAACCGATGGCCGCCTTGGATCCGCTGATCAGGCGCAGCCTGCAGCAAGAATTGAAATCCATCTTTCAGCGCTTGGGGAAAACCGTGCTCTTGGTCACGCATGATCTGGGGGAAGCGGTATTTCTCGCCGAGCAAATCACGCTGCTGCACGAGGGCAGGGTCGTGCAAAGCGGCGCATACCGCGAATTGCTGCGCCAGCCCAAGGATCCCTTCGTGACGGCATTCATCAATGCGCAGCGCACGTTGCCGGACGCGGCGGAGGTCGCTTGAAGCCGAGCGCATCCATATGCGACGGTGCGGTTCTGCTTCTGATCGCGATGCTGATCGGTGCGGCGGGTTTCGCGCCTGCACCGCTGTTGGCGGCGCCGGCCATCGTGGTGGGCTCGAAGGCCTTCACCGAAGGCTACGTGCTGGGGGAGATCGCGGCGCAGGCGATCGAATCGGCGCGGGATGGGCCGGTGACGCGCAAGCTCGGCATGGGCAGCACCGGCATCGTGTTCGAAGCGCTGAAGAGCGGTGCGATCGATGTGTATTCGGACTACACCGGCACTTTGGCAGAAGCCATCTTGAAGCGCCCGGACTTGAAGTCCATCGACGCCATCCGCCAGGCGCTCTTAAGCCTGGACTTGGTGATGTCCGAGCCCTTGGGTTTTGACGATACCTATGCGCTCGCCGTGAAAGAGAGCTATGCCGAAAAAAAGAACCTGCACTCGATCAGCGACTTGAGCCGCGTGGAAGCGAGCTTGCGCACGGCCTTCAGCTATGAATTCACGGATCGTAGGGATGGATTTGCCGGCATGGCGCAAAGCTATCATCTGCATCTTGCGCCGCAGAACATCAAGCGCATGGAGCACAGCCTGACCTTCCAGGCGATCGACGACGGTGCGGTGGATCTGATCGACCTGTATTCCACCGATGCGAAGATCGAGAAATCGAATCTGCGCGTGCTCAAAGATGATCACGGCTACTTTCCGGTGTATCAGGCGGTGTGGGTGGCGCGCCGGCAATTCACCGAGCACCATCCGCGCGCGTGGGCGGCGCTTACGGCTCTGCAGGGTTCGATCCACGAACGGACCATGATCGACATGAACGCACAGGCGGACATTCAGCACCTGAGCTTTGCGAAAATAGCCGCGCAGTTCTTAGGTGCCGAAGCGCCGCGATCGCAGACCTTGAAGAGCAACATCTTGCAGCGCACGCGCGAGCATTTATGGCTGGTAGGGGTCGCGTTGCTGTTCTCGGTGCTCGTCGGCATTCCGTTAGGCTTGGTGGCGGTGCGCTTTCATGCGGCGGGGCAGGGGATTTTGATCGCGAGCGCTTTGATTCAAACAGTGCCGTCGCTGGCGCTGCTGTGTTTTCTGATTCCGCTGTTCGGGGTCGGCATGAAGCCGGCACTTGCGGCACTGTGCATGTACAGTCTGCTGCCGGTGGTGCTCAACACCTTCACGGGCATCCGCAGCATCGATCCCAAGCATTTGGAAAACGCGCGCGCATTCGGCATGACGCGCCGGCAGGTGTTGCTGCGGGTAGTGCTGCCGCTGGCGAGTCCGACGATTCTTGCGGGCATCAAAACGGCGACCATCGTCAGCATCGGGACGGCCACGCTCGCCGCGTTGGTGGGTGCGGGGGGTTATGGCGCGCCGATCGTGTCAGGCCTGTCATTGAATGATGTGCCCACGATTCTCACGGGTGCCATTCCGGCGGCCCTGATGGCGCTTTTTGCCTACGGCCTGTTCGAGCTCTTGGGTCTCGCGTTGATTCCGGCCGGATTGCGCAAGCAGGCCTAGCCGGGGCCGCGGGCGGCGCCGGCCGCGGCGGCGCCGGCAGCGGGCTATTTTTCGAGCATCTCGCGGATCCGGGTGGCAAGGGCTTCCATGGCGAAGGGCTTGGTAATCATCGACATGCCGGGCTCTAAGAAACCGGCGGCGATCGCGGCGTTTTCGGCGTAGCCGGTCATGAAGAGAACTTTCAGGGAGGGCCTGGTTTCGCGCGCGGCATCGATGATTTGCCGGCCATTGAGGCCGGGCAGGCCGATATCGGAAATCACGAGATCGATGCGCTGTTTCGAGTCCATTATTTTAAGCGCTGCGGGCCCGTCATCGGCCTCGAGCGTGCTGTAGCCGAGTTCCTTCAATACCTCGACGATGAGTTCCCGCACGACAAATTCGTCTTCCACCACCAAGACCGTTTCATTGGTATGTGCATTGTAGATATCGCTCAAGTCGGCAATCTCTCCCTCTTGCTCGATCTGTCCCATGAAACGGGGTAGATACAGTCTGACGCTCGTGCCTTTGTCCAATTCGCTGTAGATTTTCGCGTGTCCGCCGGATTGTTTGGCAAATCCGTAAATCATGGAAAGACCCAAACCCGTACCTCTGCCGATTGGTTTGGTGGTGAAAAAGGGCTCAAACGCCTTCTCAATCGTGGCCGCGCTCATCCCACTACCCGTGTCGGTGACGCTGATGCATACATATTGCCCCGGTTCGATCTCCGGATGGATTGTCGTGTAAGCGTTGTCAAGATGCGAGTTGCCGGTCTCCACGGTCAACCTGCCTCCATCGGGCATGGCGTCGCGCGCATTGATCACCAGATTCAGAATCGCATTTTCAAGTTGGTTGGGATCGCACTTGGTCAGCCACAGACCGCCGGCGGTCACCAATTCGAAAATCACGCGCTCACCCAACGTCCGGCGCAGCAACTCTTCCATCGACGCGAGCAAGGGGTTTACCTCGAGGGGCTTCGGTGCCAGCGGTTGTCTGCGGGAGAATGCCAATAAGCGATGCGTCAAGGCGGAAGCGCGGTTCGCGGAGGTCATGGCGCCGCTGATGAAGCGGTCGATTTCGTTGAAGCGGCCCTGCATGACGCGCTTTTTCACGAGATCGAGCCCGCCGGTGATTCCCTGCAGCAGATTGTTGAAATCGTGGGCGATTCCGCCGGTGAGTTGACCGATGGCTTCCATCTTCTGACTTTGGCGCAATTCCTCTTCCATCTGCATCAGCTGCGCAGTGCGTTCTTGCACGCGCTGTTCGAGCGTTTGATTGAGTTCGCTCAATGCGGCCGCGGCATCGCGAGCCTCAGTTTCGCTTTTGCGCAGTGCTTCGTTGGTAGCGCGGCGCTCATTGACGTCGCGCAGGATCACGGTGACGAAATTGTTCGCGCCGCTGGCCCAGAGCGAGGTAGAGGCCTCCAGGTGGCTCGGGGTTCCATCGCGGCGCCGGGCGATGAGATCGATCGGCCGCCCCGCAGGGGAGTTGCGAAGGGCGCATTGCAGGACTGATTGCCACTGATCCTTTGTTTGGAACAATTCCTGCGCCGCAATGCCCATTAACGCTTCGCTCGCGTAGCCGAGCTCGGAGAGGGCGGCAGGATTCGCGAACTGTATCAGGCCATCCTGATCAACCGTGATGATGAGATCGGGGGCATTGGCGACCACCGCGTCATAGCGGGCAGTTTGCCGATCACGCAAATAACGCTCGCGCCGGGTTGCCCTGGTGACGTCATTCACGAACACGAGGCATTGTCTTATCGGCGGGATGCCCACCGGACTCACCGTGATGTCGTGCAGCAGCGGCTGCTTCGACCGCGTCTGCAGGGGCAGCAGCGCCGGGTTGATGGCGTGGGTCAGGATCGTCGCGGATCTGGATGTCAGCGCCGCCTGGATCGCAAAGACGAGCCGCGTTAGATCCGCGCCTGCAAAGATCTCCGCGAGCAATCTGCCTCGCGTGTCCTGTTCGGAGCGTCCGGATGCGGTTTCCATCCACGCGTTCCAGCCAACCACACGCCGGCCATGATCGAGCACGATGAGGCCGCCGTTAATGGCGTCCAGCAGGTGTTTTCGATCGATACTTTCGTCAGTTGCCATTGGGCGGAACGGCAACCGCGCGATTGCCGGTTCGCTCGATGAGCGCGGCCAAAAGGTTCTTGAGAGCTGCGAGAGAGGGTAAATCGAGCAACATCGCGATGTAGCCCGTGATATTGCGCTGGCGCACCGAGAAATTGATGTAGCTGAACAATATGTTGTCGTCCACGTAGGGAGGCGGTTTTACGTAGAAAAATTCAGTCCCGCCGCCATGCAGGACTTCGGGCAAGGAAATCTTCAGCGTGCGGCCGAGATTGTTGGCCATCGTTGCGAGGCAGGCATTGAGGATGATGTTGCCGGTCTCGGCGAGAGCCTCCTGCTCCAATTCGATTATCTCATCGAGCGACAGGTCGCTGCCGACAATTGCCCGAACCAATTCCAAGCTTTTGGTTTCCGGGAAAAGCAGGAGCGCCCGCCCTGCAATGTCGCCGTCAAAATCCTGGTGCACGCCGACCAGACGCTTCGCATCGCGCTCCCCGAGATTCTTGATCGCCTCCTCGCGGGTGACGATGGTGACCCTGGGAACCGAGAGCAGGATTTCCTCGCGCACGAGTTCGCGCAAACTATGTGCGGCGTTGCTGACGCCCAGATTGACCAATTCAGTCAGCGCATCGAGTTCCATCTCCGTCAAGATTGAGGCCGCCGGCGGCGTCATGGGACGGTACCGTTGCGTTTTTTGACCGCAGCGTCCAAGAACCCGGCCAACGCTTCTTCGGTGAGGGGCTTGGCAAGAAATGCGGCACCTACAGCTTGAGCTCTTCGGATCACTTCCATTTGACGGTTTGCGGAAATCACCGCGACGCTCATGTTCGAGTGCTGTTGTCGTAGTTCGGCGGCGAAAGTCAGCCCGTCCTTTCCCGGCATATTGAAATCCAACAGGACGATGTCCGGATGCCGCTCGGTGATTTGCAGGAGCGCTTCGTCCGCGTCGGCTGCCTCTATCCGGGTCCAATCGGGGTGCAGGGCGCTCAAGGCCTTGATGATCGACATCCTGGCAAGCTTGCTGTCATCCACAATCAATACTTTGTATGTCACAAGCGCCTCCCCAATATGCAACCCATCATATATGCCAATTGGCGCAGCGTTTCCAGATTGTAAAAGTTACATACACCCGGCTACTCCTGGGAATTTAGCGAAGGAAGAACCCAGCGCCAGATCGGATTGTCGCGCGGGACGTTGAGCAACTTGGGTTTAAAGGCGATTAGCACCTGGATCACCGCGGTGTGAGCCGACTCGCAGCGGCGTATATCGATAATCGCTGCGGGATTGCTCGCCAGGCACTGAAGCAGTTTTTCCGCATCTTCACCGGGACACGCTCCCTCAAGCATGAAGACGCCTTGCGCGGAGCAGATAACTGTCATTGCAGAATTCCGATGATATCCAGCACGAGCAGTACCCGGCCGTCGCCCAGTACCGTTGTACCGGCGATACCGGGGGTGCCTGACAAGAGCCCATCGAGAGGCTTCAAGATGATTTCCATGCGCTCGCCGGGCCGATCCACCTGAAGGCCGACGAGTTGACCGTTCACCGCTGCGATGATGATGGTGGCATCGGTTTCCGTACGCTGGCGCCTCTCCGGCGCGGCATTCAGGACACCTTCCAGTTCAATAACGGGGATGGTGCGATTCCGGTGCACTATCACCCGTGCCTCCCCCACCCCGGAAAACGCTTCTTTGCCCGCGCTCACTGTTTCGACGACCGCATCGAGCGGAATGCCAAACATCTGTCCGCCGGCCTCCACGGTCATGACTTGCGTCATCATCACGCTGAAGGGAAGCGAAAAACTGACCGTTGTCCCAGCTTTGAACCGGCTGGCAATCGAAACACGCCCGCCGACTCGTTCCACGGCGGTGCGTACCGCATCCATGCCCACGCCACGCCCCGAGAGTTCGGTCACGTGCGCGGCGGTTGAAAAGCCCGGCGCAAACACGAGATCAATGATGTCCGAATCCGCCATATCCTTCAGGTCTTCCCTGCTCGCCATGCCGCGGTCTGAAGCAACCTGGCGAATCCGTTCGACCTCGATGCCCGCTCCATCATCGGCTACCGCAATGAGCACTTGATCGCCGTCGCGGGCCGCGCGCAGCAGTATTCTCGCGACAGCCGGTTTTCCCGCGGCGCGGCGCTGCTCACTGCTCTCGACGCCGTGATCGAGGGCATTGCGAACAATATGCAGCAGCGGCTCAAACAACATCTCGACGATGGTCTTGTCGGCTTCCGTATCCTCGCCTTCCATTATCAGCTCAGTGGGCTTTCCCAGGTTCGCCGACATTTCGCGCAGCACGCGCGGGAATCGCTGAAATACAGAGCGCAGCGGCAGCACGCGCATGCCGATCACCGAGCTTTGCAATTGCGAAATGAGACGGGTGAGAACGCCGTGATGCTCTTTGAGCAAGGCCGCGCTCGAGTCGCCGTTCGCTTGGGCGAGCTTGGCGGTGTGACCGAGCGCATTTTTCGCAACGGTCAGCTCGCCGGTCAGGCGAACCAGTGCATCAATTTGTTCGGCATTGATCCTCAAGGTTCGAGCGGATGTTTCGGTGCGCAGTGGCGCAACGGGCTCACCGGGCGCCCCTGTTGCGCCAGAGGCGGGCGCGGGCGCACGAGCGGGCGCAGGCGCAAGGGATTGCGCGCGGAGCAGCTGGGCGATGGCGTCCCGCAGATCCGGGGAACCGTGCGTGGAACTTTGCTGTGCGGCGCGCGCGAAATTCTCGGCATGCGCATCGAGGCCGCAAAATCGCATGGCGTTCGCCGCCGTCAATCCCACGGAGGCAATGCGGCCGGCGGCACCAAGGGGCTCTTTAACGTCAAGTAGCGCGAGTTGTTCCTGCAGGACTTTGCGGACCATTTCCGGGATCAAGACCGGTGTTGCAGGCGCCTCCGCGGACTTAAGCGTGCGAACCTCGCATTCGCCCGAGAGGCTGCGAAGCTGGGCGCCGACTTCGCCGCCGCTTGTGCCGGTGAGGCCGGCTAATACGATGTTGCAGGTGTAAGGATCGAACTTGTCCAGCGGAGGCCAAGGGCTGGCAGGCTCTATTTCCAGTGCCAGCAATTGGGGCAAGGACGAGACCCGTGCGATCGGATCTTCGCCTTTGTAGAAGCAGTCGCGGTCGGGCGTGAATCGAAAAGCGGTCGCGGCTCGCGCGGTGGCGCCTGGATGTCGGCCGACCAGAATCGTCGCCCAGTCCGGGGGTGCCTGGGCCGCTGAAGGTTTGCCGATGCTTGTCGGCAGTTCCCCGGTTTGTTCCAGTGTGTCGAGCCACTGGGATACCTGATCGAGACTGGTCAGGCAATCGCCGACGAGCGCCGGATTGAGGCTGAGCTTTCCGGATCGGGCGTCCATCAGCAGACTCTCGGCGGAATGCAGGGCGCGCTCCATCATCGCGAATGCCACGATGCCGGCACCTCCCTTGAGCGTGTGAAATGCCCGAAACACGGTGTCGAGGCGGTCGGCATCGTGCGGGGATTTTTCCAGCAGCAGCAATCCTTCGGTGGCCTGGACGACCAGCTCGCGCGACTCGATCAAGAACTGCCGCAGGAAATCATTCATCGCGGCAGCCCGCAGAACATCAAGGCGAATTCCACCATCGTTTCCGGCGGTATGGGTTTGACCAGGTAGTAGTTCGCGCCCGCCGCGCGCCCAGCCTCAAAATCCTTTTGTCCCGATTCGGTGCTGGTGATCAGAGCGGGAATCGAGGCGAAGGCAGCGTCTCTTTGGCGCAGCAGCCGCAAAAATGTGAACCCATCCATCCGGGGCATATTGACGTCGACGATCAACAGGTCGACCGGCTTCTCCAAGAGTTTCTCGAGCGCCTCGATCCCGTTCATGGCCTCCTCGACCTTGAATCCCGCGGCCTGCAGTGCGGACCGGTAGTAGAGGCGCACCAAACCGGCGTCGTCGATCACGAGAACGGTCTTGATGGCCGGAGGGGCATGGGCAGCTTTGCCGGTCTTGCGGAGCTTTTGTTCAGCCACGGGTGGGGCTCGCGACAGGCCGTTGATAGACGATCGCGCCGGCAAATTGCCTGACCTCGAATAAGGGTGATATGCGGCTCATCGATTCTGTGTGCCCCAAACAGATGAACCCGCCCGGCAGCAGATTTTCATAGAGATTCTCAGCCGCCATACGGCGGGAAGCATCATCGAAGTAAATCAAAACGTTCCTGCAAAAAATCACGTCGAACCGGCCGAAGCCGCGCGTTTCATCGGATTCGACAATATTTGCCGTGGAAAACTGCACGGAATTCAGCAGATCGTCGAGAATTTTCCACTTCTCATCGGCCATTGGCGAGAAATACTTTTCGACGAGATAGGGGGAGAGGCGCATGAGGGAGCGTTTCCCAAAGATACCTTGCCGGGCGTGCTCCAATACCCGTGTGTCGATATCGGAAGCCACAATTTCAATTTCGAAATTATCAACCAGGGGCCAGTTCTCCAACAACCAGATGGCCACCGAAAAGGGTTCCTCGCCGGTGGAGCAGGGGACCGACCAAATCCGTATGGCATCGCCGGTGCGCTTTTCCCGAACTCTCTCGGCCAGAAGATCGCTGCTGAGACATTGCAGTTGATGCTCTTCGCGATAGAAATAGGTCTCGTTGACGGTGAGGGCATTGACGAAGTGCTCGTTCTCTTCCTCTGCATTGATGCGCAGGCGGGCAAAGTAGCTGGCAAAGGTCCGGGAGCCGGTCGCAGCCATGCGATCGTTCACGCGCCGCTCGACGTAATAGCGCTTCGCCTCGGTGAAAATAATCCCGCTCTGCCGGTAGAGATATTCGCAAAGCCTACGAAACTCCTCTTCCGTCAGTGCTGGATAATCGGGCACGGGTGGACTTAAGTTATGCAGCGAGGCGGTCAACGACGGCCTTGATCGCAAAAGCAAGAAAGGGCGTATCGCGAAATTTGCGTACACAGGCGCGAAGGCTCGGCAGCGCTTCGGCGCCGCCCACTTCCGCGAGCACGTCCACGGCAGCGGCGCAGACGTTGGCTTCGGTTTCGTCGTCGAGCACACCGCACATGAGGCTCGTGGCCTCCGGGCTCGGAAGAGAGCGGGCCAGTTCGCAGCTTAAGATCCGGACGTCGACGTCTTGGTCTTTGAGCAACCTCGGAAGGAGGTCGTGCATCTGAGAGACCATGAGACGCAAGGTGTCCAAGGCGCCTGTGCGCAGATTCGCATCATCAGAGCGCAACAGCGAGATCGCGGCCGCGGCGGTTTCCGCCGTACCGATCCGCGCCAGACCTGTGAACATAGCCTCCCGGACACGCGGATCCTCTTCGGTGGGAAGCGCTGCAGCCAACGCGGCGCCGCCACCGACGAGTGCAGCAGCCCCACGGGCGGCCGCCCAGCGCCGATCCGGATCAGGGTCGGCCAGCGCCTTTAGAATGCCGTCTGCCTCGGTTGCTTTAAGCGCGGGGCGAGCGGTCGGTTTGCGGATGAGCGGCATGATCCGGCATCAATCTTTTAAGTTTTTGTGCAATTCTCGGCAGCGGTAGCGTCCAAGTGGCGCCTGCGGCGCGCACCAGTTCCCCGGGCATCCCCCAAATTACGGCGGTTTCCTCGGCTTCGGCGATGGTTCTGCCGCCTTTCAGCCGCAGCTCGGTCATGGCCTTTGCGCCGTCATCGCCCATGCCGGTCATCAAAATCCCAATCAGCTGCGCAGGGGGTAGGTGTTCCATGGCCGAGCGAACGAGCCGATCCGTGCTGGGATGCCAGGGGTAGCTCGGGTTGATTGGAACGGTCATCGCCACGAGACTAGACGCTCGCTTTGAGACCACAATGTCCGCATCGCCTCTTCCGATGTAGGCGCAGCCCACCTGCAGGAGGGTCGGTTGCCTGACTTCGATCACGTTGATGGAACAAATTCCATCCAGACGTTTCGCCAGGGAACCGGTAAAACTGGCCGGCATGTGCTGCGCCACCAAGATGGGCCAAGGGAAGCTGGCCGGGAGCGGCAGCAGCAAGGCTTCCAGGGCCGGGGGACCCCCGGTCGATGTTCCCACCAGCACCAGGCCTTCACCCTGTGCGACTTCCAGCGCGTCGTCCACGGCGGATTCGGCCGGCTCGGGACCGGCTTTTTGCAGCCGCACGGATGAGGCCGCACCGCCTGCCCTGAACTGCACCCGTTCTCTGAGCCTGCGGCTGGCCGGAAGCTTCGCCGAGGCGGCTGCGCGGATTTTCTCAAGGAAGGTGGGAGCGAACTCGTCAATGCTGAGTGAGACAGCCCCCGTGGGCTTTGGCACGAAGTCCACGGCTCCGAGCTTGAGCGCGCTCAACGTCGCTTCGGCACCTTCCGCGGTGGTGCTCGCTACCATGACAACCGGGCAGGGCCGTTGAACCATAATACGGTCGAGGCATTCGAGGCCGTTCATCTGCGGCATTTGGACGTCCAGCGTGACGACGTCCGGCTTGAATTGTTCCAGGAGGGCGAGAGCCTCGAGCCCGTTACGGGCTAAAGCCACCTCGAATCCCGTGTCCTCCGACAGGACGCGGCCGAAGAGCTTGCGCACCAGCGCCGAATCGTCGACGACGAGGACTTTGATCACGCATCTGCCTTTTTACTCTGCACCTGAAAGGAGTCCAGGAGCC
Organism: Steroidobacteraceae bacterium; assembly: GCA_036267535.1. Lineage (GTDB taxonomy): Bacteria > Pseudomonadota > Gammaproteobacteria > Steroidobacterales > Steroidobacteraceae > Bog-1198. The sequence continues at coordinate 43,289 of DATAVX010000088.1, forward strand.
CTTGCTCGGCGCGCGTCAAGAGTTCGGCGGGGTCCAGCAACAGCACCATACGGCCGACCTTCTCGAGATTGATCACGCCGTGCAGCAGGCGGGCGGTCTTCTCGTCCGTGAGCTCCGGCGGAGGGGCGACATTTTCGCGGTAGGTTCGCAAGACATCCGACACGCTGTCGACGATGATCCCGGCGCGATGTCGTTCGGTCTTGACGACGACGAGGCGGCGAGTTTCATTTTTGTCGAACTGAGGCATGTCGAAGCGGCGGCGCTGATCCACGACCGGCAGCACTTCGCCGCGCAGATTGACGACGCCTTCCAAAAATTTCGGCGTCTTGGGAACGCGGGTGATTTGCGCAGGGACTTGCGAGACTTCCACAACGGCATCAATGGGCAGTCCGAATTCGCCAGCCCCTAAGCGGAATACCAGGACGATCAATTCTTCGCGGCCGCCGGCATCAGCCTGCGCCGTCGATGTTGGGTGAGCTTGATGGCCGGCCGTCAATCGCTGCATGACTTCCTCCCGAAACATTTGCTCAGGTGAGAGGATCGAAATTAAACGTCGACCAGCCTCGCCACGAAAAACGGACCTGATCCTCGATTCCCCGCCGGTGCGGGCGGCAAGAATGGGCGGGACGGGGTCCATGAGATCCGGGTCTGCGGCCACAATGGAGCGCGCTTGGTCTGCGACCAGGCCTATTTGCTCGCCGCCCAACTTCATGACGATCACTTTCTCGCGATCGCTTGCGGCTTCTGCGCGCTTCACGCCAAAGCCCAGCAGGCCGCGCAGTGATAGCAGGGGCATCACGGTGTCGCGCACGGAAGTCATGCCGAGCACCACGGCTTCCGCGCGCGCGACCGCGGTCACGGTCGGTGGCAGGGGCAGAATTTCCTGAACGGCTTCCAGCGGCAGCGCGAACTCCTGATCCGCGACCTCAAAGGTCACCAGCATTTCGGCTTTCTTGAGGGCGCCGGTCTCGGTTACAAGCTGGGCGCCCGCTTGGGTTTTGAGCGCTTGGGTTTTGAACGCTTGGCTTTTATTGAGCGTCCGATTCGAAAATGCCGTTTGAAGCAGCGCCTTGATATCCAATATCTTCGCGACTTCCTTTGCAGAACCGGTCGAAAACGCGCCGAGCAGTTTCTCAGTGCCCTGCGCGCCCATCTCTTTTTGACCGGTTTCGACTTGTCGCGCGCTGACGGCTTCCAAGGTTACGACGGAGTCAACGACCAGAGCCACCGGTGCGCCGACATCCAGAATGATGGCACGGGAGGTTTCCAGGCCGGCCGCGGCCGGCTTGCCGAGCATTTCGCGCAGGCCGACGACGGGCAGCACCGAGCCACGCAAGTTGCCGAGTCCGAGCAGCGACGGAGGGCTCTGCGGGACTCGAGCCACGACAGGGACGCGGATGACTTCGGCGACATCGTCGCAAGGCAGGGCGTAGAGCTGCGAATCCACCCGAAAGGTGAGAAAGCGATCCGACGAGGCTTGTGCGGTTGCTTGCACGTGGGCGGTCAGGCCGTCTCTTGCTTGAGCTCATCAGCCAGTGCGGCAATTTCCTCAATGGCAGCGGCGAGATCTTCGGCGCCTCTCGCTTGTTGGGTGGCGGCAGTTGAGGCCTCGCGCGAGGCCGTGCCGGCTTCTTCGGCGGCCGTCGAAATTTGGCGTGCGGCGGTTGCGATCTGCGAGGTGGCGGAGAGGATGCTGTCGGCTCCCTCCCGAATTGATCTGCTGGCCGTGCCGAGCGAGGCGACATCCTTTTCGATTTGCTGCAACCCTGCGGTGACCGCGCGGCTGTTTTGCACTTCGATTTCGGCGGAGACGATGAATTGTTCAAGGTCCGCCTTGAGCACCGCGATCTGGTCCAAAATTCCGCGCACGCTGTCTTTCGCGCGCTCGACGTTTTCCGATGCTTCGCGCGACAGATTTCGAATGTCGCTCGATACGACCGCAAAGCCTTGGCCGGAGTCGCCGGCTCGCGCGGCCTCCACCGATCCGCTCACCGCCAGCATGCTGGTCTGCACCGCGACCAACGCGATTGCCTCGACTATTTTTTCAATCCGACGTCCGACGTTCTCGAGACGCTTGATGGCCGTCACACTCGCCTGCGTATCTTTCAGCGCGCTGCTGATGCCCGCGGCCAGGCGTTCGACCGCCGTTCGGCCTTCTTTCAATGCCGCGTCCAGGGCTTGGACGCGATCAGCGGCCGTCGTGCCGCTTTTCCGCGCGAGTTGTGCGCTCTTCTCGATCTGATTCACGCTCGCGGAAGTCTCTTGAGTCGCGGAGGATTGCAGCTGAGAGGCTTTGCTGATTTGCTCGATCGCAGCCATGACTTCCGAGGCGGCGCCTGCCAGTTCCTGAATGGAGGCCGACAGCTCTTCGGAACTGTCTTTGATTTGCGCTACCGCGCCGGCCTTGGTCTTTCCGGCTCGAAGCTCTTCGGCCAAGGTCGCCAATTTTTGCGCGCCGATCCGGCCCTGCTCCAGCGCCTTCGCCTGCTGCTCGACGGCCGCTTGCGCCTCCGCAGCGCCGGAGGATTGTTCCTCGGCGGCGCCGGCAACCTGCTCGGCGCCTTTTTGAGCTTCGATGGCGGCGCGCTCGGCTTCCAGTGCGGCCATGAGAATGCTTCGGCTGCCTTCCGCAATTTGGGTCATGTCCTCGCGCCGATTTTCCAGCGCCTGACCAACGCTGGCCGCGGCACCGGCTTCCTTCCTGGCCGCTTCCGCCGATGCTTTGAGTGCCCGGCTCACTTCGATGACGTCTTTTTGGATCGACTCGGTGAGTGATTGAACTTCGCGTGCGCTCTTGTCCGATGTTTCCGCAAGGGTGCGAACTTCGTCGGCGACCACGGCGAAGCCGCGGCCGTGGGCGCCCGCGCGCGCAGCTTCGATAGCCGCATTGAGCGCCAGTAGATTTGTTTGGTCCGATATGCGGCTGACCGCTCGGGTGATCTCACCGATATCCTTGGCGCGGCGGTCGAGCACCTCGATGTGGGCGACCGATTCGCTCTGACGTTCCGCACCGCGCTCGATGGCCCGGACCGAACCCAGTATTTGCGCGGAGGCTTCGGCCAGCGAGATGGCGACGGCCTCAGTACGGCGGCTGGAAGCATCGGCTTCACCGCGTGCGCCCGTCAGACTCGCGACGATGGCCTTGATTGCGGATGACTGCTCCTGAGCGGCGCCTGCAGCTTCCTCCGCGCCGCCCGCGATTTGTTCCATGGAGCGCCCGAGTTGCTTGGTCGCAGCTGCGGCTTCCGCAAGGCCACTGGCGAGTTCTTCGGTCGCGGCAGCAATGCGCTCGGATGCGGTCGCATGGCGCGACCCCTGCGAGGCGGGTTTGATTCCATGCTTGGCGGCAGAAGGCGCCGGTTTGGCGGCGGGGGCTGCGGATTTGACGGCTGCGCTTAAGGGCGTGGGCTTGGTCGCGACGGAAGACATACTCGATTTCTTGACTAGTGCCATGTGATCCTCAACTTTCGGCCTTGAGCTTCGGCGGAGTCGGCAAGGTAGGGCATGCCCCGGAGCGCGCGAATTTAGAATTGGCTTTGCGCGCAAAAACGCCTGACAGGACTTGCGATGCTATGTTATTCGCCGGGTTTTAGCCAAGTTCACGCGGTTTAGCTGCCTTCGGAATAAGTCACATCGGTGCGGTAATGTAAATAATAATGATTCGTGTTAGCATCAAGATGAAGGGTTGTTCTGGAATGTCCTTTGGACACCTGAGGTGCCATGAACTCGATATCGATCACATCGCTGTTGGGTCAAATGAGCACCCCGCGCCTGGAAGCGTTGTTCGCTCAGGATGCCAAGCGCGCGGCAGAGTGGGTGTTCGTCGCTGCGATCGAAGGCCTCGCGCAGGCGCAGATGTGCTACGGCAGGATGCTGCTCGAGGGAACCGGCGTCTCCAAAAATCCGGCACAGGCGCTGAAATGGTTTCGGCGCGCGGCAGCGGCGGCCGACGCCGACGGCATCAACATGGTGGGGCGCTGTCTCGATAGCGGTTGGGGCACGACGGAAGACCCAAAGGGTGCGGCGGAACATTTCCAGCGAGCGGCGGACTTGGGCCATGCGTGGGCGCAGTACAACGTGGGGCACATGTACCTGGACGGGCGCGGCGTCCGGCGTGACCGGACGCGGGCCTATCTTTACTATTTGAAGGCAGCGAAGCAACAGCATGAGCGCGCCATGAGTTTGGTGGGGCGTTGTTGCGAGCAAGGTTGGGGCACGCCGCGCGATTTGGACGCTGCCGCGGATTGGTATCGGCGCTCGGCGGAGGCGGGTTATTTTCGCGGCCAGTACAACTGGGCCAGCCTATTGCTCGAAGCGGGCCGCTTCGAGGAGGCTGCGCAGTGGTTCGAGCGTGCGGCGCTCGGCGGCGAGCGCGTAAGGACCTAGCGGCGGCCGTCATGTTCGTGCGTATTGCGAAGGTTTTGAATGAGGAGCAGCTCGCCACAGTGCGCGCTTCGCTCGGCAGCGACATGGCGCCGTGGGTGGATGGCCGCGTCACCGCGGGACATCAGGGCGCGCTGCTCAAGAGTAACCGTCAGCTCGATGAGGCCAGTCCGATGGCGCGCGAGCTGGCCAATTTCATCGTGAGTCAACTGGAGCGCAACGCGCTTTTCGTGAGCGCGGTGTTGCCCAACAAAGTGTATCCGCCGATGTTCAATCGCTACGGCGAGGGGATGCACTTTGGCACGCATGTCGACGGGACGGTGCGCATGATCCCCGGTAGCCCCCAAAAAATGCGCACCGACCTGTCGGCAACCTTGTTTCTCGCGGCACCGGAGTCCTATGAGGGCGGCGAGCTCTTGGTCGAGAGCGACTATGGCACGCAGTGCGCGAAATTCGCGGCGGGAGACATGGTCGTGTATTCCTCGACTTCACGCCACCGCGTGAATGCGGTGGCGCGCGGTGAACGCTTGGCGAGCGTGTTCTGGATACAGAGCCTGATCCGGGACGATGCGCGCCGCGCGCAATTATTTGAACTCGACGGCACCATTCAACGTCTCACCGAAACCGGCGCGGATGCGGATTCGTTGGTCCGCCTCGCGGCGCACTATCACGGCTTGCTCAAGGCGTGGACTGAAATTTAAGGAGAGTGAAAATGGTAGCGAAAAACACAATCTGTGTGTGGTACGACCGCGACGCGGAAGCGGCGGCGCGCTTTTACGCCAAGACCTTTCCGGACAGCTCGGTGGGCGCGGTTTACCGGGCGCCGTCCGATTTTCCGAGCGGCAAGAAGGGCGACGTGCTGACGGTGGAGTTCACGGTGTGCGGGGTGCCGTGTATCGGCCTCAACGGCGGACCGATGTTCAAGCCGACCGAGGCGTTCTCCTTTCAGATCGCCACCGATGATCAGGCGGAGACCGACCGTTATTGGAACGCGATCGTCGGCAACGGCGGCGCGCAGAGCGCGTGCGGCTGGTGCAAGGATCAATGGGGCGTATCCTGGCAGATCACGCCGCGGGTGCTGACCGACGCGATGGCCAAGGGCGGCGATGCGAGCAAGCGTGCGTTCGAAGCGATGATGCAGATGGCGAAGATCGACGTCGCCAAAATCGAGGCGGCGGTGCGCGGCGGGAGCAACGGCGAGGCGAATCCCGCGCCGATTAAATTGCCCAATCCGCCGGATGAAAGACAGCGCGAGATTCCGAAGGTGGGTTCGCGGGACGCGCCGGGCGGCTGATTACCCGCTGCGGCGGTGGATGACTCGTTGCGGCAGGAACCTGCACGGTAGGACGGATTGCGCTAGGCTGTTGCATCAGCAGTGGCTTTAAGCGAGTGTCGTCATGCAGAAGAACAATAAGAAGCGCAGGTTCGAGGCGGTCTTGTTGGCGACCTTGGCGCTGGTGGCCGCGCGCGCCGGCGCTGAGCAGAAGACGGGCCCGGCACCGCAAGCGGCGACTGCGCCGGCAACGACGAGTGCGGCGGCAACGACGAGTGCGGCGGACCCCTCCAGCCAACCGGCGGCGAGCAGCTTGAGCGCCGCCGACGTTGAGGCGTGGTTGGACGGTTACTTTCCTTACGCGCTGCACAGCGGGGATATCGCGGGCGCGGTGGTCGCCGTGGTCAAGAACGGCGAGGTGCTGTTCGAGCGAGGCTACGGCTACGCCGACTACGACAAACGCAAGCCGGTGGATCCGAAGCTCACCCTGTTTCGTTGGGGTTCGGTCTCGAAACTATTCACCTGGACGGCGGTGATGCAATTGGTCGAGCAGGGCAAGCTCGATCTCGACGCCGACGTGAATCAGTATCTCGACTTCAAGATTCCGGCGCGCGAGGGCAAGCCGGTCACGCTGCGCAACATCATGACTCACACAGGGGGCTTCGAGGAGCGGTTGAACGGGCTCATCGGCGTCGAGGCGAATGGCGTCGTGCCGCTCGATCAGTTCGTCAAGCAGTGGGTGCCGGCGAGAATATTTCCGCCGGGCGAGACGCCGGCGTATTCGAACACGGCGACCGCGATTGCGGGGTACGTCGTGCAACGCGTGTCGGGCATGCCGTTCGACGACTACATTGAAAAGAATCTGTTCGAACCCCTGCAGATGCAGAACTCGACCTTTCGCCAGCCGCTGCCGGATCGCTTCAAGCCGAACATGTCCAATGGCTATCAAGCGGCGTCGATGCCGCCGAAGGCATTTGAGATCGTCGGGCCTGCGCCGGCCGGGAGCTTGAGCTCGAGCGGCGACGATATGACGCACTTCATGATCGCGCATTTGCAGAAGGGGCGCTACGGATCGAGCCAAATCCTCAAAGAAGAGACCGCGGAGAAAATGCACACCACGGCGCTGACGCTGCTGCCGCGGGTGAATCGCATGCTGCTCGGATTCTACGAAGACAACTATAATGGCCACCGCGTCATCGCCCACGGCGGCGACACGCAGTGGTTTCACAGCGATCTGCACCTATTCATCGACGATGGCGTCGGATTGCTGGTCTCCATGAACAGCGTGGGCAAGGAAGGAGCGGCGCAGACAGTGCGTTCGGAATTGTTTCACCAGTTTGCCGACCGTTATTTCCCGGCGCCGGCGCCGGATGGCAAGGTAGCTGCGAAAACTGCGGCGGAACATGCACGGATGATTGCGGGGCGGTACAGCGTGTCGCGGCGTGCGGAGACCAACTTCGTGAGCTTGCTGTATCTGGCGCAGCAAGCGAAGGTCGCCGACAACGGCGACGGCACGATATCGGTGTCGTCGGAGACGAGTCCGTCGGGGGTGCCGCTCAAGTGGGTTGAGATCGCGCCGTTCGTTTGGCGCGAGCAGTACGGTAAGGACCTTCTGTCCGCAAGGGTCGAGAACGGCCGCGTGGCGCGTTTCGCTTACGGCGAGTCCTCACCCTTCGAAGTCTTGCTGCGAACGCCGTGGGAAAAATCGGGCGGATGGTGGATACCGGCCATGGCGGTCAGCGTGATACTGCTCTTACTTACGGTTCTGGCGTGGCCCATCAGTGCGCTCACGCGCCGGCACTATGGCATCGCTTACGCCTTGAGCGGACGGGATGCGCGCGTGCATCGCTGGGTGAGAATTGCCGCTCTCGCCTCGGCGTTGCTGCTTGTCTGCTGGTTGATATTGGTCGTCAGGATGCTGTCGAACCTGGATTTCATTCCGCGGGCCAACGGCTGGATCGCGCTGCTGCGAATTCTGTCGCCGTTCGCATTCATCGGAGGCGCGGTGATCGGCGTGTGGAATGCATGGGTGGTGGTGCAGTCGCGCCGCCGCTTCTGGGCGAGGCTCTGGGCGGTGCTGCTGGCGGCTGCGTTGCTGCTGCTGCTGTGGGCATCTTTGACATTTCACTTGCTGTCGCTGTCGACGGGGTTTTGAAGCCACCGCCGGCCAACCGGCTTGTTTGACCGACGTTGACGCGTACGGCGCGCCTTTCTTTGGCTGACCGCCTTGCAGGCAACGCGGACGTGTCGGTTAAATCCTTCACCTACCCGCTGACAATGCGGATACCGCTCTTCGGCGTTGCGTCTCACATTTGGACGTAATTGCCCCAACGCCGGCTGATCGTACAAAGATGTCGGAAAAATGCCCAGGTATTCCCTACGGCAAGCATGTCTCGCGCTGCACCGCTCCCCTTCCCACGGCAGCACGCGAAGCGCGCCGACTGCGCCGATTGAGCAGCGGCGGATGATGGGGCAATGGACCGTTTCCAGTTGGGCACAACGCAACAACCTGGCCATTGGGTCAACTGACGATTATGGATACGCCGGACGTCAGCCTTGCTGATGGGACAAGAGCGGCAGACCGCGAGGGCGTCCGCGAGCAAGGGCTGGTTCGTGTGCGCGGTGCGCGCGATCATAATTTGAAGGACGTCGATGTCGATCTGCCAAGGGATGCGCTGGTGGTGTTCAGCGGCGTTTCCGGCTCGGGCAAGTCCTCGCTTGCTTTCAGCACGCTCTATGCCGAGGCGCAGCGCCGCTATTTCGAGTCGGTCAGTCCCTATGCGCGACGCCTCATCGACCAGGTTGGCGTGCCGGATGTAGATTCGATCGAGGGTTTGCCGCCCGCGGTCGCCCTACAGCAACAACGCGGCGTGGCGAGCATGCGATCCTCGGTCGGCAGCATCAGCACGATCAGCAACTCATTACGCATATTGTATTCACGGGCAGGCAAATACCCGCGCGGCAAACCCGCATTGCACGCCGAGGATTTCTCGCCCAATACGCCGCAAGGTGCGTGCCCAAAATGCCACGGCTCGGGTCATAGCTACGCTGTCAGCGAAAAATCCATGGTGCCCGATGACTCGCTGTCCATTCGCGAACGCGCGATCGCCGCGTGGCCAGCGGCTTGGCAGGGTCAGAATTTGCGCGACATCCTGGTAAGCCTTGGATTTAACATCGATGTGCCGTGGCGAAAAATGCCGAAAAAGGATCGCCAATGGATTTTGTTCACCGACGAGCAGCCTACCGTGCCGGTCTATGCGGGCTTCACGCCGGCCGAAACCCGCGACGCCCTGCGAAGAAAAATGGAACCGAGCTATCAAGGCACCTTCATGGGTGTGCGCAAGTACGTCCTGCACACCTTTGCGAACACACAAAGCGCACTGATGAAGAAGCGGGTCATGCGCTTCATGAGTGCGACCCTCTGTCCCACCTGCCGCGGGAAGCGATTGAAACGCGATGCGCTCGCGGTGTCCTTTGCCGGCTACGATATCGCCGGGCTGGCGCATCTGTCGTGCAACGAGTTGGCGGATTTGTTGAAAACCGCCGCTGCGGCCGGGGACGGCCTGAGCGCCGAAAAACATATCGCTGCGCGCCGCATCGCGAAGAACGTCATCGAGCGGATCGCGACACTGCAGGAATTAGGACTTGGCTACTTGTCTTTGGAGCGCGCGACACCGACGCTGTCGCCGGGTGAATTGCAGCGTTTGAGACTGGCCACGCAAATTCGCTCCGGCCTGTTCGGGGTGGTTTACGTGCTGGATGAGCCTTCGGCCGGTTTGCATCCTGCCGACACAGAGTCTCTGCTGCGGGCGCTCGATCAGCTCAAGGCATCGGGGAACTCGCTCTTCGTCGTTGAACATGACCTAGACGTGATGCGCCGGGCCGAGTGGATCATCGATGTTGGTCCGGGAGCGGGAGAGATGGGCGGCGAAGTCCTCTACAGCGGACCGCTGGAGGGGCTGCGCAAGGTCGTGGCCTCGCGCACCGCCGACTATTTGTTTGGGGAGATCCCCGCTCGCGCCAAGCAACCCCGTCCTGCGCAAGGATGGCTGACACTCAGCGGCATTCATCGAAACAATTTGGCGGGCATCGACGCGGCCTTTCCCGTGGGCGCGCTCACCGTCGTTACCGGGGTGTCCGGCTCCGGCAAATCCAGCTTGGTGAGCCAGGCGTTGATTGAGCTGGCGGCGGCGCGTTTGGGACGAGGCGTCCGCGCGGAACCGGAAGACGAGATTGACCTGGCGGCGATGGCGTTCAAGTGCGAACCTGTGAGGGGGTCGATTTCGGGCATCCAGGCCTTTGACCGGTTGGTCACCGTCAATCAAAAACCGATCGGCCGCACGCCGCGCTCCAACTTGGCCACCTACACCGGCTTGTTCGATGAGGTGCGCAGGCTGTTTGCGGCTACCAAGGCTGCCAAGGCGCGGCACTACACCGCCAGCCGTTTCTCGTTCAACGTTGCGGAAGGGCGCTGTCCGACCTGCGAGGGCGAAGGCTTTGTCTGTGTCGAGTTGCTTTTCATGCCGAGCGTGTACGCGCCCTGCCCGAGCTGCCACGGCGGCCGCTATAACGAGGCTACGTTGGCGGTGACCTACCGAGGCAAGAATATCGCGGAAGTCTTAACGATGAGCGTCGATCAAGCTCATGAATTTTTTGTGGATGACGCGTCCGTGTACCGATCACTGCAGTTGTTGTGCAACATCGGCTTGGGGTATTTGCGCTTGGGGCAGCCGGCGACCGAGCTCTCCGGCGGCGAAGCGCAGAGAATAAAGCTCGCGACGGAGCTGCAAAGGCCGCCGCGGGGAAAAACGCTGTACGTACTCGATGAGCCGACCATTGGGCTGCACCCTGCAGATGTCGATCGACTCATGGCGCAATTCGATGCCCTGCTGGAGGCGGGCAACACCGTGGTAATCGCTGAACATGAAATGCGGGTGGCCGCGGCCGCCGATTGGATCATCGACCTGGGGCCGGGAGCGGGCGATCAAGGCGGCCGAATCATCGCCGCGGGAACGCCGGCCGATATCGTGCGCAACCGCACCAGCCGCACGGGACCCTATCTCTCGGCGTTGTTGTAGGAGACTTGCATGCCGCTCGATCATTACGTAACTCTCGGACGTTCCGGCCTTCGGGTAAGCCCATTTTGCCTCGGCACGATGACTTTTGGCGAGGATCTTGGTTGGGGCTCGAGCGTCGAAGAATCGCAAAAGATTTTGGATCGATTCATCGAGCTCGGCGGCAATTTCATCGATACCGCGAATTTCTACACCAAGAGCCATTCAGAGAAGATCATCGGGGACCACGTCGGCCGCCATCCGAGCCGCCGGGAGCGGCTCGTGCTTGCCACGAAATTCAGCGGCAATCTCTATCCCGGCGATCCAAACGGCGGCGGCTCTGGGCGCAAGTCCATCATCGCTGCCTGTGAACATTCGCTTCGCCGTCTGCAGACCGACTACATCGATCTGTACTGGCTGCACAATTGGGATGTGCATACGCCGATCGATGAGACCATGGCGGGGCTGGAGTTCCTCGTTCAGGCCGGAAAGGTCCGGTACCTCGGCGTTTCCGACACGCCCGCGTGGAAGATCGTCGAAGCCAACATGATCGCCCGTTTTCGCGGCTGGTCGGCCTTCGTCGGCCTGCAAATCGAGTATTCACTGCTCGAGCGCAGCGTCGAACAGGAACTTGTGCCCATGGCCCTCGAATTCGGCTTGGGGGTGACGCCATGGTCGCCGCTGAAGAGTGGGGCGCTGAGCGGCAAGTACACCCGCAAGAATGTCGGCCAAGTGAAGGGTGATCGGGGCGTGCTTCTCGACTCATTTCTCGGTGAGAGGGCATATGCCGTGGTTGACGAGCTCGAAGCGATAGCGGCAGCGCACGACTCGACGCCGGCGCGCGTAGCACTCGCGTGGGTGCAGGATCGTCCGGGCGTGACATCGACCATCATCGGTGCCCGGCGTATGGTGCAGCTCGAAGACAACGTCAAGGCGCTGGAGGTGAGATTGACGACGGAAGAGCGCGCACGGCTGACCGCCCTGACGCAACCGACGTTCGGTTTCCCGCAAAACATGCAGCCGATTTTTCCGTCCATTCATCATGGGGGTGCGACCGTGAACGGGATTACGGCGGCCCTCTCGCCCTTTGTCATCGGAGCAGGCGACACTCCGTACTAACCAAGTGCATGCAGGAGCTCGGAGCGGCTACGGGATCAGGACGATTTTGCCGTGCGCGCCCGGCTCCATAACCTTCCGATGGGCTTCGGGGGCTGATGCCAAGGGAATTTCCGCGGCGATCACCGGACGCAGCGTCTTGGCATATAATCCTGCTTGAATCGCCGCATGGATCTGCGCGGCTTCGCTGTCAGGTACTCCCCAGAGATAGACGCCGAGAATGCTTGCCTCGCGCAACATGATCTCGCGCGGCGTAATTTCGACGTTGCCGCGGCTGCCTATCACCACGATCCGGCCGCGGTTGGCCAGCATCTTAAGATCATGGCTGAGGTTGACGTTCGCCAGCATCTCGAGGATCACCTCGACCCCCGATCCGTGCGTGAGATCGAGAATTTGCTTTCGATAGTCCGCAGACTTGTGGTTGACCGCCGCCCGCGCTCCCTCGCGCGTCACCGCCTGCAGGCCTTCGTCGCTTCCTGCCGTGCCGATGACACTCATGCCGGCGGCGACGGCAAACTGAATTGCGGCGAGTCCGACGCCACCGCTGGCACCGTGGACCAAAACGGTTTCACCGGGCTTGGCTTGAGCCAGCTGAAACAACGCTCGATAGGCGGTCGCATAGGGAACATACAGTGACGCGCCCTGAGCAAAGTTCACGCCTGGAGGAAGTCGATGGACCTGGGAGCGGTTGCACAAGGTCAATTCCGCGTAAGCGCCGGTGATGGTGCCGGTGGTATAGACGCGATCTCCCGGCTTCAGATCCACGCCCGCCCCGGCTGACTCGACGACGCCCGCGGCATCGGAGCCTGGGATGTAGGGGAGTATCGGATTTTTCGCGCCGTATGTTCCGGCCCGCATATAGGTGTCGTAAGGATTCACGCCCGCAGCCTTGACCCTCACCAAGACCTCGCCGCTTTCGGGGCGGCGGGGATCGGCGAGATATTGAAGCTTCAAGACCTCCGGGCCGCCGAAAGTGTGCACGCTGATAGCCTTCATGGGTACTGCATCCTCGATGGTTGGTGTTTCTCGCGCCGTGCAGCGCAGCTCTGATCGCGCCGGCGCCGTCAATCTGCCGCGATGCAGGCGACTCTAACGCAACACTTTTCACCGCAGTTCACGACCGGGCGTATAGGAAGCGTGATTCTACAGAAGTCCCGCGTTCTTCACCAAAGCCAACAGGCTGTCGCTATTCACGGGTTTGCGCAAATACACATGTACGTTGAGCTCTTGGCCGTCAAAGGAAGCCTTCTCCATCGGATACGAAGTGAGCATGGCGACGGCGATGTTCGTCGTCGCCGAATCTTGCCGTAATCTTTGCAGAAACTCGATTCCACCGACGCGCGGCATTTTGAGGTCGAGCAGGATCAACTTGGGAAGCGCGTGGTCGCGCTCGGCAAACCTCGCCTGCCGAAATATGAAGTCGAGCGCTTCAACGCCGTCCGCCAGTCGCAATATTCTTTGGGTTACACCGATTCCGCGTAAGGTGCGTACCGTCAATTCGGCATCCGAAAGATTGTCTTCAACCAGGAGGATTTCGACGTTATCCCATTCTTTCACGTTCTATACTCGCCAATGCTCACGATTCCAGCGTTCCGCCAGGGCCCGCCCGCGCATGAAATTACGCTGTTTCGGAGGCTAGCGCTATCCGGGCAACCACCGAATCGATTTGGTTCCGGCGCCGCGAGGCCGAACGATGGTTGCCGCGGCTCACCTATCCGACGTGGGACCTTTTCATCAGTAAGGCTCGCACTGCAGCATCAACGCCCGCCTCGCGCTGTCGAATTGCGGCCCGGCTGTTCGTCGTAATCATCAGCAGCGGCATTGCCGCGAAAGGTATCGCAGCACATTTGGAGACCGTACATGATTCGCTTAATTCGAGCCCTTAGCTTTGGGGCCATCGCCATCCTCGCAGGTTTTTTCGCCATTCCCGTTTTGGCGGCGCCATCGCAGTATACATTCGATCCCGACCATACCTACCCGAGCTTCGAGGCAAGTCATATGGGCATTTCGGTGTGGCGCGGCAAATTTGATAGATCCGCGGGTACGGCGACCTTGGACGAAACTGCCGAAAGCGGCGTGGTCGATATCCGCGTCGATCTGAAGAGCGTGGATTTTGGCCTGGCGAAGCTGAATGAATTCATGGTCGGGCCGGAATTCTTTGACACGGCAAAATTTCCCGAGGCCCATTACCGCGGGACCCTCGCGGGCTTCGTGAAGGGCGTGCCTACGCGAGTGGAGGGCGACCTGACGCTGCACGGCGTCACGAAGCCCTTGGCGCTGACCGTCAGCTCATTCAAATGCATTCTTCATCCGATATTGAAGCGTCAGCTCTGTGGCGCCGATGCCATCGCCACATTTCAGCGCGATCAGTTCGGGCTGGATGCGGGCAAGTCCTACGGCTTCAGTATGGATGTGACGTTGCGTATCCAGGTCGAAGCGCTCAAAAACGGCTGAGACACATCGCGCGACTCAGTCTGCTGACCGATTTTCTGCGGGCGCAACGCGCCCGAGCGGACTGCCGCTGTTCGAGGTAACCGCGCGCGACCGCGATACACCGAGCAGCGCCGATCCGGTACTGTCGACGCTGGACGAGAGCCCGTATGACCAGCTTTGGCTGTTTGCGGTCGACACCGGAGACGGTCTGACGGCGGAGGATTGTGCCGGGATTATCCGATTTCGCCGCCGCGGTGGGGGCATGGTCGGCAGCCATGGTCGCAGCTCGCGCAGACCGCAATGATCATGCTTCAGATTTCCGCATCGCGCGCAGCGGTTTCCAGGACCTCCCGCACCCGAGTGGCGAGTTCCGCGATGGTGAACGGCTTGGTGATCAATTGCACGCCTGGATCGAGGCGTCCATGGTGAACGATGGCATTCCTTGCGTAGCCGGTGGTGAAAAGCACTTTAAGATTCGGCCACCGACAGCGGGCTTGGGCCGCGAGCTGCGCGCCGGTCATACCGCCCGGCAACACCACATCGGTAAATAGCAAGTCCACGTGAGGAGTGGATTCAAGCAATTCTAGAGAAGACGGCCCATCGGGGGCCTCAATGACCCGATAGCCGAGTTCCTGCAGCGCTTCGACGGAGTAGGCCCTAACGTCTGGGTCGTCCTCGGTGACTAAGATCGTCTCGGCGAGCGTGCTTTGGGGCGCTATTTGCGGGTCCAGCGGTTGGCCGACCGTCTCCTTCCGAAGCAGTCGCGGCAAATAGATCTTTATCGTCGTCCCCTGCCCAACCTCCGAATAAATTCTCACGTGTCCGCCCGATTGTTTGACGAAGCCGTACACCTGACTCAAGCCCAAACCAGTGCCTTGGCCAACGGGTTTGGTCGTGAAAAACGGTTCGAAGGCCTGTGCGACGGTCGCCTCACTCATGCCCGAACCGGTATCGGACACGGCGATGGAAACGTACTGCCCGGGAATCACCTCTGTTTGCGTCGCCGCGTAAGCTCTGTCCAGATCTACATTGGCGGTTTCGATCGTCAGCCGGCCGCCTTGGGGCATCGCGTCGCGTGCGTTGAGCGCCAGATTCAAAAGTGCGGACTCGAGCTCGTTCGCATCCGCTTCCGCCGACCATAAACGGCCGGCGCGCACGGTCTCGAGCTCAATGGTTTCGCCCAGGGTTCGATGCAGCAGATCCGACATCCCCGACACCAACGTATTCACGTCGATAGGTTTCGGATCCAGCGGTTGACGGCGGGAGAAAGCGAGCAGACGCTGCGTGAGCGCCGCTGCTCGTTTAGCACCCGCAATGGCATTTTGTGCCGCGCGACTCAGGCGGGGCGAATCCGCAGGCAGGCCGCGGGATAAAATATCGAGGTTGCCGCTGATGACCTGCAAAATGTTGTTGAAGTCGTGCGCGACGCCGCCCGTGAGTTGGCCCACCGCCTCCATCTTCTGCGATTGTCGCAGGGCTTCCTCATTCTTGCGCAGCTGTTCGGTGCGGTCGGTTACCTGCTGTTCCAGCGTGGCGTTCAGGCTCCGAAGCTCCTGCGTGAGCGAGGCATTATCGATGGCGACCGCGGCTTCGGCAGCAAGTCCGACCATCCACTGCTCTGACCGGTCGGTAAAGACATCGCAAGCAGAGTGGCCGAAGAAAAGGCCGCCGATTACCGCGCCGGCGCGTGACACCACCGGAACGGCGAGATAGCTTCGCACCGGCAAGTGACCCTCGGGCATGCCCCGATACGGCGCGTTGCGACCATAGCGGCGATCTTGGGTAATGTCGCCGGACCTGACGATGGCAGCTCCGGCGAAGGTCGGGCCAAACACCTCCGTATTGCGGGGCATCGGGAATTTAGCGAATGCTTCGGCCGGTGCCCCGGACAGCGTATAAAGCAGATAGCTCTCGCCTTTGTCGTTGGCTACATTATAAAAAAAAGCGCCAAATTCCGCGCCCGACAATTCGACGCCCGCATCGGTCACGATTTGCACGACACGGTGGCGATCGCTTTCGAGCGATAGTGCGGAGACTGCACGGTTCAATATCTCGAGCGCGCGGAATTCGTCGCGAATAGCTTGTTCGGTCTGCCGTTGCGCGGTTCGATCGCGTAGAATCTTCGTAAAGCCAAGAACCTTGCTGTTGCCGTCGCGGATCGGAGTGACTTCGCCGACGGCCCAAAACCGCGTACCGTCTTTTCGCAGCCGCCATCCCTCTTCGCCCCCGCCCCGGCCGGTCCGCAGTGCATCCTGCATTTCGCCGCCGAGTTGGTGTTGCGCCCGCTGCTCCTCTGTAAAAATGCGCTCGAGAGTGGCGCCCAACACTTCCTCCTCGGCCCATCCCAAAATCAATTCAGCGCCGCGATTCCAACTGGTCACGAGGCCTTCTGTATCGGTACTGATGATCGCGGTATCGATCGCGCTATTGACGATTTGCCGCCACTGAGCCGCAAGAATCGATTCAGGGCGGGGACGCTTGGGCCGTTCATTCATAGTTATGAAGGAGAGGATATGCGATCGCATGAAACGCTGCAGCACATCGCGCCATCTAAGCGAAATCCTACGCGGTGTCAGCGGCAAATCCGACAGTGCACACCCCGTGACTCGTGCTAGCGGCTTTGCCTCCGTTCGGAGGTTGTGCCGAACGGCGCCGGGCCCTCCGCTGACCGGACCTGCCAGCGCAGCGGGCAGGATCGGGCTAGAATCTCCTGCCTTGTTGGAGCCAAAAGACAATATGCATAAGGCCACCTGCCGCCATGGCTGATTTTTCTGCGATTATCCGCCGCGAAAGCGGGCTGCGAAGGACGCTGACCGCACGCAAGCTGTCGATGATTGCCATCGGTGGTGCTGTCGGCACCGGCTTGTTCCTCGGCAGCGGCTTCGCAATCGGCATCGCCGGCCCCAGCGTTTTGGTGAGCTATGCGGTTGGGGCGCTGATTGCGCTCCTGCTCATGGGATGCCTGGCGGAGATGACGTCAACCCATCCGACCACCGGCTCATTCGGGACGTATGCGGAACATTATGTAAGCCCGCTGGCGGGCTTCATGGTTCGTTACGCCTATTGGACCTGCATCGTGCTCGCGGTGGGGACCGAGGTCACGGCGGTCGCGCTGTATATGAAGTTTTGGTTTCCCGCCGTACCCGGGTGGCTGTGGATTGCGCTATTTTCAGGGTCGCTGATCACGGTGAACGCCTTGAGCGTGAGTACTTTCGGGACGGTTGAATATTGGTTTTCTCTGCTCAAAGTTACCGCCATCGCCGCTTTCATCCTGCTGGCCGGCTATCTCATCGCCAGCGTCAATCCGATGCAGTCCGATCTCGCCGACGGTTCGATCGGCTTTCGCAATTACACCGCCTATGGCGGGTTCTTACCGCACGGCATTGCGGGCATGTGGGTCGCGGTGATCATGGCGGTTTTCAGCTTCTTGAGCATTGAAATGATTGCGGTGGCGGCGGGCGAAGCCGCGCAGCCCGAGGCCGCGATCATCAGCGCCTTCCTTTCGACCGTGGTGCGCCTGGTCATGTTCTACCTCTTGACGCTGGCTCTGATGCTCGCCGTGCTGCCCTGGACCCTGGCCGGATCGACCCGCAGTCCGTTCGTCATGGTGATGGAGGCGCTGCGGCTTCCCGCCGCCGGCGGCGTCATGAATTTCGTCATTCTCGTTGCAGCGCTGTCGGCGATGAACAGTCAGCTGTATATCTCGACGCGCATGATGTTCAGCCTGTCGCGCGCGGGACAGGCGTCGCGGCATTTGGGCACGCTGACGGCAAGGGGAGTTCCCTTGAATGCGTTGTTGGTCTCGACGTCCGGCATCGCGGTAGCGACGGTGCTGAGCGTCGTGTCCCCGGGACGGGCATTTTTAATCATGGTGGGCATATCGGTGTTTGGCGCCATGTTCACCTGGATGATGATATTCGTGACCCATTATTTCTTTCGCCGCGCGCGCAGCAGGGAGGGCGGCGCGCGCTCGCGGTTTCGCATGTGGGGGTTCCCCCTCACGACACTGCTGGGCGCCGGCCTCATGGCGGCGTTGCTGCTCACCACGGCCTTTACCGATGCATTTCGCCTGACGCTGGTATTTGGACTGCCGTACCTGGCGTGCCTGGGCTTGATCTACTATTTCCGCTTTCGCAGCGCCGTGCCGAGCCCATGAGTTTGCCGACGAGTCTCGCGGAGTGCCGGCAATGGGATGACCGCGATGCGTTTGCGCGCACCAGGGCGAAGTTTCTTCTCAAGCCGGAAATCATTTATCTCGACGGCAACTCGCTCGGTGCGCTGACGAACACCTCGAGGGCGCGTGCGCGCGCGATAGTGGAAGATGAATGGGGTCCTGACCTGGTGCGCAGCTGGAATGTGCATGGCTGGTACGACCTGCCGCACCGCCTCGGCGCCAAAATTGCGCCGTTGATCGGAGCAGCGCCTGACGAAGTGCTGGTCGCCGATTCGACCACGGTGAACCTGTTCAAGATTGCCTGCGCCGTGATGATGGCACGCGGCACGCGGCACCGAATCATCACCGAAGAGGGCAACTTCCCGGCCGACATCTACGTTCTACAGGGCTTGGCCTTGCTCGCGGGCGGCGCAATTGAGATCGTGGCGGTGCCGCGCTCGGAAGTCGCGGCGCGCATCGACGAGTCGACTTTCCTGGTCGTGCTTACCCATGTTCACTATAAGACCGCGGAATTGTTCGATCTCGAGGCCATTACGCGGCAGGCGCATGCGAAGGGTGCGCGCATCTTGTGGGATCTGTCGCATAGCGTGGGCGCGCTGGAGACCAACCTGCATGCGGCGCAGGCGGACTTCGCGGTGGGCTGCACCTACAAGTATTTGAACGGCGGTCCCGGCTCGCCGGCCTTCTTGTATGTTCGGCGGGATCTGCAGGACGCCCTGCGCCCCGGCCTCGCCGCGTGGATGGGTCACGCGGCACCGTTTGAGTTCACCGAGGATTACGATCCCGCGCCGGGCATGGCACGATTTCGCGTCGGTACGCCGTCGATGATTTCGTTTGCCTCGCTCGAGGGTGCGCTCGAAATTTGGGACGACATAGACATCCGCGAGGTGCGGCGCAAATCGGTATCGATGTCGGAACTGTTCATCGCGCGCGTCGAGGCTCTCAAGGGCAGCGGTCTTGCGCTCGCTTCCCCCCGTGAGGCCGCGCGGCGCGGCAGTCATGTTGCGCTGGCGCACGCTCAGGGTTACGAGCTCATGCAGGCGCTGATTGCGCGGGGCGTGATTGGAGACTTTCGAGCGCCGAATATCGTGCGCTTCAGTATCACGCCGCTGTACCTGCGCTACGTCGACGTATGGGAGGCCACGGCGATTCTCGGCGAAGTGGCGGCCGGCCTCAGCCGAACGGAACATCTGCGGCGCAATACCGTCACATGACTGTATATGAACGCTTATCGCATTGCGCTGTTGATCGCTGCGCTCGGAATCACGGCGTGCGCCGCCACCGTTTCGACGAAATCGGCCGAAAGCGCAAAAAGCGACGTGCCGGCGCTGCGAGCCGTCATCGACGATAAGCAATTCGCAACTCTTTCCCGCGATGTGCAGCACGGCGCACTCGTCACTGCAGCCAAAGTGGCGATTGCCAAGGGGGAACTCAAGCTCGCCTACCAATACATGGCGCGCGTCAACGCGATGCCGGAGGCAAGCTTCGGCGATGGCATGGCGCAAATGCGAATTGCGCTAAAGCTCAGTAATAACAAGGCGGATGCCGTCGTCGTGGGTTGTCTTACTGCGGCAATAACGCGCTGGCCGGGAGAGGTCTCGCAAATCAACGAGGACTTCATCGCCAAAGTCTTTCGTGATACCCGAAAACAAAAGGATTTCGCCGAGTTGCCGCTTCTGCAGGCGCTCTATGATGCTCATTGGAAGCTTAAAGGCGATTTCGAGCCTAGCTGGGCCTGGGAGAAGTTAGCCGAGTTATTGGTGCAGAAAGGCCGCTTGAGCGCGGCGATCGATGTGTCCAAGCATGTGACAGACCCCTACGATCTCATCGCGATGCGCGCGGACCGCCGCTATGATGCGCTGATCGCCGCCAATCCGGCGCAATTTGACGTCGGTGCGGCGGCGGAGCGGCAATTCGACGCCATCGAGCTGGCTGTGGGCAAAGCGCCGAGGCTGCTTGAAATCAAGCTGCTGGAACTTTCGGCCTTGGCGTACCGCCTGCACTATGGAGCGATGCTCGCGGCGACCGACGCCGTCGTCTCCCAAGTGAAATCCACCAACTATCCGGAGAAGCTATTCGACGACTACGACAAGGAGTACGCCTGGGTTCTCAACGAGCGTTCGTATGCACTGTTGCAGGAGGGCAGACCGGATGATGCGATTGCGCAATTGGCGGCGGCCGGCCGGCGCGTCGAGGGAGGCGGCGGCAATGTCAGTCAAGCCATCAACCTTGCATCGTTGTACTGCGATTTGGAGCGGCCGCGCGATGCGCTGCAGGCCTTGGACGACATGACGGGAAAGCCGAGCGCCTTCGGCAACGTCCATGTTGAGAACGTGAGGTTCTGTGCGGCGAATCAGATGGGCGATAAAAGGGAAATGACTCGTTCACTCGAGGTGCTCACGGAAAACAGCGAGGATTTGCCGTTTACGTATTTGGGTGCGCTGCTCGAGGCAAACGATTCGAAGCGGGCGTCGAAGTTTCTGGTGGCGCGGTTGAAGTCCCCGGAAACGCGCGGCGATGCGCTCGAGAGCGTACAAGGCTATGAGTACGCTCCGCAGCCGCCTTCGAACAAGCAAATGCAGATGCGATGGCGTGCATTGATCGCCGGTGCCGATGTTCAGGCGGCCATTGACAAGGTAGGACGCATTGAAAGTTATCGGCTGGAGCCGCCGGACGATTTGCAGTAGCGGAGTACCGCTGATTGATCCGTCGTGAGCGCCGCCGGGAAAGGCCGCTCCAAACTGAAACCGCAATGCCGTTCCTGGCTTCCGCCTGCATTGCAGAGCTTCTGTCGTTACGATTTAGCCGCGCGCAGCTGCCACAACAAGAAGGCATACGTGTCCGCCGCCTCGCGATCTTGCTGCCCGCGTGTGGAGCCGATGCCGTGGCCGGCGTCGTAGTCGACGCGCAGCAAGATCGGCTTGCCGGAGGTCGTGGCGGCTTGCAGGCGCGCGGTCATCTTGCCTAAGTGAAACGGTGCGACGCGTGGATCGGTGACGCCGGTGGTGAGCAGCACGGCGGGATAGGGTGTGCCGTCCTTCACCGATTGATAGCTGTCGATCATCTTGAGTGCCTTGTAGCCGGCCGGATCGGAGATGGCGCCCCATTCGGGTTCTTCGCCGTAGCCATCCTGTTCGACGACATAGCGCAGAGGATTCGACCAGCCGACGCCGTCGATCACGGCGGCGAAGAGATCGGGCCGTTCGGTGAGCGCGCGTCCGACCGTGATGCCGCCGGCGGAGCGGCCGCCGATCGCGAGGTGCTTGCTCGAGGTGTATTTCTTGGCGATGAGCTCTTCGCACACGGCGATGAGATCGCGCCAGGTGTTGGGTTTGTGCGCGAGTTGTCCGGCCTTGTGCCATTCACGGCCGTATTCGCCGCCGCCGCGGACATTGGCATAACCGACGATGGCGCCTGCATCGACCAGCGCGAGGGTGCGGCCGGCGAACGTGGGTGTGTAGGCGGCAATGCCGTAGGAGCCATAGGCGGAAATCCAGGTGGGATTGGTGGCGTCCTGTTTCGTGCCTTTTCGATAGATCAGCGTGTAGGGAATTTTCACGCCGTCCTTCGCGGCGGCGAAAGCGCGCTTGGTTTCGTAGGCGCTGACGTCGATATTGGGCTTCGGCGTGATGCCGGTGTCGGCCAGATGGCCGCCCGCGTCCACGGACCAGATGCCCGCCGGGTTGAGCCAGCCCTGGAACGACAGCAGTGCGCCCTCCTCGTGCGGCACGGCGAACACGGCGCCGATGGTGCCGTCGAAGGGCAGGGCGATATCGGCGAGCTTGCCTCCGGACCCAAAGCGCTTAAGCCGGCTGATACCGCCGTCCATGATGCGCAGATAAATTCCATCGCGCGCACGCGAGGTGCTCTCGATGACGAGCGTGGGGTGCTGGGGAACGACGACGGTGCCATTGGCGATGCTGGGGTTGGCGGCGGAAGTCTTGACGATGCGGCCGCGCGGCGTGCCTTTGTTGACGAGCAAGTACAGGTCGTTGCCATCGAGTTCCAAGTCGGTGACTTCGTCATCGAATCCTGCGAATGAAACCCATTTGGCCTTACCGGCAATGGCATCGCCGAGCGGTGCGATGAACCAGCGGCCCTCGGGCCTGACGTCGGCAAGCTGGAGGATGGCGTAGCGGGAGCCTAGGGAGGTGATGATCGTCGGGATCTGGATCTTGTCATAGTCCAGCCCCGCGACCAGACCGCGCTTCATGAGAATGGGGTCGTTCTTCGGATCGGTGCCCAGCTTGTGGAAGCGGGCCTGCGCGTCGAGGTAGCGCTCGGGCGTGGCGACCGCGCCGGTGAGCTGGCTGTAGAAAAATCCGCTGGCGTCGTCGAGCCATTGGGGATTTGCGCCCTCGGTGTTGGGAATGGTCTCGGGCAGATCCTTGCCGTCGGCGACGCTGAGAACGTGCAGCAGCGAGTCTTCGCTGCCATCTTTGGAGAGGCCGTAGACGACATACTTGCCGTCGGGCGAGGCGCGCCACCAGTCGAGCGACATGTGGCTCTTGGCGCTGCTCATGGCGGTGGGGTCGACGAGCACGCGCTCGGCGCCGCTCACGCCTTGGCGCACGAACAGCTTGAAGTTGTCGGCGCCCAAGGGGCGCTGCTGAATGAAGGTCATGCCGCCGGCGCGCTGCACGCGGGAGGTCGCGACGGCTTCGCCGGAGAGTTGTTCGATGCGCTTGAAGAGCGCAGTGCGGCCGGGCAGTGCATCGATGATGGCGCGGGTGTGATCGTTCTGGCCTTTCAGGTAGGGCAGCCAGTCAGGATCTTTGCTGTTCTCCATCCAGCGATAGGGGTCGCTCAAGGTCTCGCCGAAGTAAGTGTCCTTGACGACGTCGACGCGCGCGACCGGCGCTGGAGGAACCGTGCCTTTCGGGGCGGTGCCCGCAGCGGCGGCGGTTGCCGCGGCAGGCCAGAGCTCGAGCGGCAACATCGACAGGGACAGAGCGCTGGTGGTGCCTAGGAGAAAGGAGCGGCGGTCTAGATCCATTTTCATGTCTGATTACTCTTCATTATGTCGTTGCATATCGTCAGGGTCCTTGCGCGCCGCTTGGCTGCCTGTTCTTTAGGGCTTCGCCGTCAGGATTTGGTCGAGGCGCGCCGGTTCGGCGGCATCGCGCTCGAGGTGCGGATAGCGCAGTCCGTCGTGATAATCCAGATTCGCGACCATATAGCGTTCGCCGATCTTGACGATCAGTTGGATCGGTTCGGGCTTGCCATGCGCGGCGCGGATGGCGTCCTTGAGCACGTCGGCGTCATAGGCGATGCCGTTGACGGCGAGAATTTGTGCCCCTTCGGTGAGTTTGGACTTGAACGCGGGACTGTCCCAAATGACCTGGGAGAGCATGCCCATCTTGCCGCCGTCCTTGTCGTCGATCTCGACGCCGATCGAGTTGAGCAAGTCGATGCGCTTGCGCTGTTCCTCGGTGGTGGACTGATACTCGCTCGGTGTGTCGGTGTACACCAGCTTGTAGCCGCCGCGATGAAAGCCGCCCTCCGGCACGGGTTTGCCGATGGCGTCCAGGCGCTGGCGCAAGAATGCGGCCCAGTCATTGGGCTCGACGGCATTCAAGGCTTTGACGATGTCCTCAAACGTATAGGTGACTTCGGTGAAGCTGCCGTTATCGATGCCGAAGAAGGCGTGGGCAAAATCGTCCAAGGAGCGCGCGCCGTTGGAGTGTTCGCGTATCCAGGTGTCGACCTCGAGCCAGACCAGCGCGGCTTCTGAGTAGTAGTCCTCGAAGCGTTGCCAGTCGAGCCAGGACTGAGGCCGGCGTGGATTGATGATTTCATCGTTGGTGGTGTCCTGCATCGGGCGCCATTGGCGACCTTTTTGCACTTCGTAGTGCGCCGCCGTGATGGCGAACTGATCGAGGGCCTGTTGACGCGTGCGCAGGCCTGAGCGCGCCGCGAGGACCTGGCCCCAGTACTCGGTTTGACCCTCGTAGACCCAGAGCAGGCTGTCCTGCATGGGAACGTTGTAGTTCGGTGTCCAAAGATCGAAGGGCCGTCGGAATTTGCCGTTCCAGGAATGCGTGAACTCGTGCGGCAGCAAGTCCCGGGCGAAAGCTTCCTTGTCCCACTTGGTGAAGGACTCAGGATCGGTGCCGTCCTCGCTCGATTGATGGTGCTCTAGGCCGTTCTGCTGAATCTGATCGCTCAAGGAATAAAGGAAATCGTAGTGGTTGTAGTGATGCGAGCCGTAGAGCTTGTATGCCTGCTGCACCAGGTTGCGATAGGCCTGCAGCTGCTCGGGCTTCACCGCGAGATTCTCGGGCCGATCGGCAACGAGATCCATATGCACGGGGACAGCCGCACCGGGATCCAGATCGAGTTTGGCGGCGTAGCGGCCCGCATACACGGGACTGTCGACCAGCGTTTCCAGTGTGGTGCGTTTGAAGTTCGTGGACGAACGCTCGGTCGAGGCGCTTTCCAGCGCGGAGCCGAAGTGCCAATCGGCGGGCAGCGTGAGCTGGACTTCGACCGGGATCCGACGTGCAAAGTAGCCGGCTGGGTAGAGTAGCAGTTCATTCCATTCGATCATCAGCATGTCGCGGCTCATCTCCAAGGCGCCGACCTTGGCGCTGGTGGGCGAGAGATAGTCGAAGTCGATGTCGATGGAATGGATGCCCGGTCTTAAGTGCGGCAGGCGGAACGCGAACACATCGACCGGGTCGCGCTTCCAAGTCAGGGGCGCGCCGTTGGCGCTGATGCGAATACCGGCGATCCGATCGATCGTGCCTTCGGGCGCGTGGGTGCCGGGCAGCCATTTCGGATACAGCAGCACGGTGTCGGGACCGACCCCGCTCAATGTTTCATGAACGCGCACAACGCGATGGCCGGTATCGCTGGCATCGACCTTGAGCAGAATCTCGCCGGCGTAGGGACGATCCTTCGGCGCGGCAATCGGCGTGATGGGAGCGACGGCGCTGGGGCCAGCGGGATCCGGGGCGGCTTGAGCGGCGGCGGCGAGGCCAATACTGAAGGCGGCGTAAAGGGCGATTTTGAGGCCAACGGTTCTCATGAGATCCTCTAAAGTTGTGGTCGGCGTGCATATTAGCAACACGCGGCGCTTCAGGTACTGAATAGGGGAATCAAATGGTTCGGGTTGCATTTCGAATGACTTCGGCGCGGCTGTGCATTTTAGCCTTGGCTTCGTTGGCAGGGGGCGGCGTTTGCGCAGCGGCAACTGCGGCGGCGTCGGCGCCGCCGGCCGCGGCGAGGACCGGCGGTGCCCGTCCGCAGCTCGGCACTTTTGGGATCGATCTTGCGGCCATGGATCAATCGGTCAAGCCGGGAGATGACTTTTATCGTTATGTGAACGGCCATTGGTTGGGCACGGAGAAGATCCCGGCCGATCAGAGCACATGGGGCTCGTTTGATATTTTGGAAGTCCAAGCCGAATTGGACGTGAAGTCCATTATCGAAGCGGCGGCTGCCGCGCACGCGGCCGCGGGCGCGAATGAGCAGAAGATCGGCGACTTTTATAACGCGTTCTTGGATCGGGACAAGATCGACACGCTGGGACTTGCTCCCGCAAAGGCGGGGCTCGATGCCGTCGCGGCGCTCAAGGACCACGCGCAAGTCGCGGCGCTGATCGCCGATCCGCGCTATCCCTTGGACGGTCCGATCGCCTACGGCATCACGCTGGATCAGAAAAATCCGGACCGGTACATCGTCAGTATCGGGCAGTCGGGGTTGAGTCTGCCGGACCGTGAGTATTATCTGAAGACCGATCCACAGTTCGTCGATATCCGCGCGAAGTTTCTCGCGCATGTCGAGAAGATGTTGGCGCTCGCGGGTCACAAAGACGCGAAGCGCGAGGCGAAACAGATCCTTGATCTGGAGACCGAGATCGCGAAGCTGCACTGGGATGTGGCAAAGCGCCGCGACCGCGACCTGACCTACAACCTCATGAGCGTCGCTTCGCTCAAGCAAGACGCGTCGGCCTATCCCTGGGATGCGGCATTTCGGTCGTCGGGGTTTTCAGGATTGAACCAGGTCGTCGTGGCCGAATGGAGCGCGGTGCCTGCGCTTGGCAAACTCTTCAGCGACACGCCGGTGGCGGCATGGAAAGCTTATCTTAGCTATCAGTTCCTGACGAGCGAGGCATCGGTGCTGCCCAAGGCATACGATGATGAGAACTTTGATTTCTACGGCCGCGTGCTCGAAGGGCAACCGCAGCAGCGGGTGCGATGGAAGCGTGCCGTGCAGGCGACCAATGGGGCGTTGGGCGAGGCCGTCGGCAAACTGTACGTGGAGAAGAAGTTTCCGCCGGCGTCCAAGCAGGCGATGGAAACGTTGGTTGAAAATTTGCGCAAAGGCTATGCGCAGCACATTGCGAACGTGCCATGGATGACGCCGGAGACGCGGAAAGTGGCGCTGGAGAAGCTCGCGGCCTTCCGTCCCAAGATCGGCTATCCGAATAAATGGCGCGACTACTCGAAGCTCGAGGTCAAGGCGGGCGATGCCTTCGGCAACCACGAACGCGCGCAGGTGTTTGCTTGGAACCGGCAGCTCAACCGTTTGAACAAACCGACCGACCGCGACGAGTGGGGCCTCACGCCGCAGACCATCAACGCCTACTACAACCCGGTATTCAACGAGGTGGTATTCCCGGCCGCGATATTGCAGCCGCCGTTTTTCGATCCGCACGCGGCGGCGGCGGTGAACTACGGGGCGATCGGCGCGGTGATCGGCCATGAAATGGGCCATGGCTTCGATGATCAAGGCGCGAAGTCGGACGCCAAGGGCGTTTTGCGGACCTGGTGGAAGCCCGAGGATGTGGCGGCGTTCAAAAAGCGCACCGAGGCTTTGGCCGATCAGTACTCGGCGTTCGAGCCGTTGAAGGGGTTGCATTTGAATGGGCATCTGACCTTGGGCGAGAACATCGGGGATTTGGGCGGCGTTGCGATCGCGCGCGATGCGTATTTGATTTCGCTGCATGGAGCGCCCGCTCCTGCCGTCGAGGGCTTCAGCGCGGATGAGCAATTTTTCATGGGATGGGCGCAGGTGTGGCGGGAACGCAATCGCGATGAAGCGTTGCGCAATCAAATCATGGCCGATCCGCATAGCCCGGGCGAAAATCGGGTGAACGGCGTGGTGCGCAACGTCGATGCCTGGTACGCGGCTTTCAAGGTGCAGCCTTCGGACAAGCTGTATTTGCCTCCCGATAAGCGGGTGCGCATTTGGTAGGACGCCGGGCCCGCTGCGGCCGGCCGGGATCGCTGCGGCCGGCCGGGGCCGCTGCGGCAGGCGGGCCGTTAGCGCATGCCTGAGCTCCCGGACATTTCCGCCTATTTGAGCGCTCTCGATGAGCGGATCATCGGCGAGCCGCTGGAGCGGGTGCGAATCAACAGTGCGTTTTTGCTGCGCACCGCCGAGCCGCCAATCGCGGAGGTGTCTGGACATACGGTGACGGCGCTGCGGCGGATCGGCAAGCGTGTGGCGATCGGGCTCGATAACGGCTTGTGGCTGGTGCTGCATTTGATGATCGCCGGCCGGCTGCACTGGAAGGCGCGCGGCGTGAAGCTGTCGGGGCGCAATAATTTGGCGGCGTTTGATTTTCCGAACGGCTCGCTGGTGCTCACCGAGGCGGGCACCAAGCGGCGCGCATCCTTGCATGTGCTCAAAGGGGAGGCGGCGCTGGAATCGGCGGATCCGGGCGGCATCGAAGTGTTTGACAGCGGTCTCGACGAGTTTCGTGCGGCGATGGCCGCGGAGAACCGCACGCTGAAACGGGCGCTGACCGATCCGCGGATTTTGAGCGGCATCGGCAATGCGTACTCGGATGAGATCTTGCATGCTGCGCGGATGTCGCCGGTCACGCTGACCTCGAAGCTGACGCCGGAAGAGTGGACGCGGTTGTACACGGCGACGCGCGAGACGTTGCGATTCTGGATCGATCGGTTGGGCGCGGAGGCGGCCAAGGGCTTCCCGGAAAAGGTGACCGCATTTCGCAAGGACATGGCGGTGCATGGGCGCTATGGGCTGCCGTGCCCGCGATGCGGAGAACCGGTACAGCGGATCCGCTATGCCGACAATGAGACCAATTACTGCGCCAAGTGCCAGACGGGCGGCCGAGTGCTCGCCGATAGGGCACTGTCCAAGTTACTGGGCGCCGACTGGCCGCGGACGCTCGATGAACTGGAAGCGCTCAAGCGGCGGTGAGGAGCGCTGGATGCGAGGTTGGGTGGAGTTCGTCCAAGACGAAAGGGAATGCTGTGCGCAAAAGATCATGCTTGCGTGCCTGGCGTACCGGCATTTCATTCAGTAATCTGGTGTGTTTCACTACCGGCATCGATACCTGATGGGAAAATGTGATTACTGACGAGTCGTTGCCGTACAACTCATCCATCGTAGATTACGATGAAGCCTGGCCCCTGCGCTTCGAGGAATTGGCGTCAAAGCTTCGCGCGATTCTAGGGAACCTTGTGCTGCGAATCGAGCACGTCGGTAGTACCGCTGTGCTGGGACTCGCCGCGAAGCCGGTCATCGATCTTGATATCGCGGTGAACTCGCCGGGTGAGGTCCAATCCGCGATTCTTAAGCTCGCACAATTCGGCTATGCCCATGAGGGTAATCTCGGCGTACGAGGCCGCGAAGCATTCCGCTCGCCGGCAGGCGAAGATCCGCATCATCTTTATGTGCTGATCGAAGGATCGGGGGAATTGAAACGCCACTTGACCTTTCGCGACGCGCTGCGCGCGGACCCTGCACTTCGCGATAAATATTCCAGACTGAAGCGATCGCTAGCAGCTCAGTGCGCCTGCGACCGGGCCGCGTACACCGCGGGTAAGACTGAGTTTGTGCTGGCGGTTCTACGGGGTTCAGCGCCCCAGAATTGCGGGCCTAGATGAACAAAAGAACGCGAAGTCTAAATGGGCGCACGTAGATCACGCCGTCTTCCGCTGGATCTATCCGCACTGGGCGCCGGGGAAGACATGTTTCGCCTGTCCGGCGCAGTTGAGCGGGACTCGGCGGTGGCGAGCTGGCTAAGCGACGACGCGGGTGGGCTGAGATCCATTTGCCGGAGGTGGTTTACGCAGATGCGCAAGTGTGGTGAGGATGTTCGAGAGCTGATGCACGACGGATGCCCGGTCGCATGTGTAGAAGATGCGCCGTTCGGATACGTCAACTTATTCAAGAGTCATGTCAACGTCGGCTTCTTCCATGGAGCAATGCTCGAGGACCCGGCGCGTTTGTTGGCAGGGAGCGGCAAACGCATGCGGCACGTGAAACTGAAGTCAGGCGGCGAGCTAGACGCCGCGGCGCTGAAGGACCTCATCGACTCCGCCTACGCAGACATCAGGGCCAGGCTCGGTATTACGCGCGCAAATTGACGGCAAAAATGCGAAATAGGGCACCGGGAGATTATCGACCATGAGCTACCAGGGCGCCCGTTGATGGGCGCTCTTCGTAGGACAAAGCAGAAATAGTCCTACAGCAATGGCATTTCGTCGATTATGTTGAATGCGACTTCGAGAGCGATTCCACAGTTTCTCAACATGAATCGCCGCTCAGTCCACGGGATGGGCAAGATGCAATGGTGCCAAGACACCGTTGCAATTCATGGGTTTGCTAGCGTTTTGTTCCTCAGTTCGGTGCGCCGGGCGACGAATGTTAAAGCAGGCGCCGGGGTTGCCGCGCCTCGGCATTGTGCCGCGCATGGCAATTTCGTTTGCCGCGGTCGCACTGCTCGCGGGAACTGCGAATATGATTGCCCGCGAGAGCGTGCACATCATTCGCACCGTCACGCGCTTGCCTGAAAGGCAAATCCTCGAGCAGCCGATTGCTGCCAAGCCACCACCACCGGTCTCTCGGATCGCGGTCTCAAAAATCGCTGAAGTACAAAGCGCGGTGGAACGCTTTGGACAGACGGTTCGATCCCGTGTGGGGGGCGATACGGCGGCGAATAGCGCGGACTACAGCGAGGCAAAACGCGTCCTGCAACTCGAAGTCCTTGCCCGCAAACAAAACCTCACCGAACCTACGGCAGATTGGCCTCAGCGTGTATCAGGCTATCTCGAGCGCGCGCAAGAGCTGATCGCTCTGGCGGACCAGCGCCGCCATGCCCGAGCCGCTTACGGCGCTCATGCAAAGTCGATCGCGGATCGAATTAGCCGATCCTTGGACGGCGCGTGGACCATCTTTGGCCGGGTCATCGCGCGCAAGTCGCTGCTGCGGTTGCGCGCCGAACTGGACCTCATCAGACATCGTTCGGAGGGACTCACTTCGGGCGAGACCCTCGACGGCGAACAGATGGCGCTGCTTAAACAGGCGGAAGGATCTTTAGCGGAAACACTGAAGACGGATCAGGGCAGCCTGAGCAAATCCGAGGGCGTGGAATGGTTTCAAAGTGTCGCCGCTGATTTTGCCGGCGTGGTGCGCGCGCGAGAATTCCTCGAATCATCGAATGCAGGCGTCAATTCCAGCGAGCACCAATTCCTTGAACTCGGTTCAAACCTCGAAAACGAATTGGAACGTGCCGCCATTTCGGCAGAGAGCCCGTCAGAGCCGCCCAGAGATTCGCGCTTGCCGGCACACTTGCAGCCCTCATCCTCCCAAGCGCCGGCGCTGGTCAGCGAGCGGGTCGAAACAACTTCCGGGCGAAGCGATCCCGAGGCCGCTCGGCTGATGGCGACCGTGACCGTCATCGTCATGCTGGTCATTATCGCCATCTCGGTTTTCACGGTGCGGAGCATCGTGCTGCCGGTACGCAAGCTGATCAATGCCACCCGGCGCCTTGCGGGTGGGGAGGCAAATGTCAGGGTGGGGCGCGGCGGCATCAAAGAGCTGGACATCGTGGCCCAATCGTTCGATCAAATGTCGGCGCAACTCGAGACCGTTACCGATGCCTATCGGAGCCAGAAAGAGAACCTGGAGCGCCAGGTCATCGAGCGCACCGACAAGCTGCAGCAGCTTGCCCATCAGGATCCCTTGACGTCGCTGCCGAATCGGCGGCACCTGTCTTCGCTCCTACGTGGCGCCCTTGACCGGGCGCGCACCGCGGGTAGATTCGTTGGCGTCTATTTTCTCGACATCGATAATTTCAAGAACATCAACGATAGCCTCGGACACGTGTTCGGCGATCGCGTGCTGATGAAAGTGGCGAACCGGCTCGAAGAAGCGATTGACGGGGTCGGATTCGTGGCCCGATTGGGCGGCGATGAATTCACGCTGGTGTATGAGGCTGCGCGCTCCGTCCAAGAGCTGAACGAATTCGGATTGAGATTGACCAGCGCCTTTCACAAAGTGATCTGCGTCGATGACCGGGAAATCAGCATCAGTATCAGCGTCGGCGCCAGCATCTTTCCGGAACACGAAGCCGACGCCGACGGATTGCTGCGGGCCGCAGATTCCGCGCTATTTCGCGCGAAGGAGCTGGGCCGCAACCAGCTGGCGGTGTTCACGCCGGAACTCATCGCCACCGCCGCGACGCGGTTTACGCTCGAACAGGGACTGCGCCTGGCGCTCGAGCGTTCCGAGTTTGAACTCGCGTATCAGCCTGAAATAAATCTAGCGCGTTCCGACGTAGGGCTCGTTGAGGCGCTGCTTCGCTGGCGGCAGCCGGATGGCCGATTGGCAAGAGCGGGAGAGTTCCTGGCGGTGGCGGAACAAGCCGGCCTCATGCCGGAAATAAATGCGTGGGTGTTGCAGGCGGCTCTCGAGGATGCTTCGCGGTGGTACCACGGCGGTTGGCCCGACGCCCGGGTGGCGATCAACATTTCGCCGCGCCAATTGCTTGACCGGCTGTTCGTTGAGGAAATATTGCGCCTCCTGAAGCGATGCCGGCTGCCGGCCAAATGCATCGAGCTTGAACTGACCGAGTCCGTGCTGCAGACGGGACCTGCGACGATCGCGGCGCTGCGCGCGCTGCAATCGCACGGCTTTGGGATCGCGCTGGATGACTTCGGCACGGGATATTCTTCGCTCACTTCCTTGGAGCAGCTGCCGCTGTCGCGCGTCAAACTGGATCGCAGCTTGGTGGCGGGTATCGACTCGAGCGCCCGCGCCAGCGCGATTGCCCGCGCCATCATCGATCTCTGCGCGGGCTTGTATCTTGACGTGACGGCCGAGGGTATCGAGCGGCTCGCGCAGTTTGCCTGGTTCGCGCAAAACTCTTCGGTCCTCTTGCAGGGATTCCTTTTGTCGGATGCGATGCCGTTTGCCGATGTATTGCCATTCAAGGCAACGCTGGCCCATAAGCTCCATGATCTACTGCTGTCCTTGCCCCAGCCCGCGCGGCCTCGCCCGGTCGGTATCGTCCGCGAGGCAAAACGAAAAGCCGCCGGCACTGTTCCAAAATGAACGGCGCCGGTGTATCGCCGACAGAACCGGGATTTTAAACCGTTCGACCGCCGTACTGACCGGAGTTCGCGCGTTCCTGGGCGATGTACCGTGCGAATGATGGCCCCTGCGCCTGCTCGACCAGTCTCGCTTGATCGTCAAGACGTTTGATGGCGGCGAGTCTTTCGCCGTGTCCCAACTTGGCGTTGCTCACGGCGCGTTTCAACACCGAAATAGTTTCGTCATAAACTTTAAGCGGTACCGGGAACGGATGTCCGTCTTTGCCGCCATGGGCTAAAGAAAAACGCGCGGGATCCTTGAATCGGTAGGGCGCGCCGTGAATGACTTCTGCGACGAAGGCAAGCGATGCCACAGTCCTGGCGCCGACACCCGGCGTCAGCAACAAATCAGCAAAATCCTTGGGTCCGCGATCTGCGGCGG
This sequence comes from Steroidobacteraceae bacterium, assembly GCA_036267535.1. GTDB lineage: Bacteria > Pseudomonadota > Gammaproteobacteria > Steroidobacterales > Steroidobacteraceae > Bog-1198. The sequence continues at coordinate 76,458 of DATAVX010000088.1, forward strand.
CCGCCAGCGTCGCGTGCAACCTCTTAAGATCAACGTCGGCCAGACGCAGATCGTGATGCGCCGGCAACTTCAGATCCGCACCATGGCGAAACGCCGCCGAACCCTGGGGGAACGCCGCCGAACCGCGGGAAAAGGCCGATGCAGGATACTGCGGCAAAGTTGGATCCTCGGCCTCGTTGTCTGCGAATAGATCGAAATTATCCGTGCGGCGAGCGCCGAAGCGCCGCAGAACGGAAATGGTCTGCTCCGGTCCGGCGCGCAGGAGTTCAAGACCGGCGGCGCGGTTGTCGTGAGCCTGCCGGTCGGCGAGATTGATGATCGCGCCGTTATTGCGGCCCTCGATGGCCGTATGGGGAGAATCGAAAAATCCCCGGACATCGTCGGATTTCCAATGGTATCGCCGTGCTTCGCGCTGCACGCCGTTCATGCCTTGCTGGACAACGCACCAATGACCGTCTACGGTCGCAAAAAATCCGTGTAAGTAAAGATCGTAGCCGTCCTGTACCGCGGCACTGTCGATTTTGGCGACCAGGCGGCTGGTGTCGATGAAACCGGCGACGTTCACCCCGGTGCGCTCACCCATGGAACTCAGTTCAGCCGGTGTGCGGCGCGAGTGCGCGCCCCGGCCGCCGCAGACGAAAACACCGAGCTCCGCCTGCACCGGCGCAAGCCCGCGCTTGAGGGCGCCGATGACACTGGTCGTGATGCCGGAGGAGTGCCAATCCATCCCCATGACGGCACCGAAAGACTGAAACCAGAATGGGTCGGCCAGCCGATGCAACAATTCACGACGATCGTAGTGCTGAACGATCGCCTCGACGATGACGCGGCCGAGCGCGGCCATGCGCACGGCAAGCCATGTAGGAACTCTTCCGCCGTGGAGGGGCAGGTTTGCGCTGCCGGAGCGTTGCATCGGACGACCATCATAACCTTGCCCTTCGCGCAGGCAAATTGCGCTAGCATCCCACATGCTCCGCCGATTCACTTTGGTGCCAATCGCCGCCATCCTCGCCTGCATTGCAGCTAGCGCGGCTGCCGCGGGCTCCAGTGCTGCGCAGCAAAAGCCGCCGGATTCAAACCCAGCAACAGCATCAAAGTCTGCGGCGCCAAAACCGACGGCGATACCAAATCCGGCTGCGGCACCAAATCCGGCTGCGGCAGCGAATCCCGCGGCGGCGCCGGTTTCCGTACTGAGCGCGAACGAAGTAGTGCAGATTTTGGACCAGACCAGCGAGTGGTACCGAACGCTGGAACCGCAGCAGCAAAACGCCGGCCAGCCGAGCGAGGTGTTGATCCTCTATGCCAACCGGCAGATCGCGGACAAAGTGGTCGAACTGGCGGTTGAGCTGGCCCGAGCGGACGCGGAATTGTTGAGCAGCGAGGCGAACACTGCGCAGGCGAACGCGGAAAAATCGGCGGTCAGTACTTTAAATGCGCAGCGCAGTCAGTTGGATGTGCAGCGCCGCACGATTCAACAGGAAATAGCGGCGGCGCGGCAGAAGGCCGCGGCCGGTGGACGCGCCGGCAAGGAATCGGAAACCAAGCTCGCGGAGCTGCAAGGCGAGCTTGCGATGAACGAGGCGCGTGCGAACCTCCTGGACACCATGGGCGAGTTCGTCACTCAGCGTGATCCCAAGAGCGCCGATGCGGAGGCGCTCAAAGCTCATATCGATGCGATTGCCGCGAGCATACCGGCGGTGGTGAACACGAGTGCGCCGGCCCAGAGCGCTGCTCTACCGGGCGCGGCGAGCGGCGCGGGCACGGCGGGGCGGGTGCCCGCGATTGCCTTGAATCAGGGCGTCGATACCGCAACGGCTCACAACGGGATATGGGACCTTGGGAAAAATGTATTGGATCTGAAAAACAAGATCAATGCGATCGAGGCCATCGACGCGCGGTCCAAGGATTTGGCCGAGGTATTCCACAAATTCAATGAACCGCCGCGGGAGCGGCTGCAGGCTTACGCCGCGGCGGGCGACAAGCTCGCGTCCGCGGCGGACAGCGCCAACGGAATCGCGCTGCAAAACCTGCGGGGTCAATTCGATACTCTGGCGTGGCTTTTCAAGCAGACATCGTCAATTCTGCTGCCGTTGAGCAAGGAGGCGGTGCTGCTGGAGCAGTACCGGCACAACCTTGCCAACTGGCGCGACGCGGCGCGCCGTCAGTACTACGAGGCCTGGCAAGTGTTGGCGATACGTCTCGGCATCGTGCTGGGATTGTTGGTGGCGGTGTGGCTGCTGGCTGAAGTGTGGCGGCGCGCGGTGTTGCGCTATGTGCATGAACCGCGGCGCCGCTACGTACTGCTGTTGGTGCGCACGATTTTGATGTGGGTGGTCATCGTCGCCATCGTGGGCTTGAGCTTCGTCACCGAAATCAGCAGTTTCGCGACGTTTGCAGGGCTCATCACCGCCGGCGTTGCCGTCGCCATGCAGAGCGTTCTGGTTTCGATCGTCGGCTATTTCTTCTTGATCGGAAAATACGGCATCCGCGTCGGCGATCGGGTGCAGATCGGCAGCGTCGTCGGCGAGGTCATGGACTTAGGGTTGGTGCGCATGCATTTGATGGAATATCACGAGCAGGGGCCGTTGGGGCCCACCGGGCGCGTGGTGGCGTTCCCGAATCTGATCGTGTTCCAGGCGACCGGCGGGCTGTTCAAGCAGCTGCCGGGGGTGAATCTGTCGTGGCATGAAATCACGCTGCCGCTGCCGCCGGTGGCGGACTATGCCGCGTTGAAGAAGCGATTGCTGGAAGCCGTGCGGGCAGTTACCGAGGAGTATCGCGGCGAAATCGAACGTCAGAGCCGGGAAATGCGCGAAATGTCATTGTCGGGGGACGGTGGCGATGCGCAGGCGCATGTACAAATGCGCATCGTTGATGGCCACATGCAGGCGCAGATCGGATATCCGGTCCATGCGCGCCATGCGGCCGACATCGATGAACGCGTATCGCAGGCAGTGCTGGAGGTAATAGGCGCTGCCAAATAGTTCGTTGCCGAGCAAGTCGCTGCCAAATAATTCGCTGCCGAGAAATCAAAGGGAGTGAGAATTTAAAATGATCGCCAAGAAGATTGCGGCTGCTCTGGCCGCGGCCGGTTTGACTGCGCCGGTACTGGCTGCGACCACCGTGATTCACGCAGGACACCTGATCGCGGAGCCCGGCAAGCCGGTCACGTCCAATCAGTCGATCGTCATCGAGAACGGCAAAATCGTGGCGATCAAGTATGGCTTCGTCGCCGGCGATAACACCATTGATCTAAAAGACTCGTGGGTCATGCCCGGGCTCATCGACATGCATACGCATGTCAGCGGGATCGAGAAGCTCGACGAACCTGTCGGAGGACAAATCGCACTCTTCTATATGTCGCGTCCGGCGGAAGCGGTCCTCAACACATTGCCGCGCGCCAATGCATTGTTGATGAATGGCTTCACCACGATCAGAAACGTGGGCGATCCCACCTATACGACTTACGCGCTGCGCGATGCCATCAACAAGGGCATCGTGCCGGGCCCGCGTATGTTCGTCGCGGAGGCGCAGATCTCGGTGGCCGGCGGGGATTTCGACGCGTCGAGCTGGGATGTGCGCAGCGACGTGGAGAAATTCGTCACCAACCGCGGCAATTGCTCG
>DATAVX010000089.1:0-16217 GCA_036267535.1 Steroidobacteraceae bacterium
GCGCCGCGCCCTGTGCATCATCAGTTCGTAGAACTTCTCCGCTCGAGCCGCCGTTTACGTCGAGCGATTGCAGCGCTCGGGATACGTCGACGGTTCGCGCCGCGGCGGTGGTTGGTCCTGCAGCAGGTAGCGGGGCAGCAGCAGCTGTCAGCTTGGCGAACGCGGCTTCAGGCAGCAGGCGCGGGCCGATTTGCGCGGCGACCAACGCGGGCATGGCGAGCGAGCCGGCAAGGGCCAGCAGCCATGCGGTGCGCCGGGCGCGGACCTGTTCGATGCGCAGCAAACGCAGCGCTGCCAGAATGATCGTCCCCATCACCACGGAGCGCAAAGCGGCTTCAAGCAATAGATGAGTGCTCACGATTTCTTCCCCTTCTTCGATGCAGCGATGCGCTCGGCGAGACGTTGCAGTTCCTTGCGGTCCAGCACCGCGGAATCCACCATGCCGGCGAGCAACGTTTCGACGGATCCTTCGCAGAACCAGTCCACAATACGTTGCACGGCCCGGCCCGCGACGGCTTCGCGCGAGGCGGCAGGGCGGTAGAGAAACGTGCGGCTCTCGATGGAGTGGGACAGATAGCCTTTCTCCTCGAGACGCCGCAGCACGGTGCGGATCGTGGACTCCTTGAGCGCACGGCCAGCTTTCGCGAGATGCTCGCGGACCTGGTCGGCGTTTTGCACGTTGTGTTCCCAGATGAGTTCGAGAACGGCCCGCTCCAGTTCGCCGAGTTCGGCAGGATCATGACTCGGTGTAGTGTTACTGTTCATAATGTTACCTACTGTAGCATATAAAAACGGCGGCGCAAGTTTTTTAATTTCGAGACTTTGCCGCAGGCGCTGATCCGGAAGGTCGGAATATTCCGACCGCCACTTGTGGGAGTTCTCTGACGCTGCGCAGAGCTTCGCTTATTCACAATGGCATCGGTGATCGACCGTCGTTCCTTATTGACTGCCGCAGGCTACTCACTGGCGCTGTCGGCATTGGAATTTCCGCTTCGCGCATTGGCGGCCGTGCCGGGACTGAAGCTAGGCAAGGCTCAGCCGTTCTCATTCGATGGTCTCACCCAAGAAATGCAGCAACGGGCCGCAACTGCCTATGTGCGCGATCAATCGTTGCCCGGCAGCGTGCTCGACCGAATCGACTACGATGAGCACGGCAAGCTGAAATTCAGTCCCGAGCGAGCCCTCTTCCGCGAGGGTCCCGGACAATATCCGGTCACCTTCTTCGCACTGGGCAAGTACTTCCGCGTGCCCGCGCACATGTTCGTCGTGTCGCTTGCGGGCGAAGGCGCGAGCGCCAGCGAGATCCTGTATGACCCCGCCTGCTTCAGCATGCCCGCGCACAGTCCCGCGCGTGAGCTGCCGAAAGGCGCCGGGTTCGCGGGCTTTCGGTTACAGGAAAGCCGACTGGGCAATATCCGAAACCTCGACTGGCACAGCAACGACTGGGCTGCATTCCTTGGTGCCTCCTATTTCCGCGGCATCGGCGAGCTGGGCCAGTATGGCCTGTCCGCGCGCGGCATCGCCGTGGATGTATCCACACCCGGCCAGCCGGAGGAGTTTCCCGACTTCACGCGTTTCTACTTCGAGCCGCAGGCTGACAGGGCGAACGAGATGGTGGTCTATGCGATGCTGGATGGTTCGAGCCTAACCGGCGCATATCGGTTCGTACTGCAAAGGAACAACGGTGTCGTCATGGAGGTGGAGGCGCGCCTGTTCCCACGCAGTGACATCCATCAACTCGGCATTGCACCCATGAGTTCCATGTTCTGGTTCTCCGAGACTTCCAAGCCGACCGCGATCGATTGGCGCCCGGAGGTGCATGACTCGGATGGATTGGCGCTTTGGACCGGCGCCGGCGAGTACATCTGGCGGCCGCTGAATGATCCCGGCGCGCCATGTGTCTCCACGTTCGATGACAAGACCCCGCGAGGCTTCGGCCTGTTGCAACGCGACCGGGTCTTCGATCACTACCTCGATGGCGTGCGCTACGATCGCCGCCCCAGCTTGTGGGTCGAGCCGCTGGACGACTGGGGCGAAGGCGCGGTCCAGCTGGTCGAGCTGCCGAGCGACGATGAAACAGAAGACAATATCGTCGCCATGTGGGTGCCCAAGCAGCCAGTGAAGGCCGGCTCCAGCCTGCGCTATCGCTACCGACTGCAATGGTGCGCGACCGAGCCGCATGAGACAGCCCTTGCGCGATGTGTGGCAACGCGTATCGGCCGCGGCGGCGAGCCGGGCAAGGTACGCCCCAAGGGCGTGCACAAATTCATGGTGGAGTTCCTGGGCGGCGCGCTCGCATCACTGCCTTTCGGTGAAAAGCCCAAACCGGTTCTGTGGTCATCATCGGGCACCTTCACTTATGTTTTCACGGAGGCCGTGCCCGATGACGTGCCGGGACATTGGCGCGCCCAATTTGATTTTACCGGCGCCGGTCCCAAGGTCGTCGACATGCGCCTGTATCTTAAGGACGGCGAACAAACTCTCTCCGAGACCTGGCTGTATCAGCTGCATATCGTGTGACCCTTTACTCTCACGCTCCTAGCTTTGATCCCGATGCAAACGCATGAGCCGCCGGCGCTCGCGCTTGTCCGGCCGCGTGTCGGGGCGAGGCCGCGAAATATTCGCGAGCCGCTGCTGATCCTTGAGTCGCGCGCGGCGCTCTGCGCTGGCGGGAGTCTCCAGATAGTGGGTCAGCGCCTCCGCGGCAGGTCCGCGCCGCACTGGCAGGCCGAGGACCTCGAATTCGCCGACAATTCCCTGCAAGGACAGACTCAGACGATCACCGACCCGCACTCGATGCGCGGGTTTGACGCGTTCAGCGTTCAAATGCACCTTGCCGCCACTGATTGCCGCCGTCGCGAGACTTCGAGTCTTGAAGAATCTGGCATGCCACAGCCATTTGTCGAGGCGGTGACTATCGGATTTCTCGTCGGTTGTCATAAGTCACCGAATCTTAAGGAGATAGCTAAGAGCGCCAAGGGCGAACTCGCTATAATACCGCGATGCACGGCAACGAATTTCTAGAGCGCCTGCGGCGGGATACCGAGGCGCTTGACTCTGCGGGGCTGTTGAAGCGCGAGCGGGTGATCGGCACGGCCCAGGGTCCGGTGATCACCTTGAGCAGCGGGCAAGAGATGATCAATCTCTGCGCCAACAACTATCTAGGGTTGGCCAATCACCCGTCGGTGCTCAAAGCGGCACACGAGGGCTTGACGCGCTTCGGCTACGGCATGGCCTCGGTGCGATTTATCTGCGGCACGCAGAGCGTGCACCGTGAGCTCGAGGAGCGCTTGAGCGCCTACCTGTCGATGGACGACACGATTTTATATTCCTCTTGCTTCGACGCGAATGGCGGCCTGTTCGAAACGCTGCTCGACGAGCAAGACGCCGTCATCAGCGATGCGCTGAATCATGCCAGCATCATTGACGGCATTCGGCTGTGCAAGGCGAAGCGCTTGCGTTACGCCAACAACGACATGAATGAACTCGAGCAGGCGCTCAAGGATTCGCAGGACTCGCGCGTGCGGCTGATCGCCACCGACGGCGTCTTCTCGATGGACGGCTCCATCGCGAAGCTGCACGAGATTTGCGAACTGGCAGACCGGTACGGCGCCTTGGTCATGGTCGATGATTCGCATGCGACCGGCTTCATCGGCGCCAGCGGCCGCGGTTCGCACGAGTACCGCGGCGTCATGGGACGTATCGACATCTTGACCAGCACTCTGGGCAAAGCCTTGGGCGGTGCCAGCGGCGGTTTCGTTTCGGCGCGCAAAGACATCGTTGCCTGGCTGCGGCAACGATCGCGGCCGTACCTGTTTTCCAACAGCATCGCGCCGACCGTGGCCGCCGCGACCATTGCCGTGCTGGATCTGTTGGAGAACTCGCCGGAACTTCGCGAGCGGGTTCACGCCAACGCCCGTCACTTTCGCAATGGGATGGAGGCGTTGGGCTTTAATCTGGTGCCGGGCGAGCATCCCATCATCCCGGTGATGTTGGGAGATGCGCCGCTCGCGGTGCGCCTCGCCGAACGCATGCAGCAGCAAGGCATCTATGTCGTGGCCTTCTCATTTCCGGTCGTACCCCATGGGAAAGCGCGAATTCGTACCCAAATGAATGCTGCGCACAGCACTCAGCAACTCGATCAGGTCATTGCCGCGTTTGGCCGCTCAGCACGCGACCTCGGCGTCATTCACTAAAGGCACGTCATGAAAGCACTCGTCAAGGCCCGCGCGGAACCCGGTATCTGGATGCAGGACGTTCCCGAACCGTCGGTCGGTCACAACGATGTCCTTATCAAGGTGAACCGCTCGGCGATCTGCGGCACCGACATGCATATTTACAATTGGGATGCCTGGGCGCAAAAAACCGTGCCGGTGCCCATGGCGGTCGGCCACGAATATTCCGGCGAAATCGTCGAAATCGGCAGCGAGGTGCGCGGCTTTCAGTCCGGCGATCGCGTATCCGGCGAAGGCCATATCACCTGCGGCCATTGCCGCAACTGCCGCGCCGGGCGGCGCCATCTGTGCCGCAATACTTCCGGTGTGGGCGTGAATCGTCCCGGCGCTTTCGCGGAGTATCTGACGATTCCCGCCTCCAACGTGTTCAAGCTGCCGGAGGCGATCGATGACGAGATCGCCTCCATTCTGGATCCGCTCGGCAATGCCACGCACACGGCGCTGGCATTCAACGTCGTCGGCGAGGACGTGCTGATCACGGGCGCAGGCCCGATCGGCGTGATGGCAGTGGCCATCGCCAGGCACGCCGGCGCACGGCACGTCGTCATCACCGACGTGAATGACTACCGCTTGGAGCTCGCCAAGAAAATGGGCGCCTCGCGCGTGCTAAACGTGTCGCGCGAATCCCTGGATGACGCCATGCGCGATTTGGGGATGGAGGAAGGCTTCGATGTGGGCTTCGAGATGTCGGGCAATCCCAGTGCGCTGCGCGAGCTGCTGCGAACCATGAACAATGGCGGCAGCGTTTCCATGCTGGGCATTCCGCCCCGCGAGACCGCCATCGACTGGAACCAGGTGATATTCAAGGGATTGACGATCAAAGGCATCTACGGCCGGGAAATGTTCGAGACCTGGTACAAGATGTCGAGCATGCTGCAAAGCGGACTGGACATTCGCCCTGTGATCACCCATCGATTGGGCATCAACGACTATCTGGAAGGATTTCAGATCATGAATTCCGGCAAGTCCGGAAAAGTCACGCTCGACTGGTCCAGCCTGTAAGCGCCCAGCCCCCAAGCGTCCGGCTCGTTGCGCGCCTAGCGCTCGCTTGGCTCGCGGCACCAGCAGTACGAATACAGGCCGCGCGGATCTTTGAGCCGCGCCAAAACCCGCGCCTGCTCGAGCAGCGGATCGATGAGGCGTTCGATACCGGACCGCTGTGGGATCAGGCCCGCCAATTGACCCCAGCGCACCGCTTGCGATCGAATTTGCATCAGCAGCTGTTGGCGCAGCGACAATTCGGTTTCGATGTAGTCGACGCCATAGTCCGAACCTAATTCGGCCAATTTCGCCGCGGCATCGGTCGCATCTTTCAATCCGCCCAGATGATCCACCAGGCCGATGCGCTGTGCGTCCACACCGGCCCATACCCTGCCCTGCGCAATCTTGTCCACGTCCTCAACGCTCTTTTTTCTACCATCGGCAACACGCCGCAGGAATTGCTGATAGGCGTGATCGACCGAGGCCTGCAAGAGCTGCTTGGTCACGGGCCCAAGCGCGCGATCGAGGCGCATATCGCCCGCCAACGGCGTGGTGCCTAGACCGTCGACCTTGACGCCGAGTTTCTCCAGCGACCGCTGAAAGGTCGGGATGTAGGAGAACACGCCGATCGAGCCCGTGATGGTGGTCGGACTGGCATAAATTTGATTGGCGGCCGCCGCGATGTAATAGCCGCCCGATGCGGCATAGCTGCTCATCGACACCACCACAGGCTTGCCGGCTTTGCGCAAGGCCTGCACCTCGCGCAGGATTTTTTCGGAGGCAAATTCGCTGCCGCCCGGGCTGTCCACCCGCAGCACCACCGCCTTCACCGCCGTGTCGTAGCGTGCCTCGCGCAGCAGATCAGAGGTGCTTTCGCCGCCGATCGATCCCGGCAACTGACGTCCGTCGAAGATTTCGCCCGATGCAATGACGATGCCGACTTTGGCATCGGGCTTGGATTTCAGCACCCGCTTGGAGCGAACGGCGGCCAGGTACTGGTTCATGCCGATGCCGTTGAAGGAATGATTGTCGTCGTTCTCGCCCACCAGTCCCTTCAAGTCTTCGGCAACCTGCCGGCGGGATTTCAGCGCCGTCACCAATCCGCGCTGCAAAGCCATTTTCGCCATGTCGCCATTCACCGCCTGCAGCGATGCCGGTTGCGCGGCGACGAAATCCTGGAGCGCAGTGCCGGGCAATGAGCGCGCGCGCGTTACGTCCTGGCTGTACGCGTTCCACATCGACTCGAGCCAAACGGATGTTTCCTCGCGCTCGCTCGGCGCCATGTCGCTGCGCGAGAACTGATCGGTATAGCTTTTGAAGGTGCCGGCTTTGAATACGTTCGAGTCGACCTGGAGCTTGTCGATCGCATCTTTGAAGTACATGCGGTAATAGCTGAATCCGTGCACCGACACTTCGCCCATGGGGTCGAGGTAGACCTCACCGGCCTGCGCCGCCAGGTAGTACTGCACTTGCGTGAAGGAATCGCCCATGGCGATGACACGCTTGCCGGAGGCGCGAAAATCGCGCAGCGCCGTGCCGATCTCCTGCAGCTTGGACAGGCCGGATGCCTCGAGCTGATCAAGATCCAGAACGATCAGTTTGATGCGCGAGTCCGTCTTGGCAGCGGCGATGGCATCCGTCACGTCGCGAAGCAGGGTCTCAGGATCGGGACCTCCCGAGGCCTCGCCGAGGGCGCGCCGCACGGAATCGCCGGACAATTGCTCGACCAGCTCGCCCTGCGGCGCGATGACGAGCGCCGCGCTGCGCGGCACGACCGGAATGGAAGTATGCAGGGCCGCGAGAACGAAGCCGAAAATAATGAGCAGCAGCGCGAGGTGCAGCACCTTGCGGATCCCTTCCAGGATTCGCCAGATCAGCCCGAAGAACCCTCCGAGAGCGGATCCTGCGCTCATTGGCAGCTGCTTAGACCTTCTCGTCGATGCGGGCTGCTTTGCCGGACAGTTCGCGCAGGTAATACAGCTTGGCGCGTCGCACATTGCCGCGGCGCTTCACGCTGACTTCGCTGATCGCAGGGCTGAAGGTCTGAAACACTCGCTCGACGCCCTCGCCGTGCGAGATCTTGCGCACGGTGAATGAAGAATTGAGGCCGCGGTTCTTCTTGGCAATGACTACGCCCTCGTAGGCCTGAACGCGCTCACGATCACCTTCGACAACCTTGACCTGCACGACGATGGTATCGCCGGGATTGAAGTCCGGAAGCTTGCGCGTCGCGCGCTCGCCGTTGAGTTCCTGGATGACCTTATTCATAGCTATTGCCTCGCACGTTCATTCTTGAATTCTTCCAACAATTCATGCTCTTCCTCGCTCATGCCGCGCCGCTCGAGCAGCTCCGGCCGGCGCAACCAAGTGCGCCCGAGCGCCTGCTGCAATCGCCAGCGATAAATCGCGGCATGATCGCCCGACGCCAACACCGCGGGCACTTCGTGCCCGTCCAAGACCTGCGGCCGCGTATAGTGCGGCCAATCCACCAATCCGCCGCTGAAGGACTCTTGCAGCGCCGATTCCGCACTGCCCAAGGTCCCCGGCATCAACCGCGCCATCGCATCGATGATCACCAGCGCCGGCAGCTCTCCGCCCGACAGCACGTAGTCGCCGATCGACCACTGCTCATCGATGTCCGTCTCGATGAAGCGCTCATCGATGCCCTCATAGCGGCCGGCGACCAGAGCGAGCCCAGGCCAGCCGCACGCCTGGCGCGCCATGGCTTGCTCGAACCGCACGCCGTCGGCACCCAAGTACACGCGCCGGCTGCCCGGCGGCAGCACCTCGAGCGCATCGCGCAATGCGCTGCGCACCGGCTCGACCTTCATGACCATTCCCGGTCCGCCGCCGAACGGCCGGTCATCGACCGCCCGGTGCGGATCGCCGGTGTAGTCGCGCGGGTCGAAGCAATCGACCTGAAACACTCCGCGTTCCAACGCCCGACCGACCACTCCGATGCGCAGCGCCTCGCGGATCATCTGCGGAAAGAGCGATACCACGGCAATTCGCATCGTTCAATCCGCCGCCGCGTCCCAGTCCACGACCACGCGGCGCGCCTTCAAATCCACTCGCCGAAGATGCTGCGGCACCGCCGGCACCCAATATTCTCGCTCCCCGCGCACCACCATCAAGGCTCGCGCCGGGGTCTCGATAAAATGCTGCACGACCCCCAGGCCGACGCCTGCCAGATTCACCACATCGCAGCCGATCAGGTCCGCGCGGTAGAAATCTTTGTCGTCCCGCTGCGGCAGATCCTCGCGAAGTACGCAAACTTGCGCGCCTCTCAAGGCGATCGCCTGATCCCGATCCTCCACCCCGGTCAATTTGACGGTCAATGCGCCTCCGCTTCGACCGCTCTGCTCGATGCGATAGCTGCGCCACGCACCCTCTCGCCCAATCTGCAGATTGCGATGTTCCAGCAGGCGTTCGGGAGGATCCGTGTGTGACCGCAGCTTGACCCAACCTCGGACGCCGAACGGGGCGCCCACAAACCCCAGTTGGATGAGCGCCGATGATTCGCCGCTCATCGTGCCTCTAAAGCCTTTACGCGGCCTGCTTACGGAAGCTGGTGAGAAGAAACTTGACCCGGTCGGACATGTGGGCGCCTTTGCTCAACCAATGTTCGATTCGGGCTACATCCATGCGCAATTTGACTTCCCCGCCGCGGGCCACGGGATTGAACAAGCCCACGCTTTCGAGGCTGGTCCCGCCCTGACGCTTGCGGCTGTCGGTCACGACAACGTGATAAAAGGGCGTCTTTTTGCCGCCGCGTCGAGTCAACCGGATCGTCACCATCGTAAATTCACCTTAAGAATGCTAGCCGCGCATTCTAATGATAATCAGGGCTTAAGAGCAACTAAAGCGTGTGCACCGCAAATGCAAACGAGCCCCGGAATGAGCGGATTTCAGCGCCCGAATCCGCCGGGGCCGAATCCGCCCGGGGGCACCCGGCCGGCCATTCCGCGCATCATGTTCTTCAGCATCCCGCCCTTGACCATTTTCTTCATCGTTTTCTGCATTTGGTCAAACTGCTTCAGCAGCCGATTCACCTCAGGCAGGGGCACGCCTGCCCCGTTTGCGATGCGCCGCTTGCGGGAGTTATCGATCGTCTCCGGCCGGCGGCGCTCCCGCGGCGTCATCGAATCGATGATGCCCATTTGGCGCTTGAGGGTCTTGGGATTGACCGCCCCGGCGGCGGCGGCTGCGTTTGCCTGCATTTGAGCCGGCAGCTTGTCGAGCAGCGCCGCCATGCCGCCCATGTTCTGCAGCTGACTCAACTGGTCGCGCAAATCCATGAGATCAAAGGACTTGCCCTTGGTGATTTTCTTCGCGAGCTTTTCGGCCTTCTCCTGGTCGACCTGGGCGTGCACCTGTTCGACCAACGACAGCACATCGCCCATGCCGAGGATGCGCGAGGCAATGCGCTCCGGCTGAAACAGCTCCAGGGCTTCGGACTTCTCACCGGTGCCCACGAAGAGAATCGGTTTACCGGTCACGTGCCGGACCGACAGCGCCGCGCCGCCGCGGGCATCGCCATCGGCCTTGGTTAGAATCACACCGGTCAGGCTCAAGGCATCGTTGAATGCCTTGGCCGCGTTGACCGCGTCTTGTCCCGCCATGCTGTCGACCACGAACAAGCGCTCGTGGGGCTGGATCGCGCTCTCGAGTTCTCTGATCTCGGCCATCATTTCCTGATCGATATGCAGCCGTCCGGCGGTGTCGAGCAGCAGCACGTCGTAGGCCTGCAGCGTCGCCTGCGTCAGCGCGCGCTTGGCAATGGCCACCGGCGCCTCGCTCGCCGTCGCAGATGCGAATCCCGCGCCCACCTGTGCGGCCAGGGTCTGTAATTGCAAAATGGCCGCGGGACGATAGACATCGGTGCTGACCATCAGTACCTTTTTGCTTTGCTTCTCGATCAACCAGCGCGCGAGTTTTCCCGCGCTGGTGGTTTTACCGGCGCCTTGCAACCCCGCCAGCATCACGACGACGGGACGCTGGGCACGCAAGTTGAGGCCGCTGCTCGGCTCGCCCATGAGGCGGGTCAGTTCCTCGTGCACAATCTTGATGAAGGCCTGCCCTGGGGTGAGGCTCTTCGTCACCTCCACGCCGACCGCGCGCGCCTTGACCGCGTCCGTGAAACTCTTGACGACGGGCAGCGCGACATCGGCATCGAGCAGCGCCAGACGCACTTCGCGCACCGTTTCGGCGATGTTCTCGTCGGTGAGCCGGCCGCGCCCCGACAAGGCGTTCAGCGCGGCGGATAAGCTGCTCGTTAAACGGTCAAACATGCTGCGGCTATTATACTATTATCCAAAGGTCTCACATTAGGCCAGCCGTGATTCTCGCCACCATCTTGTTTTTACTTTACGCCGCAAGCGCCTGGACGATGCTGCGCAGCGTAAAACAGCCGCGGCTGGAACCGGTTGCGTGGATCTTGATTCTGGTCGCCATCATCGGCCACAGCGACGCCATCATGCTCATGATGCGCCTCAACGGCCGCTTCTCCATCGGTCTGCTCGAAGCGACATCCTTGCTCGGCTGGACCCTCGCCGTGCTCGCCTGTTTGATTTCGATCGACAAGCACAACCGCGTGCTCGGGGCGATCCTGATGCTGAGCGCCGCGGTCGGTGCGGCGATCGGTGCCGCGGCGGTCAGCGCCGGCCTGATCGGCAGCTACACCGAGGCCACCGCCGGCTGGGAACTGACCGCGCACATCTTGCTGTCCATGGCCGCCGCCGCGCTGCTGTTCGCCGCGGCCGTGACGGCGATCTTGTTGGTGTTTCTGGATCGCCGCTTGCGCGCGCGGCGCGTCGCCGACCTGTCGGCAGCATTGCCGCCGCTCGACGCGTTGGAAAAAATCATGTTCCGCCTGGTCGCCGCGGGCTTCGGCTTGCTGACCCTGGCGCTCATCACCGGCTTCATATTCGTCACAAATCTGTTCACTCAAAACCTGGTGCAGAAGACGGTGCTGTCGTTGATTGCGTGGCTGATCTTTGCGGTGCTGCTGATCGGGCGGCTACGCTTCGGCTGGCGCGGAAAATCCGCGGTGCGCTGGACTTTGAGCGGCTTTGCGATTTTGGCGGCCGCCTATTTCGGCGTGAAGTTCGTCCTCGAGTACCTGTTCGGGCGGCATTGGGGTTGATCCTTATCGCATGGAACACCCGTCCCTAGGACTCTTGTTCGCAGCGTTGGCGGGATTGCTGATCCTCGCCGCCTTTTTTGCCGGCAGTGAAACCGCCCTGATGAGCCTGAACCGTTACCGCTTGCGGCATCGGGCGAATGAGGGCAGCCGCGGCGCGCGTCTCGCCGAGCAGCTGCTGGCGCGCCCCGACCGGCTGATCGGTTTGATTCTCTTACTGAGCACGCTGGTGAATGTGGCGGCGCCCATCCTGGTAGGCTTTATCGCGCTGAAATTAGGCGGCGAATTTCTGGTGGCCTTCGGCGCGGCGTTGCTGGCATTCGTGCTGCTTATATTCTGCGAGGTGGCGCCGAAAACTTTCGGGGCCCTGTATCCGGAACGGCTGGCGCTGCCGGCGGCGTACATCTACACGCCGCTGTTGTTCCTGCTCTATCCGTTCGTTTGGGCCACCAACTTGCTCGCCAACGGGGTATTGCGCGTATTCGGCGTGTCGCGGCGGATGGCTGCGAATTCCTTGAGCAGCGAAGAGCTGCGCACCGTCGTGGCCGAGGCCGGCGCGATGATTCCACGCCGCCACCAGCAGATGCTGGTCAGCATCTTGGATCTTGAACACGCCACGGTCGAAGACATCATGGTGCCGCGCAATGAAATCGTCGGCATCGACATCGAGGATGATTGGGACCGGATACTGGAGCAGCTGCGCCAGAGCCAGCACACGCGCCTGCCGGTGTATCAAGGGGAAATCGACCGCATCATCGGTCTCTTGCATATGAAGCAGGTCGTGCATGAGCTGGCGCGCGGTCACCTGAGTGAGGACACGCTGGCCGCAGCGGCCCAAGCTCGCGAGCCCTATTTCGTTCCGTCGGGAACCACCCTTAATACGCAACTGCTGAATTTTCAGCGCAACAAGCGCCGCATGGCGTTCGTGGTCGATGAGTACGGCGACATCCAGGGCTTGGTGACGATCGAGGACATTCTCGAGGAGATCGTCGGGGAGTTCACGACCGATCCGGCCACCATGATGCACAAGGACGTGCACGCGGAATCCGACGGCAGTTACGTGGCCAATGCGTCGGCGACGATTCGTGCGCTGAATCGCTCGATGCGGTGGAACCTGCCGACCGACGGCCCGAAGACGCTAAATGGGCTGATCGTGGAGTTTCTCGAGACCATCCCTGAACCCGGCACCACGTTGAAGCTGGCCAACTATATGCTCGAGGTCCTGCAAACGGCCGACAACGCAATCAAGACCGTACGCATCCGTCCGCCGGAGCCGACTCCGCCATAGCGCCGACGCGGCGCTACGCCGTTTGGAACCGGTCGCCGTTTAGAACGGGTCCAATGCCTGGTTCAGGCGCGTCACCCCGCGCACCGTCATGCCCTCCGGCGGCCGCCTCGGCACATTGGCTTCGGGGACCACGGCGAGCTTGAAGCCGTGTTTCGCGGCCTCGCGCAGCCGCTCCTCGCCGAAGGGCACGGGGCGAATCTCGCCCGCAAGGCCTAGTTCGCCGAATGCAACCAACGAACTCGGTACCGGCACATTATTCAGGCTGGAGCGCGCCGCCATCACGATCGCCAGGTCCCCGGCGGTCTCAGCCAGGCGCACACCACCCACCACGTTCGCGAACACGTCTTGTCCTTGCAGCAACAGGCCGCCGTGACGATGCGCGACGGCTAGCAGCATGGTCAATCGATTACCGTCGATGCCCACGGCAACACGGCGGGGATTTGCGCCGAGACTGTCGTCGGCCAATACCTGTACTTCGATCAATAGCGATCGGGTGCCTTCGCGCATAACCGTGATGACGCTGCCGGCGACCGGTTCCGCGTGACGCGACAGGAATATCGCCGACGGGTTGCTCACCTCGCGCAGGCCCTGCTCCAACATCGCGAACACCCCGATCTCATTGGCCGCACCGAACCGGTTCTTGACCGAGCGCAGCACGCGATAACGGCTGCCCGTGTCGCTCTCGAAATAAAGCACGGTGTCGACCATGTGCTCGAGCACGCGCGGACCGGCAATTTGTCCCTCCTTCGTCACATGACCCACGAGGAGCACCGCCGTGTTGCTGGCCTTGGCGAAACGTACCAGCTCCGCGGTGCACTCGCGCAATTGCGATACCGCGCCCGGCGCGGCCTCGACGCGTTCGGAATACATGGTTTGAATGGAATCGACGATGAGCGCATGCGCGCTGAGAGCGGTGGCTGCTCCGACGATGCTCTCGACACAGGTCTCCGCGATGAGCCGGGCTGTCGCCGTTTCGAGGCCTAAGCGCCGCGCGCGCAACGCGACTTGCTTCAGCGACTCCTCGCCCGTGGAGTACAGCACCGCACCCGATGCGTTCAGCGCGGCTGCGGCCTGCAGCATCAGAGTGGACTTGCCGATTCCAGGATCGCCGCCGATCAGGGTCACCGAGCCCGGCACGAGTCCGCCGCCCAATACGCGGTCGAGTTCCGCCGAGCCGGTGGACAACCGCGCCGATTCAGCGGCCGCCTCAACCGCCAGCGAGGCGGAGAGATCGTTTTGCGCATGTTTGGCCGCAGTCGCATTGCGGGGATTTGCTGCCAGGAGTTCTGCGACCAGCGTGTTCCACTCGCCGCACGCGGCACACTGTCCCTGCCATTTCGGCGCAGCAGCCCCGCAGCTCTGACATACGAAAACCTCTTTCGATTTCGCCATGGACCTCCCCGGGCCGGCTCCTAGCACCGATATGTGAATTTAGGATTGCTTGTATTGTCGCCCGATCACCTATACTGCCGGGCTTATTGACTAGGGATTATGTTTATTGCATGCGGAAATTTGGACTGATCGCAGCGATTGTGGGCTTAGGGATCCTCAGCGCCGGCATTTTGCTCCGATTGCTTGCCGCCCGGCCCGCCCTAACCTGGCTCTGGATGCCGGGTGCGGGGCTATTAGCCGCCGGTAGCGCGCTCATTCTCCGGGCTCGCATGGGCAAGAGCGTCCCCGCAGTGCCCATGCCCAATGCCAAGAGCGCGGTCGGCACCGATACCGCGCGCTTGCTCGACAACTTCGAGCAGCGCTTTGCCGAGCTCAAGGGGCGCAAACCCAATGCGACCGTCCTAGCCGACCTGTACGCCCTCGGAAACCAATTGGAGCAGCGCAGCCGTACACCGCAGGCTACGGCGGTCTACCGGCATTTGGCACGCTTCGACAACACCTATAAGGACGTTGCCACGCGGCTCAAGCGCCTGATGGACACCGACCGCGCCAAAACCAAGCCCGCCGGCACCCCCAAGACGGATTCGCCGGCGATGAGCGCGACAACGCCGAATTTGCGCGCCGCGCCGCAGGAGCGCCCGGCCGCCGCCGCCGCCGCGGCGGTTCCCGATAACGAGCGGCTCGGCCGCTACCAACTGGAACGGGAAATCGGCCGCGGCGCCATGGGCGTGGTGTACCTCGGGCGCGACACTGCCATCAATCGCATGGTCGCGATCAAAGCCATCCCGCTCGCCGCCGAGTTCAGCGACACCGAATTGGTCGAGGCACGCTCGCGCTTTTTCCGTGAGGCCGAAACCGCAGGCCGGCTCAATCATCCGAACATCGTCACGATCTACGATGTCGGCGAGGAACGCGGCCTCGCTTACATCGCCATGGAATACCTCAAAGGCCGGCATTTGAGCGACTATGCAAAATCCAATAATTTGCTCGAGCCGGGCAAACTGTTGGACATCACCGCGCGTACCGCGAATGCCTTGGGATTTGCGCACAAACAGCAGGTGGTACATCGCGATATCAAGCCCGCCAATCTCATGTACGACCCGAGCACCGATGTCTTGAAAATCACCGATTTTGGGATCGCGCGCCTGAGCGGCGCCGGCAGCACGAGAACGGGAATTGTTCTCGGAACGCCATCCTTTATGTCACCCGAACAGCTCGAGGGACGAACTGTGACCGGTCACTCGGACTTGTTTTCCCTGGGTGTTAGCCTATTTCAATTGTTAACCGGCCAGCTTCCGTTCACCGCTGATTCGATGACCGGCTTGATGCAGCAGATCGCCGAAGCGCCCCATCCGCCGCTACGAGCATTCCGACCGGACTTGCCCGCCTGCGTCGAGAGCGTGATCGATCGAGCACTGGCCAAGAATCCTGAAGCACGGTACGACTCGGGCGCCCAGATGGCGGCTGCCTTGGATGAGTGTCGATCCCGGATACCGAGCGGATCGGCATGAATGGACCCAATTGCATGATACGAAGAACTACCAAGAACCCATGAGTCTGAAGGGGAAAATCGCGAGCGTCGCGCTTACGGATACCGGCAAGGTCCGCGAGCACAACGAGGATATGATCGGCAGCGAGGCCGATATCGGCTTATTCGTGCTCGCCGACGGGATGGGCGGCTACAACGCAGGCGAGGTCGCCAGCGGCATTGCCGTAAAGACCATCATCAACTTGGTGCGGGATGCGTTCGTGCGCGAAGATCTGACGGTGAAAGACCCCGAATCCGGGCTCACGCGCCCCAGCATCATCTTGCGTGACGCAATTCACAGGGCGAATAAGATCATCTACCACACCTCCAAGACTCAGCCGCAATGTGAGGGGATGGGTACGACGGTGGTGGCATGCCTTTTCCACGACAACAAGGTCTCGATAGCCCATGTCGGGGATTCGCGGGCCTACCGCTTGAGGGACAACCGCTTTGAGCAGACGACGCTGGATCACTCCCTGCTGCAAGAGCTGGTCGATCGTGGCTTCTACTCACAGCAAGAAGCCCAGCGGGCGACCAACAAGAATTATGTTACACGGGCCCTCGGGGTGGAGCAGAATGTGGAGGTCGAAATCCACGAGCAACCCGCGCAGAAAAGTGACTACTACGTACTGTGTTCGGATGGCCTTTCTG
>DATAVX010000090.1:0-64891 GCA_036267535.1 Steroidobacteraceae bacterium
CATCACATCGTTCCGAGCTTCCGACCGGTTGTCTCGTGACGAGCTGCATCAGCGTCGTTCGTGAGCTCGCTGCACTTCCTTGATACCAATGTCCTGCTCTATTCCATAAGTCGTCATCCCGACGAGCTTGCGAAACGAGAGAAGGCTGTCGCGCTCCTTGACCTTGATAACGGCGCGCTGTCGGTTCAAGTGTTGCAGGAGTTCTACGTTCAGGCGACACGGGCTTCAAGGCAGGATGCCATTCCGCACGCCACCGCTACAGGCCTGATCAGGACGTGGATGCGTTTTAAAATCCAGGACAATACCGCCTCGATTCTATTGCATGCCCTTGAGCTCAAAGCCGACCACGGGTTCTCGTATTGGGACAGCGCGATCATCGCTGCTGCCCGCGCACTGGGTTGCCAAGAGCTTTACTCCGAGGACCTGACTCACGGACGAGAGGCGGAGGGCGTGCTGATTTGCAATCCGTTCCGTTGAAGTCGCCTAGGCGTGCAGCAGGACGATGTCCCACTCGAATTTCAAGATGCCTGGCTCGAGCGATTTGACCGATTTGCACGTCGTCAATGCGGGATCGCGGTGCCGCGCCGGCATGGTGGCGATCAGAATGTCCTTTTCATTGAGGTCCTCGCCCGGGAAATACATTTGGACCACGAGACGATAGTCATCCGAAGTGACGTCGAAATGGATGTGCGGTGTGCGCATGCCGCCGGCAGGGTCCGGGTAGGCACCCGGTTTGACGGTTAAAATACGATATCGCCCCTCATCGTTAGTGCGCAGCAGCGCCACACCCTCGAAGTTCGGGTCAAGAGGCGCGGGGTTCTTGTCAATCGGATTCGTATAGCGGCCCGCAGCGTTTGCCTGCCAGACTTCGATCGCGGCGTCTTTTACGTGCGATCCATCGGTACGCAGTACCCGACCTGAAACCTCGATGACCCGACCTAGGGCGCGGCTTGGACGGCCCGGGATTCGCGTCAGGTCAAAATCATGGTACGTCGGCGTCCGCACCGGGAAGTAAGGGCCGAAAGTTTCCTGCGGGGTTGGCTGCAGCAATTCCGTGGCATCCGTTGAGCCGATCGCGAGCGCTCCGCCACCTAAGCCGATGACCACGCTTCTTCGTGAGATGTTCATGGATATCCCCAGACTTGTTTTTGTAGACAAAACTGAAATTAGTTTGCGCCCGGCGGAAAGGAATTTCAAACCACCCGTGCCGACCGGCCGGGACGCTTTTTGTTGGCGGGGTCCGCGAATTTGTTGACCGTTAAGGCGCGCAGTCGTGGATCTGCCGCCGGCCCGCGTTAGCCTGATCACGTCCTCGGCGACTAGATCGCTCGCCACAAGGCGGAGCCGCGGCCGCGGGCCTGCGATAGCCGGCAGGACGAGTCAGTCCTCTTTCTTGAAGACCGTCCCTTCCTTCATCACAAAGCGCACGTGCTCCAGTTCGCGTATGTCGGCGATCGGATCGCCGCTCACCGCAATGATATCCGCGGACTTGCCGGCGGTAATCGATCCGAAAAGCTCCGAGTGGCCGATTAGATCAGCCGCATTCACCGTGGCCGCTTGAATCGCCTGCATCGGCGTCATGCCGTACTTGACCATGAAGGCGAATTGCCGGGCGTTGATTCCATGCGGACAAACGCCGGCGTCCGTGCCGAAGGTCATTTTCACTCCCGCGCGAACCGCTTTCGTGAAGTTTTTGCGCTGTGCTTCCCCCAATCCCGCATCGTGCGCGAGAAAATCAGCCGGCGTGTTCGGATCCGACTGGATGCATTCCTCGTCGTAAATGTCCATGTCCAGATAGGTGCCATGCTGTTTGGCCAGCGCAATCCCTTCGTCATCGATGAGCGTGGCGTGTTCGATCGATGCGACTCCGGCGCGAATCGCATTCTTGATGCCCTCGGCTTCATGCGCATGCGCCTCTACCCGAAGACCGAAATTGGCGGCTTCTTCGACCGCGGCTCTTATTTCTTCGGGCGTAAATTCGATTGATTTGGTGATGCTGCCATGGGTCAGAACGGCCCCCGTCGATAGAATCTTGATGTGATCCGCCCCCAGATGAGCGAGTTCTCGTACAACCCTGCGCACGTCCCATGGCCCATTCGCGATGCCGTAACGAAGGTCCGGTGGCAGCTGGATGTCCTTGGCGAGGCCCGTCATTGCGCCGGCTCCTTCGCTGATGGTTACGTACGCACCGGCGACATACATGCGAGGCCCGATAATGATCCCTTTGGCAATCGCATCGCGCATGGCCACATCGTTGAAGGCGCGATATACGCCCACATCGCGCACGGTGGTAAAGCCGGCCAGCAACGTGACCCGCGCATTCGGAATCGCCGCATAGGCGGTTTCGGCCGCCGACAGCCGCAGAGAATTCAAGGGCTCGGGATTGGGAATGTCGGCCAGGTGCGTGTGGCAGTCGATGAGGCCCGGGAGTACTGTCATCTTCGACAAATCGATGACATTGGCGCCCTCAGGGATGGCGATGTTGGGGCCAACGGCTTCGATTTTTGCGCCGCGAATGACAATCACTTGATTCGCCAGCACATGGCCGGTCTGCACATCGATAAATTTGCCTGCGCGGATCGCCACGACGCTCGCCGTCGGTGCCGACGAAGCGGTTCCTGCGGCGCATATCCGCGGAAAGCAGGCAAAACACAATGCCGATGCACTTGCAGTGAGCCACGCGACGAGAAATGAACCGGCGACGCCCCGGCGGTAAAGGCGCTCTTGGAGGGATGCGCAATGGTTCATGGACATGGTTCCTCGAAAAGCCGCCCGGGTTATCGTTCGCGGATTCAAGCAGTGGATTATGCCTGCCGAACGCGGGGAGAAGGGAGCGGGCCCGCCGAATCGCCCGATGGTGGCGGGATTTCGGGCTCTTTCCGGTCTATATTGAGTACTGGACAAGAGAGGACTGCATGAAGATACAACCCTTGCGGGCAACGGCCCTGGTTCTGAGCGGCATTTTGGGATTCGTCTCGGCAAGCGCACGGGCCGACATCACCATCGAAAATACCACCGCCGTCGAAGGCGTCGGCGCAATGGGGTTCGCGAACATGTCGGGCACCTCGAGAACTTCCATTTCCGGCGAAAAGTCGCGCACCGATAGCGACATGAAAATGCAGTCGAAGCTCATAGGCTTTCTGGCGCGCAATGCCGTGGGTCCCAGCACCGACATCGTTCTCCTCGATGAGGACAAGCTCTATCACCTGAACATGAACAAGAAAGAGTACACCGAGACTTCGTTCGAGCAGCTTCGTGCTCAAATGCAAAAGATGTCGGATCAGATGAATTCCGCCGATGACAAGACTCAGCCGTCGGCGGTCGATCAGTCCAAGTGCGTATGGCTGCCGGCCCAGGTCGACTTGAAGAAGAGCGGCGAAAAGGCGCAATTCGCAGGCTACGATGCGCAGCGTGTGACCGTCACCGCCACGCAACCCTGCCAGGACAAGGAAACGGGTGCGATCTGCGAGATCGCACTGGTGATGGACGAGTGGATTTCCGCCGACTTCGCGGAAAGCAGCGAAGCTCGAAGATTCTATAGCGCCTACGCGGCTAAGATGGGAATGAATCCATTGAATTCCCAGGATGCTTCCGACAGAGCGAAAGCCCTTTTCAGCCGGTACAAGGGCGTCTGGTCGGAGGTCGCGGCCAAGATGCAGACGGTGAAAGGCTATCCCGTGAAGAGTAGCTTCACACTCGGGCTCGGCGGCGCCCAATGCAAGGATTCAAAGTCGCAACAGACGCAGACGGGTCAAACCGACAACAATGCGCCCAGCTCCGGCAGCCCACACAGTCCCAGCGACCTCGCGGGCGCCGTGGCCGGAAAACTCGGCAGCTTTTTTCAAAAGAAGAAGGCGAATTCGGACGCGCCTGCCGCGCAACCGGCTCCTGCTGCTCCTTCGGCCGCGATGCCGGAGGGAGACGTGGCTTTGATGACGGTGTCATCGCAGCTGGTGTCGGTGTCGACCACCGCAGTGAGCGCAGACCTCTTCACTGTGCCGGCGGGGTTCAAGAAGATAGAAACCAGGACTCGATAACCATCGTCTGAGCGCACAAGCTCCTGGCTGAAAGAGCCTTGCGGGCTCCGGGTACGCCCAAGTTGCCCAATGCGGCAATAGACTCGGGGCACGGCGACGGCGCATCACAAGTCCATCACATATGGCCTGCATCGCGCAGCCGCTTTTTACGTAGACTGCGGCATCGGGGAGCGCGAGGGGGTGGCCATGAATGACGAGTCCGCAATTCTAAGACCCGCCGTGCTCGACGCGCTTCGCGCCCGTCTGCGCGGCAGGTCGCTGGTACGCGGCGATGCAGGCTATGAGGTCGCGCGACGGGTTTGGAACGGCGCGATCGATCGCCACCCTTCCTGCATCGTCGGTTGCGCCGACGCTGAAGACGTATCGCACGCGGTGCGCATCGCGGCGGACCACGGGCTGCGAATGACGGTTCGAGGGGGCGGCCACAATGTGGCTGGACGCTCGATCTGCGACGGTTCGCTGCTGCTCGACCTTTCAAAGCTTCGGCAAGTGTCGGTCAACCGCGAACAGCGCGTTGCTACGGTGCAGGGGGGCGCGGTTTGGCGCGACGTGGATGGGGCAACGGCAATTGAAGGGCTTGCGACCACCGGAGGCTTGATTTCGAGCACGGGTGTCGGCGGATTCACGCTTGGCGGCGGCGCGGGATGGTTGATGCGCAAGCACGGTCTCGCCTGTGACAATCTCCGCAGTGCCGGCGTGGTGCTGGCCGACGGTCGATTTGTCCGCGCTTCCCCCCAGGAGCACACGGATCTCTATTGGGGGCTGCGAGGCGGCGCCGGCGGACTCGGAGTGGTGACAAGCTTTGATTTTCAATTGCATCCGCTGCGCGAAGTGCTAGCGGGACTCATCATCCATCCGGCCGAGCATGCCGCCCAAGGCTTACGCGCCTTCCGAGATTTTGCAGCGGATGCGCCCGATGAATTCTGCGGACTCGCGGTGATCGCACATGGGCCGCCGCTGCCGTTCTTGGATTCAGCCTGGCACGGGCGCCCGGTCATCATGTTGGCGGTGTGCTGGTCCGGCGAGCCTGGCGCGGGGGAAGCGGCGCTGGCGCCATTGCGCGCGCACGGTCGACCGGTGGTCGATCACATCGGCAGGATGCCTTATGCGCAATGGCAGCAGCTGCAGGACCCCTCCGCAGTGAGAGGACATTACTACTATTGGAAAACCGCAAACTATGCGGCGCTCAGCGACAATGCAATCAATGTCCTCGCGGCGATGGCGAACCGCCTGCCGACCATGAGAAGCGAGATTCATGTGCAGCACATGGGCGGCGCGGTATCCCGTTTTGCCCCGGAAGATTCGGCCTTCGCACACCGCAACGCGCAGTTCTTCGTTAATTTCATCGGCATCACCGACGCGGCGAGCGCCGCAGGCTCGCTGCGCGAGGGCATTCGGGCGCTGCACGATGAAATGTCGCGCGAGGCTTTGCCGGGAATTCTGGCAAACTTCGCCGACCAGGATGATTCCGACAATGTACGGCGCTTCGGATTGCAAAACAGCGGACGGCTCGGGGCATTGCGGAAGAAATACGATCCGGCGGGAATTTTTCAGGGCGTCTGAGCGCCGCGCATCGCGCCAAATTGCCGTAGGTGTTCTGCAGCCTCGTTGATCACATCTTCCGTGCGCATGCGCGCACCCGCACCGACGAGCTCATCGTAACGTTTTGACCCGAGAGTCGATCGCAGCCGCCCGCGGGCGGCCTCATTGTGGCGAAACCAGAAGCTGAACAGCGGCGAGCCGGCACGCTGGCGAAACTGCTCCGCTGCGCTCAAAAACCGGCAGGCTTCCTCCGCTTTGCCAAGCCGCTCCGCTAGATAGCCGCACCCTTCCACCGACCCCGCGATGCCCCTCAGGTGTGCAACCGCGATGGCATTTCGCATCGCCTCGTGCCACTCGGCGGCCGCGCACGTAAGCTCGCCTTGCCGGAAAAGTGCGAGACCGATATACATGCCGATGAAGTGATGCTGGTGAGAGTCGGCACTCAAAGTGCGGACCGGCTGCAGTAGCTCGAGCGCTTTTTCGGTTTCATCTTGGGCCAGATGCAGCCAGCCGCGTGCCAAACCAGCCAGCCCTCGCAGCAAGTCATCGTCGATTTTCTCCGCCAACCGCTGCACGGTGGCCAGGTGCTCTGACGCCTGGTCCGGCCGGCCGGCCTGAATCCACCACATTGCCAGATATCCGCACGCATAGGCCTCGGTCCAATCGTCGCCGACTTCACGCGCGATGCTGACTGCCGCGAGCAAGGGCTGGTTCGTCAGTCTGCTGGAAAAGAATATATTGACTCCGCGGGATAATTCCGCCTGCGCCCGCTCGCTGCTGCGCATCGCAGATGCGGCGGCGAGCGCACGGTCGCACAGGCTTATGGCCAAGGCATAGACACCATGCGCTTTGAAATAAAGCATCAAAAGCCCGGCAATTCGTAGTGCGGTCTGCGGGCTGCCCCCCGCGCCCGCCGCATATTCGGACGCGCTGTTGATATTGCCGTGCTCGGGCCCGAGCAGCGCGATGCGCTCACGCATCCGAACTCCGAGCAGATCTGCATGCGCTGCTTCCGTCATGCGCAGCACGTAGGCTAGGTGCGCATCCCGGGCACGTCGTTCATCGCCCAGTACTTTGAGCTGCTCGAGGGCGAATTCGCGCACGCTCTCGAGCAGGCGGTACCGCGGCGGACTCACGCTTTGATCCACCGTAACCAATGACTTGTTCGCAAGCCCGGTGAGCAGATCGACAGCCTCCTCCGGCAATACGCCAAAGGCGGGCGCCAAATCGATAATCGCTTCGACGGTCCAGCCCTGCACGAATATCCCGAGCCAGGCCAAAAGCCGTTGTTCATCCGGCGACAACAGCGCAAAGCCCCATTCGAGCAGCGCGATCAGATTCCGGTGCCGGTGGTCGCGGCCGGCAACCTCGCCGACCAAAAAGCGAAAGCGATGATCGAGCCTCTCCAGCACTTGTTCGGGCGAGAGCAGCGCGAAGCGCGCAGCCGCAAGCTCAAGGGCCAGCGGCATGCCATCGAGCCTTTCGCAGATGCCGACGATTGCCGGGGCATTGCCCAGCGTCAGTTTGAATTCCGACTGGGTGTCTTGCACGCGATTGAGCAGCAGCTCCACCGCGGGTGCTGCCGCGATTTGCTGCAGTTCGCACTCGTCCGAGGGTTGGCCAAGGGCGGGCAATTCCAGCGGCGGCAGACGCAGCACGCGTTCGCCCACGAAACTCAGCTGCTGCTGCGATGTGGCCAGAATCTTGAGTTGCTCGGTACCGCGCAGTATTTCAACGGCCAGACCGCCGACCCCCGCCGAGAGGCGATCGCAGTTGTCGAGCAGCAGCAGCGCACGCCGGTCCGCGAAAATCTCGGTGATCTTGACGATAAGTTCGCGCTCGCCGCCGGGCGCTATCGCCAGTGCCAGTGCCAAGGCATTCAACCACTCGTCGGCGCGGCGCATCGGCGCCAAGTCGAAGAACCAGACGCCGTCGGGATAACGTTCAGCGTGGATCTGCGCGAAGGACAGTGCGCACTGGGTTTTGCCCATGCCGCCGGTGCCGAGAAGCGTCAGCGAGCGCCCGCCCTTCAGCAGCGCCTCGATCTGGCGGAGTTCCTGTCCGCGGCCGATCAAGATGTGTAGGGGCGCCGGAAGGCGTACCGAAAGAGGCGGGGCAAAACGCGCCCGGGACTCGGCCGAGAGTGGCGCGGCCTTTTCGACCGGGCCTACATAGCGGTATCCCGAGCCATGAACGGTCTGGATGAACCGGGGTTCCTCGGCGTCGTCGACCAGCGAACGCCGCGCCAGGGCAATTACGCGATTGAGAGTCGACGGCGTTACATAGCGATGGCCCCAGACTGCATCCAACAGTTGCTCGCGGGTCAGCAATTCTCCGGGGCGCATGACCAACTGAATCAGTACCGCGAATACTTTTGGCTCGAGGGCGTACTGCGTCCCGCCCTTCCTGAAGATGCGGTTCGCGGTATCGAGCTCGCAGTCTCCGCAGCGATACACGGCGTGATCCAAGCAAATCTCCCTTCGCTCGCCGGGCGTCATCCCTCACGAATCCCTCACGATTATCCAAGGACTGTGCCGGCGGCAAAGCCTAGATTGCGCGTAGTCGAATCAGTTCGACAAGAGGTATTCAAACAAGCCATGGGAGTCCTTTGCATGAAATTCCAGACCGTTCCATTTAACTTAAACAAATGCCGGCACGCTGTCCGCGGCGTCGGGCTGATCGCAGTTTTTGCGCTGGGAACCGGGCTCGCTCAACAAGTGAGCGCCGGTTGTTTAGACGTTCCGGGGGTCAAAATACCGACGTCGGATCTGCTGTCGCGATCGCCTTTCGGTTCCGCCCGCTTCATGAAGGCAGATTATCGACAGGGGCCGGAAGAGGAATATGGGCCTTCTTTCTTCCGCGCGCCGATCGTCGGTCTATGGGCCTTCAAGTACACATCCAAAGGCAATATGGCCACGTTAGGCATACCCGACGGCGCGCCGATCGACAATGGCAATACCGCCTGGTTCGCCGACGGCAACGAAGTCACCATCTCGGGTGCCCGCAACCCCATAGTCGGCGCCAGCTGCATCGGCGTGTGGAAGCAAACGGGCCCGCGCACCTATGTGCTCAACCACATCGGTTTGTCCTGGAACCCGCTGGCGCCTTACAGTGCTCCGGCTGGACCGGGTAATCCCGGCGGCGGACCCGGCGCTTCGGGCGGTCCGGCATTCATCAAGCAGTTTGTGACGCTGTCCCGGGATGGCCAGAGCTACACCGGAACCTTCTCCATCAACCAATTGATGCCGGATGGCAAGACGCCCGCCCTACCGGCGCCGATCAAAGGAACCATCACCGCGACGCGCGTAACGGTGGATACCGATACGCAGGAACCGTAGTCTCTAAAGATCCCCCCGCCGCTCAAGCGTCGGGGGGATTGATGTGGGCCTCTCTACGCTGCTTGGCGTTCTGCAAAATCGCATGGCGCCGGCGATCATCGACAATCGACCACTCTTTGATCTCTTCCAAAGACCGAAAGCAGCCGAGGCAGGTAAGCTCATCGTCGAGGCAGCAATTTCCGGTGCACGGCGACTGAGCGGGACTGTCGTATTCGCCCATGAAGCTTCAGGTGCTGATCGCGCCTGCTGCATATAGTCTCAGGCCAAAGGCCGGTCCGGCCGAAAAACCCCTCTCCGGTTCGAATCGAATGCGCAGAACGGACTTATCCTGGGTCAAGGCTTGCGGAATCGCGTAATCCCGTTCAAAGAATTCACTCGGCCCGCCGCCGTTCAATTGCTCGCTTGCCAGCGCGACACCATCGGCCAGAATCGTGAAGCGCCGGTCGCGCTCCTCGCCCCAGTAGGTTGCCTGCAGCGTCAGCGGACCCGGCAGCGTCTTCACCGTGCACTCGAAGAAGCCGCCGGTGCGTGCGTCGCGCCCGGTGCGGCCGCGATAGACAACCGGATAGGAAATCTTCGATTCCAGATGATGCTCACGTTCCGCGCTCCCGTCGCCGAGACGCACGACATCTGCCGAGTGCGCGTCAAGATCGCGCAAGCGCGCCTGTTCAGCTTTCAGTTCGACCTGTTCCTGCTGCCAAGCGGCTTCGGTGAGACGTCGAAAATAAACCGCCGTATTGTTGTCATGCTGGAACGTGAACGGACGCAGCGTGAGGTCGGCGGGACGCACGACGCCCTGGCTCCGATAAACGGCAGCCTCTGCGGCCGGTGCAAAGCCGCGAGGCAAATCCGCGCCCACCAACACCGGCGCCGGACCGTCCCAGTGCTCGCTCGCCGGACCCAAATCGCCCGCCAGCACCAGTGGCCCGAGCAGCAAAGCCACGGTATTGGGATCATCCGGCGTGGGTTCGATTCGAAGCTCGCGCGGCAACATCAACCGAATCACATCGCCTTCCTTCCACGCGCGCCGCAGTCGCAAATAGCCGTCATTCACGCGCGCCTTCGACCCGTGACCGTTCACGTGGACGCTGGGATTTTCGCACCATGCAGGAATGCGCAGTGAGATGGCGGAAAGCGCAGTCCCTGCGTTTTGTGTGACGGTCAGGACAATCTCATCGGCAAACGGGTACTGCGTTTCGAGCCGCAATCCGAACTTCCGCTGCGTCAGGCTCAACGCGGACGGAACGTAGAGATTGACGATGACATCGTTTCCCCGGGTCCAGTAGATCGAATCGCCATGCTTGGAATGACTCTCCATTCCGGTGCCCACGCAGCACCAGAAATCATCGAACGGCGTGCTGAACTCGCGATGGCTTCCCGACATGAGCGGCACCATATAGGCAAACATGCCGGTTTGCGGATGGTGTTGGGCGAGGATGTGGTTCAGATGCGTGCGCTCGTAATGGTCGAAGTATCGAGAGCTCGGTTTGTCCGCATACAGATATCGCGCCAGCTTCATCATGTTGTAGCTGTTGCACGATTCGCAGGTCTGTTCGGTGATGTGGCGCGAGATGGAGCGCCGCGCCTGGAAGTATTCCCGATCGGCGTTGCCGCCGATGACATAACTGTAGTCGCGCGTGACGGTTTCCCAGAAAAACCCGGCCGCCTTGATGTGCCTTGATTCGCCCGTGAGCTCGTGCAGCCTTGCCAGGCCGATCAGCTTTGGAATCTGGGTATTGGCATGGATGTCGGCCAGGCAATCCTCGCCGCGGCTCAAGGGCTCCAGGATTTTGCGGTGATAAATGGTCTCGGACAGTGCCAGCCAGCGCCGGTTGCCCGTGCGCCCGTACAGCTCCGCAAAGCTCTCGTTGAGGCCGCCGTGTTCGCAATCCAGCATTTTTTGGATCTGCGCGTCGTTGAGCACATCGAACACACCGCCGATGTAGGCGCCGAGCCGTTCCGCGACTTGAATCGCGGCTGTGTTGCCGCAATGCCGATGAGCCTCGAGCAGTCCCGCCATCAGCTTGTGCCAACTGTAGAGCGGTACCCAGGAGCCGTTGAGATCGAAACTGCGGGTGCGGATATCGCCTCGGCGAACCTCATCGAATATCACCCTTCCCGGCTCGACGATATCGCCTCGCCGACGCGTAAACCCGGCGACAAAGCCGTCCGCGCTTTGCGCCTGGCAGAGCGTCAAGTCATCCACGATGTAAGTTACGCGGCGCTCGCACTCGGCATCGCCGGTCTGCGCATGCATCAGCGCGAGAGCCGACAGATAGTGTCCGAGGGTATGCCCCGCGATAGTGTCGCTCTCCCATCCTGCGTACACCGCGCCTTTCGGCGTAAGGCCGGCTTGGCTGCGGAAATTGTGCAGCAGCCGATCAGGCTCGAGCCGATGCAGATACGCAAGATTTGCCGTCACGGCCGTCAAGTACGGCGAGGGCAGCAGGCGCACGGCGCTGAGCGGCACCGGCTTTGCTGATTCGCTCGAGGCGCTCGAGGCCGGCGCGGGGTGCGCGGCCAGCAGCAAAGCTGCTGACGCCGAACCCTGCAGCAGACGCCGGCGGTTTAGTAGGAACGACTCATCCGAATCTTGCATAAGCGGCTGCTATCGGGAGATTGAGCTTGAATTCTCATAATGCGCCGCTCCTTGTCCCCAGCTGTCGAACAGGACGCAATTATGCTCGGGCCGGCGGCATTGCGCCAACGCCGCGACATGGGCGCCGATCGGTCAAGTGTTGCGGATCGCCACGACCGGGGAGATTGACGCTGCCCGCAGGGCAGGCCAAAGAACGGCGAGCTGACCCAACAGCAAGACGATGCCGGCGGCGGCGGCGGTCGAGCCGATGCTCAACCGCACCATTTGGAATTTGCCCACCATCCAAAAATTCAAGCTCACCGCGAGCAGAACTCCTAAAACCGTGCCGGCCGCGGCAATCATGAGGTTTTCTGTTTGGAAGTAGCGCAGGATAGCGGTGCGTGTCGCTCCCATGGCGCGGCGGATGCCGATCTGCCGCCGCCGCTGCGACACCCAGAAACTCGTGACGCCCACGATGCCGAATGCCGTGACGATGAGCAGCACCACGCTTACGATGCCGAGCAAAACGGCAAGACCCCGGTCGTCCTGATACGCGCGGTAGCGGCTCTCCGCCATGCTGCGCGTTTTGTCGTTGACGCGCGCGCGGCTGATGGCCAGCAATTGCGTCTGAGTGCTTTTCATCGCCGCCTGCAGTTGTCCCGGCTTTGCCCGCACCACGTAGTAAGAGTAGCTTTCCACGTAACGATAGGGCTGCAGCATGGCGTTTTCGATTCGGCTGTTGGTCGCTCCGACCCACGGTTGCTGCAGACGCTCGACGATGCCGATGATCGGCACCTTCTTCTTGTAGTCGGAGAGATAAATCGCCTTGCCCAAAGCGTTGGCGTCCGGAAACACCTTGTTGGCGAGCGCCTGGCTGACGATCAGCGCGCTGGGCGGCTGGCTCTCCATGTCGTTGCGCTCCTGGATTTCCGCCGCATCGAAGTTGCGGCCGGCAATCAGCTTGAGGCCCAGCGTCGACAAGGCATGGTCATCGGCGAAATACAGTGCACCGCTGGTAATCCAGTGCGCATCGCTCGGCTCCAGCATGATCACATCGTCCCAGCCGCCGTTGGAGAGGGGAAAGGAATTGGACACGTAGGCATCGGCCACCTCAGGCAACGCACGCAACGCCGCCAAATCGGCGTGCACGCGGGCCGCGAGATCCGGAGGATTGCCCACCCATTGATTGGCGATGGTGAAAATGTCCTGTTCCTGCAGCCCCGTCGGCCGGTCGATCATGCGCATGCGCTGCTGAATGATGAACAGGCTGTTGCACAAAATGGCCAGCGTAATCGCGGTTTGCACGACGATCACCAATGCGCCGACTTTGTTGCGGCGCATGGCGGAGAGTATCGGGCGAAGTTCCATGGGTATTCCTTTACCCATTGGAGAGGGCCGGGACCCGTAACGTTTAGATCGCGAATCTCAATGGCAGGAGGCGAGAATGAGGTCGGAGAACTTCTGCAGATCGATGTTGCCGCCCGATACGACCGCGACAATGGGGCCTCGGCCGGCCTTGCCGGTGAGCGCCGCTGCAAGAGAGAGTGCGCCGGCGCCCTCGGCGATGACCCGAGCCTTGTCCGCCAGCATGCGCATGGCATCCTTGGTGTCTTCCAAGCTGACCACGACGCAATCATCGACGACGGGCTTGAGCCGCTCCCACATGCGCGGAAAGAGACTCTGGCCTCCCGCACCGTCGACGAACGATGCCTTCCAGTCTTCAAACACCTGGGGTGAGCCCTTCGAAAGGGAGAGGGCTGCCGGTGCCGCCGTTTCGGGTTCCGCGCCCCAGATCTTGATGCCGGGTTTGAGCGCCTTGAGGGCACTGCCCACCCCGGTGATGAGTCCGCCGCCGCCGATGGCGGTGATCACCGCCACTGTATCGGGCGCATCCTCGAGTATCTCAAAGCCCATGGTGCTGTGGCCTGCGATGAAATTCTGATCATCGAAGGGGTGCACGAATGTTCCCGCCACACCCGGATAAGCGCGTTCGCCGAGCGCGCGCCATGCGGCCTCATAGGGCACCGTGACGAGTTTCGCGCCGAGCGCGCGCATGCGCTCGAGTTTGGCGGTGGGTGCCGTCTCGATCGCGACGACAGTGCAGGGGACACCGGCTTTCCTGGCGGCAAAAGCGATACCCTGGCCGGCATTGCCTGCGCTGATGGTCCACACGCCGAGTTGGCGTTCCGCGTCGGAGAGCATCGCCACTGCATTGAGCGCACCGCGCAACTTGTACGAATTGGTGGGCTGCAAATTCTCGAGTTTCAGCCGGATGTCGGGAAACTGCGATCCTAACTCAAGGCGCACCAGCGGCGTGCGTATCACGCTGGCCGCGATTCGGCGGCGCGCCGCCTGCATCTCGGACAATGTCAACGGTCTTACGGCTTCGAGTGCCTTAAGCATGCATGAACTCCTGATGGATGAGGGCCGCACGGATCTTGTGCTTGTCCAAATACGCGCCGATCGTCGCTGCGCGGCCCTGGCTGTCGGCGAGCGCCACATAGCCGTCGGGCCGAACGACGTATACGGCATTTCGCTGCAAGCCGGCCCGCTTCATGGCCGCCTGCCAAGCGAACTCATGCAGCGGGAGCCTTCGACCGTCGGACAGCGCCCGCAACCCGGGCGCAGCCGCCCCATATACATGCATCTGCCAGTTCATCGCTGCCAATGCCGCAAAGTTGAATGCTGCGCCGTCCGCGGTGCTGACCCAGGGCAAACGATCCCCGCCGCGTACGCTGCCGGCATGGCCTTCGCTCAAGGGGCTGTTGCGATAGTTGACCGAAGTTTGCGATACGGTGCGGAACATGAATTTGCGCATCGCCGCTATGCGGAACAATGCGGGAGCGATCGCGGGCAGCGCTTTGGTGCGCACGATGCGCGCAAATGCGCCGGTGCTGATCACGGCGGTGAAAGCCTGATCCGTGGTCGCCACGAGCCGCCGCGCAAACGCGATCCGTTCCGGCTCATAGCTGTCGAGCAACGCAGCGGTGGACGAATCTTTGAGCGCAGCGCTGAGCTTCCAGGCCAAATTTACCGCGTCGCCGATTCCCGTGTTCATTCCCTGGCCGCCGACCGGACTATGGATGTGGGCGGCGTCGCCCAGTAGAAATGCTCGTCCCTTGCGAAATTGCTGCGCGACGCGGTGATGCACGCGGTAGGTTGAAAACCAATTGACGCGTTTGATCTCGACCCGGAGATTCCGGATGGCACGGCCCTGCACATCTTCGAAATTCAGATGCTCCTGATCCTTCGCCATATCATCGCGCACCGAACCGATGAGCCGCGCTCTTCCCGTCGCGCCCATCGGGAACACCGCGAGGAAGTCCGCGTCATCCAGGTCGACGTGCAACTCGCCGTTCATCGGCGGTCCTGCCGCATCGACATCGGCAACGTAGAATAAATGATCGTAAGTGCCGCCGGGAAAGCCGGCGCCGAGCACCTCCCGCACGCGTGAACGCGCACCGTCGCAGCCGGCGAGATAGGCATACGCTCTCGTATCCGTTGCGCCATCCGTGCGCACGGTGACGCGCACCTCGCTTCCCAAGTCCTCGAAGTCGAGCATTTCCGCGCGGCGTTCGACCTCCACCCCCGCTTCGCGCAGGCGACCGATCAGCAGCGTCTCATGTTCGTCCTGAGGAAAAATAAGAGGGAACGGGAAGGGCGTGAGATCTCGCCCCAAATTCTCGATCGGGACCCTCGCGGCCTGACGATGTTTGACCCAAAGATTTAATGCGGGGACCTTATGGCCTAGATCTACCACGGCTTGAGCGAGGCCCATCTGCTGATAGTACTCGAGTGTTCGGGCCTGAATCGCCAGCGCGCGCGAGGTGGTACCGGACAGCGCCAGCTTGTCGATAATTCTCACCGGCACGCCGAACCGCGTCAGCCACAAGGCCAATACCAACCCGGTCGGACCTGCGCCGACGATGAGGACATCGGCTTGAGGCGATTTATCGATCTAGCTCACTCTGGAGAATCGCAGCGCGGAGCGTGTTTTCGCCTTGGCGGCTTCCTCTTCTCGGTTCCTTGTCGGCGCGCTGGTTTGCAGCGAACGAAGCAGCTTGCACGACGCGGCCTCGATTTCATCGATAGCACCGAGGAATGCCGGCTCGTTCAGCTTGGAAGGGCTGTGAAATCCGCTCACCTTCCGCACGAACTGCAACGCTGCGGCGCGGATTTCGTCCTCCGTCACCGGCGGCTCAAAGTTGAATAGAGTTCTGATGTTTCGGCACATGGTAAGGAAATAATCGGCGTCCCCGCCTTTATTTGTCAAGAAGCGCAAGCGCCGGCCGCTTGCTTCCAATATTCCCCCGCCTTGGGCGGCCGGCAATATAATGGGAGCAGCTTGTACCTGCCATCCCATTTCAACGAGGCCCGTCCCGCGGTGTTGCGCGCGCTGATGCGCGCCCGCCCCTTAAGCACGCTCGTGACGCAGTGTGAATCAGGACTCATCGCCAACCACGTGCCCGTCCAAACGCTGGATGAGCCTGCGCCCTTGGGATGCATCCGCGGCCACATCGCGCGCGCCAATCCTCTGTGGCGCGGCTATCGCGGCGGGACCGAGGCACTGGCGATTTTCCAAGGGCCGCAAGCCTATATCTCACCGTCACTCTATCCGTCGAAGGCCGAAACCGGCGAGGTTGTGCCGACTTGGAATTATGCGGTGGTCCACGCGGCCGGCACCTTGCGGTTCATCGAAGATCCCGCGTGGCTCAAAGACTTCGTTGCAGGATTAACGGCGGCACACGAAGCGCCGCGTGCTTTGCCGTGGAAGATCGACGATGCGCCGGCCGCTTACATCGATCGGATGCTAGGGTTGATTGTCGGCTTCGAATTCTCGATCACCGCCCTGACCGGCAAATGGAAAATGAGCCAGAATCGCACCCACGCCGATCGGCAGGGGGTCGTCCGCGGCCTGCGCGATGCCACGGATGCCGATTCCCGCGAGATTGCTGCCATGCTTGCCGCTCTGGATGCCGGCCCGGAAACACCGCCCTCGCAATGAAATGGTCAGTCCTCGATCAATCGCCGTGCTCCGCCGGGAACACGCAAGATGCTGCGATCCGCGAATCGATCGCGCTTGCACAGCATTGCGACATACTGGGATACGAGCGCTATTGGGTTTCCGAGCACCACAACAGCGGAAGTATCGTCGGCACGGCGCCGGAAATTTTGATGGCGGCAGCCGCCGCGACGACGCGGCGCATTCGCGTCGGCAGCGCCGGCATCATGCTGCCGCATTATTCGGCGCTCAAGGTGGCTGAGCAGTTTCGCGTGCTGGAGGCGATCGCTCCCGGCCGCATCGACTTAGGAGTGGGGCGAGCGCCGGGCTCCGACGGATTGACAGCGCAGGCGCTGAATCCTCATTCGCGCGGTGCCGCGGAATTTCCTCGCCAGGTGCAGGAATTGCAGCACTGGGTATCCGGTAGCGCGCTTCCGGCCGGCCACCCGTATCAAGGCATCATGGCTTTGCCGAGCGGCGTCACCAGCCCGCAATTGTGGATATTGGGCAGCTCTGACTACGGCGCGCAGCTGGCTGCGTACTTCGGCCTGCCTTATGCGTACGCATACTTTTTCAACGAAGGAGCCGGCGTCGAGGAAGCCTTGAGCCTGTACCGGCGCAACTATCGGCCCACCGAACGCTATCCGCGCCCTCACGCAACCATCTGTGTCTGGGCGCTGGCCGCGGAAACGGAAGCCGAAGCACGCCGTCTTCTCATGACCCGCGAACTTTGGCGCACCGGGTTCGAGAAGGGTCTGCGGCTGCCGTTGGAATCCCCGGAACGTGCAGCCGCCCATCCTTATACCGAGGCCGAGCGCACCATGATAGAGAGTCTGCGCGCCAAAGCATTGGCGGGCGATGCGGCGCAGGTCGCCGACAAGCTGCACGCATTGGCGCGCAAACTGCAGCTCGATGAGATCGTCATCAACACCTGGACTTTCGATGCAGCAGCTCGACGCCGATCCTACCGGCTATTGGCGGAGGTCTTTGGTTTGACCTCCCTTGCAGCGCGCCTGCCATGAACTCCTTGCAAACTTCAATCAAGACCGCGCGGCTGGGCTTGCGCGAACTTGGCCTTGAGGATGACGAATTTATTCTGGAGCTGCTCAATGAAGCAGGGTTTATTCGTTTCATCGGCGACAAGGGCGTGCGCACCGCCGCGGATGCGCGCGACTATATCCGTCAAGGCCCGATGGACAGCTATTCGCGCAATGGTTTTGGTTTGTATGCCGCTTGTTTGGCCGATGGCACGCCGATCGGCATTTGCGGCCTGGTCAAGCGTCAAGGCCTCGAGGAACCGGACGTGGGCTTCGCCTTCCTGTCGCGTTATTGGTCGAAAGGGTATGCGGTCGAATGCGCCGCCGCCGTACTCGCCCATGCCAGGGACGTCCTCAACCTCAGCCGCATTCTCGCAATCACATCGCCGGACAATTGGTCGTCCATCGCGGTTTTGGAAAAAATCGGCCTGCGGTTCGAGCGCATGATCCGGCTGGTCGACCACAGCCCCGAGCTGAAACTATTTGGCTCGGTGCGCCGCGCGGCTCGCCCGAACCTTTGACTTTCCGACATTCACGCATCAGCAATCGCGGAGACACTTATGCATCCTTTCCCGCATCACTACACCGTCAATGCGTCCATCCGCCCGGACGGCGACGTGCCCCTCTCGACGGAGGGCGTGCGTGTGATCGAGTCCTCTTCGCCGAAGGAATTCGACGGTCCCGGCAATCAATGGTCGCCCGAAGGGCTCCTGACCGCCTCGGTTGCCGATTGCTTTGTGTTGGGATTCAGGGTCATCGCCACCGCCTCGAAATTTTCCTGGCAGCGCCTCGAGGCGCGCACCCAAGGCACGCTGGACCGCGTGGAAGGCAAGATGCGCTTCACGCGCTTCGACACGCACGCGAAGCTCTATGTCGCGGCCGGCGCAGACCTCGAACGGGCAAAGAAGCTCATGGAAAAAGCCGAAAGCAGCTGCCTGGTCGCCAATTCGCTCAACAGCGAGCGGCACCTGACGGTGGAAGTGGTCGCGGGCTGACTTCGAAGGCCGCGTGATGGTCGCCGCCTCGATGGCGATCGCGTCGGCGCAAGTCTCATTCCTGATTTGACCGCCGGGGGCGCGCTCAATCATCCATCAAGAAGCTGCGCAGCTGCTCTGAGCGGCTCGGGTGACGCAGCTTGCGCAGCGCCTTAGCCTCTATCTGGCGGATCCGTTCGCGGGTGACATCGAACTGCTTGCCCACCTCTTCGAGGGTGTGATCGGTGTTCATGTCGATGCCAAATCGCATGCGCAACACCTTGGCTTCGCGCGGCGTCAGCTGCGCAAGGACCGAGTGCGTGGTTTCGCGCAAGGATTCCGTGGTCGCCGAATCGATGGGAGACGACACCGACGTATCTTCGATGAAATCGCCCAAGTGCGAATCCTCGTCATCGCCGATGGGGGTCTCCATCGAGATCGGCTCCTTGGCGATCTTGAGCACCTTGCGGACCTTGTCTTCGGGCATTTCCATGCGCACGGCGAGTTCCTCGGGCGTGGGCTCGCGGCCCATTTCCTGCAGCATTTGCCGGGAAATGCGGTTCAGCTTGTTGATGGTCTCGATCATGTGCACCGGAATGCGGATGGTTCGCGCTTGGTCGGCGATCGAGCGCGTGATCGCCTGGCGAATCCACCACGTCGCATAAGTCGAGAATTTATAGCCGCGCCGGTACTCGAATTTGTCGACGGCCTTCATCAGGCCGATGTTGCCTTCCTGGATCAGGTCCAGGAATTGCAGTCCGCGATTGGTGTATTTCTTGGCGATCGAGATCACCAAGCGCAGGTTGGCCTCGACCATTTCCTTCTTCGCGCGCCGCGCCTTGGCTTCGCCGATGGAAACTTCGCGGTTGATCTCCTTGATCTCGTTGATCAGCACATGGAACAAGCCTTCCAGGTCCTTCAGCTTGTTCTGCCGCCGCTCGATCTCGTCCTTGAATTTCGCCAGCGGGCCCGAATAGCGCTTCTTCGCCTTGATGTGCTTGTCCAGCCAACGCGTGCTGGTTTCGTTCTTCGGGAAGGTGGAGATAAAATCCTTGCGCGGCATGCCGGCCTGCTTGATGCAAAGGAACATGATTTCCTTTTCCAGCAGGCGCACTTCGGTGACGTGTTGGCGCAGGTTGTCGATCAGCTGATCGAACATCTTGGGCGAGAGCTTGAGCTCCATCAGTTCGCCGCAGATCTTCTTGCGGATCTTCAAGGTCTTCGGATCCTTCGATCCGAGCTTGTCGAGCGCATTCAGGAACTGATGATGGATCTTCGCGATCGAATTGAAACGCTTGGCGGCCTCCTCCGGATCCGGCCCGGTGTCGATGACCTCCTCATCTTCGTCGCCTTCGGTTTCATCATCGTCGTTGGCGGCTTCCTCGCGCTCGAGGGCCATCATCTTCGGATTCTGCGGCTGCGCAATTTCATCCGGCGCATTCGGGTCGACAAAGCCGACGATCACATCGACGAGGCGCATCTGTCCGGCTCTGACGGTCTCATAGTGCCGCAACAGCAGATCGTAGGTGCCCGGGTAGCTGCCGAGGGCGATCTTGACCGCTTCGAGGCCTTCTTCGATCCGCTTGGCGATGCGGATTTCGCCTTCGCGCGTCAACAATTCGACCGTGCCCATCTCGCGCATGTACATGCGCACCGGGTCGGTGGTGCGGCCGAATTCCGCATCCAAATTGGCGAGTGCCGCGGTGGCTTCTTCGACCGCTTCCTCATCGGGAGCCGCGGTGGCATCGGTCAGCAGCAAGGACTCGGCATCCGGTGCTTTTTCGTACACCGGAATACCCATGTCGTTAATCATGTTGACGATATCTTCGATCTGCTCGGGATCGACGATTTCGCTCGGCAAGTGATCGTTGACTTCAGCGTAGGTGAGGTAGCCCTGCTCCTTGCCGCGTGCGATCAATAGTTTTAGCTGCGACTGACGCTCGTCCGCGATTTGAGTCGCTGTGCCTGCTGGCGCTTTTTTGATCAAGGTGGACGCCTCTTAAGAGAGTCTGGACATTTTAAAATGCAAGCCGAGCAGTATACGATTCTGGCCATTCCGTAGCCACATTTGCTTCAGCTAAGAGGGCGCTCGGGAGCGGCCCTTGGATTTGAGAAGACCGGTTAATTCGGCCTTTTCGTCGTAATTCAAGCCCAATTCCTCCGCTTTTTTCAACAATTCGTCCATCCGTCGGCCCGGACCGTACTCCTGAAGCAGTTTTTCGACCGCCATCTTCAATTCCTTAGCCGCCGCGGAGGAATCGGCGACCAAGGGGTCTTGCATGGCGAGTTCCGTCAATCGCTCGTGCTCGGGGCGATCCCGCCAGCGTTCCAGCAGCATGGCCGTGCTGGGCGAAGAAGCCGTCGCCGCCTGCTCCAGGAGCTCTTTGAGCACCGAAATCCCGGGCTTATCCACGTTGCTCAACAGGTCGGGTTGCTCGATGGCGCCCGCGGCCGCTGGATGGTGCAGCACCAGCGTAATGGCCTGAGTCAGCAAATTGCCGCGCCCGGCACTCATACGACCGCGCTGCCGAACGTGTAGTTCCAAAGGGTTCACGGCCCGCTTGGGCTCGCTCCCTGAGAAGAATTCCTTGAGCTTATTGGCCGGCATGCTGACCTGCGAGGCGAGCCGGTCAGCCAGCATTTCCCGGTAAATGCCCTCCGGCAACCGGGAAAATAGCGGGCCGGCCAGGGCTTTTAACTTTGCGCGTCCGTCTATGGATCCTAAGTCCACTTCGGCGATCAGTTGCTGCACCAGGTATTCGGAGAGCGGCAGCGCTTGTTTCATGCGCGTCTCGAAGGCTTGCGGGCCCTCGGCGGCCACCAGGGTATCCGGGTCATGGCCGTCGGGCAGAAACATGAATTTGAGCTCGCGTCCGTCCCGCGCCAGCGGCAACGCATTTTCCAGGGCCCGCCATGCGGCTTGGCGCCCCGCGCGATCGCCGTCGAAGCAGAATACGACCTCATGGGTCATGCGGAAAATCTTGTTGAGGTGCTCTTGCGTGGTTGCCGTTCCCAAAGTAGCGACGGCGTAAGTGATCCCGGCCTGGTGCAGCCGAACCACATCCATGTAGCCCTCCACGATCAAGAGCCTTTTGAAATCGGCGCGCGCTTGGCGCGCCTCGAACAACCCATACAGCTCGCGGCCCTTGTGAAATAGCGGCGTTTCGGGCGAGTTCATGTACTTCGGCTCGCCTTGGTCGATGACGCGGCCGCCGAAGCCGATGACGCGGCCGCGCGAATCGCGGATCGGGAACATGAGCCGGTCGCGGAAGCGATCGTAGTGCCCGCTGCTTTTCTCGCCGCTGCGCTCCAGGATGAGCCCCACCTGCAGCAGCCGGCGCCGCTCTTCTTCTTCGGTTCCAAAGCGCTTCAGCAGTGCCTCCCAGCCATCGGGCGCATAGCCCAAGGCGAATCTGGCGCAGGTCTTGGCATCGATGCCGCGCCGCTCGACGTAGGTTTGCGCGCGCGCGTTGTCGGCCAGGTTCTGTTCGAAAAACCGCGCGGCGCGCAGCATCAATTCGTGCAAGTCGGCGCTGCCGGGATCGCGCGCAACGACCGCCTCGCGCGGCAGGTCGAGGCCGGCGCGCTGCGCCAGGTCCGCCACCGCATCGAGAAATTCCATCTTCTCGTACTGCATCAGAAAGCCGATGACCGTGCCGTGCGCGCCGCAGCCGAAGCAGTGATAAAACTGTTTCTCGGCGCTGACGGAAAAAGACGGCGATTTCTCGTTGTGAAACGGACAGCAGGCCTTGTATTCGCGGCCGGCTTTCTTCAAGGGCACGCGCGCGCTGATGACATCCACGATGTCCGAACGCGAGACGAGTTCGTCGAGAAACGAATCTGGAATTCGGCCGGTCATGGACCGCCCTTTAAGTTATCCGCCCAGCCTGGCTTTGATTTTCGCGCCGACGGCGCCCATGTCGGCGCGGCCTTGGGCCTTGGCCTTGATGAGCCCCATGACCTTGCCCATGTCCTTGATGCTCGAGGCCCCCACGGCCGCGACCGCTTCATTGATCAGCGCATCCAATTCGGCGGCGCTCAACTGGCTGGGCATGTAGCTTTGCAGCAGGGTAATTTCCGCGGATTCCTTATCCGCCAAATCCTGGCGCTTCCCGGCCGTGAACTGCTCCACGGATTCCTTGCGCTGCTTGATCATCTTTTCGAGCACGGAGAGCACCTGCGAGTCGTCCAGCGTGATGCGCTCGTCGACTTCGCGCTGCTTGATGGCAGCGGTGGCCATGCGGATGATGCCGAGCCGCTCCTTTTCGCCGGAGCGCATCGCCGCCTTCATATCCTCGGTAATTCGCTCTTTGAGGGTGCTCAAACCGTTAGACCAATGCCTTAGTAGGACGGGCGCGACGGGGCGGCGGCGGGCGGACTGGCCGGCTGCTGCCCGGTGCCGCGCATATTCTCGCGCGACAAGCGCTTCAAATGACGTTTCACCGCGGCGGCCTTTTTTCGCTTACGCTCTTGGGTCGGCTTCTCGTAGAATTCACGGCGCCGCAGTTCTGTGAGGACGCCCGCCTTTTCACAGGCACGCTTGAAGCGACGCAGGGCGGCGTCAAAATACTCATTCTCACGAACGCGAACGCTGGGCATTCAAACCTCAATTGGTGGCACGGCCGTTTGGAATCGCGGCAGGGGGGCGCATTCTAAAGTGCGTCCCCGTAAAAGGCAAAAATATGCGTGTTTTAGGCATTGAGAGCTCCTGCGATGAGACCGCGGTCGCGGTCTACGATGACGCGGCCGGCCTTTTGTCGCATCGCCTGCACAGCCAGGTGGCCATGCACCAGGCCTATGGCGGCGTGGTTCCGG
Source organism: Steroidobacteraceae bacterium (assembly GCA_036267535.1). GTDB lineage: Bacteria > Pseudomonadota > Gammaproteobacteria > Steroidobacterales > Steroidobacteraceae > Bog-1198. The sequence goes on from DATAVX010000090.1 coordinate 23,324, forward strand.
AATTGGCCTCCCGGGACCACGTCCGGCGTCTGTTGCCGCTGGTCAAGGAGGCATTGAGCGAAGCCAAGTCGGGCCGGGATTCGATCGAGGGGGTCGCATACACCGCAGGCCCCGGCTTGATCGGGGCTTTATTGGTCGGAGAGGGTTTTGCGACGGCGCTGGCGCAGGCTTGGGGCAAGCCCGTGCTAGGCATCCATCACCTGGAGGGCCATCTGTTGGCGCCCCTGTTGGAGCCTGAGCCGCCCGCTTTCCCATTCCTAGCCCTGCTGGTCTCCGGCGGCCACACCCAACTCGTCGACGTCGCCGCCCTGGGTATCTACCGAATTTTGGGCGAAACTGTGGACGACGCGGCCGGGGAGGCCTTCGACAAGACCGCTAAGCTGCTCGGGCTTCCCTATCCGGGAGGTGCCGCCCTGGCCTCGCTCGCGGAAAGCGGACGCCGCGGCGAATTCGTGTTTCCCCGGCCCATGCTGGACCGTCCAGGTCTTGATTTTAGTTTCAGTGGCCTGAAAACGGCCGCCCTAGTAGCCTTGCGCGACCGCGATTTGGCAGGCTCCGTTCGCGCCGATATCGCGCTTGGTTTCGAGGATGCGGTGGTCGAGACCCTGGCTGAAAAGTGCCGGCGCGCGCTCAAGCAGACCGGCCACCGGCGGCTGGTGATTGCCGGCGGCGTAGGGGCGAACCGCCGCTTGCGCGAACGCCTCAAGTCAGTGGTGCGGGAATTGGATGCGCAGCTGTATTTTCCACGCACCGAATTCTGTACCGACAACGGGGCGATGATTGCGCTCGCCGGATGCTTGCGGCTGGCGGCGGGCATGCGCAGCGGAATCGGCATGAGCGCGCGGGCAAATTGGGAACTGGGCAGCATAGGAACTTGAGCTTCTTCATGGACAAAATATTCATTCACGCGCTGAAAACCGAGACCATCGTCGGCATTTTCGATTGGGAGAGACAGGTCAAGCAGACGGTGGTGCTCGACATCGAGTTCAGCGCCGATATCCGCAAGGCCGCGCTCACCGATTCGATCGACGATGCCCTGAACTACAAGCGGGTCGCGAAGCGCGTGCTCGCCTTTGTCGAGGAATCCAGCTTTCATCTGGTGGAAAGCCTCGCGGAACACGTCGCGATGCTCATCCTCGAGGAATTCGCCGTAACGTGGGTGCGCATTTCCTTGAGCAAGCCGGGCGCCGTTCGCGGCTCGCGCGATGTCGGCGTCATGCTGGAGCGGGGCTCCGCCGACCTAGGCACCTGGCGCGCCGGTGCGGCACCGCGTGCCTGATCAGGCGCTAGATGCTGCGGCCGCCGTCAACCGCGATGATTTGGCCGGTAATGTACGGCGCGTCCTTGGCCAGGAACAAGGCAGTGCGTGCGATATCCTGCGGCGTACCGTGGCGCTGCAGGGCGGTCTTTTCGATAATTTCTGCCTGCAGCGCCGCGTCCATATCGCCTTCCGGCCACAGCACCGGACCGGGTGCGATGCCGTTGACGCGAATCTCAGGCCCCAGCTCACGTGCCAGCGAGCGCGTCAGCATGGCAAGTCCCGCTTTGGCCACGCTGTAGACCGTGTGCGCCCTCAACGGCCGCAACGCGTGAATGTCGACCATATTGATGATGAGGCCGCGCCGGGCCCGCAAGCTGGGAGCCGCCGCCTGCGACAGGAACAGCGGCGCTTTCAAGTTGCTGCCGATCAGATCATCCCATTGCGGCGGCGTGATTTGGCCGACAGGGGTCGGGTAAAAACTCGAGGCGTTGTTGATCAAGATATCCAAGCGGCCGAATGCGAGCAGCGACGCCGCGATCAATTGATCCGGCGCCTCGGCATTCAAAAGGTGTGCGGCAAAAATCGCCGCGGAATGCGCGCGCGTGCGGTTGAATTCGTCCGCCAAGGCGATGGCAGCGGCCGCCGACGTACGGTAGTGAATCATCACATTGGCGCCCGCCGCGTGCAGCGCACGCGCGACATCGGCCCCAACCCGGCGCGCACCGCCCGTGATCAATACCGTTTGATCGCGCAGCGCGAAATTGTCATTCATGACGACCATGCGCCGCAACGATACCGCAAGATTTAGGAGCCCGTCTGAGCATTCCCCGTGGCCGCTCCCATAGGATTGGCTCTACAGGCTCCCGGCGGCGCGAAATGACGCCGGATGATGCTGCAGCCGAGCACAGCGCGCTTGCGCGCGCTCACTTGATGAATCAAATCGACGCAGCGGGCGGATGGCTTCCCTTCGAGCGATTCATGGATTTGGCGTTGTACGCACCGGGCTTGGGCTACTACAGCGGCGGCGCGCAGAAACTGGGTGCCGACGGCGATTTTACGACGGCACCGGAAGTGTCGCGCTTATTCGGCGCGTGTGTGGCAGTGCAGTGCGCCGAGATCTTGAGCGCTCTGCAAGCCGGATGCGTAATGGAAATCGGCGCGGGCAGCGGCCGCTTGGCAGCGGACATCCTGGCGCGCCTCGAGACCGAGGGCCGGTTGCCTGAGCGCTACGCGATACTGGAAATCAGCGCCGACTTGCGGGCGCGCCAGCGCGCCCATATCGCCCGTCGGCTGCCGCACTTGCTTGGGCGGGTGCATTGGCTGGAGCGGCCGCCGGAGGAGCCCTTCGAGGGCGTGATACTGGCGAACGAAGTGCTGGATGCGCTGCCCGTGGCGCGCTTTCGTTGGCGTGAGAGCGCCGTTGAGGAAATGGGCGTTTCGGTCGGCGGCGGCCAATTCAACTGGGCGGCGCGCCCGGCGGATGCGGAGATGACCCGGGTAGCCCAAGAACTAGAGGTCAGCGGCGGTCGCTGGGACGATGGCTACACGTCCGAGTACTGCCCCCGCATCGGTGCCTGGATACAAAGCGTCACGCACAGCCTGGCCAAGGGCGCGGTCTTGTGGTTCGACTATGGCTTGCCGCGCGCGCAATATTACTTCCCGCAACGGCGCGACGGCACACTGGTGTGCCATTACCGGCATCGGATGAGCGCCGATCCATTCGCGAATATCGGACTGCAGGACATCACGGCTTGGGTGGACTTCACGCGGGTAGCGGAAGCGAACCATGATGCCGCTCTTACCGTTGCGGGCTTTACGACGCAGGCACATTTCCTCGCAGGCTTGGAGCTGGACCGGGAAATGCGCCTGAGTGCACAAGGCGATGAGAATCTATTTGCGCGGCTTAGCCATGAGGCGCGGCAGCTGTTGCTGCCCGGCGAAATGGGCGAGCGGTTCAAAGTCATGGCGTGCGTACGGGAGCTGGATGTCCCACTCTCAGGATTCAGCCTCCTGGATTTGCGGCATTCGCTTTAGAAGAGGATATGCAGGTGAAAATAGCGGTGTTGGACGATTATCAGGGGGTCGCGCTCGAGTTGGCGGACTGGTCCGAAGTCCTCAGGCGCGCTCAGGTCGATGTGTTCACAGATCACCTCGCCGACACCGCCGCCGTGGTCAAGCGATTGCTGCCCTACGATGCCGTCTGCGTCATGCGCGAGCGCACGCCGCTGCGGCGCGAGCGCATCGAACAATTGCCGAACCTAAAACTGATTGCCTCGACCGGTCCGCGCAACGCTTCCATCGATCTCGAGGCGGCCGCCGCCCGCGGCATCAAGGTTGTTCATACCGGCTATTTCGGCAGCCCCACGGTTGAACTGACTTGGGGCTTGATCTTGGGCAGCGCGCGTCATCTCGCCGCGGAAGCCGCGGCGCTGCGCGGCGGCGGCTGGCAGCGCTGCATCGGGGACGACCTGTCGGGCAAGACCTTGGGCATTATCGGACTCGGCAATTTGGGCTCGAAGGTGGCCGGCATTGCGCTGGCGTTCGGTATGCAGGTCGTTGCCTGGAGCCAAAATCTCACCGCGGAGAAGGCGGCCGCCGTCGGCGCCGCGCTCGTGTCGAAGGAAGAATTGCTGCGCCGCTCGGATGTCGTGTCGATCCACCTGGTGTTGAGCGAGCGTTCGCGCGCGCTGATCGGCGCTGCCGAATTGTCGTTGATGAAGCCGACCGCACGATTGATCAACACCTCCCGCGGTCCCATCGTGGTGGAAGCGGCGCTGATCGCCGCCTTGAGTGCCGGTCAAATCGCCGGCGCGGCCATCGATGTCTACGACGAAGAGCCGCTGCCCCCGAATCATCCGTACCGGAACCTCCGCAATCTGCTGGCGACGCCCCACATCGGCTATGTGTCGCGTGGATTGTATGAGCGTTTCTATCGCGACAGCGTAACCAATATTCGCGCATGGCTCGATGCACAGCCTCAAGACGACGCCCAAGGCAATCCTAGGGTGTAGCGGGACGAGACCGCGCTACGATCTCCTCGATGCTGCGCAGGCGGCGTTGGTGCACGCGTTCCGCGATCAATGGACCGACCTGGTCCGCAATGTCCTCCGGCGTCGGCTTCACCGTGGCTGCCGCATCGCGCGCCGCATGCAAGTATTGACGCTGCGGATAGGGATCGAGCTCCAAGCCCAGACGGCCGCGCGAGTCCGCCTCGCAGGCCAATAGCGCTTGCGCAAACCGCTCGGGCCGGCGAAATGCATCGGTTTTCTCCAGTATTCCCAAAATCGTACCGGGCCGCAGCTCGAACGCGCGATGCACATTGCCGTGGTAGCGCGCCACGATGATTGAAAGCTCGCGGTATTCGCTCGGCAGCTTCAACCGCTCGCACAGCGCTTCAATGAGCGATACGCTGCGCTCCTCATGTCCCTTGTGGCCGGGCCATTCTTGATGCGGCGTCGTCGCCTTGCCGAGATCGTGCACCAACGCCGCAAAACGTACCCTCACATCAGTGCTTAGGAGCACCGCCTGATCGAGCACCATCAGGGTGTGGACGCCCGTGTCGATTTCCGGGTGCCATTTCTCAGGTTGCGGCACGCCGAACAGCGCATTGATCTCCGGATACACGACTTTTAACGCGCCGCAGTCGCGCAGCACCTGAAAGAACACGCTGGCGCCGGGCTCGCGCAATGCCTTTTCGCTTTCCTGCCACACCCGTTCGGCCACCAGTGCATCGGCTTCGCCGCGCTCGACCATGGTGCGCATCAGCGCCATGGTTTCCGCTGCGACCTTGAACCCCAGGGGTGCAAAGCGGGCCGCGAATCGCGCGAGCCGCAATATGCGCACGGGGTCCTCGACGAACGCGGGCGAGACGTGCCGCAGCACGCGTGCTTCCAGGTCGCGGCGGCCGCCGTAAGGGTCGATGAAGGCTCCGTCGCCGTTCTGCGCGATGGCATTGATGGTCAGATCGCGGCGGGCGAGATCCTCCTCCAGCGTGACTTCGGGCCCGAACTCGACCGCAAAGCCGCGATACCCCGGCGAGGTCTTGCGTTCGCGGCGCGCCAGCGCATATTCCTCATGCGATTCGGGATGCAGGAACACGGGAAAGTCGCGGCCCACTTCGCGATAATTCAGCCGCAGCAGCCCGTCCCGGGCGCCGCCCACCACGACCCAATCGCGTTCCTTGACCGGCAGACCCAGCAGAGCGTCCCGAACCGCGCCGCCAACCAGATACACTTGCATGCGTGAATATTAACAGTATCGCCGTCACAATCCGCGCGGCGGCGGCGATTGCGCTGACCGCTTCGGTTAGCGGCGGCTGCTACCTGCTGCAAAGCGCCGAAGGCCAGTTCGACTTGATGTCGAAGCGGGAACCCATCAGCCGCGTCATCGATTCGCCCTCGACGCCGCCGAAGCTGCGCGCGCAGCTCGAGTCGGTCACGGCTATCCGCAATTTCGCGAGTGCCGACCTTGGGCTGCCCGACAACGGCAGCTATCGAAGGTATGCGGACATCGGCCGGCCCTACGTGGTGTGGAACGTCGTTGCGGCGCCGGAATTTTCCGTCGAGGCGAAGAAATGGTGTTTTCCCATCGTCGGATGCGTCGCCTACCGGGGATATTTTGTCGAGTCCAAAGCGCGCAGATTCGCCGAAGGATGGCGTGCGCAAGGATATGACGTCATGGTCGGCGGCGTCGCCGCGTATTCCACCCTCGGACATTTCGACGATCCCATTTTGAGCACCATGGTCGGTTGGAACGATGTCGAGCTGGCATCGATCATCTTCCACGAGCTGACTCATCAGCTGCTGTATGTGCGCAACGACGCTCCGTTCAACGAGGCGCTCGCGACCACGGTGGAGGAAGAGGGGGTGCGGCGCTGGCTCAACAGCCAAGGCCGCAAAAAAGACTTGAGCGATCATTTGTTGCAGCACGAACGCTACATCAAGGTGATCGCCTTGATGACGGCGACCCGCGCTCAATTGCGAGAGCTGTATGCAGCCGGCTTGCCGCCGCCGCTGATGCGCGAGCGCAAACGCGAGGCCTTCGACGCGTTGCGCGAATCCTATGTGACTCTGCGCGCGCAATGGGGCGGTCATGCGCCGTTCGACGCCTGGTTTGCCCAGAACATCAACAACGCTCACCTGGCATCGATAGCGACCTACTTCGATTGCATGCCGGGCTTTGAACGGGAGTTGCAGGCAGCAGGCGGAAACCTGCCTGCCTTCTATCGCCGCGTTCACGCACTGGCAAAGCTCGGCCAAGCCCAGCGGGACTCCCTGGTGTGCGGAACGTCGCAAAGCCCTTAGATCGCGACCAGCGAAAATTGAAGCGCCAGCGCGATGGCGGACACAATGCTCACCGCGAGAATCCCCTGCACCAGTCTTGCGACAAAGAATAGATCGTTCATGATATGCGCTCCGTTGATTATTGATCCCACGGCGCATAGGGTGTTCCTCGCGCCGCTTCGGAACAAACTCAATCCCTGATCAATTGTTAAGGAAAACTTAAGGTGCCATCCGCGTACGACCGATTGCCGCTGGGCTCTTTGCGGGTATTCGAGGCAGTCGCCGCGCACCTGAGTTTTTCGGAGGCCGCCGAAGCGCTGAATGTAACGCCGGCGGCCGTCAGCCAGCAGATCAAGACATTGGAATCCTATATTCAGGTGCCGTTGTTTCGGCGCAGCGGCCGCCGCGTCGAAATCACCGACGAGGGACTGGAATTGCTGCCGGCGGTGCGGGAGGGTTTGGAAAAGCTCGAGTCAGCCTTGCAAGAAATGAAGCATCACCGCCGCGCCGGGCCGCTGCAGATCAGCCTGCTGTCTTCATTCCTGCAAATCTGGCTGCTGCCGCGCATCCGCTCGTTTCGGCGCAAGTATCCCGAGATCGAATTGCGTTTCCACACTTCGCGCGAACTGGTCGACTTTTCGCGCACCGCCAATCACCTGGCCATTCGCTTCGGCCGCGGCAACTATCCCAACATGCATGCCGAGAAGCTGCTCGACGACTGGCTGGTGCCGGTTGCGAGTCCGGATCTCATCAAACAGCACGGCATGATCGAGCGCGGCACGAGCTTGAGCAAATTCCCGCTGCTCGAGAGCGGCGATGAGCCCTGGCGCGTGTGGGCGCAGGCGGCCGAGGAGGCAGCTTGGCATTCCAGAGCGCCAAGCATCGAAGACTCCGCGGGCCTCCTGGCAGCGGCGGAAGAGGGCCTAGGATATGCGCTCGGACGCTGGACTCTGGTGACGCGCTCGCTGCAGAAAGGTACCCTCAAGCTCGCCGGCATGGGTGCGCTGCCTTATGCCTCCGCATACTATTTCGTGTGTCCGAAGAGTCTTCTCGCGCTGCCCAAAGTCGCGCAGTTCCGCGAATGGATTTTCGCTGCGGCGAACGCCTTTCCGGGACCTCCCGGGCGCGATGCATGAGCGCGTCCGCGGCCGGCGTTTCCTAGGCGCCATGCTCCTCGCCTGCGCGGGATGTTCCGGCGCAGCGCATGCCGAGCCCGCAGCGCTGAACTTGCCTAAGGAGCCGATCGGGCCCGTCCGGCCGCGGCGCGATTTTGGCTCAGGCGAGCATTGTCTTCCTGCGCGCCCAAGAATAGGCGCGCAGCTGCCGCCATGGACTTAGGTTTGATGCCCAGCCGCGCGAAACCATCCTCCTTGCAGACGACGCTGTCGATGCCGAGAGTGCGATAGTTGTCACCGGAAAAAGGCCGGCCCGGAACGAAATTCATGAAAAAGGCCTGCAACCTGCCGATCACATTCGGTAGGCCGATGATCCAACGGCGCTTGCGTGTCAACTTCGCCACCAAGGCGACGACTTCGCGCAAGCTGTACACCTGCGGGCCGCCGAGTTCATAGGTCTGATGGCTGCCGGCACCGCCGTGCAGGCAGAGCAGCAGCGCGTCCACCACATCGTCCACGGACACAGGCTGAAGCCGGGCATTCGGCCTTGCCAAGGGGAAGATCCAGGGTATCGCCGCCAACAATCCCGCAAAACGATTCAAAAATGAATCGCCGCGACCAAACATCAACGAGGGTTGAAAAATAGTCCAATCCACGGCGCTCTGCTCGCGAATCAGCTTTTCCGCTTCGCCCTTGGAACGCAAGTAATGACTCGGTGCATCGGGAGAGGCCTTCAATGCCGAAACCTGCAGCAGGCGCGCTATCCCGGCAGACTTGGCAGCCAGCAGCACATGCTGCGTGAGTTCCGTATGGGCGCGGCGGAAGCCCGCGCCGCCGAACCCGCGCTCATTGAGGATGCCGATGAGATTGATCACGACATCCTTGCCGCGAAAGCGCTCGCTCAGCTGAGGTTCTTGATACACATCGCAGTTCTCGAGGGTGAGTCCGGGGAGGACCAAGAGGTGCTTGTGCTGTTCTCGGTCCCGCGACAGCACGGTGACCGAGTGGCCGTCCTTGATCAACCGGGCGACCAGCCGGGTGCCTAAAAACCCGGTGCCCCCGAGAACCACGATGGAGGAACGGCGCACGGGTTTAGCGCACCGGAAGCAGCAGCGTATCGCTGCCGCGCCGAATCTTGAGAACCAGCACGGTCGCTCCCTTGACGGCTTCGCGGAACGATTTCATGTTCGTTACCGGCGTACGCCCCACGCCCACGATGACGTCGTTGGGCCGAATTCCCGCTTGAGCCGCGGCGCTGGCTTCTTGGACCCGGTTCACCGCCACACCGCCGCCATCGGGTGCATCGGCCAAGTCGGCGCCGTCGAGACCACGATTGATGTCCGCGGCGCTTGCGGATTCCGCTTCGCTGCGATCGGCGATCAGCGCGGTGACCTTGCGCGGCTTGCCGTCGCGCAACAGCCCGAGTTCAACTTTATCGCCGACGTGCAGCATGCCGATGGCGTTGCGCAGCTCCCCGGAACTCTGCATGGTGACGCCGTTGAGCGAGGTAATGATATCGCCCGTCTTGATCCCGGCCCGCTCGGCGGCCGAGCCTTGCACGACGCCGGCCACGAGCGCACCGGTGGTCTCGCTCAGGCCGAATTCCTTGGCGATGTCCGCCGTGACGCTGTAGAGCTGCACGCCGAGGACGCCGCGTTTGACCTGCCCGTATTTGACGAGTTGGTCCATGACGCTGCGGACCATGTTGACCGGAATCGCAAAGCCGATGCCGATATTGCCGCCGCTGCGCGACAGAATGGCTGAGTTGATGCCGACCAATTCGCCGCGCAGATTCACCAGTGCGCCGCCGGAATTGCCTGGATTGATGGACGCGTCGGTTTGAATGAAATCCTCGTAGCCGCCGGCTTCCGGGTTGATGCCGCTGCGCCCCAGTGCGCTGACGATGCCTGCCGTGACGGTGTGCTGCAGACCGAAGGGATTGCCGATGGCGACCACGTAGTCGCCGACCTCCAGCTTGGTCGAATCCCCGAAAGGCATGGCCACGAGATTCGGCTGCTTCGCTTGTAAAACGGCGACGTCCGCGCCTTCGTCGCTGCCGATGACTTTGGCGCTGAAAGTCCGATTGTCGAGCAGCGTAATGGTGATTTCGCTCGCGTTCTCGACCACATGATGATTGGTAATGATGTAGCCGTTTTTCGCATCGACGATGACGCCGGATCCCGCGCTTTGAAATTGCCGTTCGCGGGGCTTGGAGTCGGGCGGCGCTTCGAAGAAGCGGCGGAAAAAGGGATCGTCCAGAAGCGGATTGTGCCCCGACTGCTCCTTGATGGTTCCGCGTGTTGCAATGTTTACGACGGACGGCGATACGCGCTTGACCATGGGGGCCAGCGTGGGCATGGGCCCCGCGGCATCGGAGGCAGGACTCGTGGCGAGCCCCGGCGCGCTGATGACAGCCGCCGCGAGCGTGGCTGCCGCAAACTTGAGACGCAGGTTCATGCACAGTCCTTAAGAGATATCGTGTCTCGGGCGACAAAAAGCGCGGCCGGACCTTAAAGGTCCGGCCTGCTCGCCGTTATCGACGCGATATTACACGGAAGGACGCGTCGCGCGGATACCCGCCGCGCGGTCCGCCGGGCAGATGCCGTTCGTGCGGATGGCATCCGTGCGGATAGCCTTACTTAGGCTGCTTGCACCGTGATCTTATGCGGCTGCACTTGCGCAAGCTTGGGAATCGAGACTTCCAGCACACCATTGGCGACCTTCGCTTTGATGTTCTGTGCGTCCGCAGTCTCCGGCAGGCTGAAACGGCGCTGGAATTCCCCGCTGATGCGCTCGATGCGGCGGAAACCCTCGCGCGACTCCTTGCGTGAATCTTCGCGCTGTCCGCGAATGGTCAGCACGCCCTGGTCGGAGGTGATTTCCACTGCCTTCGGATCGACACCCGGCAAGTCCACGTGCAGCACGAACTGATCGGCTTCCTCGTGGATGTCCACCGGCGGCAACCAAGCGCCGGAATCGGCGGCCGTCGTCAACGGCGCACCAAACAAACGATCAACTTCTTTCTGCAGCCGGCTGACGAGTGCCCATGGCTCATAACGTACGACAGTCATGTCTTGAAACTCCTATAAATGGAATAAAAAAAAATTTGAATGCTGTTCCTGTGAATCGAAACTCACGCGCGTGACTCCGGAAATTGGGCCGGCGTGCTGCATTTCAACTCGCAGCGAACAGGCATGACCGAGGGTGCATCGCGAACGGACCGGCAGCCGCGGCGGTTACGCCTTAGGTTGTCGCGCGGCCGAAAGTGTGACGCGGCTCAAAGTCAATGGAACATAATGTGGATAACGTGTGGAAACACAATATCTTGCGATTTGTGCTTTTTCCTCTTGACCTCTGTCCCGGAAAGGGCAATCAGCCAATTTCTGCGGACAATCTGCTATGTTTTTGATATACAAGTGTTTTTTTAGCCGAAAATAGCGGAAAAAAACTCTTGACGATGATCGCCATCGCGCCGTACCCTCTTGCCCTAAACACAAGATGTTGTGTTCTGTACGGTCTGTCGAACCCCATCAGCTTACGTTAAGTCACCAGCGCTTTTTTTTCGCGAGAACACCGCCATTTGTGTTCAAGATTTAGCTCGATAAATATAACGGAGCGGCGTAGAAACCCATGAATACGGTGGTCAAGATACAGCCCAAAGACGTTGGCAGCATCCCCTATCAAGAAGCCTCCTTCGACATCTGGGATAAGAAATACCGGCTGACTTCCAAGGATGGTTCGCCCGTCGATAAATCGATGGACGATACCTACAAGCGTGTTGCGCGCGCGCTTGCCGATGTGGAAACCGAGACGGGCCGCGAGCAGTGGTACGAGTCGTTCCTGTGGGCCTTGCGTCACGGCGCGATTCCGGCTGGGCGCGTCACCTCGAACGCCGGTGCGCTCGACCATAAGCCCGCGACCTCGACCATCAATTGCACGGTTTCCGGCACGATCCGCGACTCGATGGACGACATTCTGAAGAAAGTGCATGAGGCCGGGCTCACGCTCAAGGCCGGCTGCGGCATAGGCTATGAATTCTCGACCTTGCGGCCGCGCGGCGCCTACGTATCGGGCGCGGGCGCTTACACATCCGGTCCGCTGTCGTTCATGGATATCTACGACAAGATGTGTTTCACCGTGTCCTCGGCGGGCGGGCGGCGCGGCGCGCAAATGGGTACCTTCGATATCGGGCATCCCGATGCGCTGGAATTCATTCGGGCCAAGCGCGAGAACGGACGCCTGCGGCAATTCAACTTGTCCTTGCTCGTGACCGACGAATTCATGAAGGCGGTGAAGAGCGACGGCGACTGGACGCTGGCCTTCCCCATCGGCCGCCAGGAATTCGACGCCGAGCAGCCCGACCTTTCAGACAACACGAAATTTGTGTGGCGCGAGTGGCCGTACACGGCGGGCTACGTCGCGAACGAAGAAGGCTTGGTCGCCTGCAAGATCTACAAGACCTTGCCGGCGCGCCGCGTGTGGGACGTGATCATGACCTCCACGTACGACTTTGCCGAGCCGGGCTTCATCCTCATCGATAATGTCAACGAGATGAACAACAATTGGTGGACGGAAAATGTCCGCGCCACCAACCCTTGCGTAACCGCCGACACCCGGCTCGCGACGCAGTTTGGCATGGTGCGGATCGGCGATCTCTATGACGCCCGCGTTGACATTCAGGCGACCGTGGACCGCCGAGCGCTCGGCGAAGGCCTGGGCGTCGATGTACGGCCGGCCGTTCCGGCGTTCAAGACCTCGCCGTCCGCGGACATTTATCGCGTCACTACGCGGGATGGCTACGAAATCAACGCCACCGAATGGCACGACTTCTATACGGCTCGAGGCAAGATAAAGCTCAAGGATCTGAAGCCCGGCGATGAACTGCTGATCCAGTCCGGCAAGGGACAATTCGGCGGCTGCGGTGGTAAAGAGCTCGGGCAACTCCTGGGTTTGCTGACCGGTGACGGCCATTTCACGAATCGCGGCAAGGGTAAAGAGGCGGCGGTCGTGAATCTGTGGGGCGCGGAGCGTGTCCTGGCCGACGGCATCGTGGCCTCGGTCAATTCGATGATCGAAGGTTGCTCGGCGAGCGCGAGGAATTATGAGGTGAGCGCGCTTGCCATTCCCCAGCGCAACATGCTGATGATCCGTTCGGTGATTCTCGCGCGTGTGTTGGAGAACTACGGTTTTACGGCCAAATCCAAGACCCGCGTACCCGAAATCGTATGGCGCGGCAACGAAGAATGCGTCAAAGGTTATCTGCGCGGACTGTTCCAATCGGATGGCACCGTACAGCTTGACGATAGAAACGGCTACTGCACGATCCGGCTTGCGTCGAGCCAGCAATCCCTCCTGAAGGAGGTTCAGACGTTGCTTGCCAACTTCGGTATCTTCTGCCGAGTTCTGAAGCGCCGTGCTGCCGGTCAAAGGCTGCCGCCGGATGGCAACGGTGGAGAGCGCATGTATGAATGCCAAGCGGATTTTGAACTGATCATCGGATCCGAGTCGCGCGACTATTTCATGGAGGAAATCGGATTTCTGACCGGCGAGAAGAATCAAAAATTTCTCGGCTGGCAGAAGCAGCGCAAGAGGTGCCGAAACGAGGCCTATCTCAGCTCCGTGACTACGATTGAACATGTGGGTCGCGAAGCTGTCTACGACACGACTCAACCCGACAAGAACAATTTGATATTCAATGGCATCGTGACGGGAAATTGCGGCGAACAACCGCTTCCGGCCTACGGCTCTTGTCTTCTCGGCTCTGTAAACCTCACCAAATTCGTGCTCGAGCCGTTCACGGAGAATGCGCGCTTCGACTGGGAGACCTATCGCAAGGTGGTGAAGATCTTCACGCGCATGCTCGACAACGTGGTCGAGGTCAACGGCCTGCCCTTGGAGCAGCAGCGCGACGAGATCATGCGCAAACGCCGTCATGGCATGGGTTTCTTAGGGCTGGGGTCGACCATCACCATGCTGTGCATGAAGTACGGCTCGAAGAAATCCGTGGCATTTACCCAGAACGTATCGCGAGAGATGGCCGTGGCAGGCTGGGAAGCAGCTTTGGATCTCGCCAAGGAAAAGGGACCGGCCCCGATCATGAACGAAGAGTTCACGGTCACCCGCGAGATGCTGCGCAAGCGTCCCGAAATGGTGAAGGATGGTTGGCGGGTGGGCGCGCGGGTGGCCGGGCGGGTTCTGCATGCACGCTATAGCCGCTACATGCAGCGCATCGCGGAAGCCTCTCCGGAACTCGTCGATGAACTCGCCGAAGTCGGGGCCCGTTTCACTCATCACACTTCCATCGCGCCCACCGGCACGATTTCATTGTCCCTCGCCAACAACGCGTCCAACGGCATCGAGCCGTCATTCGCACACCATTATTTCCGCAACGTGCTGCGCGAAGGCAAGAAATCCAAGGAAAAAGTCGATGTATTCTCCTTCGAGCTGCTGGCTTATCGCGAGCTGGTGAATTCCCGCGCCATGCCGAATTCGCAGAACCCGGCCGAGAAGTTGCCGGAGTACTTTATTTCCGCTGACGACATCGGACCTAAAGAGCACGTGGACATTCAGGCGGCGGCGCAGCTTTGGATCGACTCATCGATCTCGAAGACCGCGAACGTGCCCACCGACTACAAGTATGAGGACTTCAAAAATATCTATATGTACGCCTATGACTCCGGTCTCAAGGGTTGTACGACGTTCCGCTTCAATCCGGAGGCCTTCCAGGGCGTGTTGGTCAAAGAAGACGACTTGAAGAACACCACCTACGTATTCACCTTGGAAGATGGCACCGAAGTCGAAGCGCGAGGCGATCAGGAGATCGAATACGACGGCGAAATGCATACCGCCGCGAATCTCTTCGATGCGCTCAAAGAAGGCTACTACGGGAAGTTTTGATCATGGCTCACATCAAAATCGGCAAGAAGATCGCGAAGTACCGCGTGCAGAAGCCAGAGACGAAGGAGGCGGCCGCGCCCGCCAAAGACGCGCTGAAGGCCCAAGACAACGTCATCTGGATGCATGAGAAGCTCGAGCGGCCCGAGGTGCTGGTGGGCTCGACCTACAAGATCAAGACGCCCGTGTCCGATCATGCGATGTACGTCACCATCAACGACATCCTTCTCAACGAAGGCACGCCGCACGAGCAGCGCCGGCCCTTTGAGGTCTTCATCAATTCGAAGAACCTGGACCATTTTCAGTGGATCGTGGCACTGACGCGGGTCATCTCCGCCGTGTTCCGCAAGGGCGGCGACACCACGTTCCTGGTGGATGAGCTCAAGGCGGTGTTCGATCCGAAGGGCGGCTATTGGCAGCCGGGCGGAAAATTCATGCCCTCCACGATCGCCGAGTTGGGCTACGTCATCGAGAGGCATTTGCAGTCCATCGGACTCCTCAAGAAGCCGGAGCTCGACGTCCATCAGCGCAAATTGGTGGAGGAAAAGCGCGCGGAGTTCGAAGCCCGCACCAAGCAGACCGATGCCTTTTCAAAATCGCATTTTCCGGAAGGCGCGCAGCTGTGCTCCAAGTGCAGCACCGCCGCGGTGGTGATGATGGATGGCTGCAACACCTGCTTGAATTGCGGCGAGTCGAAATGCGGGTGATTTTCGCGTAGCCTAGGGGCGCGTGACTTCCAAGGCGGACAAAAAGCAATACGACGTCATCGTCGTCGGTTCCGGCGCCGCGGGCGGTCAGACCGCGTATACCTTGAGCATGGAAGGCGCCAAGGTGCTCATGCTGGAAGCGGGCCGAAAATACGTACCCGAGCAAGAGACGCCCATGTTCCAGACGTCGGATCAGGCGCCGCTGCGCGGCGCATCCTCGCCGGAAAAAGACTTCGGTTTCTACGACGCCACGGTCGATGGCGGTTGGACGGTTCCCGGGGAGCCGTATGTACAATCCACGAACGATCCCAAAGGGCGCTTTACGTGGTGGCGTTCCCGCATGCTCGGCGGACGGACCAATCACTGGGGCCGGATCTCGCTGCGCAATGGCCCCTATGATTTCAAACCGCACGCGCGCGATGGCTTAGGGATGGATTGGCCCATCTCTTATGACGATATGGCGCCGTACTACGACAAGGTAGAACGGCTCATCGGTGTCTACGGCACCTCCGAAGGATTGGAGAACACGCCCGGTTCCTCGCCGGGTTGCTTGCTGCCGCCGCCGGCTCCTCTGGTGAGCGACTATCTGGTGCAGCAGCGGGCGCGGCGCTTGGGAATTCCGGTCATCCCGGGCCATCGCGCGGTGCTGACGCGGCAGCTCGACTACAAGCGCTCGCCGGCTCTGTTGCATCCGGGCAATTTGAAGGCGCAAAAAATCATTGCCGCGGACATGCAAAAACGCGCTGCCTGTTTCTGGGCGACGGATTGCGGCCGCGGCTGTTCCATCCGCGCAAATTACCAATCGACCACGGTGCATCTGCCGCCGGCGTTGGCGACGGGCAATCTCGATATCGTGACCGACGCCATGGTCCACGAGGTCGTGTTGGGGCGCGACGGACTGGCTAAGGGCGTGAAATACATCGACAAGCACACGGGGGCCGAGCACCAGGCGAATGCCCGCGTGACCGTGCTCGCGGCGAGCGCGTGCGAGACCGCCCGGATCATGCTCAATTCGAAGAGCGCCCTGTTTTCCAATGGGCTCGCCAATTCCAGCGGCAAAGTCGGCCGCTACCTCATGGATACCGTCGGCAGCAGCGTCAGCGGCCAAATTCCCTTGCTCGAATCACTACCGCCGCAAAATGAAGATGGCGCCAGCGGACATGCCTTCTATGCGCCTTGGTGGGGCTATCAAGATCAGGCCAAGGGAAAACTTGGCTTTGCGCGCGGCTACCACATCGAATTCGGCGGCGGCCGCCGCATGCCGAACGCAGGCACGCTGCACGGCCTTGAACGATTCACCGGCGGAAGCTACGGCAAGAAGCTCAAAGATGACGCACGGCGCTACTACGGCTCGTTCGTGGGATTCGACGGCCGCGGCGAGATGATTCCCAATGAGAATTCCTACTGCGAAATCGATCCTCAAGTGAAAGACAAGTGGGGCATTCCCGTGTTGCGTTTTCATTGGAAGTGGTCCGAGCACGAGACGCGCCAGGCCGCGCACATGCAGAAGACTTTCGCGGCCATCATCGAGGCGATGGGCGGCAGCGTGCTGGATACCGTGAAAACCGACGGCGCCGAAGCGATCGCGCCGGGCGGCAACATCATCCACGAAGTCGGCGGCGCCATCATGGGCGCAGATCGCCGAACCTCCGTGACGAACGGGTGGTGTCAAACCTGGGACGTCAAGAATTTATTCGTGACCGACGGTGCGGTGTTCGCCTCCAATGCCGACAAGAATCCGACGCTCACCATCATGGCGGTGGCCTGGCGCGCCGCCGATCACATTGCCGATCGAATGAAGAGGAAGGAGCTGTGACGGACCGGCGCACCACGATCAAGTGGATGCTGGCCGCCGCGGCCTCGATGCCGCTGTTGAATCAGCGCTCTTGGAGCCAGGACGTCACCGTGCTCCCGGTGTACCGCGGCTACGGCACCGATCCGGATCTGACCAAGCTGTATCGTCCGGGGGATGTTTGGCCGCTGACGCTGTCCCAGTCGCAGCGGCGCACGGCTGCGGCGCTCTGCAATGTCATTCTCCCTGACGATGGCCGCTCGCCCAACGCGGAAAGCGTTGGCGTGGTCGATTTCATCGACGAATGGGTAAGTGCGCCCTACCCTCGGCAGATGGCCGATCGAGCGATCGTGCTCGAGGGCCTGGCCTGGATGGACGCGGAGGCTCTGCTGCGGTTCGAAAAATATTTCGCGGAACTCGACCAATCGCAACAGCACGCGATATGCGACGACATTTGCTACGCGCCGAATGCGCAAGCGAAATTTGCGCGCGCCGCTGCCTTCTTCACCCGCTATCGCAATCTGAGCGTCGGCGGGTTCTATTCCACTCCGGCCGGCTCGCGGGATATCGGCTACATCGGCAATGTTCCGCTGCAGAAGTTCGACGGCCCGCCGCCCGAACTGCTGCGAAAACTGGGGTTGGGACCCGATTCCACGTGAGCACCCCAAGCCACCACGTACCTGGCCGGCTCGGCGTCGGATTCGTCGGCTCCGGCTTCAACGCGCGCTTCCACATGCAGGCATTTCAGGGCGTGCGCGATGCCGACGTACGCGGCGTATGGAGTCCGAACCTCGAGCACGCAAGCTCTGCAGCTGCGCTGGCGCGCAGTCTCGATATCGGTAACGCCAAAGCCCATGCCTCGATCCGCGACATGGTGGCGGATCCTTCGATCGACGCGCTGTGGCTCGCGGGACCGAATCACATGCGCCTCGAGAACATGGAAGAAATCGTTTACGCCATCGAGGGCGGGGTGGGAACTTTGCGCGGCATCGCCTGCGAAAAGCCGCTGGCGCGCAATGTCGCCGAAGCGAAACGCATGCTGGAGCTCATGAAACGCACAGGCGCGATGCACGGCTACTTGGAAAATCAAGCGTTCGCGCCGCAGATCGAAGCCGGCCGCACAAGGGTCTGGGCCCGCGGCGCGTCGACCACCGGGCGGCCCTATCTGGCGCGCGCATCGGAGGAGCACAGCGGGCCGCACGCGCCCTGGTTCTGGCGCGGGGAACTGCAGGGTGGCGGGGTGCTCAACGACATGATGTGCCATTCCGTCCTGCTGGTGCGCCATCTCCTGACGCAACCCGGCGCGGCGCGCGCGAGCGTGCGCCCGGTGCGCATCACCGGCCACATCGCCAGCTTGAAGTGGTCCCGTGCACCCTATGCCGCGAAGCTCTCGGCGGCTTACGGTGCCGAAGTCGATTATTCAAAGAAGCCCTCCGAAGACTTTGCCAGCGTCATGATCGAATTCGAAACCCCCGACGGCCAAACTTTGATCGGTGAAGCCTCGACGTCTTGGAGTTTCGTCGGCGCGGGGCTGAGATTGTCGGCCGAGTTATTGGGTCCGGAATATTCGATGTCGTGGAATACGCTGGATTCCGGCTTGAATGTGTTTTTTTCCCGGGAAGTGCGCGGTGCGACGGGCGAGGACCTGGTCGAAAAACAAAATGCCGAGGTCGGCTCGATGCCCGTGATCGCCAATGAGCCTGCCGCCTACGGCTATGAAAATGAAGATCGGCATTTCGTACGGGCATTTCTCGGCAAGGAAGCGCCGCGCCTGACGTTCGAGGACGGCCTGGAGGTAGTATCGCTGCTGATGGCGGCTTACATGAGCGCGGAACAAGGCAAGACGCTCGACTTTCCGCCGCCCGGTTTGGACTCGTTCGCTCCCGCTGTTGCACGCGGAATATGGAGATCGGCATGATGTACGGCAGAGTTCTTCGAAGGTCGGCGCTGCTGGCTGGCGCGCTTTTGCTGGCGGTGACGGGGGGCATGGTGAGCGCAAAAGATTCGGCACCGGCAGGAAGTTGGCGCACGCTGTTCGATGGCAAGCTGACCGATGCCTTTCGCGGCTGGCGCTCGGAAGGCTTCCCCCAGGGCTGGCATGTGGTCGACGGCACGCTTGCCAAGGAAGGCGACGTCGATGACCTGGTCACCAAGGAGCAGTTCGGCAACTTCGAACTCGAGCTTGAATGGAAGATCGGCAACGGCGGCAACAGCGGCGTTTTTTATCGCGCTACCCGCGAGTACGACCACATTTATTGGAGCGGGCCGGAATATCAGCTGCTCGATGACGCCAACGCGGGCGATGGCCGCAACCGCCTTACCGCTGCCGCATCGGCGTACGCTCTTTATGGTCCTCCTGCCGGCGTGGTCAAACCGTTCGGCGAATGGAACAAGACGCGCATCGTGGTCGACGGTGATCATGTCGAGCATTGGTTGAACGGCCAGAAGGTCGTCGAATATGAATTCGGCAGTCCAGGCTGGAAGTCCAAGGTCGCGGCCAGCAAGTTTGCGAAATATCCGAACTATGGATTGGCCCAGAAGGGCTACATCGGCATTCAGGGCGATCACTCCGGCGCATTGGCGTTGCGCCGCGTCCGCATCCGCGAGCTGCCATGACCCAGGCGCGTCTCGCGCTGATGATGTTCCTCGAATACTTCATCTGGGGCGTGTGGTTCGTCACCATGGGCACCTATCTCGGGCAGACGCTGCACTTCACCGATTCGCATATCGGGCTTGTCTACGGCGCGACTGCCATCGGCGCGCTGGTCTCGCCCTTCTTCATCGGCATCGTCGCGGATCGCTGGTTCGCCAGCGAGAAATTGCTGGCGGCATTGCATTTGGCCGGCGCCGCCCTGATGTGGCTGGTGTCGCGCCAGACGGAGTTCGCGAGCTTCTATCCGCTGCTCATTCTTTACGCGTTGTGCTACATGCCGACGCTGTCGCTGACCAATTCCATCGCCTTCCATCATCTCAGGGAATCCAGCAGTTTTCCGTATGTGCGGGTGCTCGGCTCGATCGGCTGGATCGTGGCGGGCATCCTGGTCGGCAAAAGCCTGCACGCCGACGCCCTGGTGCTGCCGCTGCAAATTGCCGCCGGCGCATCGCTTTGCATGGCGGCGTATGCGCTGCTGCTGCCGCGCACGCCGCCGAAGGGCGCGCATGCGCGGTTCAGCGTACGCGACGCCTTGGGACTCGAGGCACTGCAATTGCTGAAGAAGCGCGATTTTCTGATTTTCGTGATCGGTTCATTCCTGTTGTGCATTCCCTTGCAGTTCTACTACACCTTTGCGAATCCCTTCTTGAACGAGATCAAGGTGCCGGAGGCAGCGTTCATTCAGACCTTCGGCCAGATGTCCGAGGTGTTTTTCATGCTGCTGCTGGCGTACCTGCTGCGCCGCTTCGGCATCAAAGTCATCATGCTGGTGGGCATGCTGGCGTGGGCTCTGCGCTATCTCGCGTTCGGCAACGGCAATGCGTCGGGCGGCATGGGGCTGATCTATGCAGGAATCTTGCTGCACGGCGTGTGCTACGACTTCTTTTTCGTGGGCGGCCAGGTCTATACCGATCAGCGCGCCGGGGAAAAGATTCGCGCCGCCGCGCAGGGCTTGATCAATTTCGTGACCAATGGACTTGGCTACTTCGTCGGCGCGTTCGTCTCGGGCGCCATCGTCAACCGCTATGCGGTCGGCAACCCAAGCTGCAGCGATGCAGCGGCGGCCGCGCATGCGTGCCTTACGGTGACGCACGATTGGCACTCGATCTGGGTGATTCCGGCGACCGCTGCCATCGTGATCTTCGTGCTGTTCGCCGCCGTGTTTCGACCGGCAAAGAGCCTTTAGGCATCCGCCTCAACTCCTCGGCGCTTGCGATCGAAATCGCAAAAGTGTGGCCGACGTTACAGAGCCGTAAGCATCAATGCGTGCTTAATTGCGCGACAATCTAAAATTCCGGATGCGCAATCCCGAGGTTGAGATTCGAGCCCAGGGGCCGCCGTTTCCTTACGTTGAGGCTGTTGATTTGTTAGAAATAAGGTGGAAGAGCTTCGGCTGGGCTGCAACGCTCGCCCTGCTGATTGCGGCATTCATCGGCGCTTCGCGGGTACGAGCCGACATGGCCGATCCGTTCACCTATCCGGCTCAGCTCGAGCCCGACGTGCGATTTTGGATTCGCGTCTATACCGAGGTCACCACCGAGCAGGGTCTGCTGCACGATGATTGGTATCTGGGCCTGGTTTATGAAGTTTTGCGGTTCGATGCGTCCGATTCGCCGCGCCGGCGCGAACGCACGGTCGAGCAAGCCAAGGCGCGCTACGCTGCGCTGCTGCGCCGGTTCGCCGCCGGCGACACCGCGGACCTGACGCCGCACGAGCACCGCATCCTGGATGCGTTCGGCGAGAAGGCGACTCCCGCGGAATTTCGCGCCGCCATCGATCGCATTCGCTTTCAGCTGGGGCAAGCCGACCGCTTTCATGAGGGATTGATCAGGGCTCAGACTTACGAGTCGGGAATATCGCGCGTTCTGGCCGAGCGCGGTGTACCGCCGCAAATAGGCGCGCTGCCGCATGTCGAATCCTCGTTCAACCCGGCCGCCTACTCGCGCGTGGGGGCCGCCGGCCTGTGGCAATTCATGCCCGGCACCGCGCGGCGCTATATGCGGGTGGATGGCGTGGTCGATCAACGCCTGGATCCCTACAGCGCGACCGAGGCGGCCGCCGACCTGATGCTCTACAACTACCGTCTGCTCGGCAGCTGGCCCCTGGCCGTGACGGCCTACAATCACGGCCCGGGCGGCCTGCGCCGCGCCCAGGATGAGCTTGGGACGAGCAACATCGAGGTCATCGTGAAGCGCTTTCAGGGTGCCACGTTTGGCTTTGCGTCGCGTAATTTCTACGTGGCCTTTCTTGCGGCGCTCGAGGTCGATCGCAATGCCGAGAGCTTTTTCGGTCCCCTCACACATCCGCCGGAAGCACCGAGCGTGGTTGTGGCGCTGCCGGATTACGCGCCCATCGATGCCCTGGCTAAGGCGTTCAAAGCCGATCTAGGCGCGCTACGCGTGCTGAACCCGGCGCTGCGGCCGCCCGTTTGGAACAGAACGCGTTTCGTGCCGCGCGGCTATGCGCTGCGGATACCAGGTTCGCCGCAGCCCGCCGAGATCGCTGCGGCTTGGGCGCGGTTGCAGCCGGCGGATCGCTATGCGGTGCAACGGAATGACGGCGCGCACCGGGCGCGCCGCGGCGAAACGCTGGCGGGCATCGCGGCAGCCAGCGGCGTCACGCTGAATCGCCTGCTTGCAGCCAATGGTTGGAATGCGCCGCGCGACTTGGCGCGCGGGCAGATCGTGCGCATACCCATGCCGGCCTCGCGCGCCGAAGGTTCTGAGCCGATTGCGACTGCCGCGATTGTGCCGGCACCCGCCGAAGCGCCGGCGGTGGCTGAACCGCCCGTTGCGAGATCCTCGCCCGTTGCGTCCGCGCCGCGTGCGGCCACTGCCCCGGCAGGGGCACCTGCGGTCGCGCGCCTGCCGCCGCAGAAGGAGCCGGTTTCGGAGCGAGAAACCGAAAGTGCGGCGCTGTTGCCGGCAGCCTCGCCATCGGGAAACGGCGACACCACGGACTACAGTGTGGGCGCGAACAACACCGTGGTCGTACAAGCGGATGAAACGCTCGGGCATTTCGCCGACTGGTCGAAAGTCAGTTCAGCCTCCCTGCGCGCGCTCAACAAGCTGCATAAGAGCGCCATGGTGACGCTGGGACACAAGGTCAAGCTCGACCTGTCGCGCGTCGGTGCCGAGCAATTCGAGGCGGCGCGGCGCGAATATCACCAGAAGCTGCAGGAGACTTTTTTCGCCGCCCACAGAATCTCGGGCACCGAAAACTACGTGGTCAAGAAGGGCGAATCGCTTTGGATCATCGCGCAGCAGCATGCAGATCTGCCGGTCTGGCTGGTGGCTGAGTACAATCCCGACGTTGATTTTGCCGATGTGCGCCCCGGAACGACCGTTGCGCTGCCCCGGGTCGAAGCCATCAATCGCCAGTGATGCCGCGGGAATGAATGTAGTCCGTCAAGGTTTCGCGCGTGTCGCCGGAGGCGACGAAGTTCACGATCGAATCGTCGGCCGCGCGAACGTTGAGCTCCAACTTCTCGCTCGCAGCCATTTGCTTGAGCATTTCCACGGTCAGCCCGAAGTAGGCGGTCTGGCCCCAGCTGGCGACGGGTTGGTAAGCGCCCCGGCCCAGCTGCGGAGCATCGATGGGGGTGAGCACGCGCGTGCCGCTGTCGAGCACAATGGTGAGGGCAGCATCGGAGCGAATGTCGGCGATGGGCCGGCCGGTGCCGGGCGCGATGTGCACCCACAAGCCGTAAACGATCGAACCGCTGCGATCCCATTCGACGGGTCCCAGGTAGGCAAAGCTCAGACGCTTGCCCAGATTGGTGATGACGTGCAGGCCCCCTGTTTGGCGAAGGCTCGGCACCAGCTCGATCGGCTCCTTGAGGGAGCCGACGGTCATGGCGGTGCGGTCGTCCAAGTACTCCACGGGCTTAATGGACGATGGCGTCCCGCAGGCGTTCATCAGCACGGAACTTGCGACAATGGCGATCAAAGGCAGGCGCATGAGCGCAAGTATACCGGGACGTGAGCTGGAGCCGATTATTGAGTTGCCTCCAGCAGGTATACTTTTGACAATGGCTAAGCGATTCGGGCGATTTTCGGCGGCAATTTTAGCGACATGTCTGGCGATGGCGACGGCTATGCCGCTCTTAGGCACCGCATTCGCGTCGGGTGGCGAGCTCGCCGACCGGGTCGTGGTGCATAAATCGGAGCACAAGCTCTACCTGTATAGCGGCGAGCACCTGTTGGCCGTGTACAAGATCGCGCTGGGCTTGAGCCCGGTGGGGCAAAAGGAGCGGGAGCGAGACTTCAGGACACCCGAAGGCCATTATTTCCTGGCGCGGCGCAATACTCGCAGCGACTACTTTCTGGCCATCCAGGTCTCCTACCCGAATAAGCAAGACGAGCTGCGGGCCCACAAGAACGGCTGGGCTCCCGGCGGCGCCATCATGATCCACGGTTTCCCCAACTCTCCCCATCACCCTTCGGCGTATTATGAGTCGAATGACTGGACCGACGGCTGCATAGCTCTGTCGAACTCCGACATGGTCGAAGTTTGGATGCGCACCCAAGACAATATTCCGATCGATATCTATCCATAAGAACAGGTGCTGCGTGGAAGCCTCGATTCTATCGTCTGACATGGTCGATGCGCGGGTGGCCCCTAAAGGCAGCTTGGAGCACCTCTCGCAGCAGGAAATCGCCAAGCTGTTGGATTCCGGTCAGGGCGGCCTTTATCCTCTGTTTCGCAAATGCGCGCTGGCCGTGCTCAACTCAGGCAGCGAGATCGACGATGCGCGCCTGATATTCGAAAAATACCGCGACTTCGATCTGCGCATCGTGCGCCAGGCCTGGGGCATCAAGCTCGAGATCAAGAATGCACCGGCCGCCGCTTTTGTCGACGGCATGATGATCCGCGGTCTCAAAGATCATCTGTTCGCGGTGTTGCGCGATGTGGTGTTCATATCCAACGAGATCATGGAGAGCGGCCGCTTCGATTTGAACTCCTCCGCGAGCATCACCAACGCCGTGTTTCATATCCTGAGAAACGCGCGCGTATTGGAATTGCAGGTGCGGCCGAATTTGGTGGTCTGCTGGGGCGGGCATTCAATCCGCCGCTTCGAGTACGACTACACCAAAAAGGTCGGCTACGAGCTGGGGCTGCGCAGCTTGGATGTCTGTACCGGTTGCGGCCCGGGGGCCATGAAGGGGCCCATGAAAGGAGCGACCATCGGGCACTCCAAACAGCGCATCACCGACGGGCGCTATCTCGGGATCACGGAGCCCGGCATCATCGCCGCCGAGCCGCCCAACCCCATCGTGAGTCAGCTGGTCATCATGCCGGACATCGAAAAGCGCCTGGAAGCCTTCGTGCGCCTGGGCCACGGCATCGTCATTTTCCCGGGCGGCGCCGGTACGGCCGAAGAGATTTTGTATCTGCTCGGCATTTTGCTGGACCCGACCAACGAGAAGTTGCCTTTTCCCGTGGTATTCACCGGCCCTGCCGACAGCTCCGATTATTTCCAGCAGATTCATCATTTCATCGGCGCGACGCTCGGCTCGGCGGCACAGGCGCGCTACAAGGTGATCATCGATGATCCGGCCGGCGTCGCGCGCGCCATGGTGCAGGGAATGGCTGAAGTGCGCGACTACCGCCGCCAGGCCCAGGACTCCTACGGCTTCAATTGGCTGCTGAAAATCCCCCTGGAGTTCCAGCGCCCGTTTGAGGTCACGCATGCCTCGATGCGGGCGCTGCGCCTGTCGCTCGCTCAGCCGGTGCATGAGCGCGCCGCGAACTTGCGGCGCGCCTTCTCGGGGATCGTCGCCGGCAATATCAAGGAGTATGGCGTGAATGCCATCGAACGCTACGGTCCATTCGAGCTCGCCGGCGAGCCGGCCATCATGGAACCGCTGGACAAGCTGCTGCGCTCGTTCGTTGCGCAGGGCCGGATGAAATTCACAGGCGCCGAATACAAGCCGTGCTATCGGCTCGTGGCATGACGCCGGACCTGCACATTGGGTATGTTTTCGACCTGCCCGATGGATCGAAAAAACAGCTGGATCTGAGTTTCGATGCGGCGAGTTTCCGCTTGTCCAACTCAGGTCCCGCCGATCCGCCGTTTTGGACCGAACTGAAGTTCAGTCAATGTGCGAATTGTCCCTTGAGCGCGCAGGAACACACCCATTGTCCTTCCGCGCTGCACATGGCGCCCGCGGTTGAATCGCTCAAGGATCTGGTCTCCTTCGACGCGGTGGGCGTGACCGTCTCCCAGGCCGAACGCACCGTGCACGCCGAAACCACCGCACAGCAGGCCTTGAGCTCGGTGCTCGGATTGATCATGGCGACCTCGGGGTGCCCCTGGACCGATCGGCTGCGGCCGATGGCGCGCTTCCATCTCGCCTTCGCGAGCGAAGCGGAAACGGTGTATCGCAGCGTCTGCATGTTCTTGCTCGCCCGCGAGCTGCTGGGCACAGGCGATGCGCATGGATTTGCGGCCCTCAAGGATCTGTATGACAATTTGCACGTGGTGAACCGCGATATGTCACGTCGTCTCGGCGCTGCGACCAGAACCGATCCGGCGCGCAACGCCATGGCGTTGCTGGACTCTTACACGACATTATTGCCGGCGGCCCTCGAGTCCCAGCTTACGGAACTCGAGCCGCTGTTCGAAGCCTGGCGGGGACCTAAAAATTCTTCCATTTAACTTACCGCGACGCATCCTGAGATGCGCATCCCAATGCTCGTGGCCGCCGCGCGACAGTGCCCCTTACGCGTGACACAGTTCCTGTCGAGGAGCAGGCTCCGCACTTACTGTCGTCTCCATCGAGAGAGGCAAACGAGATGAGCGAACTGAAAAATCAGACTCGATACACCGGAGTGGACCGCAGGGCTCCGCGCGGTGACTCGGCTGTCCACAAAACCGGCGGCCGCCATGCTGCGATCACCAACAGCCTGTACAACTGGCACAGCTATAAGAATTGGGCGGAAAAAGCCCGCGGTAATTTCGACGAGAAAAAATAAGCCGATCTGAGCCGGCGCAGAGTCAGGCGCTGACCGGCAGCGGATTGATGCCCTCGACAGGCTGCGCCGGGGATTCCTTGGCCTTATCTTCCTTCGCTTTCAGCCACGCTAACATCGGCTGCCAGTCTTCAAGGTCCTGCTCCACCACATAGCGCTTCATTTCGTGGATGCCTGAGCCTTGTTCCGCGGCGCGCACGTAGTTTTGGGAATCCCGCAAGGTGGCAATCACGGGTATGCGCAGAGTTTCCAGGAAGCGCATCAGCGATTGATAGATCACGGTGTTGCGCTTGACGCGATTGGCCACCACGCCGATGCGGTACTCGTCGCGCCGTACCTTGGCGATCAGCAGCAAATCGGCGATGCACTTGGAGCAGGCATGGATGTCGATGTCGGAGGGCAGCACGGGCACGATGATGGCATCCGCGCTCTTTGTCATATCCGGCATTTCCTGCGCCGGCACCGCGGCCGGCGTATCCACGATGACGTGCGCGGCGTCCGGCGGAATACGCATCTGCCAGGCGCGGGTCATGCGTGAATTGCGCTCGAATGCGGCGACGCCGTGGATGAATGGCTGATCGGGACGTCTTTTTTTCAGCCAGCGGCTGCTGGAGGCCTGAGGATCGTTGTCCTGCAACAGCGGACGGTCGCCCGAAATCGCAAAATAGCTGGCGAGATTGGTGGCTATCGTCGTTTTACCCGAGCCCCCTTTGGGGTTCAGGACGAGAATGCGCTGCATGTCCGTAGAGCCTACGCAGCCGTACGCACCATAGCAAGCCGCTTGCCGTGACTAGGTTGTGACCCCACTCACGGTTAGCTGTAAGCCATGCACCTAGACTTTGCGAATGGAATGGGTGCTGCAAGTAGTGGACGAAGTTGATGACGCCGTCGGCGCATTGCGACTGTTCGCAATGGGCTGGAGCGAGGACATCGGCCTCACGATTGCCAGCGGCGCTGCGACCTGTGCGGTGTGCGCTGCGTTGCTGCGCGTCGCGTAACGGCCCCGGCAACACGCCTCGCCGCAATTTCAATTATGATGCCGCCCATGGCATCCATAAATTTTTCCAAGTTGAGCCTCTGCATGTGCGCCGTGCTGGCCGCCGGTTGCGGCGGCAAGTCGGAAACACCGCCTGCCGCCGCACCGCCCGCCGCCAGTCCTGTGACGGCACTGCAAACCACCACGCTCAAGCCCGGGACCGGCGCCGCCATCGGTGGCGGTCAAATTGCCGTGGTCCAATACACCGGCTGGTTGTACGAGGCGGGCGCTACGGATCACAAGGGCAAGCAATTCGACAGCTCGCGCGACCGCAAGGAGCCCTTCAAGTTTCCGCTGGATACGGGATCGGTGATCAAGGGCTGGGATCAGGGCGTGGTCGGCATGAAGGTGGGGGAGAGCCGTCGGCTCGTGATTCCCCCGGAGCTGGCCTATGGCGATGCAGGCGCGGGCGGGGTCATTCCACCCGGCGCTACGCTGGTGTTCGACGTAGAGCTGGTCGGAATCGAATAGGCCTTCGGAACCGAATAGGCCTTCGGAACCGAATCGGCATTCGGGCTCGAATCGGCATTCGGGCTCGAATCGGCAATTGAAGCGGCCGAGCTGCCTCAGCCGCTCCCAAAGCCAAAATCAATCAGTTCACGAATTCCTTGAGCGTCTTGAGCGCGGCAATGCGCACTTTCTTGCTCGCCGGCTTGGCCTTGAACATCATCTTTTCGCCGTTGAAAGGATTGACGCCTTCGCGTGCCTTTGTGGCGGGCTTCTTTACGACTTTCATCTTCAAAAGTCCGGGCAACGTAAACAAGCCGTGACTTCGCAGACTCTTCTTGATCGTGCCGCCAAGCGAGTCAAACACGGCTCCGACCTGCTTCTTAGAGAGCTCTGTTTCCTTCGAAATGGTAGCGAGAATTTCAGACTTGGTCGGTGCTGCATTCTTTTTCGCCATATTTAATCTCCTGCTGATGTTTGCGCGAGCGGGCATTGAAAGTGCCCAACGTGGGCAAAATCGCCCACTAATTCAACTCGGCGCCGAAAATAACATAGAAAAAAGCCGATGTTTAGCGCAATTGCAAAAAAAGATTTTTAGGATCGAAGCAATTCGCCCTGGTTTTTCAGGCATCCGCGCCTGCGAAGGCGGGAATTCGCCTCGCAATGATTGCTTCGTTCACTGTGATATCAGGGATGTACGATGCGATGTTCAACGCAGAAGCACAAGCAACGCGCCGATTGCGATGGACACCCAAAGAAAAGAAAAATCTATTTGTCCGATGGGCGGAATAACGCGGCGCACGCGCTTTAAGATCGGTTCGCACAGCTGCGCGAGCAAGCGGACACCCGGAGCATAGCCGCTCGAGCTTACGAAACTGGTCAACCAGTAAAGCAACATCGCGAACAGATAGACCTTCAGCACCAAGCCCACCAGATCCAACAGGGTGATGTGCAGGAACACGGCCAAATCGCCGACGCCCGAGGCCAACGCCATCAAGATGAGCGTGCGTCCGCAGGCCACGAGCAGCACGGCGACCACCGTGGCCGTGTCGATCTTGCCGATTGGCGGCAGGAGCTTGCGCAGCGGCAATATCAACCAGTTCGTCACGCGCACGATGGCATCGGCCATGGGATCCCGGAAGTCGGCGCGTACCAATTGAAACAGCAGCCGCAACACGAAGGCCAGCAGCAGCAGCCATAACAACATGTCGACGATATATCTGATTGCTTCCATTTATATTTGGTCGCGTCGCGTCGCGCCGCCTTACACCGGTGACGAGGCGACCCCGTGTTTTCCAAGCGCTCCGCGTACCTTTCAACGGGGTCGAAACGCCCCCGACTGATATCAATTAAATCCTAAGGGCCGCCGAATTCGGCCGCGAGTTCGGCTGAGCGGCGGTCGGCTGCGGCAACCGCGTGCGCGACGATAGCACGAAGGCCCGCGCCGTTGAGGACCTCGAGCGCCGCCGCAGTCGTCCCGCCCTTCGAGGTGACCTGCTCGCGCAAGATAGCCAGAGAATCGGCGGACTGGCGCGCCATTTGCGCGGCGCCAAACGCCGTCTCCAGGGTCAGCCGGTGCGCGACGTCGGTGGGCAGTCCGCGCTCATGCGCCGCCGCCTCGAGTGCTTCCATGAATAAGAAGAAATACGCAGGACCGCTGCCGGATACGGCGGTCACCGTATCCATCTGCGATTCATGCTCCACCCAGACGGTCGCGCTGACGGCGGCCATGATGGTTTCTGCGAGGGCTCGGTATGCCGCTCCCACGCTCGCCGGAGCGAACAGGCCCGTGGCGCCGAAACCGTTGAGCGCCGGCCGGTTCGGCATGGTTCGAATCACCGGAATCTTAGGGCCGAACCAGCGGGCGAGCGATGCGTGCGGAATGCCGGCAGCCACGGATATGACTAAGGGACGGTTGATCGCAAGATGCGGTGCCAGGCCGAGCGCCACGCCGCGCATTTGCTGCGGTTTGACGGCGAGCACGGCCACCTCGGCTCCCTGCACGGCGCCGGCATTGTCCGGCGCGGTATGAACCGCATAATCGCGTGCCACACGCTTAAGCTGCTCCTCGCTCGGATCCGCAACCATCATGCGCTCCGGCGCCAGACCGCGTTTGATCAGGCCGCTGATCAGCGCCGTGGCCATGTTGCCGCCGCCGATGAAGGCCAACTTTCTAATGTTGTTCATCCGATCCTCTCGCGTTCTTCAGCGGGCGCCGAATAGGGCCGTGCCGATGCGTACCAGCGTAGCGCCTTCGGCGATCGCGGATTCGAAATCTCCGCTCATTCCCATCGACAGTGTATCGAGATTCAGGCCCCGGGCATTCAGATCGGTCAGCAAGTCCCTCAGGCGCGCGAAAACCACGCGCTCGGCGGCCACATCGGCTTGGGCGGGGGGTACGCACATGAGCCCGCGCAGCCTTAGGCGCGGCAGGACGGCGACCGCCGCGGCGAGCTCGGGCAGTGCCTCGGGGGCGACGCCCCCCTTGGTGGACTCATGCACCAGCGCCACCTGAATGCACACATTGAGCGGCGGTGCGTGAAAAGGCCGCTGCTCGGACAGCCGGCGCGCGATCTGCAAGCGATCGACGCTCTGCACCCAGTGAAAGCGCTCGGCGATGGCGCGGGTCTTGTTGGATTGGATGCCGCCGATGAAGTGCCACTGCAGCGTCAAGTCAGCGAGCTGGTCGATCTTAAGCAAAGCTTCCTGAAGATAGTTTTCACCGAAATCCGTGACGCCGGCGGTGGCGGCCATACGCACCGATTCGGCAGGCTTGGCCTTGGTAACTGCCACCAGAGTGACCGAATTGGGGTCCCTGCCGGCGGCAGCGGCCGCACTACGTATCCGAGACCGGACGTGGTTCACAGGGAGCGTCAAATTCTGCGGACCAATTAACATATTGGGTGACAACACCCTCTTATATACTGCTGGTGGCTAACGCCTTGGTTTAATAAGGAGCCGTAAATGGCGGTTGATATCGCGCAGCTTCTCGCCTTTGCGGTGAAGAACAATGCGTCGGACTTGCATCTGTCGGCGGGGGTCCCGCCGATGATCCGCGTGGACGGCGACATGAAACGCGTCAACATGCCTGCCCTGGTGCACAAAGAGGTGCACAGCATGGTGTACGACATCATGAACGACAAGCAGCGCAAGGCGTTCGAAGAGTTCTACGAAACCGATTTTTCATTCGAAATCCCCAAGCTGGCCCGCTTCCGCGTCAACGCCTTCAATCAAAATCGCGGCGCCGGGGCTGTATTTCGCAATATTCCTTCCACTATTTTGTCCTTGGACGAGTTGAACGCGCCCAAGACTTTTAAAGACCTATGCATGCTGCCGCGCGGCTTGGTGCTGGTGACGGGACCGACCGGCTCCGGCAAATCGACCACGCTTGCCGGCATGGTCAATCACTGCAACGACAACCGCCCGGATCACATTATAACCATCGAGGATCCGATCGAGTTCGTGCACGAAAGCAAGCGTTGCCTGGTCAATCAACGCGAGGTGCACCGCGATACGCTGGGATTCAGCGAGGCGCTGCGCTCGGCGCTGCGCGAAGACCCCGACGTGGTGTTGGTCGGCGAAATGCGCGACCTGGAAACCATCCGCTTGGCGCTCACCGCCGCGGAGACCGGTCACTTGGTTTTCGGCACCCTGCACACGAGTTCGGCGGCCAAGACCATCGATCGCATCGTCGACGTGTTCCCGGCGGCGGAAAAGGACATGGTTCGCGCCATGATGTCCGAGAGCTTGCGGGCGGTCATATCCCAGACTTTGATGAAACGCGTGGGCGGCGGCCGTATTGCGGCGCACGAAATCATGATCGGAACGCCCGCCATTCGAAACTTGATTCGCGAGGGCAAAATTGCCCAGATGTATTCCGCCATCCAAACCGGCCAGGGCCAAGGCATGCAAACCCTGGATCAGTGCCTGCAGGAATTGGTCGCGAAAGGTGTCGTCAGCCGCGAAGAAGCGAAGTACAAGGCGCAGAACAAGGACAGCATTTAAATGGAACGCGAACAAGCTATACGTTTAATGCAGGATTTGCTGCGGCGCATGGTCGAGAAGAAGGGGTCGGACCTCTTCATCACCGCGGGCTTTCCGCCCGCCATCAAGGTCGACGGGGAAATTAGGCCGCAGTCGGATCGCTCGTTGAGTCCCGAGCAAAGCGCGGGCATGGTCCGCGCCATCATGAACGACAGGCAAACCAAGGAATTCGATTCCACCAAGGAATGCAATTTCGCGATCGCGCCGCCGGGAATAGGCCGCTTTCGCGTCAGCGCCTTCGTGCAGCAGGGCTATACGGGCGCCGTGCTGCGTACCATCAACGCCAAGATTCCGACCCTCGAAGAGCTGGAGCTTCCGCCGGTCCTCAAGGAAGTTGTGCTGTCGAAACGCGGCTTCGTGATTCTGGTCGGCGGTACCGGCTCGGGAAAATCCACCTCGCTCGCCGCCATGGTGGGCTACCGCAATGAGAAGACTCGCGGCCATATCGTCACCATCGAGGACCCGGTGGAATACGTGCATGCCCACAAGGGCTGCGTCGTCACGCACCGCGAAGTCGGCGTCGATTGCGAAAGCTGGCATCTGGCGCTGAAGAACACCTTGCGTCAGGCGCCTGACGTGATTCTGATCGGCGAAATTCGCGATCGCGAGACCATGGAATACGGCATTCAATTCGCTGAAACCGGCCACTTGGTGCTCGCGACCCTGCACGCCAACAGCTCGAACCAGGCTCTCGACCGCGTCATTAATTTTTTCCCCGAGGAGCGGCGCGAACAGCTGCTCATGGACCTGTCCTTGAACATCCGCGCGCTCATATCGCAGCGGCTGATTCCACGCGAAGCCGGTTCCGGACGCATTGCTGCCATGGAAATCATGCTGGCTTCGCCGCTGATATCGGACCTGATCTTCAAGGGCGAGGTCACCAAGATCAAGGACGTGATGTCCCGTTCCAATCGCTTGGGTATGAAGACCTTCGACCAGGCGTTGTTCGACCTGTACGAGGCTGGGTTGATTTCTTACGAGGACGCCTTGCGTAACGCGGATTCGAAGAACGAACTGCGCTTGCGCGTGAAGCTGGAGAGCAAACGCGAGATGAAGAATCCGGAAGAGGGCGGCCAGTCCCTGCAGATCGTCGAGGAAGAAGAAGGACAGGTGTTTTAGTACATGAGCGTTCCTGCCGACCTGCCGGCTCAGGTGATGAACACCAAGCCGCTGTTCAAACTGATGGTCGAGAAGAAGGCATCGGACCTGTTTTTCACCTGCAACGCGCCGGTCAAGATCAAAATCGAAGGCAAGATTTTTCCCGTCAATAAGCAGATTTTGACGCCCGAAACGGTACGCCAGGCGGCCTTGGGGTTGATGACCCAGGATCAGATCGAGCACTTCAACGAAGAGCTGGAGATCGATTTCGCGATATCGGAAATTGGCTTGGGTAGATTTCGCGTCAATGTGTTCTATCAGCGCGGGTATCCCGCGATGGTGCTGCGCTACATAACCGCGGAAATGCCTAAGCTGGAAGACCTGGGCATGCCCGATATTTACAAAGAACTGGTGATGCTGAAGCGCGGCTTGATCCTGATGGTCGGCGCAGCCGGAGCGGGCAAGTCGACCACGCTTGCGGCCATGATCAATTACCGCAACGAAACCTCATCCGATCACATCTTGACGATCGAAGATCCGATCGAGTTCTTGCACACCAACAAAAAATCCATCGTCAATCAGCGCGAAGTGGGCTTGGATACCAAGACGTTCGCGCGAGCCTTGCGCAGTGCGGTACGCGCCGCTCCGGACGTGATCCTGGTCGGCGAAATTCGCGACCGCGAGACCATGGAAGCGGCGATCGCGTTGGCCGGAACCGGGCATCTGTGCATCGCGACCCTGCACGCCAACAATTGCGCCGAAACCCTGGACCGCATCATCAATATGTTTCCGCGAGATCAGCACAATCAGATATTCCTCGATCTGTCGCAGTATCTGCGGGCGATCCTGTCGCAGCGCCTGGTGTTCGCCAAGACCGGCACCCGCGTCGCGGCCTCCGAGGTCATGGTCAACACGCCGCATATCTCGGAACTCATCAAGAAGGGCGATGTGATCGGCGTGAAGGAAGCGATCCGCACCGGCACGGAACGCGGCATGCTGAGCTTCGACAGCGCGCTCTACAACCTGGTGCGCGAGGGGCGTATCGAGCTCGAGGAAGCGTTGTCGAGCGCCGATTCCCGCACCAACCTCGAAGCCAAGATCAACTTCGGCTGAGCCACGCGGAGCTTTGCCGCGGCAAGGTCGCCTGCGTGCAGGTATTGCGGAAACTGCGTGCGGGCCTCCGGCGCCATATTGCAGTGCGGCGAAAAAATGGGGTGGCTCGAGCACGGCTCCACTATCATAGTGCCCGCCAGGCATTGGGCTGGCGGGGGGTATATACGCGAGCGCGCCGCGGGTAATAAATGGGGCAGCCCCTGCTTCGCATAGGCGCAAACAGCAACTAATGTCGGGCCGCGGTGTTTTGTTTCTAAACGAACACACATTCCAGTGCAAACGCAACAAACGGCCGAGTTCACGACATTTATGCGTGCCTATCAGGACATGGTTTTTTCGACTGCCGCCCGCATCGCGGGCAACGAAACGCAGGCGGAAGACATTGCCCAGGAAGTGTTCATCCGGGCCTACGAGCACTTTTCCGACTTGCGCGACAGCGTCACGGCGGGGGGATGGCTCAAGACCGTCACCACCAATTTGACGCTCAACTATTTGAGCCGTTACCGCAAGCGCTGGCGCCTGTTCTCGGAGCTACGTTCGACCGCGGAGGACAGCGATGCCGAGGGCCCGGAACTCGATTGGGAGGTCCCGGATACCATTTTGGCGGACTTGAGCGCCGAGCAGCGCTCACGCCTGGTCGATGCCGCCTTGCGGCAGCTGCCGGATCATCAACGTCTGCCCCTGGTGCTCTATCACTTCGAGGACCTGTCCTATCAGGAGATCGCCGAGAAACTCAATGTTTCGCTGACGAAGATCAAGACCGACATTCGCCGCGCCCGAGCGGCCCTGCTGCCGTTGCTGCAATCAAGCGGCGATGCGCGCGATACACTGGATAGTTGATGCCTATGAACAAGCACGAAGCGGAGCAAAAGCTCGAGCAGGCGATGAACCAGGCGTTCAGCGGACTGCCTTTGCGCCGGGCGCCCGCAACACTTGAAGCGCGCGTGGTCGGCGAGTTGCAGCGCCGTGCCGCATTGCCGTGGTGGCGCGTGAGTTTCGCGAATTGGCCCATGGGCGCACGCATCGCGTTCGTTCTTGTCTGCGCCGCTCTTGTTGCCGCGACCATCTTAGGCGGCGCATCTGCCTATCTCGGAGGTAAACCCTGGAACGAAGCCTTTGCCCTGGTGCTCTCGTGGGTACACCCCGTCTTGGCGGTCATGTCATCTGCAGGCGGATTGGTGGCGCTGGTGGTGCGAGTGATTCCCCCTCTGTGGTTATACGGCGGACTGGGGCTCGGGATTCTGCTCTACGTGACGCTATTCGGGCTGGGCGCGGCGGCCTATCGGACGCTCTATCTATGGCCCTCATCGGCGGGTGACGGTTTATGAACATCTCTGTGTTGCGGCGTCTGAGCGTTCTCTTCACGCTGCTTTGCGTCAGTGCCCTCGTGACGCATCCCGGCGCCGCTCTCGCCAAAGGCACCAAGCCCCCCGGCGCAGCGCCCGCGAGCAGCGCGGCTGCGAACGGCACTGCCGCGTCAACCGCCACGGACGAGTCCGCGTCGGCCGCCCCGGCCGAGCCGGATGACGAGGATTCCAGCGATGAGCCGAAGGACCAGCGCGGCCGGCTGGACTGGGACAGCCCGATCAGAGTGCGCCATCGGCACCATTGGCAACATCACGACGACGGCGATGTGGTGAGCTTCGGTCATTCCAGCCACTTGGAGAGCGGCCAAAAGGCAGAAGCGGTGGTGTCGATATTCGGATCCTCGAACAGCGACGGCGAAGCAGAGGATGTGGTTTCGGTCATCGGCAATACGCGGGTTACCGGCCCGGTCGGCGACAATGCCGTCGCGGTCCTCGGCAGCACCTACGTCGACAGCAAAGTGAACGGAGATGTGGTCGCGGTGCTGGGCAATGTCGATTTGGGACCGAACGCCGAAGTCGGCGGCGATGTGGTCGCCGTGATGGGCACGGTGAAGCGCGATCCTGGCGCCGTGGTGCACGGGTCGGTGCAGAGAGTTATCGATGTCGACATCGGCGAAGTTCCCGGATTCAGCTGGCTCAGTTCCTGGATCAATCATTGTTTGATTTACGGCCGGCCGCTGGCCTTCGCACCGGGACTCGGCTGGGCATGGACACTGGCCCTGGGCCTTTTGGCGTTTTACGCCTGTCTCGCCCTGATGTTTCGCGAAGGGATTGACCGGTGCGTGCATACGCTCGAATCCCAGCCCGGGCATACGGCATTGGCGGCGCTGATCGGCATCCTGCTGACGCCCGTGCTGCTCGTTTTATTATGCGTCACCATAATCGGCATCGCAGCCGTGCCGTTCGTCGTCGGCGCGTTGTTCTGCATGTCACTGTTCGGCAAGGCGGTCATGCTGGCATGGCTGGGCGGCCGCATCTCAGGCCGCCGGCCGGGCCCGGTCGGGCATCCCGCCATCGCAGTGCTCATCGGCGGTGCCATCGTGCTGCTTTTGTACGTCGTGCCCATACTGGGATTCCTGGTCTACAAGCTCTTGGGCTTCTTTGGATTCGGCGCCGTGTTCTACACCCTCGTGCTGCGTGTGCGGGAGCGCCGCGCCGCCAACGGTTCACTTGGTTCTAATTCACCGCCGCCGCGCGCTGCAACGATGGCAGGACCGGAATGGACTGCCGGCGCCGCGCCCGCGGCGGGTGCTGCCGCTTCGAGCGCAGGCGGCGCAGGTCCGAGTGCCGCTGCAGACCCTGTGCCGCCTCCGGGCGCACCGCCTCCGGGGACACCGCCTCCGGGGACACCGCCTCCGGGGGCACCGCATTCAGGGGCGCCGCCTTATGCGCACACCCCGCCGGCGGCTGCGCCGTCTTTCACCGCGGCCATGCCGCGAGCGGGCTTTTGGGTGCGCATGGGGGCGCTGCTCCTCGATATCTTGTTGGTCGGCTTCGCCGTGAGCATGCTGCACCCCTTCGGCGATTTTCACCTCGTGGTGCTCGCCATCTATGGCGCGGTCATGTGGAAACTGCGCGGCACCACCGTCGGCGGCATTGTGTTCGATTTGCACGTGGTGCGCGTGGATGGCCGGCCCGTCGACTGGGAAACCGCGATAGTGAGAGCGCTCGGATGCTTCCTTTCCTTGTGCGTGGTATTCCTCGGCTTCATCTGGATCGCGCTCGACCCCAACAATCAGGCGTGGCACGACAAGATCGCGGGCACCGTGGTGGTGCGGGCCAAGGGCGGCGCGCCGCTGCTGTAGCGGATACCTGAAGGCAGGCTGCTCACAGGCGCTCGCGGATCGCCGGCGGCAGGAGGGCCTTGTAGCGGCGGCTCAGAGCCAGGCGTTCACCGTTGCGCAAGATCAATTCGTAGTCGCCGTGGAACATGGGCTGCAGCTCCTTGATGGAGGTCAGCTTCACCACGTGCGAGCGGTGCACGCGGATGAATTCGCCGGCGTCCAATTGCGCGGCGAGCTTGGCAAGCGGTTCGCGCACCAAGTGCACTTTTCCGGCGGCGTGAATTTCCACATAGTTGCCGGCAGCCGACAGCCGATCGATGCTGTCCACAGGTATGAAGTAGGCACGTGCCCGATCGCGTATCAGGATTTGCTTGACGGGCGCAGCTTGTCCCGGCATTGCGGCGAGCACGCGGCGCACGCGTTCCTCCAGATCGCCCGGCTCCGGGTCCGCGAGTTCGACCTTGACGCGCTCGATGCTGCGCAGGAAACGCTGGCGATCGAACGGTTTGAGCAGATAGTCGAGCGCTTGCACGTCGAAGGCCTGCACGGCGTACTCGGAATATGCGGTGCTGAAAACGATGTGCGGCGCTTCGGACCCGCGGATGGCCTCGATCACCTCGAAGCCGCTGCGCTCGCCCAGCTGGATGTCCAGAAAGACGACGTCGGGATGATGCGCCGTGATGGCGGCGACCGCCGCTTCGACCGTATCCGCCTCTGCCAGAACCTGGAACTCCGTCAACGGCGCCAGGAAGCGCAGCAGCTTGGCGCGCGCCGGCGGCTCATCGTCGACGATGATCACGGAATGGGTCACGACAGGACCGTAAAGCTCAAGCTCGCCACGGTGCCTTTCGGGTTGCGCGGTGCCAAGGCGAACGTGTGCGCGCCGGGGAACAACAGCTCGAGCCGGCGCGCCACATTGGAAAGACCGGTGCCCGGCTTGATGGCGGTATCCTTGATGCCCTCGCCGTCATCGCTGATGGTGTAGTGAAGCTTCGCCCCTTCGCGCGCGACGTCCACGCATACATGGCCTCGGCCGCCCGGCAGCCCATGGCGCAGGGCGTTCTCGACCAGCGGCTGCAACAAGAGCCGCGGCACCGCCACCGCCTCCAGTCCCGGCGCAACCTTGAGCTCGAACGATAGCTTGCCGCGAAAGCGTTCGGTCATCATGGCCGCGTAGCCGCGCAGCCACTCGAGCTCGCGCGCCAGCGGCACCAGCACATGGTTGTCCGAGTCGTAGGCCGCACGCATCAAGCTGCCCAAATCGCTGATCATGCGATCAGCCGCCTCGACGTCCTCGTGCATGCGGTTCGAGATTGCATTGAGGGCGTTGAACAGAAAGTGAGGTTCGACCTGCGCCGTCAAATGCTTCAAACGAGCTTGGCTGAGCTCGCCGGCCAGCTCCACGGCGCGCAAATCGGCGCTGCGCCTGATTTGAAACTCACGGCTCGCAAAAATGACCACCAAGATGATCACGTAAGTGATGAGATCTTTTTGGAATTCATAGAAAGCCTGCAGCGCCAGACTGTCGAAGGCATAGTGCTGGCCGACCACGGCATAGGCCAGCTTGCGCAGCGCCAGCATGCCGGCGATGTGCAGCCCGGAGAACGCCAGTGCCCCCGCGGCGTGCGCGACCACGATGCGCCAGCGCGGACGCTCGTCCAATCGAAAGCGGCGCTCGAAGCGCACGATGAAAGGGATGAGCGCGACGATGACGACGACGCTGCTCATTTCCCAGATCAACGGTTTCCACGCGGCGATGGCGGATCCGCGCGAGCCCACTAACGCATTGATGCCCTCGTACAAGCCGAATAGCACCGCCAGAATTGCGTAGAGTGCCCAACTGAAACGGGCAGCTCGCGGCCGAATTGCGATGTCGGTCGCTGCCATGACTAGTTGATGTCTTGCGGAACGCCGAGCCGCGGTGCAAACCGTTGCGCCGCCGGCACCGCAACGCGCCTGATAGGAGCGTGCGGCATGCGTCGCTCGAGACCGAACAACGGGCGCAGCAGCCGCACGCGGCGAATGACCTCGTAGCTCAAGAGACACGCGGCAGCAGTGACCAGCACGAGCAGTGCTCCTTCCACGGGTGGATACAAATGCGACGGCTCGAGGGCATGCGCTACCACGACGATGATCGTCTGGTGAAGTATATACACCGGCAAGATCGCAGCAGTCAGATAGCCTCCCGTTGCGTTACGTGAGGCCAGCCTGTGCGCGGTACTGAATGATCGCAACGCAGCTGGGATAAGCGGGACTTGAAGCAAGACGAGAGGCGAATATGCCATCATGGAGTTATGACGCAAGGCAACGATAATCAGCTCGAATCCTACGTGCGCGCTGCACTGGCACTGCAGGGCTACGCGTTCGACGAGGCGCAGATTGAGGAAATCGTCATGCAGTTCTCGCGGCTCGAGGCGATCGCGCGGTCGGTGTTCGAGTGGCCGCTGCCGTTCGCCTCTGAAGCCGCGCCGGTGTTTCGTCCGTGATCGGCACGGCCGGCGAGATCGTGCGGCAAATCGCCCAGGGCGCCCGCAGCGCCGCCTCGGTGTTGGCGGAAACCAAGGCGCTGATTCAGGCAAAGGATCCGGCGCTGAATTGCTTTACGGGAAAAACCTTCGAGAGGGCGGAGCGCGAGGCCGCCGCCATCGATGCACTGCGCGCGCAGGGCAAGCCGTTGCCGCCGCTCGCCGGCGTGCCCTATGCGGTAAAGAATCTGTTCGATGTCGAAGGGACGGTGACGCTGGCGGGCGCCAAGATCAATGCCGCCAACCCCCCGGCCGCCGCCGACGCCACCATCGTGGCGCGCCTGAGCCGGGCGGGCGCAATCTTGGTGGGCGCGCTCAACATGGAAGAATTGGCTTACGGCTTCCTGACTGAGAATCATCACTACGGCATCACGCGCAATCCGCGCGATTCGACCCGCGGCGCCGGCGGCTCGTCCGGCGGCTCGGCAGCGGCCGTCGGTGCCGGAATGATAGCGCTGAGCTTGGGGTCCGA
This sequence comes from Steroidobacteraceae bacterium, assembly GCA_036267535.1. Taxonomy (GTDB): domain Bacteria; phylum Pseudomonadota; class Gammaproteobacteria; order Steroidobacterales; family Steroidobacteraceae; genus Bog-1198. The sequence goes on from DATAVX010000090.1 coordinate 63,889, forward strand.
TACCAGCGGCTCGATACGCGTGCCCGCTTCGCTATGCGGAGTATTCGGACTCAAACCGACCTACGGACGCCTGCCGCGAAGCGGCGCCTATCCCTTCGTGAACAGTTTCGATCACGTCGGACCATTCGCAAACGATGTGCTGGGTCTCGCGCTCTCGTACGATGCGATGCAGGGACCCGATTCCAACGATCCCGCCTGTGCGCAGCGCGTGCTTGAGCCGGTTGCCGAGTCGCTGGCGCTGCCGCGCTGTACCCGGATTGGAATTCTCGGGGGCTGGTTTCGCGATTGGGCGGATCCCGCCGCGCGCAGCGCCGTGCAACTGGCCGCCGCGGCGCTCGATGCAACGCAATGGATCGAGCTGAAAGCCGCGGAGGTCGCGCGCGCAGCCGCTTACATCATTACCGGCGCCGAAGGCGGTGCGCTGCACCGGCCGGGCTTGATCGAGCAGTATGAGGATTTCGGACCGGCTTCGCGGGCGCGCCTGGTGGCCGGCAGTCTGATCCCCGCATCGTGGGTGGTGCAGGCGCAGCGTGTGCGGCAAGAAGCCTATCGGGAGGCAATCGCTCTGTTTGATCGCTTTGACCTGCTGCTTGCGGCCGCGGCTCCTTCGGTGGCGCCGCGCGTCGGCCAGGAGACGCTCGAGATCAACGGCCGCAGCATTCCCACCAAGGCCGGCCTCGGGGTCCTCACGCAGCCCATTTCGTGCATTGGGCTGCCGGTGTGCACCGTACCGGTCTGGCCGGATGAAGGCGAAACATCGGCGGAGCGGGCCTTGCCGGTCGGAGTTCAGCTGATCGGCGCGCCCTGGCGCGAGGATCTCTGCCTTGCGGCCGCCCGCACGCTCGAACGGGCCGGCGTCGCGCAGATTCGGCTGCCCTAACAGGGTCTATTTTGTTGAAAAACTATTGAACAGCGCGGCGATTTCGCGGTCCTAATTGTGGGAGAAGTTAAGGGAGCACACCTGCATGATGGGACAACGCAGCGGCAAGCAAGACCGGCTGTT
>DATAVX010000091.1:0-1595 GCA_036267535.1 Steroidobacteraceae bacterium
GTTCGGGACAGGAGAACTCGGTCAGCACCGGGACCAGCTTGCCTGATTCGATGTCGTTTCTCACCAGGAAGTCGGGCATGAGGATCAAACCCTGGCCGAGGCTGGCGGCCAGTCTGAGCGCATTGACGCTGTTGGATTCCATATTGCCGGCGATGTGGACCGCACGCTGGCCTTCCGGCGATTTGAAGCGCCATTCGCCGCCCCAGGATGAGAATGTATACTTCATGCTATTATGATTTCGGAGATCGTCCGGATCGCGCGGCACGCCATGGCGCGCGAAATAGTCGGGACTGCCGCAGACCAGCAGCCGGAAAGAACCTACCCTCCGCATCACCAAATTTGAATTCGGAACCGGCATGGTGGTGATAGCAAGGTCGATGCCGTCCTCGACCAGGTCAACCATGCGATCGCTCATCGTCAAGTTCACCTTGACGTCGGGATAGAGCGCGGTGAATTCGGCAATAACCGGTGCGACGAAGAATGGAATCGAGATCGAGACGTTGAGGTGCAAAATGCCGCTTGGCTTGGTATGCATCGCTTGAACCGCACTGTCTGCCTCTTCCATATCGGCAAGAATGTGCATGCAACGCTCGTAGTACGCCTTGCCGATATCGGTTAGGCTGACCTTCCGGGTGCTGCGGTTGAGTAGACGCACGCCAAGCCGATCTTCGAGATCCTGAATCTGCGTCGTGACCGTGCTGGCCGAAACGCCGAGCTTGCGCGCTGCCGCAGCGAAACCGCCAGCCTCCGCGATCTTCACAAAGGTTGTGATGCTGGTCATGCGATCCATGACGATTGTCCTTCAGTTTCTAGCGCTGCCCGCTGTGCCGGGTCCGACAGCCGAATGCGGGGGTCTGCGCTTAGCAGAATGGCTGGTCGGCCGCTTATCGCTCTTGTGTAGTGACGTGCGTTCCGCCTTGTGATACTGACCGGTAACACCCATCTGTCGTCAGTGAAATACTGATCGGTAACATCCGAGTCAAGGGGAACGTCCATGAAATCCGCGTCATTGGCGCTAAGCGTTGGAAACAATGACAGAATTCCGCCGCGGGCGCGGCTCCTGGCAGTCGCCAGCGAGCTGTTCTACCGCCACGGCATCAGGGCGATAGGCGTTGAGGCCATCGCGGAAGCAGCCGGTACCAACAAGATGACGCTTTACCGCCATTTTGCCTCCAAGGACGAGTTGGTGGCTGAATGTTTGCGTCAAGTCGCAGCACAGGGTGACCAGCGCTGGAAAACCTATGAAAGCGCCCATTCAGGCGACCCGCTCGCACAAGTTCGCGCCTGGCTCGCGGAGATGGCCGACCACCTTGGCGACAGCAATCATCGCGGCTGCGCGCTCGCCAATGCCGCAGTCGAATTGCCGGATAAAACCCACCCGGCACGCCGCGTGATTGAAAACTACAAGCTTGCCCAGCGAAACCGCCTTGCAGAGTTGTGCCGAAGCGGCGGCCTGAACGACCCGGAGATGCTTGCCGACGAGCTTTATCTCTTGCTGGAAGGGGCCCGGGTGACCGCGCAGAGCATCGGGTCGGACGGCCTTGGCGCGCGGTTGATGCGCATGGGCGAAGCGATGATCGCTGCGCATCGCAGAC
>DATAVX010000092.1:0-2289 GCA_036267535.1 Steroidobacteraceae bacterium
TCAGCGGAAAACATTGGACGCGGGCAAGCTTATGCGATTTGCCGCAGTCGCGAAACCGGGCGATCACGGGCGCTCGACGCAAGGCTTCGCGAGCGGTGCGCGAGCGTTATGTCGCTTGCGCCATCCGCCGCCATCCCGCAAACCCGAGGCCCGCGAAGCCCAGCAACATCAGCGCCCAGGTCGAAGGCTCGGGGACCGGCGTCACGCCGCCGTTGGTCGTGACATCGAGGATGAGTTTTCCGCCGATTGCGGGAGCAGCCCCGGTTACGTCGATTAGAATGTCGGTCGGAGAAAGCAACTGCAGCCCGAAATGCGGCGGCGCGCTATTCGCAAAAAAATCGCTACTGGAATCGACGCTAACCCCGGTGATGTCCACGCCGGAGGAGAATAGGAACTCGAAACCCGTAAAGGGGTCAGCGCAGGCCGATCCAGCGCTCGTGCCGTCGCTGCAGAACGTGGCGGGCAGTTCGTTTGTGATGATGATCTGCGTGTCCTCGACGTCGACCGTCACGCCGGCGATCGGAGCTTGGACGAAATGCGCAGGAACGGTCAGAACAAACTGCGCCATGCCCATAGAGTCGAAGTTGTATTGCTGTTCGCAAAAACTCTGGGTGGATTGGTCGCAGCCACCGCCCGAAGGCGTCGCTGGGGCATTGATGTAGAAGAACGCGGTAACTGTGTTGGTCCCGTCGCCGACCAGCCCGGCGTAGGCCGGAGCGCTTGCGGTCGCGAATAGCGGCGCCGCGGCGGCAATCCAGAAGCCAAAACGCATTTCTCCCCCACTGCTCGCTGGCCGTTAGTCGGACCAAACTCAACATTGAGGCTTAGTGTAGCAGCGAAAAGCCGCGCTAGCAAATTGTGTCCTAAAGCGGGCAACGGACTCATCTTCTGCGTTGGATTGGCTACCAAACCCCACCGCCCGCTCGCAAGCGCGGAGCCCGGCGACAATTAGGCCGAAAGATAAATCTTGATCCGCAGCCGCCGGCCAGACATGAAAACGCGGGCGAGAGACTTCATGGCCCACGTGATTTCAGACACAGCAGCCGTTGTGGTTGCACAGCCGGTATCGGCGCCGCTCACGCGCGCCGCGATTTTCCTGGTCGTGACCATCAACAAGGGCGAGCAGGATATCGCCGCCGCGCGGTCGTTCTGCGCGGACTTTGCAGGCCTGGTTCGCGCGGTTGAGTTTCGCGATCTCGAGGCCGGCCTCTCCTGCGTAATGGGAATCGGGTCCGACGCTTGGGACCGGCTGTTCGGCGATCCGCGTCCAGCTGAACTTCATGCCTTCCGCGAGTTCCGCGCGGGATCGCGCCAGGCAGTCGCGACTCCGGGAGACCTGTTGTTCCATATCCGCGCCAAGCGGATGGACCTGTGTTTCGAGATCGCGGCGCAGATCATGGGCCGGCTAGGCGACGCGGTCACAGCGGTCGATGAGGTGCATGGCTTTCGCTATTTCGATGACCGCGACCTCCTGGGCTTTGTCGACGGCACCGAGAACCCGCGTGGGCAAGCGGTGATCGACGCCGCTCTCATTGGCGCCGAGGATGCCGCGTTCGCCGGCGGCAGCTATGTGATCACACAGAAATATCTGCATGACCTTTCGGCATGGAACGCGCTGCCCACCGAAACGCAGGAGCGCATCATCGGCCGCACCAAGCTCGCCGATATCGAACTGGACGATGCGGTCAAGCCCACCTCAGCGCACAATGCGCTCACGACCATCTCCGAGAACGGGCAGGAATTTCAGATCGTCCGCGACAACATGCCCTTCGGCAAGGTCGGCGAGGGCGAATACGGCACCTATTTCATCGGCTATTGCCGCACGCCGCGGGTGACCGAGCAGATGATCGAGAACATGTTTCTGGGCAAGCCGCCCGGCAATTATGATCGGCTGCTCGACTTCAGCCGCGCCGTGACCGGAACGCTATTTTTCGTACCCTCCGCGACGTTCCTGGACGCGCTCGGCGAAGACGGCCCGGTGCCTGCGCCGCCGGCTGCGCTATCGCCGTCTCCAGGACCGGCGTCGGACGGTTCGCTTGGAATCGGCTCCCTCAAAGGAGAAAAGGGCCCATGAACAATCTTCACCGCGAGCTTGCGCCGATCTCCGATGCGGCCTGGGCCCAAATCGAAGAAGAAACGAAGCGCACGCTCAAGCGCATCCTCGCCGGAAGGCGCGTAGTCGACGTCGAAGGGCCAGGCGGTGCGGGGCTCTCCGCGATCGGAACCGGCCACCTCAAGCCGATCGCTGCGCCGGGCGAGGGCGTGCTTGCGCGACAGCGCGAGGTCAAG
>DATAVX010000093.1:0-124786 GCA_036267535.1 Steroidobacteraceae bacterium
GTGGGCCCGCTCGGACTCGAACCGAGGACCAAGGGATTCACTTCTGCCCCGCCGTTTCCGGAGGGAGTGGACTATCTCTTCACCCCAGTGGGGTGCGGGACGCTCTAGCCTGTCATTAAGCGCGGCTTATACGCGCTCAGGTAGTCTCTGCACCTTCCGGCGGTGCACCGCCGGCTTGGCTCAGGGTTGCCATCAGCTTCGAAGCTGGTCAGGTTTCCCTGAATTCATCCCGTCCACTTCGCACCTTGCGATGCGAAGGCACCATTTTTGATGAGTCCCCTGCTCTAACCAACTGAGCTACAGGCCCGACGGCGCGCATTTTAGCACGCCGCCATCCCGGCCCTTGAGGTCCATGGGTTATCGTACGGCGCCAGTGAAAGCACCATCGCTACCCGACTTGCCCATAACCGAGGCGCTGCCTGCGCTGCGTGCGGCGCTGATTGAGCGCACCGAAGTGCTGCTCGAGGCTCCGCCGGGGGCCGGGAAAAGCACGATCGTGCCCATCGTGTTATTGGGCGCTCCGTGGCTCAACGATCAAAAAATTCTGATGCTCGAGCCGCGCCGCATTGCCGCCCGCGCCGTCGCAAACCGGATGTCGGCTCTTTTAGGAGAAGCGGTCGGTCGCACCGTGGGATTTCGGACGCGCCTGGAAACCCGGGTCAGCCGCGAGACACGCATCGAGGTGGTCACGGAAGGCATCCTCACCCGCATGCTGCAAGAGGACTCGGCACTTTCAGGCATAGCCTGTGTCATCTTCGATGAATTCCACGAGCGCAGTTTGAATGCCGATCTGGGCCTCGCGCTGTGCCTCGAGAGCAAGCAGAACCTGCGTGAGGATCTGCGCCTGCTGGTGATGTCGGCCACACTCGATCTGGCGCCGCTCGCTCGACTGCTGCGGGACGCGCCGACGGTGTCCGCGCAGGGCCGCAGTTTCGAGGTCGTGACCCGCTTCGTTCCCCGGCGCAGCGCGCTTCATCTGGAGCTGCAGGTCTCGCACGTCGTGCGCACCGCTTTGCGCGAACATGCCGGAGATGTCTTGTGTTTTCTGCCGGGCGCGGCGGAAATCCGCCGGGTGCAGCGCACGCTGCAGGAGTCTGACCTCGATCGGCGCATTCGAGTCATGCCTTTGTACGGCGAACTCGAAGGAGCCGCCCAAGATGCGGCGCTCGCACCCGCCGCGTTCGGGCAACGCAAGGTCGTGCTGGCAACCAGCATCGCCGAAACCAGCCTGACCATCGAGGGCGTCCGTGTGGTCATCGATTCCGGATTGCGGCGCTATTCTGAATTCGATCCGCAGACCGGCATGAGCCGGTTGGTAACGGGGAAAGTGTCGCAAGCCGCGGCGGAACAACGGCGCGGCCGCGCCGGCCGCCTCAGTGAAGGGGTCTGTTATCGCCTTTGGTCCGAGGGTGCGCATGCCTCGTTGGCTGCGCAAACGCCGCCGGAAATCCTGCATGCCGACCTCGCACCGCTGGCATTGGAATTGTCCTGTTGGGGCGCTGCCGATGCGAACAGTCTCGCATGGCTCGACCCGCCGCCGCCGGCGCCGCTGGCCCAGGCTCGGGAGTTACTACGGCAACTCGAGGCGATCGACGCGGCGGCACGCGTCACCGCGCATGGCCGTTCTCTGCAGAAGTTCGGCATGCACCCGCGTCTCGCGCATATGCTGGTGAAAGCGCAGGACCTCGGTGCGCAGCGCCTGGCATGCGATCTCGCGGCAATCCTGAGCGAGCGCGACATCCTGCGCGCAGGCATGGGGTCGCGCGATGCCGACCTGCGCCTGCGGATCGCAGTCTTGCACGGCGATGAACGCGACGTGCCGCCCGGCGCCGCCGTCGATGCGCGCGCCAAGGCACAAGCGCAGCGCAGTTCAACACGTTGGCAGAAAGACTTCGTGCGCAGTGCGCGCGACAGTGCCGATCCGCACTCGGCGAGCGGGATTCTTCTGGCTTGGGCCTATCCGGATCGAATTGGACAGGCACGCGGCGCTGAAGGACGTTACTTGCTGGCGAACGGCCGCGGCGCTCGTTTCGCCGAAGCGCAATCGCTCGCGAAGTCCGAATTCATCGTCGCTGCCGAACTGGACGGAGCGGACCGTGAGGCGCGGATTTTTCTCGCCGCTCCCATCGCCTTCAGCGACTTGACCAAGTATTTTAGCGCGCTGACGCAGGGATCAGCGGAGATACGCTGGGATGAGCGCGTGGAAGCAATCAGCGCCAAACAGGAATTGCGCCTAGGCGCCCTGCTGCTCACCTCAACCGACATGCGCGAGCCTGATCCGGATGCGATGCAGCGAGCCCTGCTCATCGGACTCAAGGGTTTGGGCATCGCCGCGCTGCCATGGACGAAGGAGCTGCGGCAATGGCGCGCGCGGGTCATGCTGATGAAGCAATACCAAGCGGCAAGCACGCCAGCGTGGCCGGATCTCAGCGATGAAACACTGGCGCGTACGCTCGAGGAATGGGCCACGCCTTGGATCGTCGGCTTCACGCGGCGCGAACATTTTGCTCGAATGGACTTAAGTAACGCGCTACGCGCCTTTCTCAGCCATGCACAGGGGGTGATCCTGGATCGGGAGGCGCCGACGCACTTCACGGTACCCAGCGGCTCGCGCATTCCGATCGACTACCTGGACGGCGAGAACCCAAGTTTGTCGGTACGCCTGCAAGAGCTGTTCGGATTGACGGAGACGCCATCGGTTGCCGCCGGTAAGGTGCCGCTGTTGCTCAAGATGCTGTCCCCCGCGGGCCGTCCCGTACAAATCACCAAGGACTTGGTGAGCTTCTGGAGTCGCGGCTATCACGATGTGAAGAAGGACCTCAAAGGCCGGTATCCCAAGCATTATTGGCCTGACGATCCTCATACAGCCCAGGCCACGCGCCGCGCCAAGCCGCGCTAAGATTCACACCTGCCGACACCGAAAAAGCCAGGAACCTTGTCATGCGTTCAAAAACTCTACGAGTTGCTCTGCTGCTGTTGCCCTGGGCGAGCATTGCTGCTCCGGCGGGCTCCAGTACCCCTCTATCGATGGATCCGGCGGCATCCGCACGCTTCGCGGGCTTGGCGCTGAAGTGTTTACACGATGAGTATCCCAATCACATCAGTCTTACGATGGACCGCGATGCTGACGAGCGCCCGCCGCGAGAATTGACGCCGGCATTTTATGGCTGCTTCGATTGGCATTCGGATGTGCACGGTCATTGGTTGCTGGTGCGCCTGCTGCGTCTGATGCCGAGTGCCCCGTTTGCCGCACCGGCGCGGGCGCAGCTCGCGAAGAGCTTTACCGCCCAAAACATCGCCGGCGAACTGCTGTACCTTAAGCATCCGGGACGCGCCTCATTCGAGCGCCCCTACGGCTTGGCGTGGCTGCTCAAACTGTCCGCGGAGCTGCGCGAGTGGAACGATCCGCAAGGCAAGCAATGGTCCGCTACGTTGCAACCCTTGGAAGCGGAAGCCGCCTCGCGCATCAAGAGCTGGCTGCCGAAGCTGCACTATCCGATCCGCATCGGTGAGCATGATCAGACCGCATTCTCTTTCGGATTGATCTGGGATTGGGCGGGCGTGGCCGGCGATACCGGCATGCGCGCGCTGCTGAACGATGCCGCGCACCGTTTCTACATCAAGGACCACAATTGCCCGTTGAGCTATGAGCCGTCGGGAGAAGATTTTCTATCGCCCTGCCTTGCCGAAGCGGACTTCATGCGCAGAGTGCTCGAACCTAAGGCGTTTGGCGCTTGGCTGTCGAACTTTCTGCCCGGCATTCCGGAGGCCGGCGGCAGCGGCTGGCTGCAGCCCGGCGTGGTCACCGACCGCTCGGATCCCAAGCTCGCGCATATCGACGGCTTGAACTTGAGCCGCGCCTGGATGCTCGAGGGAATCGCTCATGGCTTGCCCAAAGGCGATCGACGAGCGGCGGGACTGCGAGCAATTGCCGCACGGCATCGAGAAGCTGCGCTGCCGGCGGTCACCGGCGAGCACTACGAGGGCGGTCATTGGCTGGGTACGTTTGCGGTGTATCTGACGAGCGGCGCAGGGCTGCGCTGATATAATGAATGCATCCACGCGTATCGAGAGGAGCTCAGCACATGTCAGATCACAGCGAAATGGATCGCGCCTGCTTCACGGCGATGACCGAGAGCACGCAGGCGGACTGGAAAAAGATTGCGACGGCCGCGAATGCCTTCAACGGCGAGCTGGCCAACCGCGTCGTTGCGCATTTGCAAATGTTGAAAGGCGATTGCGGCGGATTTTCCGTGGATCGGCTCGAGCATTCGCTGCAATCGGCGACGCTCGCTTTGCGCGATTCCATGGACGAGGAATACGTGGTGTGCGCCTTGCTGCACGACATGGGGGATATTCTCGCCTCAACCAATCATGCCGAGCTTGCCGCGACGGTGCTGAAGCCCTTTGTTTCCGATGAGAACTGGTGGCTGCTGCAGCATCACGGCATCTTCCAGGGCTACTACTTCTTTCACCACTTGGGGCTGGATCGCAACCTGCGCGAACAGTTTCGCGGTCATCCGAATTTCGAACGCACGGCGCTGTTCTGCGAGCGGCATGATCAGAACGCCTTCGATCCGAACTACGGCACGATGCCGCTGCAGGCATTCGTACCGATGGTTCAGCGTGTTATGGCCCGTCCGAAGCGTTCAATCTATCTGCGTGCCGGGCAGAACGAGGCCCAGGAGCTGCTGCAGGCTTAGGACTTCACCGCCGCCATTTCCGCGACATCATGCTCCACGGCGATCACGTCGGGAGTGCGCCAGCCGCTGCGCAATCCCCAAAAATAAAAGGCCAGCGAGGCTATGGCAACGCAAAGCTGATCCCAGCCGTAGCCGATGTAGTCGTGTCCTTCGAACTCTTTGCTGCCCGCCCACGACAAAGCTGTGACGCTCAGGAGATAGGCAAGCAGCCACCACGATGCGCGCATCTGCCGGCCGAAATCGCGCCAATTGCCTTTGGCCTGATAGTACAGATACACCGGCAGGGGCAGGATCAACAGCAGCATGATCTGACCTGTGTGCGGCCAACGCGCCCAAAACAGCATCAAGGTGGCGAGCACGAACGCGATGGGCGCGAGCAGCGGCAGGCCCGGCACGCGCAACGGACGGCGCAATTCCGGCGCCGTCCGCCGCAGCACCATGACGCTGACCGGCACGACCAGGTAAGTAACGATCGTGGCGACTGAAATGACCGCTGCGAGCTTGCCCCAGCCGCGGAAGAAGAACAGGAAAATAAAGGACACGGCCAAGTTGAACCACATCGCCGGGCGCGGAATGCCGTATTTCGGATGCACCTTACCCAGCACTTCGGGAACGGTGCCGCTGCGCTGCATGGCATAGAGCACGCGCGCGGTCGTGGCGGTGTAAGTGCTGCCGGTGCCGCTGGGACTGACGAAGGCGTCCGCGTAGAGCAATATCGCCAGCCAGTTGAGGTTCAGGGCCAATGCCAATTGCGCGAATGGCGAGCTGTACTCGAGCGCCGCCCATCCCTCGCCCAAATGTTCCGGCGATACGGAACCGAGGAAGGCCACCTGCAGCAACAGGTACACCACCGTGCTCAAGGCGATGGAACCGATGATCGCAAAGGGCACGCTGCGGCCGGGATGGCGGGCTTCGCCCGCGAGATTGACCGGACTTTGGAAGCCGTTGTAACTGAACACGATGCCGCTGGTCGCGACGGCCGTGAGAATCGAGGCCAAATTGCCGGCGTGGGATCCGCCATGCACGCCGATATGGAAATTCTCCGGGTGAAAACTGCTGCACATCAAGGCAATGGCCGTGGCCGCAGGCACGATGAGCTTGAAGAAGGTGATGGCGCTGTTGGTGTTTGCGAATATTTTCACGCTCCAGAAGTTCACCAGGAAATAGATCACCACCAACGCCGCCGATATGGACAATCCGCCGGCGGTCAGTTCGCCCTGGCCGTTGGCCTGGTGCACATACAGCGCGTGCGCCCAATCCCACGGCCATGAGCTCATGTACTGCACGGACGCCTCGGCCTCCACCGGGATCACGGAGACGATCGCGATCCACGCCGCCCACCCCGCCACGAAACCGACCAGGGTACCGTGCGAATATTGGCCGTAGCGAGCCGAGCCGCCGGACTCCGGGAACATGGCGCCCAGTTCGGCGTAGGTGAATGCGACGAACATGATGACCACCGCACCGATGACCCAGGCATAAATTGCGCCGGGCCCGGCAAGTTGAGCGGCGCGCCAAGCGCCAAACAGCCAGCCTGAACCGATGATGGAACCCAATCCGGTGAACATCAGCGCGATGGCGCCGACGTCGCGACGGATCGCGCTTTCATTGGACATTTATGATCTCCTTGCCGGACTGTAGCGGCTTTGTACCGTTCTGCGCTACGCCGGCAGCGCGCAAGAATATATTTGAGCCGTTCAATCCACCCCGCGGCGCCGGCGCAATAGCGGCGAAGAGCGTCCATATGACTGCGAAAAACCTCCTGAAAATCCTGTTTTGCTGCATTTTTATCGTCTTGGCCGTCTATAACTTGTGGGCCGGCACCCGCCAGCCGTTGCTTCAATGGGGCGGCCTGACAATCGGGCCCGACCGTTATTGGACCATCGCCGCGTTCATGGATGCCTACTGCGGTTTTTTGACCTTTTACGTTTGGGTCTTCTACAAAGAAGCGCGTTGGACGAAGCGAATTCTCTGGTTCGCGGCCATCATGCTTCTCGGCAATATCGGGACGTCGGCGTATGTGCTGCTGCAGTTGCTGCGCTTGGCGCCGGAGCAGCAAGCCAGTGGCATACTCAGCGCCCGCAACGACTGAAGCCGGACTTGAAGAATCGGCTGAATCGCAGGCTCGCCGAACCTGTGATCGCGCTATTGCGCGCCGGGCTGGCACCGCGGCGGCTCGCCCTGAGTATCGCCATCGCGGCGCCGTTGCGCAGCCATCCTTAGCCGCTAGGCAGCGGCCTCGTCCTCACAACCGTGCGCGCAACGGTCGCGTTCGATTTGCAGCGTGGCATGCTGAATTTGAAAGCGGCGCTTTAGATCCGGCGTCAGCGATGTCAAGAGCGCGTCTTCCGCACCGCGGTCCGGCACGACCAGATGTGCGGTCAGGGCGACGCTGGTGGTGCTCAATGCCCAGATATGCAAATCGTGCACATCGGTGACCCCGCGCTGATCGGCGAGATAGGACATCACCGCGGACGAATTGACGCTGGCGGGAACCCCGTCCAGAGACAACGTCAGCGAGTCGCGCAGCAGCCGCCACGTGCTGATCAGAATCACCGCAACGATACCTATGCTGACCAGAGGATCGAGGCCGTTCCAACCGCTTAACATAATGACTCCGCCGGAGACCAGTACACCGGCCGACACCGCGGCATCGCCGAGCATGTGGATATAGGCGCTGCGCCGATTGAGGTCGCCGTGACTGCCGGCGTGCAGCATCCACGCGCTGATGCCGTTGATCACAATGCCGATGGCGGCGACCGCCATCACCGTCCGGCCCGCGACCGGCGGCGGCGACCCAAGCCGGCTGGCAGCCTCCCAAGCGATGGCACCACAAGCCAACAGCAGCAGCACTGCATTCACCAACGCCGCCAGCACCGAAGAGCGTCCCAGACCATAGGTAAATTTGGCGCCGGGCGGCCGGCGTCCCAGCAGCAATGCGCCCCAGGCGCAGACCAAGCCCAGTACATCGCTCAAGTTATGGCCGGCGTCAGCAATCAATGCCACCGAATTCGAAACAAATCCGAAACCACCCTCCACCATCACGAACAGCAAATTGAGGGCCACCGCAATTCCCATGCGCAGATTGATGCCCTCGATCGCTATGGCGTGCGAGTGCCCGTGATGCGCGTGCTCATGGCCATGAGCCTGGTTATGATCGTGCGCTTGGTTATGGCCGTGGCCAGGTTCGCCTTCTTGAGGGTCCATCTGGGTTGTCCCGCTAGTGCTCGAATGTCTGCATGCGCCAAAGCGCCGGAAATAAAAAGCGTGCCCATAAAACAGTAACTACCATGGTGGCGACACCTCCGATCACAATGGCCGGCAAGAGTCCAAACCACGCAGCCGTGGTACCCGACTCGAACTCTCCCAACTCATTCGAAGTGCCGATAAACACCGCGGTCACGGCACTGACTCGGCCGCGAATCTCATCCGGCGTTTGTAGCTGGACCAGCAGCGAACGCACGAACACACTGATCATGTCTCCCATTCCGAGTATGACTAGGGCAACCATGGCGACCGAAAAGCGTTGCGTGAGTCCCAGCACCACTGTCGCAAGTCCGAATGCTGCGACGCCGGCAAACATGGTAACACCGACATGTCGCGAAATCGGCCGGAACGCCAGCCACAAGGCCATTGAACCGGCGCCGATTCCGGGAGCCGCGCGCAAGTAGCCGAACACATCGGGACCCGCATGCAGCACCTCCCGGGTATAGGCCGGCAGCAGCGCTGTTGCACCGCCAAACAATACCGCAAATAGGTCCAGCGAGATGGCGCCAAGTACCGTTTTGCGATGCCAGACGAAACGCAAGCCCGACAAGAGGGTAGACCATGCGAGTTCGGCGCGGCCTGAGGATGATCGGCGCTTGCGGATCAGCGAGACCAGCGCGATGGCCACCAACAACACGACCGCCGCCGCGCCAAAAACCACACTGGCGCCGGAGTTCCGGCCGATGCGTGTCTCGGCGATCGCATAGACAATGCCGCCGATGCTGGGCCCCACGATAGCCGCAACTTGATTGGCCGATGAGTTAAGTGCAAGCGCATTGCGCAGACCCTGCCTCGTCACGATGGTGGGGACGAATGATTGCGCCGCCGGCATTTGAAAGGCCCGGGTCACGCCGAGAAAGGTCAGCACCGCGAAGATCGGCAGGGTGGTCTGCAGGTTCGACCACGCAAAGCTGAGCAACAGCAATGTACAGACGGCATATGCACAGTGCCCGAGCATGATGATCAGGCGCCGATCGAACTGATCAGCGACGTGTCCGGAAAACAGCACCAGGCAAACGAACGGCAGGAACTGCGACAGTCCGATCAAGCCGAGGTCGAGCACGCGTCCGGTGATGTGATACACCTGCCAGCCGACCGCCATGATCACCATTTGCGTGGCGATCGAAGCGCAGACCCTGGAACCGAGATACAGCCTGAAATCGCGGTTTTTGAGAACCGCGAGGCCGCCGGTCACAGTCCCAGATCGCTCAAGGAACGATGATCATCCGGACGACGTCCGAGAGGCCATTGATAGAGCCGCTCGGACTCGGCAATCGGCAGATCGTTGATGCTCGCGTGGCGCAATCTCATCAGGCCGTGCTGATCGAACTCCCAATTTTCGTTGCCGTAGCTGCGAAACCAGTGTCCGCCGTCGTCATGCCACTCGTAGGCGAAGCGCACGGCAATGCGGCTTTCGCGAAAAGCCCACAGCTCCTTGATCAAGCGGTAGTCCAGCTCACGCGCCCATTTGCGCGCGAGAAATGCCTCGATGGCTTCGCGGCCGCGGATAAATTCGGCGCGATTGCGCCAGCGGCTGTCGATGGAGTAGGCCAGCGCCACCCGCTTAGGCTCGCGTGTATTCCAGCCGTCCTCGGCCATTCGGACTTTTTGCGTTGCCGTTTCAAAGGTAAACGGCGGCAGCGGGGGCTTGTCCATTATCAGTTCTCCGAGAGTGGCTACGCGTTGGTCATGCGCTGCGGATTCGATTCAAGATCCTGGGTAAAGAGGATGTTCAGCAATAGGCTGCGGTGATCTTGCAGTGCCTTCAAGTACTCGGAAAATTTATCCGGCCCGAAGAACAGAATCGGCGCGCCGAACACGTAGGCCGACTTGAAATGCCGCGCCACGATTTCGGCAAATTCGGCCGCGCTGCTGCCTTGCTCGTACAGCTGCACGGGTGAGAATTCGATGTATAGATTCTTGGTCTTCGCCAGAGTCGTGCGCGCGCCGCGCATGGCTGCGACCTCGCTGCCCTCGATATCCATCACGATGAGATCGATCGAATGCCAGTCCGGCGGGATGGTGCGATCGAGCGTTTCCAACTTCACGGTGATTTCGCCGTCCGCGGCGGCAATCCTGCTATTGCCGGTATTGATGCTGTTTTCCGTGAATTGAATGTCGCCGGGCCGATCTCCCAATGCGGCGTTGATTGCGATCACTCCCTTGATGCCGTTCAGGTCCAGATTCATGTTCAGCAGCTTGAAATTGCGCGGGCTCGGCTCGTAGGCGACCATCGAGCGCATTTCGGCCATACGCGCCAGCGGAATCAGCACCGCACCGATATGCGCGCCGGCGAACACGGCGCGCGACTGTGCGCCGAGCACCTGCTTCAACCAGGTGATTTGCGGCCAATCGTACTCTCCGTTTTGCAGCAGCGAGCGCGAGACGTTGAAGTCCCCTGCGTGCACGCAAAGGCGGCCGTTTTTGGTCTCGGCAACGATTGCTACGCCGTGCTCGCCGAGCGACCTGGCCCGCCAGCGGCCGCGTACTTGTCTGGAAAGCCGCTTTATGTAGGGGTTTTTCACTCAAATACGTCGGGACACATGCACTGCCGTGAGGAATTCCCGCTCAACCGCCGGCGCGGAGCGATTGAATTTCCAAGCCGACGGAGCCATTCAACCATGTGTCCTTGTCGCGGATGATGGCCTGCGCCGGCAACGCTGCGGTCTTAACCGAAATTCCCGGCAGTTTGCGTATCGCCGTGCCGACGGCGAATATTTCGACCAAGCTGGATCCGAGCTCGACGATATAGGTCTTGATGCCGACGACCTCTTCGGCCCCCAGTACCGCGGCCTCGCGCTTGACCCGGTCAAAAACCTGCTCGCGAGCATCGTAGATCAGGGTGGTCAGATCGCCGAGTTCGCCGCGCACCAACCCCTGGAATGCCGCTCGGATTCCGCCGATGGCGCCGAGCGAATACACGGACGTCGATATCAGCAGCTTGATGGGCATGTATCCCAGCTGCGTCATACCCCAGAGTTCCTCGCCGGTCAGATCGCTGCTGACCGGCGCGGCGCGAGTTTCGGCCGGCAATACCGGGTGAGAGGCAGCCGTTCCCGCCATATACATCTCATGGAAACCGGCGAAACGCAGCACGTTGGTGCGCACGCCGACCACGGAATTGGCTCCCACGGCTTTTGCATGCGTAACGAGCCGATCAAGCGCGTGATGGCGGGTCTCGTTGAACACATCGCTGAATTCCTTGATCTCGCCGCGCACCAGGGTCTTCAATGTACCGGCAATTCCGCCCACGGCGCCCACCGAATAAGCGATGTTGCCGAAGACAAATTCCTTCGGCTCGTAGCCTGCGTCCATATGGCAGTACAGCTCCTGAGCGTCGCCGGCGCTGGTGAACAGCGCGGTTCCCGGGCCGCCGCTGACGCCGGATCCGACGAACAAGAACTCGGAGTTGCCGCTGAGACCGCGCAGTTCCGAGGTTACGCCGACGACGCCGTGGACCTGCTCGCGGTCCGCTTCCGCCCGCATGCGCTTGAAGGCCGCGGCGCGGCCCTCATGAATCATTTGCGTCACATCGGGAATTTCACCGCCCACGATGCCGCGGAAAGCCGAGCGGACCCCGCCAAGAAACCCCATGGACTGGATGCTATTGCCTATGACGACGCCGCTCGGAATGAGCCCCTTGAGGCGCATGCAGTAAATCTCGTTACCCGACAAGCCGGTCAATCTAGGTGCGCTCAGCATGCAGCGATCGTAAGATATGGCGGGCTAGCTGTCGACGCGCATTCACTTTCTGAAAAGCGCGGGGCGTTGAACGGGTCATGTGGATCTTCGAGCGGCTGCATCGGCGGGGGCCTGATCTTCGTGCGCCGATCACGGTGGAGTTGGAAGTTCAGGGAACCGGATCAGTGTCGAAACTGAGCTCAAAGTTGGCGGATATCGATGGCGTGGTTTCGGTGAATGCGGGCGACGTCAACGTCGTCACGGAGTGACCGGCCGCGGCCACGTGCTCCAAATGATCAGCGCCAACAACACCAGTTGAAATGGCAGTCGAATGATCAGCGCCCAAAGGGGCACATTGAAAAGCCCGGCATGCTGCAGCATGTAGACATTTGCAGGTGTGACCGCAATGGTCAGCAGGAACAGTCCGATGCCCGCAGCGCGGCGCGTAGCGGGAATCAAAATACCGGCGGCGCCCAACAACTCGAAAACACCGCTGACCAGCACGGCGGCCCGCGGCCATGGGATGACCGGCGGCACGATGCGCATTTCCGCCCCGGTCAGCGAGAAATGCGCAACGCCGCCGAGCGCGAACCACAAAAATACCACCGTCAGAGCGATGCGCTTCAATAGGGGAATCATGGCAGCCGTTTGCGGCGCCGCAGGGTCAAGGTCGTGGTTCGCTGCCGTCATCGAAGCTGCCTGCAGAATCATCGGGATCAGTCAGGCGCCGCCGCGCCAGGCGTCGGCGCCGCCAAAATCGCTCGAATCGCGGTGCCAGCCCAATCCATTCCGGTCGCAGCCAGAGCGGGTTGCGCGGATCATCGCCGAGTACCGCAAAGACCAGAGCGCGCGTGTCCTTGGCCGCGTCCACGACACTCGCCGGCACATCGCGCCACGCGGCGATTGCGCTGATGGCGCGATCAAGGCCTGCCTGCAGCGCCGCTTCCGCGCGCACCAGCGCGGCATTCAACTGCGCCGCATTCAACTGCGCCGCGTTCAATTGCGCCGCGTTCAATTGCGCCGCGCCCGATGCCGGCGGGCCCGAGACCGGCATCGTCGCACTCTCGTCCGGCAGCGCTTGCAACACCCACTGCAGCAGCGCACGCGCCGCTTGAGCCGGGTTTTCAGCGCCGGCGCCCGCGTCGCCGCCAATCAGGATCGCGCGCGATTCAAACGAAGCGCGCACTTCGGCGAGAAGAATCTGCAGCGCTGCAGGAATATCGAGCGGACGAATATCGGCCCGATCCGTATTCACCGCCATGCGCGTGGGCGATTGCGTACCTGGTTGCTGCGCCGAAGACGGAGAGATGGCATTCGCGTTTCCTGCCGCCGGCATTTTCGTGACATTCATTCGACAGGGCCTAGTGCGCCGGCAAGTGCCGGTTGATGAGCGCCACCATCCGGTCGGTCGCCGCACGAAAGAGATCCAGCCCTAGGTCGGGCAAATCAACAAACACGGCGCTTGGCTTCAATAAGGGCTTGGCGCGCAAAGTCTGTTCAATAATGTCGTCATGCGGCGCGAACACGGTCAAGGGCGATCTTAGAGTCTTCAATTTTTTGTCGATGGCGTAACCGCATGCCGCGCGAAAGGCGGCTCCGGGATTTGCCGCAAGCACATGCTCGATGAAGCGCTCATGCGCGTCGGCGAGGTCAAAGGGCGGTTGCCGCAGCGCGAGTCCGCCGCGCCAGGCTCCCAGCACATGGCCGCCTTCAGTTGCCGGCCGCAGCGGCTGCTCGCTGTATTTCTCGAGTTGACGCTGCTGCTCTTCGGCGGTGAAGAGCGGCATGCCCACCACGGCCACGCGGCGCACCTGCGGGCCCAATTGATGCGCAATTTCGATCGCCTCGATGGAGCCGGTATGCACCCCGAGCAAGTCGATTTGGCCCTGCATCCCGGCTGCTTTGAGCCCATCGACCGTGGCCTGCGCATATTGTTCCAGGGACAGCGCCCAGGGCGGCGCATCGGAGAAGCCGTAGCCCAAACGATCGGGTGCGTGCGTCGGCCTGTCGAGTTTTTCCTGAAATGCCTGCCACATCGCGCCGGAACGCGGCGACAAATGCAGCAGCACCAGCGGCATCCCCTTGCCATCATGACTGCGCAAATGTAGCTGGCCGAATCGAGTGGGATAAATGCGGCGGATCACTTAATGGGCGTCCAAGAATGCTTCTATCACGGGCGCGACCGCCTCGGGACGTTCTATGTGCAGCATGTGTCCCGCACCCTCGATGCTGATCACTTCCGCGCCGGGATAGGCGGCGCGCAGCGCCTCAAGCGTGCCGTCCGCGCCCAGTCGCGGCAAGTAATCCGATTCTTGACCCAGCACGACGAGGCTAGGCGCACGCATCTCGCGCCAAGTCGCCTCCGCGTCCTCGCGCTTATAAAGGATGGGATTGACCCAATGATGCCGCGGGTCGGCCGCAAGCCGCACCTGTCCATCCTCATCCGCAACTCCCCAAGTGCGCGCGACGAACGCCGCGGCGCCCGGGGCAAATCGCGGATATCGAAATTGAATGATGGCGGCAAGCTGCTCGAAGGAATCGTAGGTTTTTTCCACCGTTGGGCTTTTGATTTGATCGAGCCATTTGCGCATGCGCGATGGCGCATCCTGGGGCGAGGTACGCGGCAGGCCGAGACCTTCCAGATTAATGACGCATCGCACACGCGCGGGCCGAAGTCCTGCGTACAAATTCGCGATGTTGCCGCCCATGCTGTGGCCGACGATGCGCACCGCAGCGTCCGGCGAAATCCGGTCCATCAGCGCGTCGAAGTCGCCGAGATAATCGGGAAATCCGTAGCCTTCCTGCGGCCGCTCGCTGCGTCCGAATCCGCGCCAATCCGGTGCGATGACCGGCCAGTCTTTCTTGAGAGCATCCACGATGAACTGAAAAGTCTCCCCGGCATCGAGCCATCCATGCAGTAGGAATACGGGCGGCTGCAGCGCTGACGACGGCGGTCCCCAGCGAGTGAGATGCATGTCGAGACCGCGTACACGCAATGTCTCGTGCCGCGGCTCCCGCAGCGCTTGGTAGGCCGTTACGCTATCCAATTAGTGCAGGTGCTGCAGGCAGCAGCCAGGCAACGCGCCGATCAGACCATCGACTGCGCCGCCGACAGCAGCGCCGATACCGGCCGCCCTGGGCAACCGGTTCTGCGGGGGCTGGTCGGTGCCGCCATCGGTCTTTGCGCCGCCACCCGGCTTTGCGCCGCCCGGGGGTGGAGGCGGAGGTGGCGGCGGGGCTTTGTGTTCATTTCCGTTGGGCATGACTCCATCTCCTAGATATTCCGTGGGCACCGCTTTCATACACGCAAGCAGCACCCCGCCGCAAGGGCGGCCGTTTGCAGATCACCCATACCGGGGTGCATGCTCCAAAAATGATGGGAGATCGCATAGGGCCGTATCGGGTGCTGCGTACCTTGGGAGCGGGCGGGATGGGCGAGGTCTACCTCGCCGAACGCGCGGACGCTCAGTTTGAACAGCAGGTTGCCATCAAAGTCGTGCACGGCGGCACGCTCGCGGGGTCGATGCACTCGCGGCTCAAGCTGGAACGACAGATCCTGGCGCAACTCGACCATCCGAATATCGCGCATCTCCTCGACGGCGGCGCATTGCCCGACGGCAGCGCTTACATCGTCATGGAGTACATCGATGGACTTGCCATCGACGAATTCTGCGACTCCAATCGTCTGGACATCAACGCGCGCCTAAAGCTGTTTCAGACGGTTTGCGCCGCGGTTCACTATGCCCATCAGAACCTCATCGTGCATCGCGATCTAAAGCCGTCCAACATTCTGGTAACCGCCGCCGGCGTGCCTAAATTGCTGGATTTCGGCATCGCAAAGCTGCTCGATGATCGGCAGGCCGCGCGGCACACGCTTGCGGTGACGCAAGCCGACATTCGGATCATGACGCCGGATCACGCCAGTCCCGAACAGGTAAGGGGTCAGGCAATCACCACCTCCAGCGATGTCTATGTGCTGGGCGTGCTGCTCTATAAATTGCTGTGCGGAACCAGTCCGTTCTTCATTTCCTCCATGCGCCTCTCGGAAATCGAGCGCGCGATCTGCGAGAAGGATCCGCCGCCGCCAAGCCAAATGGTGGGCGCGGACGACTCGCCGGAATCGAAATCCACTGCCGAGGCGCGCGCGAGCAGCGCAAAGCGCCTGAGGCGCGCCTTGGATGGCGATTTGAACAATATTGTGTTGATGGCCATGCGCAAGGAGCCCGAGCGCCGCTACGGATCGGCGGAACAACTGGCTGCCGATATTCAACTCTATCTCGAGGGCAAGCCCGTGATCGCGCGCCGGGATACGGTGTCTTATCGCACCTCGAAATTCGTCCGGCGCCACTGGCTGCCCGTCAGCGCCGCGGCAGCTGCAAGCTTCATGATCATCGCGTTCTCGACCACCACCTACGTGCAGTCGGTACGCATCGCAGCCGAGCGCGACCACGTCGCGCAGCAACGCGAACGGGCCGAACGCGAGCGTGCGCGTGCCGAGGAGGTATCCGGGTTTCTCGTTAGTTTGTTCAAGCTGTCGGACCCGGAGGAAAATCGCGGCAATCAAGTCACGGCCCGCGAACTGCTGGATTCCGGCGCGAAACGGCTGGAGGCGGGTCTCCAGGATCAACCTGAAACCAAGGCCGCGTTGTTGTCAACGGTCGGCGCCGTTTACGACAG
The DNA here is from genome assembly GCA_036267535.1 of Steroidobacteraceae bacterium. GTDB lineage: Bacteria > Pseudomonadota > Gammaproteobacteria > Steroidobacterales > Steroidobacteraceae > Bog-1198. The sequence goes on from DATAVX010000093.1 coordinate 16,329, forward strand.
CCTCGGACAATACAAGGACGCCCTGCCGATCTTGAACGAAGCCCTGGATCTGCAGGGGCCTGCGCGCGACGGCTCGCATATCGGCACGCTTCGGGAAGTCGCGGCGGCACGCATCGGCACGGGCAATCTGCCCGATGCCGAGCCGCTCCTGCAGGACGCACTGCATATTTCCCAGAGTGAATTCGGCGCAAAAAGTGTCGAGTCCGGACGCACGCTGTGGGCACTCGGCAGGCTTCGATTAGAACAAGGCCGCTTCGGCGAGGCGAAGGAATTGTTCGTGCAAAGCCTGGGGATTTTGCAGTCCGACAATGCCCCGCAAACGGATGTTTCGTCACTCTTGGATGATTTGGCCAAGGTGTACACACGAGCTCAAGAATGGGCCCTCGCCAAGCAAACTTACGAACGGGCGTTGGATATGGATCGGCGGATTCTGGGAGACGATCATCCCCGCGTCGCCCAGTACCGGGACAACCTCGCATTCGTTGCGCAAAACATGGGCGATCTCAAGCAGGCGGAGACACTCTACCGCGACGCGCTCAACCGCAAGGAAACCGCCTATGGCGAGCGCCATCCGGAAACTGCGATGACCAAGGGCAACTATGGATTGTTGTTGCAGCGCGAAGGGCGATTGACGGAAGCCGAGCCGCTCTTGCGTGATGCCGTGGCGATTCGCCTATCGCTTTTCGGGCCGGACAACTACAACGTCGGCTACGGACGCGTGAGTCTGGCAATGCTGTTGCACGACAAGGGCGATCTGGCGGCTTCGGAGAACGAATTCCGCCAAGCCCTCGCGATCTACGACAAGTCGTTGCCGGCGAATCATCAATATCGCGCCTCGCTGCTCATGCACTTCGCACGCCTGCTGGTGGACCGCAATAAGTCCGCCGAGGCCCTTGTCAAGAGCGCTGAGTCCATCAAGATCTGGACGGCGACCTCGCCGGCCGCCAGTCCGCAGACGGCGCTGGCTCACGCCATTCACGCCTATGCGCTCGAGCATTTGGGCAGATTGCCGCAAGCGGCCGAGGAGCTCGATGCCGCGGTGCCGGTACTGGTGAAGGCTCGCGGCACGGATGATGCGGTGGTGCGGCGCGCGCAGGGCTGGCAAAAAATAGCGGATCCCAATGCTGTGCAAACCGCGAGCACCGGCGTGACCGTTCACCGGCCGTGAACGTCCCCAGAGTTCTGTAGCGCCCTGCATGGGATTTCAGGTCCGAGGGATGTTATAGGCGCCGGGGATCTTGAACGAAAATACCGGCTGCAGGTCTTCTCTCTTGAACCAAACGTGATTGTTGAGACGCAAGGACAACCGCGGCGCGGCTTCCAGCGCGGTCTCGGCGGTATTGCAGCTCATACTGTGAGACGGTCCACAGCCCGGCTGGGGCTTGCGGCCGTGTTGAGCGTTATTCGGTAACATAGACCCATGCGCGCACTCAAATTCTGGCTTTTCTCATTCCTTTTTGCGTCATCGGGCGCTTATGCGCTCAACGGCAATACCGTCGCCGCCGACAATGTCAAAGCGCGCCTGGTCAGCGAGGTTGGCGCGGTGGGGCCGGGGCAAACGTTTTGGGTGGCGCTCGAGCTGGACATTCGCGACGGCTGGCATACCTATTGGCGCAACCCGGGCGATTCCGGTGAAGCGACGAAGCTCGCCTGGCAGCTGCCGCCGGGGTTTACGGCCGGCGACATCGTATGGACGACGCCGCATCGCTTCGAGATCGCGCCCCTGGTCAATTACGGCTATGCCAAGCAGGCGCTGCACCTGGTGCAAATCACGGCACCGAAGGATTTGAAAGCCGGCACTGCCGTGGCGCTGGCCGCCAAGGCAAGCTGGCTGGTTTGCTCCGATGTCTGCGTCCCGGAAGATGCGAATCTGCAATTGACGATACCCGCCCGCGCTCAGGCCGGCGGCATCGATCCTGGCGCCGCGGCGCTGTTCGCCACTGCACGCAGCGAATTGCCCAGTACTCAGCCCGCGCCGACTTCCGCACGAATTTCCGGCGACAAGCTCATCATCACCTTGGGGCGCGAATGGGGCGCGGCCCTGTCTCAGATCACATCCTTGGCGTTCTTTCCCTATGATGAGGGCGGCATCGAATATGTGACGCCCCAAACCCTGAGCCGGTCCAAGGATGCGCTCGAGCTCTCCATGAAGGTCGGCTATCAGCCGCCGAAGGCGGGCGCAATCCGCGGCGTGCTGGTGGCGACCGAAAAGAACGGCGGCCAAACCGACACGGTGCCCATTGAGATTGCGGCGGACTTCCCGGGCGCGGGCGCCGATCAGGTCAAGGCGGGTCCGCGCTTCGCGCCGTTGACGAACACGAACCCGGAACCCGAGCATTCGCTGCCGACGTTGCTGCTGTTCGCAGTGTTGGGCGGCCTGATATTGAACCTCATGCCCTGCGTTTTTCCGGTGCTGTCGATCAAGGCATTGAATGTGATGGAGCAGGCGAAGACGCACCCCGCTGCAGTGCGCGCCAAGGGACTGGTGTTTGCAGCGGGCGTGATCTTCTCGATGCTGTGTCTGGCCGGCGTACTCTTGGCGCTACGCGCCGGCGGCGAGCAGTTAGGGTGGGGCTTCCAGCTGCAGTCACCGCTTTTCGTCACCTTGCTGGTCTATCTGCTGCTCGCTGTTGGGCTGAACTTGTCCGGCGTATTCGAGGTCGGCGGCGGCCTCGCCGGCGTCGGCGACAATATGACGCAGGGCGACAGCTACAGTGCCTCGTTCTTTACCGGCGTGCTGGCTACGTTGGTTGCGACGCCCTGCTCCGCGCCGTTCATGGCGCCCGCGGTGGGCGCTGCACTGACGCAGGCACCCATCAACGCGCTGTGCATCTTTGCGGCGCTGGGCGTCGGCATCTCGCTGCCCTTCGTGTTGTTGTCATTTGCGCCGTGGATGCGCCGCGTCCTGCCCAAGCCGGGGGCTTGGATGGACACGCTGAAACAGGTGTTTGCATTTCCGGTTTATGCAACGGCCGCGTGGCTGTTGTGGGTGGTCGCACAGGAGACGACGCCGTTCGGTTTGGGCGCGGCACTCGCGGGAAGCATTCTCATTGCACTGGCGGCGTGGTCATTTCAGAAATCCCGCTCTACAGCCGGCGGCGGCCGGCTCACGGTCATCGCCGCTGCGGTGATCTCGCTGCTGTTGGCCATCATACTTCCGGTGCGCTTCGCCGATGTCGCGGCGGCGGCAGCCGGCGGGACGGCGCAAGCGCGGCCCGGCGTCGATGAGTGGCAGCCCTACAGTGCGGCGAAGGTCGCGGAGCTGAGGGCGGCAGGCCGTCCTCTGCTCGTGAATTTTACGGCCAGCTGGTGTCTGACTTGTTTAGTCAATGAGCGCAACGCGTTTTCCGATGCTGCCGTGCAGGAGATCTTTCGCGATAAAAAAGTCACCTTGATGAAAGGGGATTGGACCAACCGGGATCCTGCGATCACCGAGGCCTTGGCCTCATTCGGCCGCGCCGGCGTGCCGCTGTACGTCGTTTACAACTCCAAACCGGGGGCGACCGAGCCTTTGGTGCTGCCGCAAATTCTCACCGCCGGTGCGATTCAAAGCGTGTTTGCCGACACAGCGGCAAAATGATCCCGAGGTGTGATTGAATGGGTGGCAGTGGATAACGCCACCACCATTTCCGTCGTTGATTTCCGCCGTCAAAGCATGGTGCTGCAGTGGCATGCACTCGGCGGCACCTGGACAGCATGCGACACGCCGCCGGCGCTGGTGCATGGTATTGCGCTTATCCGCGCCACGGGACCCAACATCTGCGTCTACGGGCAGGGCGGCAAGCTGCGCCTGCAGGTCGGCCCTAATCAATATGCACTGGCTGAGAATTCGCCGCGAATCAGCTGCACGCGCGGCATCGCGAGCTTCGGCTTTCGCCGGCGCTTCACCGTGAGGTCGAGCAGCGGCGGCGTGCTCTTCAACCATTCTTACTGGACCCACCAAGGCCGGGACTTCTACCGCTGGCTGGCGGAACACGCGGAGGACCCCGATTGGCGCCTGAGCTGCGCCCGGCGATGGTCGGACGGTGTGCCCTCTGTGGCGCTGCGGCCGAACTAGCCGAGCAGCTCCGTCAGTTCCTGAGGCGTCAGGTGACGCCACTGACCGGGACGTAGATTTCCGAGCTGAACATTCATGATGCGCACGCGCTGCAGCCGCTGCACCTTGTAGCCCAGTGCGGAGCACATGCGCCGGATCTGGCGGTTCAGCCCCTGCGTGAGAATGATGCGAAATGTTTGCGCATCCAGGCGCGTCACCTTGCTGGGCTTGGTCACCTCGCCCATTATTTTGACGCCGCTCGCCATCATGCGCAGCGCAAGGTCGGTAAGGGGGCGATCGACGCTTACCACGTATTCCTTTTCGTGATTATTTTCCGAGCGTAAGATCTCATTGACGATGTCGCCGTCGTTGGTCAGCAATATCAGCCCTTCTGAATCGCGGTCCAGGCGGCCGACGGGAAAGATCCGCTCGGGGAATCCCACATGATCGATGATGTTATCTTCTATGCCGGGCTCGGTGGTGCAGATGATGCCGACGGGCTTGTTGAGCGCAATATACACCTGCTGCTTCTTGCGCCCTATCAAATTGCCATCGATACGGACTTCGTCGCCTTGTGACACCTGGGTACCGAGGAGGGCAAGCCGGCCGTTGCAGCTCACACGTCCTGCCTCGATCCACTTGTCGGCTTCGCGGCGCGAACAGACGCCGGTTTCGCTGATGAATTTATTGAGGCGCACCGCGCTAGCCGGTCAGGAACTCGCCGATCTGCCTGGCCAATGTTTTTGGGGCGGCGTCGAATAGGTCGCCGGCATAGTCGGCAATATCGACGAATTTGCCGTTCGGCAATGCCGCCTTGAGCCTGGCAACGCCAGCCTCTTCCTCGAGCTGTGCGCGCATAACCAAGGTCGGCTGCCTAATCGTCTTCAAGGCTTCGACGCTCGGCACGCCTACCAAAACCAAACGCCGCACCAGCTCGGCACGGGCGGCGGCCAGATCCAGCGCGACGAGTGCACCGGTGTAGACCCCCAATACGTCGATCTGGCGCAGCCTCAAGTCGTCCGCGAGATCGGACATGGCGCCGGCTGCCTCAGCGACGCTGGATGAAGGCGACCCATCCGATTCGCCCAGGCCTGGAAGGTCCGGCGCGTATACGGAGCGTACATCGCCGATCTCGGGCAGAAACCGGGCGAATGCGCGGCTGGAACTCTGATCGTGATGCACACAGAAGAGAGTTACCTGCTCGTCGAAGCCGCCGGTGGTCGGAAAAGCGGTTCGTACATGCAGTTGTCCGTACCGGCAGTCAAAATAAGCACGCCGGGTTCGCACACCTTCTGCCGGCATAGTCGGTTTCGAGCGCTTGGCCAAGGAATCCATCACCTCAAAGTCATGCGGAACTCGCCTTAAGGATACTAGAAGTCCCACCCCCTCCGACTTCACTAACAAATATTGTTGCTATAACGCTACATTAATTTTCACACTTCTTTGCAATAGGGCTGGCTTCGGCGACGGCGCGCAGCTAGAGTGTTGCTCGGACGCAATTGGGAATAAGGACATAAAAAGACCGATCATCGTCGAGCGCTCTTCATAAAGCATCACGAGAGGCATGGGGACTTGAAAGCCGGGCACTGAGCCCGGCTTTTTTATTGCGCCGAACGATCCCACACACGCGACATCGTAAAGCCGCGCGAACGGCCGCCGCGGAAACTCACTTCCTCGATCAAGCGCTGAGCATCTTCCGATATCCGGTAGTGCTCCTCGAACAGCGGACGATCTTCGTCCGTCTCGCTGCCGCGAACGATAAGCGTCTTCTCGCTCCAACCGCATTTCGGCGGCGGCGTCTCGCGCGCCGCCGGCAGCGGAGCATCGCGATCCGATGCGCTGACGTGATGCCGCCGCGCTCTGTGAAATTCGCCCGGCTGGCACACACGAGTCTGACCATCGGAGCTGAAGGTCAGAACGCCGTTCACTTGTTTGATCTCAAGTTGTTTGCCGGGAAAGCGCGCCGCGTCCGCCAGCGCAGCGACCGGGGGCGTGGCGGGCGGCGTCGGCGCAGGATATCCGGTTGCGCCACGGCCGCGGCCGCCGCGGCCGCCCGAATTGGCGGCGTTGTCCGCCGCCGCAGACGCCTGGGCATTGGCGATTTGCAGCAAATGTAGGGGATCATCGCTGTCGGCGACATTGAGCTTCCAGCGGCCGCTGAAATCCACACCGGGCGGAGGCGCCAGGCTCATATCGTTGCCGGCGCAAGCGCTCAAAAGAATGATTGCCGCCAGGATCGCGACGCGCATGGGACCCCCCCTTAAACTTAGGGGATTATAATGAATTCAGCCGGCTGAGGGATGCGCGCGGCCGGCCGAGCGCAGATCGTTCGGACCGCAGATCCAGACGCGCCCCTCGAAGGGCTGGAAGCAAACACGGATTCCTTCGGTGCGGCGCATGGTTTGCGATCCGCAGGCGATCTTGCCGTCGGCCAGATCGGCCTGGATAAGATCCACCAATGAAGCCCTGGGCTCGCCGGCATCGGTCGGCGGCAGCGCGTGAGCAAGGATGCGGGCCTGAACCTCATCGCGGCCCGCTGCGTTGCCAAGCACCGCGCGCTTGAACTTGTCGAGCACGACCAGCACCGAGCTCAATGTGTTGTCGGTCACATCGCTGGGACGGCCGGTGCCGCCCATGAAGCGCAAGTGCAGCAGCCCACCCACGCCGCGGCCCTCGTCGTGCAGGCAGAGCGCCAGAGCCCCGTGCAAATCCGCGATCAAAAGCATGGGCTCGGGCGAGACATGGTAAGTGTCCGGTGCGACCGATACTTCCGTGAGATCTTTAGCCAAATGGGGTCCCTGTGTTACCCCCGCGATGCTGCGCCCAACCTAGAATCTGCTCTGCCAAGCAAATCACGGTTTTTACCTATTACCGAGGGAACTGCTGCCTGGAATGGCGCTGTGCTGCGGCACGGATTGACAAGGATCGGCAATGACTGACAAGGATCGGCAGTCATAAGCTCATGTCGCGCAGTAATTGGCGCGGCCGCGGCGGCGCAACTATCGTGTTTCGCATGTACCGGTACGACATGACCGACAAGACTCTGGTGCGCCAGCGGGTGGCGCAGTTTCGGGACCAAACGCAAAGATTCTTGAAGGGCGCGTTGAGCGAGGATGAGTTTCGACACCTTCGGCTGCGCAACGGCCTATACATTCAGCGCCATGCGCCGATGCTGCGCATCGCCATTCCGTATGGATTGCTGTCTGCGACCCAGCTGCGCGCGCTGGCGAAAATCGCGCGCACCTACGATCACGGCTACGGCCACTTTACGACGCGGCAAAATCTGCAATTCAACTGGCCGCAGCTCGAACGGGTACCCGACATTCTGGCCGAACTCGCCGAAGTCGAGATGCACTCGATCCAAACCAGCGGCAATTGCATTCGCAACACCACTTCCGATCATCTGGCAGGCATAACCCCCGAAGAACTCGAGGATCCCCGTCCCTGGTGCGAGATCATCCGTCAGTGGTCGACGTTCCATCCCGAATTCAGCTATCTGCCCCGCAAATTCAAGATCGCGGTCACGGGTGCGCCGCAAGACCGCGCCGCCTCCCTCGTGCATGACATCGGCGTACACATCGTGCGGGGTTCGGACGGCGGGTTGGGCTTCGAAATCCTGGCGGGAGGCGGTCTCGGCCGCACGCCCGTCATCGGCCAGGTGGTGCGCGCATTTCTGCCGCGCGAACATTTGCTGTCCTACCTTGAAGCCATACTGCGCGTTTATAACTTGGAAGGCCGGCGGGACAACATCCACAAAGCGCGCATCAAGATCCTGGTGCGTTCTTTGGGCATCGAGGAATTCAGGCGGCGTGTAGAGGCCGAATGGCTGGTGCTGCGCGAAACCGGATTGCGCGTCGATGCTGCTCAAATCGAGCGCATGCGCGGCTTCTTCAAGCCGCCCGCCTATCTCCCGCTCCCGAACCTGACGCCCGATGCGGGGCGGGAAACCGCTTTTCGCGCCTGGTATAGGTACAACACCAGCGCGCACAAGGCGGCCGGTTATCGTGCGGTGTACGTGTCGCTGAAAAAGCCCGGCGTCGCGCCGGGCGATGCCACCGATGCCCAGATGGAATTGATCGCCGATCTCGCGGAGCGTTACAGTTTCGGCGAAGTACGCGTGACGCACACGCAGAATCTGCTGCTAGCCGACGTCGAGCAAAGCAAGACCTACGAGCTGTGGCGGGCGCTGGAGCGCGCCGGACTCGCGACGCCGAACATCGGCACGCTGACCGACATTATTTGCTGTCCTGGCTTGGACTTTTGCGGTCTCGCGAATGCGGGCTCCATCGACGTCGCGAAGCTCATCAACGAGCGTTTCGACGACTACGATTATATTTACGACTTGGGCGAGATCGACATCAAAATGTCCGGCTGCATGAACGCCTGCGGCCACCATCATGTCGGCAACATCGGCATTCTCGGCGTCGATAAAGGCGGCGAGGAGTGGTATCAGATCACCATCGGCGGCGCAGCCGGCGCCGATGCATCGCTAGGCACGGTCATCGGACCGTCGGTGCCCAAGAGGCAGGTGGCGGAAACGATCGAGCGCCTGCTGGAAGTGTATGTGGAACGGCGGCGCCCCGGGGAGCGCTTCCTCGACTGCGTGCGCCGGCTCGGCGTCAAGCCCTTCAAGGAGCGAGCGTATGCAGCGCCGATTGCTGCGTGACGGCCGGATAGTCGTCGACGAGTGGCGCTACGTGACCGAAGCCGCGGACGATGCATCCGCGCCGCTCATCGTCAGCTTGGATCAGTGGCGCCTGGAGCCCGACACATGGCTGGCGCGCGGCAGCCTCTTAGGGTTGGTGTTGTCACCGGCGCATGATGTGGAGCAATTGGCGCCGGACTTAAAGCGGTTCGCGCTGATAGCGGCGCAGTTTTCCGGGCCGAGCGAGGGACGCGGCTACAGTCAGGCGCGGCAGCTGCGCGATCGCTGGAATTTCAAGGGCGAGTTGCGTGCGGTGGGATATGTACGCCGCGACCAGCTGTTTTTCATGGCGCGCTGCGGCTTCAACAGTTTCGAATTGGCCGAGAACGACATCGACGATGCGTACAGCGCGTTTTCTACGTTTACAGCCGCGTACCAGCCGTCGAACGACGCGGGCCTTGCGCATAGGCTGCGCGCGGCGGCCGCTTCGCCGCAAGGCGCCGTCAAGGTGCATCGCGCAGCGGAATGACCAGGTCCTTCAAGAGCCGATCGATCTCTTCCTGCGTTTCCAGTTTCTCTACATCCCGCACCAGCCTGCGCGGCAGATGCGGCGCCAACAGCTCGATGAATTCATACATATAGGCGCGCAGCAGCGCACTGCGGCGAAAGCCAATCCACGTGGTGTGGCCTTCGAACAGATGCGAGGCGTCCAGCACCGTAAGATCGCCGTCGGCCACCGGATCTATGGCAAGGCGCGCCAGAATGCCGACTCCCAGGCCGATGCGAACATAGGTCTTGATCACGTCCGAATCGCGCGCCGTGAGCGCCACGTCGAGCGATAGGCCGGCGGTTTCGAACAGCGCCGGCAGGGAGGAGCGGCCCGAGAAACTGAACACGTAGGTGACGATCGGGTACTCGGCCAATTTTTTGAGCGTAAGCTTGCCCGCGGAAGCCAAGGGGTGGCTGCGCGGCACGACCACCGCGCGATGCCAGTGATACACGGGCAATCGCACCAAGTGCGGAAATAACTCGTCCGAACCGGTGGCGATCGCGAAATCGACGCGGTCGCGAGCCACCATTTCCGCAATCTGCTCGGAGGTACCCTGGTGCAGGTGCAATCGTACCTTGGGGTATTTGGCACGGAACGCGCCGATCACCTGCGGCAGCACGTACCGCGCCTGCGTGTGGGTGGTCGCAATCGACAGCGTGCCGCCATCGGCCTTGCGCAGTTCCGCCGACGTGCGGCGGATGTTTTGCATTTCGCGCAGGATGCTGCTGGCGCGCGATATGATTTCTTCGCCGGCCGCGGTGGTGCGGGTCAGCGCACGGCCCTCGCGCTCGAACAACTGAAAACCCAGCTCTTCTTCCAGCAATTTGAGCTGGCGGCTCACGCCGGGCTGCGAGGTGTGCAGTTGCCGCGCGGCGGCCGTGATGTTCAGTCCGTTTTCATGGACTGCCACGAGATAGCGCAATTGCTGGAATTTCATCGCCTCGCCTTAAAGCCTTTGGTCTTGAATTATGGCGCTAGCATATAAGGATATCGCGCATCACGAATAGGCATGTCCTCATGCTTCGGAGTTCGTTTTGCATGGCTGCCATTGCCCCTATAGTGCCATATGGACTATTTTCCGGTTTTTTTCGATCTTCAATCGCAGAAGGTGCTGATCGTCGGCGGCGGCGAGGTAGCGCTGCGCAAGCTCGCCCTGCTCGAGCGCACGGGCGCGGCCCTGAAGGTCGTTGCACCCAAGGTGCTGCCCGATTTCGAAGCACGCGCTGCCGCCGGCCGGATAGCGCTGGCGCAGCGCGAATTCGTTCCGCAGGACCTTGACGGCGCGCGCCTGGTCATCGTCGCGACCTCGCGCCGCGCGGTGAATCGCTGGATCGCAACCTTGAGCGAGGCGCGCGCGATCCCGGTGAACGTGGTGGACGACCGCGAGGCGTCGCGCTTCATCGTGCCGGCGATCATCGATCGCAAGCCGGTGCTGGTGGCGGTGGCGACGATGGGCACCTCGCCGGTGCTTGCGCGCCGCCTGCGCGAGCGGCTGGAAGCGATGCTGCCGAGGAGAATCGGTGAACTGGCGCTGTGGTTGCGGGCGCTGCGCCACGGCGCGCGTCGGCGGTTGCGCGATACCGCCGCCCGGCGCCGCTATTTCGAGCAAATCGTCGATGGCGCGGCCGCGCGTCGATTCGTGGAGGGCGATATCCAGGGTGCGCAGCGCATCGCGCAGCAGCTGTTGGCGGGTGGCGCGGCAAGCGCACCCGCGGCCGGCGAGGTTACCCTGGTGGGCGCAGGACCCGGCGACCCCGAACTACTGACGCTGAAGGCGCTGCGGGCGCTGCAGGACGCCGATGTCATCCTGCACGATCGTTTGGTACCCGCAGCCGTGCTCGACATGGCACGGCGCGACGCGTCGCGAATTTGCGTGGGAAAAGCCGCCGGCGGCATCGGCAGCACGCAGCAACAAATCAACGAGCTGCTCATCGAGCACGCCCGCCGCGGCAGGCGTGTCGTGCGGCTGAAGGGCGGCGATCCGTTCATTTTCGGCCGGGGCGGCGAGGAACTCGAGGCACTGACCCGTGCGCAAATCGACTTCTCGGTCATCCCCGGCATCACCGCGGCAGCCGGCTGCGCTGCCTACGCCGGCATCCCGCTGACCCATCGAGACTATGCTCACAGCGTTACATTCGTCGCAGGGCACGGGGACGGAAAGGGCGGCGAGCCTGATTGGCGGACCCTGGCAAAGAGCGGCGTCACGACCGTGTTCTACATGGGCCTGGCCCGGGTGCAGCACATTGCCGCGCGGCTGGTGGAACACGGCGCGGCTGACACGCTGCCGGCCGCGGTCATAGCGCACGGCACGCTCGATAATCAGCGGATCGTCACGGGCACCCTGGCCACGATCGCGGCACGGGTCTCGCAGGCAAATCTGCAGTCGCCGGCGCTCATGCTCGTGGGCGAGGTGGTGTCCTTGCACGCCTCGCTGGCTTGGTTCAACGCGGCTGCGCCGCCCGAGGTTGCTCAGTCGGCTTGAAAACGCTCAGGCAATCGCGTCCTTGAAGCCGCGCTCGGCAATCCACGCCGGGTTGAACAGGCGGGACTGGTACTTCGCGCCGCCGTCGCACAGCACGGTCACGATGGTGTGGCCGCGGCCCATTTGTTTTGCGAGCGTGACCGCGGCTGCCACGTTGATCCCCGAGGTGCTGCCGAGAAGCAGCCCCTCTTCGCGCAGCAACCGGTAGACGAAGTGCATGGTTTCGGCATCCGAAATGCGCAGCGCGTCATCGATCGGGGCGCCCTCGAGATTCGCCGTCACACGCCCGGTGCCGATCCCCTCGGTGATGGATGAACCGCCGTCGGATTTCAACTCGCCATCCTTGACGTAGTGATACAGCGCGCTGCCGGGCGGGTCGACGAGCACGATGCGCACCGCCGCCGATTTGGATTTCAAGTAGCGGGCCGTGCCGGCCAGCGTACCGCCGGTGCCGGTCGACGCGCAGAAAGCGTCGATTCTACCGCCCGTGTCGCGCCAGATTTCAGGCCCCGTGGACTCGAAATGCGCCTCGCGATTCGCCGTGTTGTCGAATTGATTGGCCCAAATGGCGTCGGGCAATTCCTGGGACAAGCGGCCTGCGACCTTTTGGTACTGATTCGGGTTGCTGTAGGGCACCGCCGGCACCTTGCGCAGCTGCGCTCCCAAGGCTTCGATGATTTGATACTTCTCGGCGGCCTGATTATCGGGCATCACGATGACGCATTTGTAGCCGCGCGCATTGCAAACATGCGCAAGCCCGATGCCCGTGTTGCCGGCGGTGCCCTCGACGACAGTGCCGTGCGGCTTCAAAGTGCCGCGGCGCTCGGCATCCAGGATGATCCACCTTGCCGCCCGATCCTTCACCGAGCCGCCGGGATTCATGAACTCGGCTTTGCCGAGGATTTCGCAGCCTGTCTCGTCGCTCAGGCGCCGCAGCCGAATCAAGGGCGTGTTGCCGATGGAATCGGTAAATCCATCTCGTACATTCATCGTGGGCGTGCCTCGAGCTCGAGGGTTGCGTCCGCAACCGTTCCCGCCAGCTCGCGGTTCATTCTTGCCACGTCCAATTCTCCGGTCCATTTGGCCACGACCAGCGTGGCTACTCCGTTGCCGATGACATTGGTCAAGGAACGCGCCTCAGACATGAAGCGGTCGATGCCGAGAATCAGCGTCAAGCCCGCGATGGGCAATGTGCCCACCGCTGAAAGCGTTGCCGCCAGCACGATGAAACCGCTGCCCGTCACGCCCGCCGCACCCTTCGAGGTCAAGAGCAGCACCGCGAGCAGCGCGAGTTGCTGGAATACGTTCATCGGTGTGTTCGTCGCCTGTGCGATGAACACGGCAGCCATGGTCAGGTAGATCGAGGTGCCGTCGAGATTGAAGGAGTAGCCCGCCGGAATGACCAGGCCGACCACGGGCTTTGCAGCACCCAGCCTTTCCAGCTTGGCCATCATTCGTGGCAACACGGTCTCGGACGAAGAGGTACCGAGGACAATGAGCAACTCGTCCTTGATGTATTTGAGGAAGCGCCAAATTCGAAATCCATGCAGCCGCGCGATGATTCCGAGCGCGCCGAAAATAAACAGCAGACAGGTGGCGTAGAAACTGCCCATCAGTGCACCGAGCGACACCAAGGAGCGGACTCCGTACTTGCCCATGGTGAATGCCATGGCGCCAAACGCCCCGATGGGCGCGAGCCGCATCACGACGCCCACCACCCAGAAAACGACGCTCGAAAAGGATTCGATGAAACTCAGCATGACGGCGCCGCGGGCCCCCAGTTGCTGAATCGCAAATCCGAACAGGATTGCGATCAGCAGTATCTGCAGAATTTCACCTTTCGCGAACGCATCGGCGAACTGCGAGGGGATCACATTGAGTGCAAAGTCGGTGACGGATTGCAATTTGCCCGGCGCGGTATAGTCCTTGAGAGGACCGGTATCGAGAGTTTGCGGATCGGCGTTCATGCCGCTGCCGGGCTTCAAGATGTTGATGACAACCAAACCGAGGATCAGCGCGATGCTGGTCATGACCTCGAAATAGAGCAGCGCCAAACCGCCGGTCTTGCCGACCTTTTTCATGTCTTGCACGCCGGCGATCCCCATCACCACGGTGCAAAAGATCACTGGCGCTATCAGCGTTTTAATGAGCTTGATGAACCCATCGCCGAGCGGCTTCATCTTGGCGCCTGCCTCGGGGTAGAAATACCCGAGCAGAATCCCAAGACCAATGGCGATGAGCACTTGGAAATACAGGGAACGGTAGAGGTTCTTCACCCTGCGAATTTAAGCGATTCCGCGGCGAAAACGCAGGATTTAGAAAAAAGAGTCCCCGGACGAGCCGGGGAATTTCGAGTGGAACAGGTGCTGGGGGAAGACCCGTGCACGTCCGTAAGTGGCAGATACGCCGCACAATAGTGCCCAAACGTTCGACCTTGTTTGTGTTTCCAGTGTTGCAAGTAAGTAACGCTGGCATTAAACACGAACCGCTTCGTTGATCTAATGATAGGCGATATCGTAGGCAAATCCAATAGTTAAAGCTTTTTAATTAGATGTTGCTGCGCTATGTCAAACATGTTGCCAATTGGTGACAAAACAATGCAGGGAGGTCTCGCAATTGCGGGCGATGTTCCGGGCCAAGCCATTGCTTTGCCTTCAAATTCCGGCGATTTTGCCTGCAGCATGCAAATCGTTGGTCCGTGGCCGCTTGTGGACCTCGGCCTCGAGCGCGTTGCCCACAAATCTGCGGATCGATCTAGATCAGTCGTTTGACAATCGATGATGAATCCTGAGAGTTTGCTTTTATGCATCCAAATTCTTTGGGGGCGTTATCGCGGGAGAATCTCATGAAATACTTACACACCATGGTCCGGGTGACGGACATCGAGCGCTCGCTGCGCTTCTACAGGGATGCGCTCGGACTGAAAGAATTATCCCGCAAGGACTACCCGCAAGGACGCTACACGCTGGTATTTTTGGCGGCGCCGGACAATGAAGAAGCACAGGTCGAGCTGACGCACAATTGGGATCCGGAGGAATATTCCGGCGGGCGCAACTTCGGGCACCTGGCCTACGCCGTGGATGATATCTATGCCGCCTGCAAGCGCCTCATGGAGCATGGCGTGACCATCAACCGTCCGCCGCGCGACGGGCATATGGCCTTCGTGCGCTCGCCCGATAATGTATCGATCGAGTTGCTGCAAAAGGGACCGCCTCTGGCGCCCGCGGCGCCCTGGACCAGCATGCAGAATGTCGGCAAATGGTAGCCGAACACCCGGCCGGTTTCGGCCGAACATCTGGCGATCCGCGATTGCACCCGATCAAATGAAGATGCAGTACACGCTTTACGATTACTTGCCCTCTGGCAATGGCTACAAGGTTCGGCTGACCGCGAAATATCTGAACGTTCCCTACCGGTTGGTGCAGGTGGACATCGCTCAGAGTGCGACACGAACGCCGCAGTTCTTGGCGAAAAATCCCAACGGCAGAATCCCTCTGCTGGAAGTTCCGGGCCGCGGGTACCTGTCGGAGAGCCATGCCATTATCGGATTTTTGGCTGAAGGATCGGAGCTGATTCCGGCCGACCCCTGGGCAAGAGCCAGTCTTTGGCAGTGGCTGTGTTTCGAGCAGTACAACCTCGAGCCGAATATTGCTACGGTGCGCTTCTGGCTGAAAACATTGCGCAAAACCGAGCAAGAACTCGGCGATCGGTTGACGGAAAAAATCGCGAAAGGGTTCGAGGCACTGGGCGTGCTCGAGCGCGGCTTGGAGGGCAAGGAGTTCTTGGTGGCGGACCGGTTCACGCTGGCGGATATTGCGCTTTACGCCTATACCCACGTGGCTCCCGAAGGCGGCTTTCCGCTCGAGGCCTACCCGCGCATTCAAGCTTGGATTCAACGCGTCGCCGCGCAGCCGCGGCACGCGCCCATCACCGCGGCTTGAACACGAGGATATTCACACGCCATGCCTGAACTTGAAGTCAAACCTGAGCACGCAGGCGATCCAAACACCCGGCGCGTCGGAATTTTGGTGGGAGTCGTCGGCATCCTGTTGTCGGTGGTCACCATCGCGTCGCATCGCGCACACACCGATGCGGTCATTCATCGCACGGAGTCGAATGACCAATGGACCTATTATCAAGCGAAGAAAATTCGCGAGAACATCCAGGAGACGATGCTGGCGCTCATGAGCGCCCTCAATCCCGATCCTGCCAGGGCCGAAGGCGTAACGCACAAGCTGGAAGCGGCGCGCGCCAAATACGCCGCCGATGCCGAGAAAATCCAAGAGGACGCGCGCGCAAAGGACGAGGAAACGAAGAAAGAAGAGCATCGCGCTCTGTATTTCGACATCGGCGAGGGGTTGCTGGAACTTGGGCTGGTGCTGTGTTCCTTGTACTTCTTGGCGCGCAAAACGTTCTTTCCGGTTTTCGGCGTGCTCGCGAGCCTCGCGGGCACGGTCCTCGGCGTAATGGGTTCGCTGCTTTGAGAATCCGGCTGGCATGCGCGGTACTGACGACCTTCGGGGCGGCATGCTGGGCTGCCGATGGGCCCGCGCCCGCCTCCGCGCCTGCGCCCGCCTCCGCGCCTGCGCCTGAGCGAGTGGAAGCGCGCTCGAGCGATTTGCTGGCGGTCGGCGTGGTGCATGATGACCGGATGCGCATTCACCTCAGCCGCATCTCCGACAACGCACCGGTGCGCGATGCCGTGATCACGGTCGTGTTGCGCGGCACGGCGCATTCCACGACGGCGGAAACCGACGGCAGTTATTCCTTGCAGACGCCGGATCTTAAGCTGCCTGGCGCGGCAGCCGTGGACATTCAAGTCAGCGAAGGGTCTTCGCGCCAGAATCTCAAGGGCACGTTGGACGTGGCCGCCGCGGCGGGTGCGGCGGACCAGAGGAACGCCAACCGTCAGCTGTGGTGGTGGGTGCTGAATTTCGCCGTATGCGGCGCGGCCGTCTGGCTGTTCTCACGACGGCGCAAGGCGGCCAAGACTTAGAAGCTCTGCATCGTCTGCACCAGAAACTGAAATTTCTGGATTCCGGCGACATCGCTCAAGGGAAATGCGAAGTCGAGGTGCAGTACATTGCCTAGCCCAGAGCGCGTGTTGCCGAGGCGCAGCCCGATGCCCACATCCTTCAGCAAGCCGGGATCGCTGTTGCCGATTGCCCCGGTGCCCCAGGTCCGCCCCACATCCGCGAACACCGCGGCGCCCACCCTTACCAAGCGAAACGGATACCAATCGGTGAATACGCGTTGCTCGACGGTTAGTAGCGCCCGGGAAGTGCCCGACTCGAAGCGCAACGGGTAGCCGCGCAGTCCGTTGTCGCCGCCCAGCAAAAGCTGCATGTCGGGGTCCAACCGGTAGGTGGCGGTGCCGGAGAATGCCGCGTACAGCAGCCAGTCCTCGCGCCAGCGCCAGTAGTATTTGGCTGCCGTATCGGCGATCAAATTGCGCGGACGCTCCTGTTCCAGGCGCGACTGAAAATCGCCGGTCAGGAACAGCTGCTGCTCATACGGCAGATCGAAACCATGCAGCGCTTTGAAGCTGAGCATGACGGCATCCCGGTCCGCGCCGAAAACGCCGCTCGCATATCCGATCTCGCCGACTACCTCGGTGCCGAAATACAGATCTTCCGCGCGGCCGATTTGGTTCTCGTCGCCGACTTTCTGATAGGCATCCTGCAGGATGTCGAATCCGGTGAACGGGTACGACAGGGTCCTATCCGGCGGCAGGAGTTTGGCCGGCATGGCGGTGACCGGCGCCGGCAGAAATACGTTGCGGTCGTAGCGCATGCCGAAGGTCCAGCGCTTGGTCCAGCCGTCGATCAGTCCGCCGGACAGGCCGCCGCTCAATTCGTAGGAAGTTTCGCGGTCGGCGAATTGATCGACGATATTTCCGAGGTTGTAGCGCGAGATGGTGCGATCGAAACTGCTTGCCGAGATATTCGTGCTCCAGGGCGTATCGAGAGAAAAGAACGGCCGGGTCACCAGCGCGGAACGCTGCGAGCCGTCGCTGGAATCCGCGTAGGTCAGCTTCGAGGTCCAGCGCGAGCCGAGCACGTTCGGGTCGATCCAACCGACGGTGTTGCTGGTGCGATCCACCGTGCTGCCGCGCGATACCTGCAGAGTTTTTCCCCAGCCGAGAAAATTGCTGTCTTGCAGATTGAATTTCGTATCATTCGTGCCGCCCGAACGTCCGAAGGATATGCCGGGACTCAAAGTCCAAACATCCTTGGTGATGACGCGGATGTCGACTTTGCCGTCGGCGTAGCGCACCGGCACGATGCGTGCGTCGTATACGTAAGGCAGCAAGCGCAGCACCCGCTCGGTCTCGGCAAGCTTGCGCGCGAGATATTTGTCCCCGCTCGCGAACAGCAGCTGCGCGCGGATGGTCGCATGCTTGGTGCGTATGTGCAGGCGATCCGCCAGCCGGAAGAGACCATTGTCTTCACGCGCATCGCTTTCGTCGAAGATATTATGGGTCGCGATCTCCACATTGCCGATGATCGCGCCGGCGGCCTCGAGGGCAGCATCACTCGGCACGTCGGGCGGACGCGGTTCGTCGATACGCGTATGCTGCTTGTCGGTGAGCTTCGCCGCGAAAGCAGCTTGCGCGATCACTGCGGTGAGGACGGTGAATGCTATCAGGCATCCGCCGCCGATGAGTCTCATTCGGCCGACGGTCTAAAGCGCCGCGTTGTCGCTCTCGCCCGTGCGAATGCGCAATACCCGCAGGATGTCGGTAACGAATATTTTGCCATCGCCTACCTTCCCTGTTTTCGAAGCACCCACGATGGCCTCCATTACCTGATCCACGAGCTCATTCTTGACGGCGACTTCGATGCGGGTTTTCGGCACAAAATCCACGACATACTCCGCGCCGCGATATAGTTCCGTGTGGCCGCGCTGCCGCCCGAAGCCTTTGACCTCGGTCACCGTCATGCCGGACACGCCGATTTCCGACAGCGCCGCGCGCACGTCATCCAGCTTGAAGGGTTTGATTATGGCGGTAATCAATTTCATTCTCGACTCCGGTCGGGGGCGGTCCGGGCAATACTATTACGATTCCATTGGGGGTACACGTGGTCTGTACAATACCGAACTTTAATGCCGCGCATCACCTTCATTGAGCCGGACGGGTTCCGGCACGAAATAGACGCGCCGGTGGGCGTCACCTTGATGGAAGCGGCCCGGCAACACGGCGTGCAGGGCATTCTTGCGCTGTGCGGCGGCGCCTGCGCATGCGCAACATGCCATGTGTATGTCGAAAAGGAATGGCTGCCGAAGCTTGCGGAACGCGAGGAAATGGAAGAAGGCATGCTGGAGAGCGCCTGGCAGCCGCGCGACAACAGCCGATTGAGCTGTCAGATTCATCTCAGCGCCGATCTTGACGGGCTCGTGGTGAGAGTGCCGCAGCGGCAAGGAGAAATCTAGAAGATGTTCGGCTTGGCAATACACGGCGGCGCGGGAACCCTGCCGCGCGCCGAAATGACGGATGAGGCCGAGCGCAGCTACCGCTTGGGGCTGCAGGAGGCGATCGATGCCGGCTATGCGGTCCTGCAGAACGGCGGCAGCAGCCTGCACGCGGTGACCCGTGCGGTGGTGGCGCTCGAGGACAATCCGCTGTTCAATGCCGCGCGCGGTGCCGTTTTCACGCTCGACGGCCGCAACGAATTGGATGCCTCCATCATGGATGGAAGCACTCTGCAGGCCGGCGCGATTTGCGGCGTAACGCGAATCCGCAATCCCGTGGAACTTGCGCGCGCCGTCATGGAAAGATCGGAACATGTGATGCTGGCAGGCGCCGGGGCCGAGGAATTCGCCGCGGCCCAGGGCTTCGACTTTGTTCCGCAAAGTTATTTCCATACGAAGGAACGCTGGCAGCAGCTGGAGCGAATCCGCAGCGGCGACGCGAAGGTCTCGGGGCATACTATTTCGCACATCGGCACCGTCGGCGCGGTCGCGCTCGATGGCCGCGGCCATCTGGCTGCCGCCACCTCGACAGGCGGCATGACGGGAAAACGGTTTCAACGTATCGGCGACTCGCCGATCATCGGCGCGGGGACCTACGCGGATGACCGATCCTGCGCGGTATCGGCCACCGGCCATGGCGAAGTCTTCCTGCGTGCGGCAGTGGCCCACGACATCTGCGCCCGAATGCGCTACGGCGGCCGCAGCGTCGGCGAAGCGGTTCGGGAAGTCGTTCTGCGGGAACTCCCGGCTCTTGGCGGCGAGGGAGGCGTGGTCGCAATCGATGCCCGCGGCGAGATTGCGCTCGAATTCAATTGCGAAGGCATGTTTCGGGCCAGCAAACGTCTGGGTGAGGAGACGCACATTGCGATTTATCGCTAAGCGCGTTTACAGCGGCGCGCGTATTGAAGCTAGGCGTCGACCGGATGGCGCCGCTTCTCAAAGCGGCCCGTTCTCATGGTGTGGTATTCGGCCTCCATGACGATGACTCGGTTTCTGCCTTCTTCCTTGGCGCAGTACAGAGCCTCGTCGGCAAGCTGAATCAGTCCCTCGAGAGTCCGGTTGGCGGCGGGCAGCACGAACGCAGCGCCGATGCTGACGGTGAGCCGGCTGGCGACCTTCGACGCCTCGTGCGGGATGTTCAATTCGGCAATGGACCGCTGTATGCGGGTCAAAACCTCGGCGACATATTCACGGCTCGCCTCGTACAGCACGATCGCAAACTCCTCGCCCCCGTAGCGCGCGACGAAATCCAGGGGACGGCGCGCGCACTGGCTCAGGGAAACGGCGACCGCGCGCAGGCACTCGTCGCCGGCCTGATGACCGTAGCGGTCGTTGTAGTCCTTGAAGCAATCGACGTCCGCCAGCAGCACCGCGATGCGTTCCTCTTCGCGCACCGCTTGCTGCCACACGCGCGCAATATGCTGATCGAACATGCGCCGGTTTTGGATACCGGTCAGCCCGTCGCGCGCCACCATCTCGCGCAGCAGGCATGCTTCCAGGAAACGCAGCCGGCTGGTCTTTTCATGCATGTAGGTGACCGACGCGCAGAACAGGTTGGCGGCGACCAGAGCCAACGCGCTGTAGGAGAACTCACGGCCCGGCAACACCAGCGCGGTGCCCGCGGCGAGATACACCAGCATCACGATGACGTTGGCCGCGACTGCGTGATAGAACAGCAGTCCGCTCATGAAATAGATGAATACGATGCTCAGGATCAAGCAAGGAAGCAGCAAGGAGATGCCGCCGAGCGAAGCCGTGATTTCGACGGCCGCCACGCTCAAGCCGAACAGGGTCATGATCACCAGGGTGAGCGGCGCGTGAATGCGGTGGCGCTGCGGCGAGAAACTCGACGCGAAGCCGATGAGCAACACTGGAATTATGACGAGTATCTCTATGCGGCTGGGGATGAGATCGAGCTGCGGCCCCAGCACCAGCGCATCCATCGCCGAGAATGCGATGGCGATGAGGATCGCCAGGCATAGGTTCACGCGCGTGTGCAGGAGGTTCTCGTCGAAATTCCTGCGCCGGAATTCCGTTTCGAGCTCGCCATCGAAGGTCAACCACGGAAACCCGGCGCGCAACTGGCGCGCGTGCGGGGAATTGGGCAGATCTTCGGTGGGCAACCCCGTGGCAGTGCTCATTCGCCTAACCGTACCGGCCTTCGATCATCCGCTCAATGACTTGGGCCACTTTTTCAAAAGGAAGGACGCCGAACGGGCGGCGCGCATTATGTCACGTCGATTAATCGGCCAAATAGTGCGCAAGATAAGCATCGAAATCAGTGTTGTCCGCGGCTTCTATGCTGCGTTGCGCGTCGAGAGAATCGCGCGCCTCGGCAGCAAACTCGCCGAGCCGGCTTTCGTTGGGCGGATACAGCCCCAGAAAATAGTCCTTGTGAAGGTTCGACATCCGCAGCGCCAGCTGAAAAAAGCTCTCCCCTGTCTGGCGCATTTCGGCCAGCAAGCGCGCCGACGGAGTCCGTTCCACATCGTCGATTTTCGCCCGTTGCTGCTCGAGCGCAGAGCTGTAAGGCCGCGCCAGCTCGCCGTGGTCGAGCATCTCGCACAAACCTTGCATGGAGTCGAGAAGTTCCCGGGCCCACTCTGCCATAGGGATGCTGTGCCCCTCGCGGCTCAGCTGCAGGCCGGGTTCGCGGCCGCGCCGGGCTACCAGGTGATGATTGGAATCCAAGGCCGACTGTTCGCCGACGCTGATCGGCGCGCTTTCCCGCAGCAGGCACAAGGCGAGAAAGGCTTCCAGGAAACGCAGTTTGTTCTGATTGACGCCGACCGGATCGAATGCACTGACATCGAGAGCGCGTACCTCGACGTATTCCACCCCGGCGCGGTGCAGCGCCTTGGTCGGCCGCTCACCGGAACGCGCGATGCGCTTGGGACGGATGAAACTGTAATACTCGTTCTCGATCTGCAGGATGTTTGCATTGAGCTGCTGATACACGCCGTCGACCTTCACCCCGAGCTTCTGGTAAGGCGGGTAGGGTGTGCCGATCGCCCGCGACAGATCGCGGACGTACTCCGCCAGGCTGTTCACCGAGACGCTCAAGGTCGCCTGATTCTTATTGCGGTAGCCGATATCGCTCATGCGCAGCGAGGTGGCGAAGGGCTCATAGACCGTGTCGGCGTCGAGCTCGGGCAGTGTGTTTTCACGTCCTGCGAAAAAGCTGTTCGACACCGCCGGCGAGGTGCCGAACAGGTACAGCACCAGCCAGCCATAGCGGCGGTAGTTGCGCAGCACGCCGAAGTACTGCTCAGAAATGAAGTCCTGCGGCGGCAGTCTCGATTGGTTGACCCCTTGGAGCACGCCCCACAATTTTGCGCTGAACGAATAGTTGAAATGCACGCCGGATATCGCCTGCATGATGCGCCCGTAGCGCACGCCGAGACCGTGGCGATAAACGGTCTTCATCGTTCCGACATTGGAGCTGCCGAATTGCGCCAGCGGAATGCTCGCATCGCCGCGGATCGAGCTGGGCATGCTCGTCGCCCACAGCAGCTCGTCTTGCAAGTGGCGATAAACGAATTGGTGAATGTCGCATAGATATTGCAGCAATTCCCACGTTTCACCGAACGGCGGCGTGACCAGTTCGATCAGCGACTCGGAAAAATCCGTCGTGATGTGTTCATTCGTGAGCGGCGCTCCGAGCGCTTGCGGATGGCGGGTCTGCGCGATGGCACCGTCGGGGGAGACCCGCAGCGACTCCTTCTCGACACCCTTGCGACCGCCGCGCAGGACGGCGCGCTCGCCGGAATTGACGAGTCCCGCGAGACGCCGCTCGAAGTTTCTATCCACCACGTTGCGCAACGCTATCCTAAAGTTGATCTTTTACGGCAGCTCGGCCACGACTTCGATCTGCACGAGGAATCCGGGATCCACCAACCGCTGCACTTGAACCCAGGAAGTGGTCGGCATGCGTTCCTTGTTGTAGAACTCGAAGCGCAAATCCGAGGCCCTCAGCAGTGCATCCATATTCGTCGTGTATATCGTCTCTTTCACAACTTCCTCGAAGTCGGCGCCGTGCGCAGCAAGGGTGCGGCGTATGTTGGAATAAGCGGCGCGCATTTGCCCGGCCATATCTCCGGGGGATACCAGGCGTCCGTTCTGATCCGCAGCCACCGAACCGGAAATATACAGCGTTTTATCGATCAGAACGGCCTGCGAGTAGCCGAAATCCTTCTCATAAGGGTTCAAATGAAATACGCGTTTCATCCGCATCGGCGCAGATTCGGGTTCACGCTCGCATGCGCAGAGGCCTAAGGCGGCGATGCCCACCAACAGCAGAGCCCGGCGCACCGCGCGCCTCGCGCGCCTCGACTCAAGGCTTGAGTTTGGCCTCTGCTTCAGCACGAGAGCGCAGCGCACGCAGCATCTTGGGCAGATCCTTCCGGAGCACCGATCGCACGATCCAGTGCGGCACCCAAAATCCGGGCGCCAGGTCCACCGAATAATGCGCAATCGTATAGTCCCCGTTGCCGCGCAATTCCCATGAGCCCCGCAGCGTGCGCAGATCCCCCGCGACCCGCTCTATGGTGACTTTCGACGGCGGATCGTAGCTTGCGCGAATCACATAGGTTAGTTTGGGCACGTACCAGGAGTAATTCATGACGTGTCGAATTTTTTGCCAGGATTGATCCGGCGCCGTCTCCAGCACATCGCAGACTTCGAGCCCCGGCACCATTTTCAAGGATTCCGGACAGCTGGTGATCAGCTTCCACACCACCTCGCGCGACGCGTTGATCGTGACGGTGGCGCTGGCGCTGCCGCTCTGTTCGGCGGGGTCGAGCGATATCGACACTTCTATATCGCCGGTCGCGGCGGCCTCCGGAGCAAGACTCGCCGCGTGAGCCGAAAGGACGAAAAGAATGGCGGTCAAAGGGAATAAAGTGCGCACTAGATAGTCTGACTCCGGCCAACAAATACTGTTCGAACGAAATCGCCGCCAGGCGGTTGTTTTTCGCAAAATTATTCATCTCGAAGCATCCATCCACGTTTTCATTTTTGCCTCGAGAATGTCCAGCGGCATCGCGCCGTCCTTGAGAATCTCATGGTGAAAATTGCGCAAATCGAATCGGCTTCCCAGCAATTGCTGTGCGCGTGCACGCAATGCGCGGAATTTCATCCCGCCCATCATGCATGCTATCCCCTCCGCAGGGTTAGTTGCGTACCAGTCGATCAGAGACCGGGCATCGAGGTCATCGATGCCTAGATGAGCACGAAGATAGTCAAGAGCCTGGCCTCGCGTCCAGCGCTTCGCATGCAATCCGGTGTCCACCACCAGCGCTACCGCGCAGCGCATTTCAGCCGAAACTGCATCCGATTTGGCCGATTCGTCCGCATATACGCCCAAGGATTCGCCCAGCGAGGCGGCGTACAGACCCCAGCCTTCCGTGAAAGCCGGCGCGGCGCCAAATCGGCGGAATCGCGGCAGGTCGAGCCGCTCCTGCTGGAGTGCGATTTGCAAGTGGCGACCCGGCAATCCCTGCTGCAGAAAGCCTGCAATGGACAGCGGCTTAGCATCCTTGCCGACATTGACGAACAGGGTGGCGGGGGGAACGCCGTTCGGGCCGCG
Source organism: Steroidobacteraceae bacterium (assembly GCA_036267535.1). GTDB lineage: Bacteria > Pseudomonadota > Gammaproteobacteria > Steroidobacterales > Steroidobacteraceae > Bog-1198. Next base: position 41,102 of record DATAVX010000093.1, read on the forward strand.
AGGCCGGTAGTACAACGTCGCGGCGGGCAGCGGCAGCCACTCGGCGCCGCGAATCTCGAAATTCGACTTTGGCAGCTCGGAAAACAGCGCCGGCAGCGCGGTTTTAACCTGAGTTTGCAAGTCCATATAGGCGTTGATGAGTCCGTTGGCAGGCGCCGGTACGCCCTGCGGGGCCGGCGCACCCTCATGTGGAGGCGAGGACCCGAGACGTTCTACTTCGGCGAGGCCGATGCGGTTGATCTCATCGGGCGAGAGTGCGCTGCCGATCATTTTCTTGATGCGATATGCATACCACTGGCCGCCGAGCGGCAGCTCGGATAAGGCAATGCCCGCTCTGGCGCGCGGCAGATATTCCCTTTGCAGAAAGTCATGCAGCGCCCGATTGGCGGGCAGCAATTTGTCCGCGGCCGCCGCGGTAATTTCCTTGGTCAGCCGCGTCCGCTCGGCAGCTTGGATGGTGTCCGGCATGGAGCGCAGCGGTGAGTAGAACGGATTCGCCGAGTCATCCGTGCCGAGCCGTTCGAGAATCGGCAGCATTCGTTCCACAACCGTACGAGGCGATGTGTAGCCCCGCCGCAGGCCTTGACGCATGTTGGCGGCGGCTTGCTGCGTCCAGCGCACGTACTCATCGACGCCCCGCAGCCAGTCAGCGTATCCCGCCGCGGTGGCGGCGGCATCATGGCCCAATTGCGCGGCACGCGCCGCGAATTGCTGCGGCATCCCGTCGAAAGGATCCAGGGGCATCAGTTCGTTCGGAAAAGTGAAACCTTCAATGGCGATCTCACGCCGCCGCCTGAAAATGTCGTACGTCAGCCTCGACGGAGCGTCCAATTGATCACGGGGGACGGCCAGCAATTGCGCAAGGTAGCGGCGTTCGATGCTCAAGGAATCGGCCAGAACCTGCGGCGCAATGGCGTGTTCCGCGGGCAAATGCTCGTCCCAATAGCCTTCCACGATTCGATTCAGCTGTTCCGTCGGCGCAGGTGGCTTTGCGGCGGGCGGGGGAACGGGCGTTGCCGGCGCACCGCAGCCGGCAAGCGCCAAAAGCGCGAGCCCGCACCAGCCCAACGGCGAAATTCCGGTCATGGGTGGATTATATGCTGGCGGGTAGGTCCATAATTCGCGTACTTACCGCTTAACGGAGACGGCTATGTTGGTTGGAGCAAGTCCGCGGCGCGTCGCGATTGTCGGCGGCACGCGCATCCCATTTGCACGCGGCAATGGCGCCTACGCGCAAGTGGGCAATCAAGAGATGTTGATCGCTGCGTTGCGCGGCGTGGTCGATCGCTTCGGGCTGCGCGGCCAGTGCATCGATGATGTTGCCGCCGGCGCGGTAATGAAGCATTCCAGCCAATGGAATCTGACGCGGGAATCGGTGCTGGGATGCGGTCTGGCGCCCGAGACGCCGGGACTCGATCTGCAGCGAGCCTGCGGAACCGGCCTCGAGGCAGCAATTTTGTCGGGCAACAAAATTGCACTGGGGCAAATTGACTGCGCAATCGCCGGCGGTGTCGATACGGTGAGCGATCCGCCGGTGGTTTTCCCACGAAGCTTTCAACAGCTGCTGCTGCACAGCTACCGCGGCAGAACTGCGGCGGACAGGTTAAAGCCCTGGCTCGGTTTACGGCCGAAGAATTTCAAGCCGGTATTGCCGGGAGTGACCGAGCCGCGCACCGGATTGTCCATGGGCGAAAGCACGGAACTCATGGTCAAGACTTGGGGGATCAGCCGCGAGGAACAGGACCAGCTCGCTCTCGAGAGCCATCAAAAGGCCGCGGCCGCCTACGCGGCAGGATTTTATAAGGACTTGGTCGTTGAATATCTGGGGCTCGCACAGGACAACAACATCCGCACCGACACGACTTTGGAGAAGCTCGCGAAGCTCAAGCCTGCGTTCGACTTCTCCGGCGCCGGCACCTTGACGGCGGGCAATTCGACGCCGATGAGCGATGGCGCTTCGGCGGTACTGCTCGCCTCCGAAGCCTGGGCGCGCGAGCGCAATCTTCCGGTGCTGGCATACTTGAGCTATGGCAAGGTCGCCGCGGTCGACTACATCGAGAAGAAAGAAGGTCTGCTCATGGCTCCTGCCTACGCGGTGCCGCGAATGCTGCGCGATGCGAAATTGAAACTCGAGGATTTCGACTTCTACGAGATTCACGAGGCTTTTGCAGGACAGGTGCTATGCACGCTCAAGGCCTGGACGGATCCCAAGTTTTGCCGCGACAGACTCCATTTGCCGGACGCACTCGGCACCATCGATCGATCCAAATTGAATACGAAAGGCGGCAGTGTCGCGATAGGACATCCATTCGCAGCGACCGGCGCGCGCATTGTCGCGACCTTGGCGAAAATCCTCGATGAGGCCAAGGCCAAACGCGGCCTGATTTCGATTTGCACGGCAGGAGGCATGGGCGTTACCGCGATTCTCGAACGCTGATCCCTGGAGAGACGCTATGGGCCGGAAGATCGATTTGAAAGACTCGACGCTGCTGCGCGAGCAATGCTTCATTGACGGGCGTTGGAGCGCTGCGGACAGCGGCGCCACCTTGGAGGTAAAAAACCCCGCCACTGCGCTGAACTTGGGTTCCATTCCGAACATGGGCACCGCGGAAACGCGGCGTGCCATAGCGGCGGCTGCCGCGGCGCTGCCTGCATGGAAGGCACGCACCGCCAAAGAGCGTGCCGTCGTCATGCGTCGTTGGTTCAACCTGATGATCGAACATCAAGAGGACCTCGCGATCGTGATGACCGCTGAACAGGGCAAGCCGCTCGCCGAATCCAAAAGCGAAATAGTCTACGCCGCCTCATTCATCGAATGGTTCGCCGAGGAAGGCAAACGCTTGTACGGCGATATTATCCCAGCTCATCAGGGCGACAAGAGAATAATGGTGCTGCGGCAGCCGGTCGGGGTCGTCGCAGCGATCACACCCTGGAACTTTCCATCCGCAATGATCACCCGCAAGGCGGGCCCTGCCCTTGCCGCCGGCTGCACGATAGTTTGCAAGCCTGCCACGCAAACGCCTTACTCAGCGCTGGCCATGGCCGAGCTAGCTCATCGAGCGGACATACCGGCGGGCGTGTTCAATGTGATCACGGGCGGCGCGGCGGCAATCGGCGCGGAAATGACCGGGAATCCGAGTGTCAGAAAGGTGACCTTCACCGGATCGACTGAAGTGGGCAAAAAGCTCATGGCGCAATGCGCCGGGACGGTCAAAAAATTGTCGCTCGAGCTCGGCGGCAATGCGCCTTTCATCGTCTTCGACGACGCCGATCTGGACGCCGCTGTGCAGGGTGCACTGGCCAGCAAGTACCGCAATACCGGTCAGACCTGCGTGTGCGCCAATCGGCTCTTGATTCAGGCGGGAGTGTACGATGAATTCGCCAAGCGGCTCAAAGATGCGGTGACGAAGCTGCGGGTAGGCGATGGGCTCGCCGGCGCAACGGACCAGGGGCCGCTGATCGACGCCAAGGCAGTCAGGAAGGTCGAAGAGCATATCGCCGATGCGCAAGCGTTGGGCGCGAAAGTAGCGCTCGGCGGCAAACGCCATGCTCTTGGCGGCTTCTTCTTCGAACCCACCATCCTCACTGACGTGACCCCCAAGATGCTCGTGGCTCGGGAAGAAACCTTTGGGCCGGTGGCGCCGCTGTTCAAGTTTGAATCCGAGACCCAGGCCATTGCCATGGCAAATGATACCGAGTTCGGATTGGCTGCCTACATTTACACCCGCGATCTTGCGCGCAGCTGGAGAGTATCCGAAGCGGTCGAATACGGAATAGTCGGCTTGAACACCGGCATCATTTCGACCGAGGTCGCGCCCTTCGGCGGCATCAAGGAATCCGGCGCCGGCCGAGAAGGCTCCAAATACGGGATTCTCGACTACACCGAGATCAAGTACGTTTGTGTCGGCGGAGTGGGCTAGCCGCACCGTGCTGGGACGCTTCCTCGAGTTTTCGCTAGCCGCGCCGGACGTTCAGGCGTCCTTGGATTTTTACATCGGTCTCGGTTTTTCTTCGGCCGAGGCGGGCGATGCATGGCCGCATCCCTACGCGGTGGTCACCGACGGGCGCATCTGCCTGGGGTTGCATCAAGAGGCCATTCCGGCGCCTTCGCTGACTTTCGTGAAACCGGATTTGCTGAAGTTTTTGGACAGACTCGAGCAAAAGGGGATTGAATTCGAGTTTCGCCGCCTCGGCAATGACGTATTCAACGAAGTCGGCTGGCTCGATCCTTCGGGCCAGTTGGTACGGCTGGTCGAGGCCCGGACATTTTCGCCGAGCAAGCGCCTCGCCAACGACACTTCGCGCTGCGGATATTTTCTCGAGATCGCGCTGCCGGCACCGGACCGTGATTTGGCCAAGTCCTACTGGGAGGATTTTGGTTTCGTCGGGATGGAGGAACTCGAAGACGGTTTGCCGCACATCACGTGCACCAGCGATTTCATCGATCTCGGTTTGTATCACCCGGCGGATTTACGGCGGGCGACCTTGAGATTCGAAGTGGACGATGTGGGCGGAACGCTCGCTCATCTTGCCGACAAGGGCATCCTGCCGAATGGGGAATTGCCGCCGGGCCTGCGTTCCGTGCCGGCTGCCGTCTTGGTGGCGCCTGAGGGGACGCCTATTTTGCTGACAAGTCAGTCGACCACGTGATCCTGAACTTCAATCGCATTGCATCCTGCACTTGCAGAGCGCCGTGCATCAGGCTGTAGGGCGTAAGACCCAGCGCAGATTGACGCAGCTCCGTCGACCCGATCGCGGTTACTCGATGCCCTTCTCCTTGCAAGCTCAATGGCGCCGATATCCGCGAGGTACGGCCTGCCGCGCTGATTTCGATCTCGGCGCTCAAGGAGTCCAGGCTGCCGGCGAGCGCGAGGCTCTTCACGGTGATATCGGGAAATTCAGCGGCGTTGAGAACCGCGGCGCTCAGCATATTGCGCCGCGTACCCGCCTTGGCGTCTTGCGGAATATCGCCTGGAAAATCGCCGCCTTCCTCCTGCCGCGCTTGCGCATCGTCTACCACGAACCCCTCGACCGGCACGCTCAGCGAAAATGACGAGCCCGAAATGCTGTCCGCGATGTGCACGGTACCCGTCAAGCCTCGATTGACCATGACGTGGTTGTGGCCAAGATTGGACAACGGTCCCGCCCGATACACCAGCAAGCGCAGCTCGGAATCGCCGGAATCGATCTTGAACTCGCCGGGCGCGGGAAGCGATTGCAAACCTGCCGCCGCCGGCAGCTGCGGCACCGGCGGCCGTGGCCGCAACGCGGCGCACGCTGCCAAGCTCAATATCAGAAGCGCGGCGACGATTCTCTTGAACACCACTTGGGCCCCTATGACTTGCTAAACTAAGCAGCAGTTTGCAGCCGGAGACGCGCGATGCCAAATCAAAGTCCCCCGACCCGCTACAGTGCGGTCGCTCAAGGATTCCATTGGATCATCGCGGCGCTGATCGTCACGCAATTCACATTGGGTTGGACCTCCGAGTTCTTGCCGTTAGGCGCCCGAAAGCTCGCACGCCTCGATTGGCACAAAAGCTTCGGCATGACCATTCTGACGCTGGCGGTGCTGCGGCTGCTGTGGCGGCTGTTCAATCGCCCTCCGGAATTGCCTGCGGGCATGACTACGATCGAAAAGAAGCTCGCTCGAGCCACCCACGTTCTTTTCTATGTCTTGCTGTTCGTCATGCCCTTGACTGGGTGGATGATGTCCTCTGCGAAAAACTACTCGGTCAGTTGGTTCCACCAATTCACCTGGCCCAATCTCATCGGACCGAACGAGCAGGCGTTCAATTTGCTCAGAACAACGCACGATACTTTGAGCTGGCTGCTGTTCGCCCTCGCACTGCTGCACATTCTCGCCGCGCTCAAGCATCATTTCTGGAACAAGGACGATGTCTTGAGGCGCATGTTGCCATTTACCAAGATGGAGAAGCGATCATGAAGAAATTGGCCCTCGCCGCGACTTCCTTTCTTGTGCTCGCCGCTGCAACCGTGGCCGCGGCTGCCGGCAGCGCTGCAAGCTTTAGCGCCGATGCAGGGCAGAGCCGGCTGGAATTTACCGGTGTTCAGGCAGGTGCGGATTTCAAAGGCGTGTTTCATAAATTCACCGCGAATGTCGAGTTTGCGCCCGATGCCCTGGCGAGTTCGCGGATCGACGTGCAGATCGACATGAATTCAGTGGACTCGATGGATAAAGATCGCGACACGACCATGCGCGGCAAGGACGTCTTCGATGTCGCTCGCAATCCGACGGCGCACTACGTCACCAAGGGCATCACCAAGACCTCAGCGGGCTTTGCCGCGGTCGGCGCGTTGACCTTGCACGGCGTCACCAAAGATGTGCCGATCGAATTTCAATTCGTGCCGGCCGGCGCAGGCGCCAAGCTCTCGGGCAGCGCCAAGCTGAACCGATTGGATTTCGGCGTCGGGCAGGGAGATTGGAAAAGCACTGAGACGGTCGGCGACGCCGTGAAGATCAATTTCGCCCTGGTGCTGAAGCCCAAGACCTGACATGCCGCGCCTCTTTGACGATGTCGCCGAGTGCGTCGAGAACACCTTGACTCGCGTCGGATCCAACATCGTCCTGGCGCTGCCGTTAGGGATAGGCAAGCCCAATCCGCTGGCCAATGAGTTCTACCGCCGCGCGCGGCGCGATTCATCTCTTACGCTCAAGATCTTCACCGCCTTGAGCCTGCGGGCGCCGCAGTGGCGCGGAGACTTGGAGCGCCGCTTTCTGGAACCGCTGCTGGCGCGGCTGTTCGGCGCATGTGTACCGCTCGACTATGTAACCGACCTGCATGGCGGCGGCGTGCCCGCCAACGTGCAAATCGTCGAGTTTTTTCTGGACCCTGGCGGTTTGCTCAATGTGGCGCATTCACAGCGCCATTATGTCAGCAGCAACTACACTCACGTGGCGCGAGATGTTGCCGCGCATGGTGTGAATGTCATCGCGCAGCTGGTGGCAAAACGCGCCATCGAGGGCCGCACGGAGTACAGCCTGGGATCGAATCCCGACGTTACTGTCGATCTGCTCGCACATCTGGCCCCGCAACGCCGAGCGGGCAGAGAAGTGGTGGTCATCGGCGAGGTCAATCGGCAGATGCCGTTCATGTTCGGGCCCGCGGCGGTCTGCGCCGAGACTTTCGATTCGCTGATCGAGCATGCGCGCTACGAATACGATTTGTTCGCGCCGCCCAACCAACGCTTGGGCACGGTCGACCATGCAATCGGCCTGTATGGCGCGCGCTTGGTGCGGGATGGCGGCACCCTGCAAATCGGCATCGGCGAACTTGGCGATGCCGTGGTTTACGGCTTGCAGCTGCGGCATCAACAGAACGCGGAATTCCGCGAAATTCTTCACGGGCCCCGGTCATCCGAACGCTTCGGACCGGTCTTGGACTCGATCGGCGATGCGTCGGCCTTCGAAACGGGCCTGTACGGGTGCACTGAAATGTTCGTGGACGGCTTCTTGGACTTGTATCGCAGCGGGGTATTGCGCCGGCGCGTTTACGATGACTTGAAGATACAGCAGCTATTGAACGCCGGAACGCTCGGCGAGCGGATCGATGAGCAATTTTTGGCCGCTTTGGCGCAGGCGGGCTTCGGCAACCCATTGAGCGTGGCCGAGTTTGCGTCGCTGCAAGCAGTGGGCGTGTTCCGGGGCGATTGCCGCTACCGCGACGGCCGCATTGAGAACTCGGAAGCTCAGAGCTCAACGGCGAGCTTTGCGACACCGGAGGCGCGGCGCGAGCTGCTGGCCCTGTGCACGGGGCGGCAACTAACGGGCGGGACGCTCCTGCACGGTGCTTTTTTTCTCGGACCGCGCGGATTTTACGCGGCGCTGCGTGAATTGGCGGAGACGGAACGGCGCCAGTTTTCGATGTGCGGAGTGTCCTTCGTCAACCAGCTCGAGGGCCGAGATCAAGCGTTGAAAATAGCGCAGCGCCGGCATGGAAGATTCCTGAACTCCAGCATGATGGTGACGCTGCTGGGAGCGGCCATATCGGACGGCCTCGCCGATGGACGTGTCGTCAGCGGTGTCGGCGGGCAATACAATTTCGTCGCCATGGCTCACTCGCTGCCGGGCGCGCGCTCCATTCTCACGCTGCGCAGCACCCGCGAGAGGAATTCCAATCTGACGTCCAATATTTTGTGGAGCTATGGGAACGAGACCATTCCACGCCACCTGCGCGATGTCGTGGTCACCGAATACGGCGTCGCCGATTTGCGCGGCTTGACCGATCAGGATGTGATCGCTGCGCTGTTGAACATCGCCGATTCGAGGTTTCAAGATGGACTGAAGCGGGAGGCGCAAGCTGCAGGCAAGCTGCCGCGCGATTATCAGATACCGGATGGACATCGCAACAACATGCCGCGGGCGTTGGAGGAGAAATTCATCCTGCCGCGCGCGCGCGGACTGTTCTCCGAATTTCCGTTTGGTACCGACCTTACGCCCGAGGAGATCGTGCTGGCGAAAGCGCTGACCGGCTTGAAGAACAAGGTTTCCGGCGGATGGCCGCGTGTCAAGCTCCTCGTGAGGGCCGCGGCATCGCGCGGTATTCCCTCCGCAACCCGACCCTATCTGGAGCGCATGTCGCTGATGGCGCCCAAAAGCCGCCAGGAATGGCTCTTCCAGCGCCTGCTCGTCCAGGAATTAAGTGATATTCGCTAACGCTCCCGCGTTCGGATTGTTTCTGGACGCCCGGGTGAGTAACCTTGCCATCCCGGCCTACCCTGCGGAGCGACTCTATGAAAATCGGCGTACCCAAAGAGATCAAAATTCACGAATATCGGGTGGGTTTGGTGCCTGCCGGCGTTCGCGAACTTGCCGATTCGGGACACCAAGTCATCGTGCAAAGCGGTGCGGGCTCGGGAATTGGCTTTGACGATTCGAGTTACCAAGCCGCGGGCGCTTCGATCTCCAGAAAGGCCGAGGAAATCTTCAGCTCGACCGACCTGATCGTGAAGGTCAAGGAGCCGCAGCTCGATGAGTGCAAGATGTTGCGCGGCAATCAAACGCTGTTCACTTACCTGCACTTGGCGGCGGACCGCGAGCAAACGATGGCGCTGCTTGCCTCCGGCGCAACCGCCATTGCCTACGAGACGGTGACGGCCCCGGATGGATCGCTGCCTTTGTTGACTCCCATGAGCGAAGTCGCGGGACGCATGTCGGTGCAGGTCGGCGCGAATTGCCTGCAGAAAGCCAACGGCGGATTCGGGGTGCTGTTGGGCGGCGTACCGGGCGTGGCGCCCGCCAAAGTGGTGGTGCTGGGCGGAGGCGTCTCGGGCACTCATGCCGTTGAAATGGCGGTGGGCTTGCGCGCCGATGTGGCCGTCGTGGATCGCTCGGTGAAGCGGCTGCGGGAGCTGTCATCGATATTCGGCAGCCAACTCAAGACGGTGTATTCCACCGCGCATGCCATCGAGGAGCTGGTTCGCGATGCCGACCTGGTGATCGGCGCCGTGCTGATTGCCGGCGCTGCAGCCCCCAAACTGGTGACGCGCGCGATGGTCAAGACCATGAAGCCCGGCGCGGTGCTGGTCGACATTGCAATCGATCAAGGCGGCTGCTTCGAGACCAGCCATCCCACCACTCATGCCGAGCCCACCTACGTGCTCGATGGCGTAATTCATTATGCTGTGACCAATATGCCGGGAGCCGTGCCGCGTACCTCCACGTTCGCACTCACCAACGCCACCTTGCCGTATGTGAAGGCGCTTGCCGATCATGGCTGGCGCACGGCGATCTCCAAAGATAGCGGCCTGGCTCAGGGCCTCAATGTGCATGCTGGTCAATTGACGCACCAGGCGGTGGCGAGCGCACTGGGGCTGGATTACCGGGCTTATCGCGCAGCCTGAGGACGGACAAGAACTCCAGGAAAGGGGTTCGATATGATAAGGAAATTGGATGAAGAACAAGGGACACGTACCGAAGTTTCGCCGGGCGGCACCTGCGGTACGCCGTGAAGCCCTGGTGGATGCCACGCTTCGCTGCCTGAAGAAATACGGCCATGACGGGGTCTCGGTGCGCCGCATCAGCGCCGCAGCGGGCGTATCCATCGGTCTCATCAACCACCACTTTCCCAGCAAGTCGGGGTTGATTGCCGAGACGTACGAGACGCTCGCTCTGTCGCTGCAGGAAGAACTCCAGGCCCGTGCGCGCAATCGTGCCGCGACGCCGCGCGAGCGCTTGAGCGATTTTTTCCGCGCCTCGTTCGCCCCCGAACTTCTCGATCCGCAGCTTTTCAACGTGTGGGTGGTGTTCTGGAGCATGGTGGCTCACTCGCGGGAAATACGCGAAGTGCATGACCGCACCTACGGCAAATACCGCTCGATTCTGGAGTCGCTATTGAGGGAATTGGTCGAGTCAGGCGCGGCGCCCAAGTTGAAGCTGCGTTCGGCCGCCATTGCGCTCACCGCCCTGCTGGACGGCCTGTGGGTCGAACTGAGCCTCAGCGCCGACACATTCAAGCCGCGCGAGGCGATCGGCATCTGCGAGGATTGGGTCGGCGCATTGTGCGCGGGCGCCTTTACGCACATGCTGCGCGAAAAACGTCACAAAACCTGACCGCGGCGCTTGCTATACTACCGTTCAACAAGAGCCGCGGACGGTAAACCTCCTCATGGACGCACGGCGCCGAGCGCTAGACGAAGACTTCAGCCTGCCCGGTTGGATATACCGCGACGCGGATTTTCTGCGCGCTGAAAAACAGCAGGTGTTCTCCGCGTCGTGGCAAGTCGTCTGCCACCTCAATGACATTCCGAATCCCGGCGATTATCACACCCTGGATTTCCTGGGCGAGCCCTTGGTCGCGGTTCGCGGGCGCGATTACGGCGTCAAGGCGTTCTTCAATGTCTGCCGCCATCGTGCTTCCAGACTTCTCGATGGCGCAGGCGGCCATTGCCCCGGCCGCATAGTCTGTCCCTACCATGCTTGGACCTATGATCTCGACGGTTCGTTGGCTGCGGTTCCGCATCGCAAGGAATTTGTCGATTTTTCAGCGGCCGAGTTCGGACTCAAGCCGGTCGAAACCGAGATTTTCCAAGGATTCATATTTGCCCGCCTCCAGCCCGGATTGCCGAGCGTTGCGGAGATGCTGGCACCCTATCGGCAGGAATTGTCTTGCTATCGGCTGGAGGAGCTAAAGCCTCTCGGGCGCGTCACGATGCGCGTGCGGCAGGTGAACTGGAAGAATGTCACGGACAACTACTCCGACGGCATGCACATCGCCGTGGCGCATCCAGGCCTGTCGCGCCTGTTCGGACAAACCTACGGCATCGAGGCAGAGCCGTGGGTGGACAAGATGTGGGGCTATCTTCGCGACGCGCCATCCTCCCAGTTGTCCGAGCGCATGTACCAGACCGTGCTGCCGAAGTCGCCGCACCTGCCCGAGGACCGGCAAAGGTTGTGGACTTATTTCAAATTGTGGCCGAACGTTGCGTTTGATATCTATCCGGACCAAGTCGACTTCATGCAGATGATTCCGGTCTCGGCAACGGAAACGCTGGTGCGCGAAATTGCCTATGCGCATCCCGACGAGCGGCGCGAAATGCGCGCGGCGCGCTATTTGAATTGGCGCATCAACCGCCGTGTGAGCCTGGAGGATAAGGCGCTCATCGAACGGGTGCAGGCCGGCATGGGCTCGCGCAGCTACACACCGGGTCCTCTGGGCCACAACGAGGTGTCGCTGCGCAGCTTCGCGCGCCGATTGCGCGAACTCATACCGGAGAGCCGTCTGCACCAGCCGCCTTCTCCAGGCTGGCGCACCGCCGGTCAATGCGGCGGCGAACACCATGGTTGAAACCGTGCGCGACGCGATCATCGTCGGCGGCGGCCACAACGGGCTGGTCTGCGCCGCGTATCTTGCGGCCGCAGGACTCAAGGTTACGGTACTCGAGCGGCGCGGCGTCGTCGGGGGTGCCGCCGTTACCGAGGAGTTTCATCCCGGATTTCGCAATTCCGTGGCGGCCTACACGGTGTCGCTGCTCAATCCGAAGGTCATTCGGGATCTGGATCTGCCGCGCCACGGTTTGCGCATCGTGGAACGCAAACTCGCCAATTTCCTGCCCCTGGACGAGAGCCGCTATCTGAAAATCGGCGCGGGCGTAACGACACGGGAGGTCGCAAAATTCTCCGCGCGCGATGCCGAACGCTTGAACGCGTATGGGGATAGATTGGATATCGTCGCCGACGTGCTGCGCGATCTGGTGCTGCAGAGGCCGCCGAATGTCACGGCCGGCGGTTGGCTCGACGCGTTGCCAGAACTGCTGCGCGGTGCGCGCCAGGCCAAGCGGATCGCAAAACTGGATCTACCGATGCGGCGCGAGCTTCTGGATCTGTTCGTGAAATCGGCCGGAGACTACCTCGATTCCTGGTTCGAAAGCGCCCCGATCAAAGCGGCCTACGGTTTTGACGGCGTGGTGGGCAACTATGCAAGCCCCTACGCCGCGGGTTCTGCCTACGTACTGCTGCACCACGTATTCGGCGAGGTGAACGGCAAGAAAGGAGCGTGGGGACACGCGCTCGGCGGAATGGGCGCAATCACCCAGGCGATGGCCAAGGCCGCCGCCGCGCGCGGCGTGGAAATTCGAACCGCGGCTCCCGTGCGCGAGATCTTGGTCGAAGGCGGCCGCGCGGTAGGCGTGATCACCGAGAAAGGCGAAGCGCTTCGCGCACGCAGCGTCGTGTCGAACTTAAATCCGAAATTGCTGTATGGATCGCTCATCGATTCCAACGCCTTGCCGCTGGACTTTCGCGAGCGCATCAAGCATTGGCGGTGCGGATCGGGCACCTTCCGGATGAATGTGGCTCTTTCGGAGCTGCCCGATTTCAAGGCGTTGCCGGGCCGCGCGGCCGCTGATCACCATACCGCCGGCATCATCATGGCGCCGAGTCTCGCCTATATGGATCAAGCCTATTTGGATGCCAAAGCCGGGGGTTGGTCGAAGCAACCCATCGTGGAGATGTTGATTCCCTCGACGCTGGACGACAGCCTCGCACCCGCGGGTCAACATGTCGCCAGCTTGTTCTGCCAGCACGTCGCGCCCGTGCTGCCGAATGGGGCGTCTTGGGATGCGCACCGCGAGGAAGTCGCGGATGTGATGATCGATCTGGTCAACTCCCATGCGCCCAACTTCAAAGCCGCCGTCCTCGGACGGCAAATCATGAGTCCTCTGGATCTGGAGCGCACCTTTGGACTCATCGGCGGCGACATTTTTCATGGCGCCTTGAGCTTGGACCAGCTGTTCTCGGCGCGCCCGATGCTCGGACACGGCGACTATCGAGGGCCCTTGAAGAGCTTGTACATGTGCGGCTCCGGCACCCATCCCGGCGGCGGTGTGACCGGCGCGCCCGGCCACAATGCCGCGCGGGAAATAATCAGCGATTTTCGCCGTGGGCGGCTCAAGCAGGCCTAGAGCGCTATTTCTTGCGCGGATCCGGATAAGCGAAGGGATCGGTCGCCGCCGGTTGCGTGGGCAGCGTTTTACGCGGCAGCGGCTTGTCGCTGTTGGCCGCGGCCAGCAGCATCGTCGCGAGCACCACGGAGGCCTGCCGCAAATCCAGCGGCCGCAAGTGATCGAACATGTCGAGATCTGTGTGATGAACCCGTGTCTCGTAATCCAAGGGATCTTGGATGAATTGGAACGCCGGCAAGCCGAGCCGGCTCAAGAACATATGGTCGGTCCCGCCGGTCGGTTCAGCGACCACGGTGTGTGCGCCTAGACTGGCAAAGGGCGCCAACCATTCGCGAAAAATGGGCACGACCGCAAAATTTCCTTCTGTGTAGATGCCGCGGATCTTTCCCGAGCCGTTGTCGATATTGAAATATCCCGCCAGCTCGGCAAATCCCGGCAGGGTCTGCACCGGAAACAAATCCCCTGAAAAATACGGCGAAAGGTCGGCCTCGGATGGGTCGGGCGGCGGACGATGCGCCAGATGCTTCTCGACATACGCGGCGGAACCCAACAGTCCTTCTTCCTCGCCCGCCCACAAGGCAAAGCGAATCGTACGCTTGGGATGCACGCCCAAGCTTGCGAGAATGCGCGCGGCTTCCATGATCACCGCGCTGCCTGCGCCGTTGTCGGCCGCGCCATCGCCGGCGACCCAGCTGTCCAAGTGCGCGCCGGCCATGACATAGCCGGCATGCGCATCCTCGCCGGGAATGTCGGCGAACACGTTGTAGGCATTGTGGTCTGCATCCTCGAAATGGACGCGGCTGTCGATCTCCATCCGTACCTCGCCGCGCTTGGCGAGCCGCGTCAGCTTTCGATAGTCCTCCGCGCCCAGTTCGACGCCCGGTAGTTTGGGAGTCTTGCCGACGCGATAACCATAGCCTTCGCCGTGCACCAGCCGGCCCTCGGTGCGGGACATTTGAACCAGGGCGACCGCGCCCTCCTGCGCCAGAAATGCGTCCAAATCCGGCCGAAAGCGATAGCGCTCGATGCGCTTCTTGCGCAGCTCAGGATCGAATATCGGCTGGTCGTATTTGTCGAGCTTCGCGATCTCGGCGTCGGTCAGCCGCTGAACGGGCGCATCGCCGTCGTCCTTGGGCGGCGCCGGCCAGGTGACCAGTACGATCTTGCCGGATAGCCTGCCCTTCCATTCGTCGAAATCCTTTTCGCTCGCCATCGGCGCCACGATGATCGGCGCGCTCAAGACGCCGTTGGTCGCCGGTGTCCAGGCCAGCGGTATGGCGCGCAGATCCATCGGCCGCGGCGCGATCATGCGCACATGCGAGGATTCGATCCACCAGCCTCGGCCAAAATCGAAACCCTCCGTTCTGACGTCCTTCAGGCCCCAGCCCTTGAATTTTTCCTGGGTCCATCGCTCGGCTTTGCGCATGGCCGGCGAATTGGTCATGCGCCCGCCGATTTCGTCCGCCAGATACGCGGCGGTGTCGATGACCTGACTGTGATTGAAGCCTTCATCGGAGATGCGGTTGATGGTGATCGACTCGCCCCAATAGGCGGCGGTCTTGGGCGCAGTGCCGGCAAGCACCGATGACATGCCGATGACAGTACACGCGCACGAAATGCAAAGTTTTGTCAGCACCGAGGGCCCCCGTAAAAAAATCCGCGCGGCATCGTAGCAATCTTAGGCATCGGCACCAAGTGCCATCAGTCATCTTCCCAATTGAAACGCCACACGGCGATCAGCGCGAACAACGCCGACCAGCCGACCAGGATCGCAGTGGGCAGCAACGCCGATTGAAGCGGCAATCCCCGCCAGGTCGCGCCATCGAGCCCGTCGACGGCCCAGCGAGTGGGTGTGAACTGGGTCAAGTGCTGCAGCCATTGCGGAAACACGAACGCTGGTACCCAGGCGCCGCCCAGCATGACGAGGATCAACACGGAGAACATGGCGACGCCGCGGGTTGCCCCGACTGAGCGGCCGAGCGAAGAAATCATGAGTCCCGTCGTGGCGGCCAGCAGGGCGAAGGCGCACGCAACCATCACGAAGCCGGGCACGCTGCCCGCGATTCGCACGTCGAATACCACCCGTGCGAACAGGTAAACGACGGCAAGGATCATTGTCGCGATCAGTGTCGTGGCCACGACGCGGCTGCCGAGCAAAACGGTGCGCGAGAGCGGCGCGGCGCGCAAACGGCGCCACATGCCTTCCTGGCGCATCAAGAGCAAGGCGATGCCCGCATCGATACCCATGAAGAGAATGAATTGAATGCTCATGCCCGCGTAGGCGTGCGAGTACGAGTTGTATCGAGGTCCCGTGGTGACTGCGACGTTGTCGATGTCAAATGGAGCCGGTTTGCTGTTGCCGGTGAAGTTCGGGCGCGACAACCGCTGCATCACATGCTGGGAGAGCAATCCCGCGACCATCGGCCTGACCATGGACTGCGAGGGATCGTAGAGCAGCTTGACCTCGGGCATCTGCCCGACGCCGACCAACGCTCCTGTCGCCCCGGACTCGAATCCGGCCGGAAACACGATGGCGGCACGCAGCTTGCCGCTGCGCACGAGCTGCAGCGCTTGATCCGCCGGCAGCTGCTGGACTTCGAGAGATGCATCTTGGCTCAGGCTTTCGACCACGGTCTTGGTGAGCGCGCTGCCGTCAAAATCGGTGACGCCCACCTGCATGCGCGAGATCGGATTGCCGCCCGAGCCTGTAGCGGCGAATATATAGCCGAAAAAGCCTGCCACGACGATCGGCGTCAGCACGCTGACCACCATGGCGCGGCGGTCGCGCAGAAATAGCGCGATGTCCTTGCGCACGAGTGCCTGAAACGCTGTGAAGTTTGCACTCATGTGTCGCGCAGCGTGTGTCCGGTCAAGCCCAAGAACACATCCTCGAGATTGGCACGCCGGCTGGTCAATTCCTGGCAGCTGAAGCCGCGGGCGGCCAGGCGCTCGAGTACGCGCGGAGCGGCGGTGCCAAGGTCATTTGCCGATACCGATACCTCGGTGCCCGCCATCTCGACCTGAATCACCCCGGGTAGGCTTTTGATTTCTGCAAGTGCCGCAGTATCCGGCGTCACGTCATATTTCAAGGTGAGCTTGTTTGCGACCGGCGCACTTTCCAGGAGCCCCGCGAGGGAGTCATCGGCAAGGACGCGTCCGTGATCGACGATGACGATCCGATCGCACAGCCGCTCGACCTCTTCCATGTAGTGCGTCGTGTACACCACGGTTCGCCCTTGGCCGGCCAGAAACTCGATGGTTTCGAAAATCGCATTGCGGCTTTGCGGGTCCACTCCCACGGTCGGCTCATCCAGCAACAAGATCTGAGGTTCGTGCAGCAGCGCGCAGGCAATATTCAACCTGCGGCGCATGCCGCCGCTGAATTTGCTCGGCGGGTCGCGCGCGCGATCCGAGAGCTTCGTCAGCTCCAATGCCGCCGCGATCCTAAGGCCCAGTGTCCGGCCGGAGAGCCCGTAAAGGCCGCCGAAGAATTCCAGGTTCATGCGGGCCGGCAACTCCTCGAGAAGAGCGATCTCCTGGGTCACCAGTCCGATATTGCGTTTGGCGGGATCAGCACCGGTCCCCAAGGTTGCGCCGTCGATTTTGACGGAACCCGAATCCGGCGCGGTCAGGCCGGCAAGCATGCTGATGGTGGTCGACTTGCCGGCGCCGTTCGGCCCCAGCAATCCGAGAATCTTGCCGGGCGCGGCGCTGAACGAGACATCCGCGACAGCCATGATCGCGCCGAATTTCTTTTGCAGGCGTTCGGCGCTCAGATTCATGGGAGAATCTTGCCAGCAGATGCGCCCGGGCGCTATATCTCGAGGCCCTGAGACTTCAGATACTCATCATACGTGCCGCGGAAATCGACGTATCTTCCGTCAGGGCGCATCTCGATGATACGGGTGGCCAGAGCGCCCACGAACTCGCGGTCGTGCGAAACGAAGATCAGCGTTCCGGCGTAGCGCTCCAGTCCAATCTGCAGGGATTCGATGGTTTCCATGTCCATGTGATTGGTCGGCTCGTCCATCAGCAGCACGTTGGGCTTCGTCAAAATCAGCTTGCCGTAAATCATGCGGCCCTTTTCGCCGCCGGAGAGCACCTTTACGGACTTCTTGGTTTCCTCGCCTGAAAACAACAGCCTTCCCAAGGTGGCGCGAACGATTTGATCATCGTCCGCCTTGCCGGTGTATTGCGACATCCAGCCGAACAAGTCGATTTTGTCCTCGAACTCCGCCTGCGGATCCTGCGGCATGTAGCCTGCTTCAGCATTTTCAACCCAAACGATGCGCCCGCCGCTAGGCCGCAATTCACCGGCAAGACAGCGCATCAAAGTGGTTTTTCCCACGCCATTCGGCCCAATGATCGCGATGCGCTCGCCGGCTTCGACGGTGCAGCTGAAATTTTGCAGCACTTTCTCGCTCGATCCGGGATAGCTGACACTCAGTTTGTCCACCGTCACCGCGGAACGGTACAATTTCTTGCCCTGCTCGAAGCGGATGTAGGGATTCTGCCGCGATGAGGGCTTGATCTCCTCGATTTTGATTTTTTCGAGCTGCTTCTTGCGCGAGGTGGCCTGTCGGGCCTTGGACGCGTTGGCGGAAAAACGCCGCACGAATTCCTGCAGGTCCGATATCCGGTCCTTCGCCTTGGCATTGGCTGCCTCTACCCGGGCGCGGGCCTGCACCGAGGCCAGCATGAAGTCATCGTAATTGCCCGGATAGACTTTGAGCTGCTGAAAGTCCAAGTCCGCGATGTGAGTGCAGACCTGGTTCAAGAAATGCCGGTCATGGCTGATGATCACCATGGTGGCGTTGTAGTTGTTGAGCGCACCTTCGAGCCAACGAATCGAGTTGATGTCCAGATTGTTGGTGGGCTCATCCAACAGCAGCACGTCGGGATTGGAAAAGAGTGCCTGTGCGAGCAGAACGCGCAGTTTCAAGCCCGGCGGAACCTCGCGCATCGGCCCATCGTGCCGCGCCTGGTGGATGCCGGCGTCCGTGAGAATGCTTCCGGCCCGCGCCTCGGCGTCGTAGCCGCCGTATTCGGCAAACACGCCCTCGAGCTCAGCCGCCTTCATGTAATCGGCATCCGTCGCCTTGGGGTCGGCGTAGATGCGGTCGCGCTCCTGCATGGCCGCCCAAAGCTCGGTATGGCCGCGCATGACCACGTCGAGAACGCGCTCGTCTTCATAGCCGAATTGATTCTGATTCAGCTTGCCGAGCCGCACGCCTACTTGCAGCATGACGTCCCCGGCGCTCGCCTCGAGATCCCCGCCCAGCACCTTGATTAGCGTGGATTTGCCCGAGCCGTTGGCGCCGATCAACCCATAGCGGTTGCCATCGGAAAATTTGACCGTTACTTGTTCGAACAGCGGCTTGGCGCCGAATTGAACGGCGACATTGGATGTGGAAAGCATATCGTCCGACTTTGCGAAAAATGCGGCCGCACGGCCGCGATTGCCCTTTCAAAAAACCCATCTAAATGGAGTGCCGTATCGCTGCGTGAGGCGTGCGGGGCGTCTAAAAGTCACCCTGTTCGGCGGCGCTATTCTAGCCGAGCTCGAGTCCTTAAGTGCGTGCTTTTCGAGCCGGCATGTTTCAAAGCCTCGGGGATTCCTCGGATATGCGCCAAGGCGGGAAGCGCCGCGTGTTGCCGGCGTGATAGAGACAGATGATGTTGCCGTCCGGATCCTGCAAATAGGCCTCCCGCCACAGCCAAATTTGATCTTTAGGGGCCTGCTTGAACTCCATGCCGAGTTTGCACAGGCGCTCGTAAGCGCCGTCCAAATCGTCGCATTCAAAATAGACCACGGTTTGCGAGGGCATCACGGTGTCGAATGCATGCAGCGAAAAGGTAGCGCCATCCTGACATTCAAAACGCGCATAGCGGGGCGGAGCGCTCACGATCTGGGTGAATCCCAGACGACGGTAGAACTCCGCGGATTTCTCCACGTTGGTGACCGGCAGCGTCACTTGATTGAGATTCATAGGTCTTGCTCGTTCGTGCGGCGCCAAAAGGCAATTATCCCCCGAAAGAGGCCGCTTGGTATATTGCGCAGGTCAATCAGCGATGATTGCAAGGCTGTCAGCAGGCAGAATGAACGCCTACTAGCTTTACTCTCGATCGGCTTACCTATGTGACGCTTAAAACAATAAAGTAATTTGGCTGTACTCGCCCTGCGCGGCTATTTTTTTCGTCTCGCCGGCGCCTTGCTCCTCGATGACCTGATGCGTCTCGGCGCAGCCTTGGCGCCGCGCGCAGCGCTCTTGCGCTTGGCGGGCTTCGCGGTGCGTTGCGCTTTTTTCCTGGCCGCTTTCTTGGCCGCTTTCTTTGCGGTCTTTGGCGCTGTCTTCGCAGTTTTTTTGGCGGTTTTCTTGGCGGTTTTCTTGGCGGTTCTTCTCTTCGTGATCTTGTTTTTTGCGGCGTTGCCCGCCGCCTTGGATGCCGCAGCCGACTTTACGGCAGTGGGCGCGACGCCGCGCAATTGTTCCAATATCGCCGGATTTTCCAGTGTCGACATATCCTCGGTGATTTCCTCGCCGCGCGCGACCGCGCGCAGCAGACGGCGCATGATTTTGCCGGAGCGCGTTTTCGGCAAATTATCGCTCAAGCGGATTTCATCCGGTTTGGCGATCGGACTCAGCTGATCGCCGACCCAGGCGCGAAGTTCATCGATGAGCGCCTTTGCACCGGCGCCTTGCGGCCGCGGCACATTGAGCACCACGTAGGCAAACGCCGATTCGCCCTTGATGTCGTGCGGCTTGCTGACCACCGCGGCCTCGGCCACTTTCGGATGGGCCACCAGCGCCGATTCGATTTCCATGGTGCCGAGCCGGTGGCCCGCTATGTTCAGCACATCGTCGACGCGCCCCATGATCCAGTAGTAGCCATCCTTGTCGCGGCGCGCCGAATCCCCGGCGACATAGTAGCGATTCTTGAATTTCTCCCAATAGGTCTTGATGTAGCGCTCATTGTCGCCCCAAATCGTGCGCAGCATGGAAGGCCACGGCCGCTTGATGACGAGATACCCGCCGGCATCCGCCGTTTTCACCGGCCTGCCCTCCTCGTCGACGATATCGGCAAAAATGCCGGGAAGCGGCTGAGTGCAGGATCCCGGCTTGGTGGCCGTGACGCCGGGAATGGGCGCCATCATGGCCGCGCCGGTCTCTGTTTGCCACCAGGTGTCGACGATGGGACACCGCTCGCCGCCGATGACACGGTGGTACCACATCCACGCTTCGGGATTGATGGGCTCGCCGACGCTGCCGAGCACGCGCAGCTTGCGCAAATCGTACTTGCCGGGCAGCGCGTCGCCCAGTTTCATCAGAGCGCGAATCGCCGTCGGCGCAGTATAAAAAATGCTGATGCCGTGCGACTGGCACATTTTCCAGAATCGTCCGCCGTCGGGAAACGTCGGCGCGCCTTCGTACATGAAGAGGGTGGCGCCCGCCGCCAGGGGCCCATAGACGACATAAGTGTGCCCGGTCACCCAGCCGACATCGGCGGTACACCAGTACACATCGTCGCCCTTGAGGTCGAAGGCCCACCTGGTGGTCAATTTGGCATTGAGCAGATAACCGGCGCTGCAATGTTGGATGCCTTTGGGCTTGCCGGTCGATCCGGAGGTATAGAGCAGAAACAGAGGATGCTCTGAATCCAGCCATTCCGGCTCGCAGGCGAGATCCTTGCCTGCTATTGCGTCATGCCACCACACGTCGCGGCCCGATCGCATCTCGCAGGCAGTTCCCGTGCGCCGGTACACGATGACCTTTTGCACGGACTTGCAGCCTTCGGACAAGGCACGGTCGACGGCCGCCTTGAGTTCCACGGCGTGACCCCCGCGCCAGCCGGCATCGGCGGTAATGACCAGCTTTGCGCCCGCATCCTCGATTCGATCCTTGACGGCGTTGGCGGAGAATCCGCCGAATACCACGGAATGCACTGCGCCGATGCGTGCACAAGCCTGCATGCTGATCAGCGCCTCCGGAATGAGCGGCATGTAAATGATCACCCGATCGCCGCTTCCTACACCCTGAGCCTTGAGCGCATTGGCGAACTGACACACTTGCTGATGCAGCTGCTTGTAGGTCAGTTTGCGCACGTCGCCCGGTTCGCCCTCAAAAATCACCGCAACTTTCTCGCCGCGGCTTGCCAGATGCACGTCCAAACAGTTGTGCGAAACGTTCAGCTGACCGTCGGTGAACCAGCGGTAGTTCGGTGCGCGCGAGTCGTCGAGCGGTACCGTGAAAGGCCGTTGCCAGGTGATTTCAGCGCTGCCCAAGTCGGCCCAGAAGCCGACGTAATCGGCGGCGGCCTTCTCGTACATGCTGCGCAGCTCGGCAGCCTTGAGCGTCGCGTGCTTCACGAATGAGTCGGAAGGCGGAAATACGCGATCCTCTTGCAGAACGGATTGAATGTCTTTCTGCGCCATGATCTTTCCCCGTTTCTCAAGCAGCGGCGGCGATGCGGCGCACCTGCTGTCGCAAAATATTCCCGAATCCGTGGGTATCGAAAAAGGAATCGAGTCCGCGGCGATCCTGCGGTCTGCGCCTCAGATCGTCCAGCGTCGCTGCGATCGGCATGTCGCAAACGATGCCGGTCAAGCGGCGGGCAAGGTAAGCGGCTTCCTTATGAGCCAGTAGTTTAGCAGCGACCGCGGCCGCGCCGCGCAGCTTCAATAGGGGAATTCGATGAAGATTCTCATACAGCTCGTCGAGAGAGCCGAAAATGGCGAATAATTCGGCGGCGGTCTTTTTGCCCACCCCGGGCACACCGGGGATATTGTCGACACTGTCCCCGGTAAGCGCCAGGAAATCCGCAATGAGCTCGGGGGCGACGCCAAAGCGCGCGGCAATATCATGGTAGTGGTAGCGGGTGTTGCCGCTGTAGTCCCAGAAGACATCGCCGTCGCGTATCAATTGCGACAAATCCTTGTCGCGCGTCACCAAGACATTGTGCAGGCCCGCGGCCCGCGACCGGAAGGCCAGGGTGCCGATGATGTCGTCGGCCTCGTATTCCGCGCTCGCGAACTCGGCCAAGCCCATATGCCGGCAGAACTCGCGGCACAGCGCAAATTGGCGTTCCAAATCGGCAGGCGGCGACTCGCGGTTGGCTTTGTACGCAGCATAGATGCCGTTGCGGAACGAGGTGACGCTCTTGAGGCTCAAGTCGAAGGCCACCCCGATCCATTCAGGCCGTACCTGTTCGAGAAGATCCGACAGAAAGCGCGCGAAGCCGTACAAAGCATGCGTGCCGTTGCCTTCAGCATCCACCATATCGGGCGGCATGGAGTGGTAGGCGCGAAAAATGAAATAGCTGGCGTCGACGAAATACGCCACGCCGGACCGCGCAACCGGGATCCCCGCCATTGCGCTCACATGGGCCAGCGTTGCATGCGCTCGTGCAGCGGACTGGATCGCGGGAAATGCGCGACCAGATATTCCATCTGGTCGGCGAGCACGCGCCGGCCCTTCAAGAAAATATACTCGGCATAGGTGGGCGTAAACGGCACAGCCAACAGCTGCATCCCCGCTTGTTCCGGCGTGCGCGACGCCTTGGCGTTGTTGCAGCGGCGGCACGCGGAGACCACATTGCTCCAGATATCCTGGCCGCCGCGGCTGAAAGGCGTCACGTGATCGCGCGACAGCAAGCTATAGGCAAAACGCGCCCCGCAGTACAAGCAAAGATAAGCGTCGCGGCGAAACAATGTTTGATTGTTCAGGGGCGGCGTATAGGCCGAACCGCGCAAATTGCCCGGATTGCCGGTCACGCCCAGCGTGGCGATGATCGAATTGACATCGACGATGGTCCGCAAACCGGACTTCGCGCAGGTTCCGCCGTACAGCCGGTACAGGAGCGTTCCGCACGTGTAGGCCACTTGCTCCGTGTGGTACAAACGCGCGGCTTCACGATAGTCGACCCATTCCAACGGCATACCCGACACATCGGTTCGCAATATTTGCTGGGACAGAGGATAGGTGTGCGAGACCACCGTAAGGTCATCCCGCCAATCCAACAACTGATAGTTGTCCCGGTCGCTTGCGTTCATAACACACTAAAGATAGTCGAGTCTTGTGCCATAATTCAATGTTTCGCGCCAAGTTCCCGCTGGGAGAGTTTTGCATGTCCGTCGTCGTCGGTGTCCTCAAGGAGACCGCTGCCCAAGAAACCCGCGTCGCACTCGTTCCGGAAATCGCTTCGAAACTGAAAGCCCTCGGCATTCGCGTGCTGATCGAGCGCGGCGCCGGGGCTGCGGCTCACTTTCCGGATGTGCTGTATGCGGATGCAGAATTCAGCGATGCCGCCACGATTCTGGGATCCGCCGACGTTATATTGAAAGTGCAGCCGCCCACCTTGACGGAAGTCGCAGCGCTCAAAAAAGGCGCTGTTCTCGTCGGTTTCATGCAGGCCTACGCCCGGCCGGAGCTGGTCCGGGCGCTCAAAGAACGCGGCATTACGAGCTTCGCCATGGAATTGGTGCCGCGCATTTCACGCGCCCAGTCGATGGATGCCCTGTCTTCGCAAGCCTCGGTGGCCGGCTATAAAGCCGCGCTGATCGCCGCCAACACGTTGGAGCGATTCCTGCCCATGCTGACGACCGCCGCGGGCACGATTCGCCCGGCTTCCGTCTTGGTCATCGGCGCCGGGGTCGCCGGTCTTCAGGCGATCGCGACGGCGAAACGTCTTGGAGCGGTCGTCGAAGCGTACGACGTGCGCAGTGCGACCAAGGACCAGATCAAATCGCTGGGAGCAAAGTTCATCGAGACCGGCGTTTCCGCGGAGGGTGCCGGCGGCTACGCCCGCGAGCTCACCGCCGAGGAAAAAGCCAAGCAGCAGGAAGTTCTGGATGCGCGCATCGCCGCTAGCGATGCGGTGATCAGCACGGCATCGGTCCCCGGGCGCGCCGCGCCGCGGATCGTATCTCAGGCCGCGGTCGAGCGCATGAAGGCCGGATCGGTCGTGATCGACATTGCAGCCGAGCAAGGCGGCAACTGCGAGTTGACCAAGGCGGGCGAGACGGTTTTGCACGGCGGGGTCAAGGTCTTGGGTCCGCTCAATCTGCCCGCCTCCCTGCCGTATCACGCCAGCGAAATGTATTCCCGCAATTTATTCAATTTTCTGAAGCCGGCCTTGGCCAAAGGCGCGCTCGCCGTCGACTGGAACGACGAAGTGTTTGCCGGCGCCGTGCTCACGCACGAAGGACAAATCAAGCACGCAGCCACGCGCGCGGCGGTGGAGGGACAGAGCACATGATCGACGGCGTCATCGCACTATATATATTCATGTTGGCCGCGTTCACGGGCTATGAGGTGATTTCGCGCGTGCCGGTCATCCTGCACACCCCGCTCATGTCCGGATCGAATTTCGTGCATGGCATCGTTCTGGTCGGCGCAATGGTAGCGCTCGCGACGGCGGACACCCCCCTGGTGCGGGTCATCGGCTTCATCGGCGTGATGCTGGCGGCCGGCAATGCGGTCGGCGGCTAT
Source organism: Steroidobacteraceae bacterium (assembly GCA_036267535.1). GTDB lineage: Bacteria > Pseudomonadota > Gammaproteobacteria > Steroidobacterales > Steroidobacteraceae > Bog-1198. The sequence goes on from DATAVX010000093.1 coordinate 66,010, forward strand.
GTGGTGACCGAACGGATGCTGAAGATGTTCGTGTTGGCGGGCAAGAAGAAAGGATCTTAAGGGATGCCTACCGCCGCGACGATTCAAACCCTGACTCAGCTGTCCTATCTGATTGCGGCTGCGCTCTTCATCTTGGGCTTAAAGCGCATGAGCTCGCCCGTGACGGCGGTGAGCGGCGTCCGCTGGGCCGGGGCCGGCATGCTGCTGGCGACGGTCGTGACGCTGGCTTTCATGGGCGCGTCCTCGGTCAACCTGATGCTCGTCATCGTCGCGATTGCGATCGGCACCGGCGTAGCTTGGGTGAGCGGCAAGCGCGTCGCCATGACGGACATGCCGCAAATGATCGCGTTGTACAACGGCATGGGCGGCGGCGCCGCGGCCGCGATTGCCGCCGTGGAACTGTACAGCGGCAACGAGCAGAACGTCGTCCATCTGACGATGGCCGCGATCGGCGGATTCATCGGCGCCGTGTCGTTCAGCGGCAGCTTGATTGCATTCGCCAAGCTGCAGGGCTTGATCACCAAGTCGGTGCGATTCAGCGGTCAAAAGTTCGTTAATTTAGGCATATTGCTGATCACCGTCGGCTTCGGCTTCATGCTGGTGAGCGGCGCGGGCGCGGACTCGGGACTGCCGATCGTCTCCTTGTTCTTCGTGTTCGCGCTGGTTTTGGGCGTCGCCATGACGCTGCCGATCGGCGGCGCCGATATGCCGGTGGTCATCTCTCTTTACAACGCACTCACCGGCCTCGCCGTAGGTTTCGAGGGCTTCGTGCTCGACAACGCCGCCATGATCATCGCCGGCACCGTGGTCGGTGCGGCCGGCACGTTGCTCACGCAACTCATGGCAAAGGCCATGAACCGATCCCTCGGCAATGTGCTGTTCTCGAATTTCGGCGAATCTTCGGCCGCGGGCGGCGGCGGCGTGACCGGTACGCAGAAGGCGATCGAGGCCTCCGATGCCGGGGTCATGATGGCGTATTCGCAAAAGATCATCATCGTGCCGGGTTATGGCCTGGCGGTGGCCCAGGCTCAGCACAAAGTCTGGGAACTCACGCAATTGCTCATGGATCACGGCGTGAAAGTGCGCTTCGCCATTCATCCGGTCGCGGGCCGCATGCCCGGCCACATGAACGTGCTGCTTGCCGAGGCGGGAGTGCCGTATGACTTGATTTCGGACCTGGATGAAATCAATGCCGAGTTCGAAACCGCGGACGTGGCGCTCATCATCGGCGCGAATGACGTGGTGAACCCCGATGCCCGCAGCAACAAGAACAGCCCGATCTACGGCATGCCGATCCTGAACGCGGACAAGGCCAAGAACGTGATCGTGATCAAGCGCGGGCAGGGTCAGGGATTTTCCGGGATAGACAATGCGCTGTTCGTGCTGGATCAAACCCGCATGCTATATGGCGATGCGCAGGCAGCGGTGGGTCAGCTGATCCAGGCGGTCAAGGCCGCAGGGTAATTTCGAAGCGGTCCTTGATTTGCCAACGCTTGGGATGAGCGGCGGCATAGTCCTCGAGCCGAATCAGCGCGCCGCTCAAAATCTGCCCGCGCAATTCGAAGCGCACGTAGTGATAGTTCGGAAAATCCGTGTTCCGGTAAAGGTCCTCGGACGTGCGGTCCACGTCGTACGGAGTCGCACCGCCCCCGCCGGAAACCAAGTAGGTCACGCCATCCTGCGACAACCGTTCATAGTTGTGAATATGGCCCGCGCTGACGATGAAGCGAGCCGCGGAATGAGCGGCCGCGGTCTTAAGATAAGCGGCGAGCGCTTGTTCGTTGGGCCTCGCGTTGTGATCCACCAACTTGACGGTCTGGACGTCGGCCACGGGCGGATGATGCATGACGATCAGCACCATGCGAACAGCCGGATCGAGAGAGGCCACCTGGCTCTGCAACCACAGGCTCTGCCCGCTGCCGGGCAACAACGGTGAGCTGCTGTCCAGAGCAATGCCGAGAACTTTGCTGCCCAGGGCAACCGAGTACCAACGCCGGCCGCGCAATTGCGGAAAGGTCTTCCACCAGCGATCGAGACAGATCGGCGCCGAGCAAGCCGCCAATTCATGATTGCCGAGCGCCGGATAGACACGGATTTGACGGTCGCGCCAAATCTTGGTTTCAGCGCGGAACACCTCGTAGTCGGCATCGATGCCGTGAAACGGCAGATCGCCGTTGATGAAGACGGCCGCAGGGTTTTCCGCGGCGATCTTCGCCGCCAGCGCCCGCCGCGCGGTCGGCGAACTGGCCGAGGTTTCAGCGGCCTGGGTGAAGCGGGTATCGCCATAGGCAATCAGAACCAAGGGTTCGGGCAACTCCGAATCCGGCACGCTGAATGTCGCCGCCGCACGAGCCGGACCGCCCAGAATCACGGCAAGAAAGAAAACTACGGGCAAAGATTTGTTCATTGCGCGATGCTACGGCTCCGGAGGCTCGCAAACCATGAAATTAATTTTTGTTGTGCTCTGGTGCATTCCCGCCGCCGTCTTCGCCGCGACCGGTGCGGACCGCAGCGAAGGCGCGCGCTGGCTGCAACACGCCGGGCACGTGCACATCGTCAGGGACAATTGGGGCATCCCCCACGTTTACGGCAAAAGCGACGCGGATGCGGTCTTCGGCATGATCTATGCGCAGGCGGAAGATGATTTCAATCGCATCGAGCGCAACTATCTCGAGGGCTTGGGCTGGCTGGCACGCAGCGAAGGCGAGCCGGCCGTGTACGGCGACCTGCGCGAACGATTGTTCATCGACGCAGGCCGGCTGCAGCGCGAATATCGGACGGCGCCGGCGTGGCTCAAGTCGTTGATGCAAGGCTGGTCCGATGGACTCAACTACTTCCTGTCGAAACATCCGGCCGTGCGGCCGAAAGTCATTCAGCATTTCGAACCGTGGATGGCCCTGTCCTTCACCGAAGGCAGCATCGGCGGCGACATTGAGACCATCGATTTAAAGAAGCTGCAGAATTTCTACGGCCCGGCTGCACCGCCGGCGGTGAACTCGGCGCCGGTATCCGCGCCGGTATCCGCGCCGGTACCCGAGGAGTACCCCGGAGGCTCGAATGGTTTCGCGCTCGCTCCTGCCTTGAGCGCATCCGGACACGCCCTGCTCTATATCAATCCGCATACCTCGTATTACTTTCGCACGGAGTTGCAGATGGTGAGCGATGCAGGCCTCGATGTGTACGGCGCGGTAACGTGGGGACAATTTTTCGTCTACCAGGGTTTCAATGCCCATAATGGCTGGATGCACACCTCGTATGGCGGCGATGCCATCGACGAATATGCGGAAGATATCGTGAAAAAGTCCGATGGGTTGTACTACCGGTACGGCAAGCAGCTCAAGAAACTCCGAGTCGAGCAGCTAACCATTCCCTTCAAGCAAGCGCACGGTATGGGGAGCCGAACGTTCACGGTTTATCACAGTCATCACGGTCCCATCATTCGCGCCGAGAACGGCAAATGGATCGCGATCAAACTGCTGCGAGAGCCGGCGCGAGCGCTCGAACAATCCTATTTGCGCACCAAAACGATCGACTACGCCTCGTTCCGCAAGACGCAGGATATGCGCACCGACACGTCCAACAACACCGTGTATGCGGACGCAAATGGGACGATTGCCTACTTTCACGGAAATTTCATCCCGAAGCGCAGCACCGCATTCGATTTCACGCACCCGGTGGACGGCAGCAACCCGGCTACCGAATGGCGGGGCCCGCATGCCATCAAGGACACCATCACCCTGGTGAACCCCAGCAACGGCTGGCTCTACAACAGCAATAATTGGCCGTTCAGCGCCGCCGGGGACCAGAGTCCGAAACGGGAAAACTATCCGCGCTACATGTGGACCAGGGGCGAGAACCCTCGCGGTCCTCACGCGGTCGAAGTCTTGAGCCATATTCGCAATGCGACGTTGGACAGTCTGATCGCAGCCGGTTACGACGGGCACCTGACCACGTTCGATGTGCTGCTGCCGCCGTTATTTGCCGCCTTCGATGCACTGCCGGCCGCCGATCCCCGGCGCGCGAGCCTTTCCCAGGCTATAGCCGTTTTGCGGGGGTGGAACAGACGTACCTCCGAGGATTCGGCGGCGACCGCGATCGCGATTTTTTGGGGTCAGGGATTGATTGAGCGCAACGGCGCGGCGGCGCGCGACGCGGAAGAGCCGGTGTACGATTACCTGGTAGCCAAACTCACGGACGCGCAGCGCATCGAGGGTTTGAGCACCGCGCTCGAAAAACTGCGTCAGGACTTCGGCCAATGGCAGGTCGCGTGGGGCGAAATCAACCGCTTTCAGCGCTTGACCGACGACATCGTGCAATCCTTCGACGATGCTCGCCCGAGCTTGCCGGTCGGCTTTGCGCCTTCACAATGGGGCGCGCTCGCCTCCTTCGATTCGTCGAAGCCGCGCAAGACCAAAAAGATTTACGGCTCGGTCGGCAACAGCTTCATAGCGGCGGTGGACTTCGGCCCCACCATTCATGCCAAGGCTCTCATGAGCGGCGGGGAAAGCGGTGATCCGGCATCGCCGCACTTCGCCGATCAAGCCCTGATGTTCAGTCAAGGCCGATTTCGTGACGTGCTGTTTTATCCTGAGGATGTCCGCGCGCATGCGGAACGCAGTTATCGCCCGTGATCGCGATGGCAGCGGAGGTGCGACGAGGGTCGTTGGTCGTACCTGCGGGGACCAAGGTGACGGCTTGGACGTTTTCAACCGATCCGTAAACAGGAGGCCAAGCGTCAGTGCGGCGGGCGATGCGGCGGCGCGCGCATGCCCGGCTCGGCAGCGCGATGACGCTGCTCCGGCGTCATGCGGCGCCATTGCTGGCGAAGTTGCATGCGCCGTTCCGGCGGCATCTGACGGAACCGATTGAAGGATTCGCGCACCTGCCGCTGCCGCTCCGGCGGCAGCGCCTTGAACTCCCGCCAGCGCTGACGCACCAGCTGCCGTTGCTCGGGAGGCATGGCACGCCACTGGAAGAAACGCTGCTGTGCGCCGGCCCGCTGTTGCGGCGTCATCGATATCCAGCGCTCACTACCTCTCGCGAGCGCTTGCTGCCGCTCGGCGGGCAAGCCATTCCATCTGCCCTGATAACCTTGCAGCAATTGCTGCTGTTGCGGCGACAGCGAACTCCAAGCGCGCGGTGCAGCGGGGACTGCGGCGGGCGGCGGTGAGGGCGCAGGCGGCGGCGGGGCCTGCGCGAAGCTGGAGGCGACGCTTAGGGTAAGACCTGCGCAGATCAGCCAAATCCTTATCATTTCTTTGCATCCTGAGGCGGCGGCGGCGCGGGAGGAGGATCGCTCCCCCGCGGCGGCGGCGCTTTCTTCAGAAATTCCCACCAAGCAGCATCGCCCACATCGTCCGTACCGAGAAACTCGAGAAGACCTTCGTCCGGCGCCGGCGGCGGTTCAGCCGAGGGTGCCGGGGGCGCGGGCGCCTGCGCAGCCGCCGGCGGCGTCGCGCCCGCCGTCGCGCACAGCGCACCGAAGAACAGCCAGCTCCTGACGAAGCCCGCGGCCGTCAACCTACGCCGCCGGTCCCGAATTCGCGGCTCTGTCCGCAAACGCATAAAAATCGATATCATCTTGCAGCATGTCCATGGCATCAGTCGCACCTTCGTCCGACGACGCGACGAGGTCAAGGTCCTCGAAACTCGTCTGTACGTCGGCCATCGTTCCGCTCTGATGCGTGAGCGGCGAACCGATCCATAGAACCACGCCTAAAATGGCGGCGGCAGTCACGCCGGCTGCCGGCGTCCAGATCCTCCAACCGGACCAGCGGGAGCGCCTGCCGCGCGCAGCCCCCAGTGCGGCGCTGCGCGCCTGCGTCAATCGCGAGCGAATGCGCATATCAAGAGCCTCGACGCTGTCGTGAAACAGCGTCCGGCTGCGCATCTCGAATGCATCGTGTCGTTGTTCGCTCATCACCAAACCTCGCCCAGCTGTTCGCGCAATGCATGCACGGCGCGCGAATAATGCGTCTTTACGCTGCCTTCCGAACAAGCCATGGCGCTCGCCGTTTCAGCAACATCCATTCCCTCGAAATTGCGCAACATGAAGGCTTCGCGCTGCCGCGCCGGCAAAGCGCGCAGCGATTCCTCCAGCTGCTCCATAGCCTGCGCCTGCATCAATTTCTCCGGAATGGTAGGCGCTGCATCCGCGACATTGTCGAGCGGATCTTGGGCTTCATTATCCGGATCTTCTTTTGGACCCGGCAACCACGTCATGACGCGTTTGCGCACCGTCCGGCGGCGCTGCAGGTCCCGTATGCCATTTTCAAGAATTCGATAAAACAAAGGCCGCCATTCGGCACTCGGCCGCGATGCATAGTTGCGCGTGAGCTTGAGCATGGCATCTTGCACGACGTCGAGGGCATCGTCCGGATCACGCAGCGCGACCTGCGCCATACGAAATGCGCGGCGCTCGATCTCTGCCAGAAACTTCTCGAGCTCTCTCGTGTACTCCAGAACCGCTCCCTCCGGCGCTGGAGCGGGACTATCCCAGACCATCCAAGCTGTATTGAGCGTATCAAAGCGAGCCATGCGTATCATCTCCATTCAAGGTATAAACGCCTGGCCGTAGCGGCGGTTGACGCTGCGAACGGCGCAAGATCAGCGACTTACGCACATCGCAGGTGACTTCCATTGCAATATTTTCGTTCAAACCTTTAGCGCGGCATCCAGTGGCAGACGTAACAAGTTGAATTTAAACGAATCATTTCGATTTCGGGCATTTTTCCATCAATTTGACAGGACCCGAAACGGAACGGGCACTTAGGGTAAATGACCCCTGTTTCTCAACAGAGTTATCCACAAGTATTGTGGACAGAAAAATCCATGATTCTTCAGATCGCTCTCGATACCCCGTTGCGGCGCATATTCGATTACCTACCGCCGGCATCGATGCAGACTACGACCGCGCCACCCTTGGGGACTCGGGTGTGGGTCCCCTTTGGCCGTCAACGTCTGGTCGGAATTTTGGTTGGCATAGCCTGTGAGTCCGCGCTCCCTGCGCCAAAGCTCAGGGCGGCCTTGGAATTGCTGGACGAGCGGCCGGTTTACGATCCGGTCACCTTCGATTTGCTGCGCTGGGCGGCCGACTACTACCACCATCCGGTTGGCGAGGTGTACGCCGCAGCGCTGCCTGTTGCCCTGCGCCAAGGTGCGCCTGCCGCCGCAAACATCGAGCACTGGAATCTCACCGAGCGCGGCCGCGAGGAACTCGCCGACCCAAGCACCAGACGCGCGCCGCAGCAGCGCGCGCTGCTCGCCTGGTTGGCGGAGCGCGCCGGCGCAACTTCGGATGAAGTCGGTGAATCCTTCAAGCCGGCGCTTCTCACGAATCTGGCGGCGCGCGGCTGGATCGCGGCGCGGATGCTGGCTTTGGACCCGTTCCAGTCTGACGCGATGCGGATCCTGCCGGGATCCCTGGCTCTGACCGGCGCGCAGGCGCAGGCGGTTGACAGCATTATCAAGACGCTCGCCGCCTTCAGCGTGCACTTGCTGGACGGCGTAACGGGCAGCGGCAAGACGGAGGTGTACCTGCAGGCGATTGCCGCTGCGATCGCGCAGGGCGGTCAAGCCTTGGTGCTCGTGCCTGAGATCGCGCTGACGCCGCAGCTCGTCGAGCGCTTTCGGCGCCGCTTCAGCGCCGGGGTTGCCGTCGTTCATTCCGGCCTCACCGACAGCGAACGCCGCGAAGCGTGGCGCTCCGCGCACGGCGGGCACGCTCGAATCGTCATCGGCACGCGCTCGGCCGTGTTTACATCGATGCCGCGCCTCTCGCTCATCGTCGTCGACGAAGAACACGATGCTTCCTATAAGCAGCACGAGGGGTTTCGATATTCGGCCCGCGACCTGGCGGTCGTGCGCGGGCGCGGCGCCGGCGTGCCGGTGATTTTGGGTTCCGCGACTCCCTCGCTCGAGACCCTGGAGAACGCGCTCAGCGGGCGCTATGTAAAGCATCTCCTGCCGCAGCGACCCGGCGCGGCACGACCGCCGCGCATGGTGCTCGTCGATCTGCGCCGGCATGCAGCGGAGCAGGGCCTGTCGACGCCCGTCATGCAGGCGATGGATCAACACCTCAAGGCAGGCGGACAAGTGATCGTGTTTCTGAATAGGCGCGGTTACGCGCCGACCCTGTTCTGCAATTCCTGCGGCTGGGTTGCGCCATGTCCCCACTGCGATGCTCGCATGACGTTGCACCGCCGCGCGCAGCAGCTTCGCTGCCACCACTGCGGCGCGACAGGTCCCGTTCCGACGGTCTGCGCCAACTGCAGCCAGGCTCTGCTGCCCGTCGGCCAAGGCACCGAGCGGATCGAGGAGATCTTGACGCGAATCTTTCCGGACGCGCCTCTCGCGCGCCTGGATCGCGACAGCGCAACGGCGCGCGGCTCCATGCAGAGCGTGCTCGAGCGCGTGCATAGCGGCGAGGCACGCATCCTGGTCGGCACGCAAATGCTCACCAAGGGCCATCACTTTCCCGACGTCACGCTGGTCGTCGTTCTCGATGCGGACCAGGGACTGTTTGCCAGCGACTTTCGCGCCACTGAGCGCTTGGCGCAGACCATCACGCAAGTCGCCGGACGCGCGGGCCGCGAGGCGCGCGCCGGAGAAGTGATGATTCAGACGGAATTTCCGGAGCATCCGCTGTTGAACCGGCTCATCGGCGAAGGCTACGCAAGCTTTGCGGCCAGCGCGCTCGAGGAACGCCGTGCGGCAGCATGGCCGCCCTATTCCCGGCTCGCGATGCTGCGTGCCGAGTCGAAAGATCGCGCCGCTCTGGACGCGTTTCTGCGCGCCGCCGCTGCACGGGGCGAAAACCTCCGGGAAACAGCCGTCAAGATCTTCGGGCCGGCCGCGGCGTTGATTGCGCGGCGGGCCGATCATTACCGCGCGCACTTGTTGATCGAGACAGGCGCGCGCTCGCCCTTGCAGCGCTTTCTGTCGGGCTGGCTGCCGGAAATCGACAATTTGCCGGCGCCGAAGGGATTGCGCTGGTCGATCGACGTCGATCCGTTGGAGGTCGATTGAGCGCTTTGCGGTAAACTGCGCAGCCTTTGCATACGGATCTGCCTTTGAAGACACTGATCGAAGCATTGCTGAAACAGGCCTTGGGGGCGTTGCCGAGCGACCTGCTGCCCGCCGCCGCGCGCGAGGTGAGCATCGAAGTCGAGAGCACGCGCGATGCGCAGCACGGCGATTTCGCCAGCAATCTTGCCATGCGCCTCGCCAAGGCGGCCCGCCGGAATCCGCGCAAGATCGCGGAAAGTCTGCTGGCTGCGCTGCCGCCGAGCGACTCCATCGCGAAGGTTGAAATTGCCGGAGCCGGGTTCATCAATTTTTTCTTGACTGACGCGGCTTACAACCTGGAAATCGGCAAGGTACTCCGCGAAGGCGCGTCGTACGGCCGCTCGCAAGCCGGTGCGGGTCGCCGCGTGCAGGTCGAGTTCGTTTCGGCCAATCCGACCGGGCCGTTGCATGTCGCCCACGGCCGGCATGCCGCCTTTGGAGCCTCGCTCAGCAACCTTCTCGAAGCGGCGGGTTTCCGGGTGGAACGCGAGTACTACATCAACGATGCCGGCCGGCAAATGGATATTCTGGCGGTGAGCGCGTGGCTGCGCTATCTCGAGCGCTGCGGCGAGCGGTTCGCGTTTCCGGCCAACGCCTATGTCGGCGAATACCTGGTGGCGATCGGCGGGCAATTATTCGCGGCGCTGGGCACGGCGCTGACGCGGTCTGCAGCCGATGTTTTCACAGGCCTTCCGCCGGATGAGCCGCAGGGCGGCGACAAGGACCTGTACATCGATGCACTAATTTCGCGCGTGCGCGGCCTGATCGGTGATGCCGAATACGAACGCCTGCTGCGTACCACGCTCGACGGCATCGTCGCCGACATTCGAGAAGATCTCGGCGAGTTCGGCGTCAGCTTCGACCGCTGGTTCTCGGAACGATCCTTGAGCGAGAGCGGCGCGATCGACCGGTCGATCGCGGCTTTGAAGAAATCGGGCCATGCCTACCTGAAAGACGGCGCGCTGTGGTTCAAAAGCACGGACTTCGGCGATGAGAAGGACCGCGTCATCGTGCGCGACAACGGCCTGAAGACCTATTTTGCCTCCGACATCGCCTACGTCTTGAACAAGCTCGAGCGCGGCCTCGAGCACCTGATCTACATCTGGGGCGCGGATCACCACGGCTATATCACCAGGCTGCGCGCGGTCCTGATCGCGCTCGGCGGGCCGCCCGAGCGCTTCGAGGTGCTGCTCGTGCAGATTGTGTCGCTGTATCGCGGCGGCGAAAAAGCCAAGATGTCGAAGCGCTCGGGCGACTATGTCACCTTGAGGGACCTGCGCAAGGAAGTCGGCAATGACGCCGCGCGCCTGTTCTATGTGATGCGCAGCAATGATCAGCATCTGGATTTCGACATGGAATTGGCGAAGTCGCGCTCCAACGAGAATCCGGTGTACTACATTCAGTACGCGCATGCGCGCGTCGCCAGCGTCATGCGGCAGCTCAAGGAACGCGGCCTGACCCATGATGCCGCGCATGGGATCGCCTCGCTCGGCAAGCTCAAGGAAGCGCAGGAGCTGCAGCTGATCAAGCGGATCAGCGCCTACCCCGAACTCGTCCAGCAATGCGCGGCGCTGCGCGCGCCGCACTCGCTGGTGCATTACTTGCGCGATTTGGCGAACGATTTCCATACTTATTACAGCGCCCATCAGTTCATCGTCGAAGATGCCGGCGTGCGCGACGCGCGGCTGGATCTAGCGCTGGCGACGCAGACCGTCATCCGCAACGGTCTTGGGCTGCTCGGCGTTTCCGCGCCCGACACCATGTAGGAAAGCTTCATGGCACGCGACTACAAGAACAAACGCAGCAAACCCGGCCGCTTTAGCGGATGGCTGGGTCTTGCCTGCGGTTTGGGTCTGGGATTGGCGGTCGCCGCCGTAGTGTATTTGAAGGATCACCGGCTCGATGCTCCGGTGAGCAGCTCCGGCAAGACCGTGAAAAAGCGCCCTCACGGCAATGAGGCGCCCGAAGCGGGCGATGCCGCCGCCGACGATCCCAAGTCTTATGCCTTTTATGAGATGTTGCCGAAGTTCGAAGTGGTCGTGCCCGAGAAGGACAAGGACGTCAGGCCGGACATCAAGTCCGTGCCCGAAACCCGCAGCGGCACATACGTGCTGCAGGCCGGCTCATATAAGAACTTCGCGGACGCCGATCGCGTACGCGCCAAGCTGGCGCTGCAAGGCATCGAATCCAACGTGCAGAAGGTGACGGTTGACAACGATACCTGGCACCGCATCCGCATCGGGCCCATCTCCAAACTGGATGAGCTCAACCGCATGCGCCAGATTTTGCGCAAAGCCGACGTCGATGTGCTGGTGATCCGCGTGGGCGACTGACGCTGCGCCGCGGCTTCGTGGAATCAGCGCGCCGAACGCTCAGTGCGCCAAGCTTTGGAAGCCCTTCGCGATGTGCATCCAGGCCGCCGTGGCGGCGATCGGCGCGGTGAGCAACTGCTGCGTTATCAAGGCGATTCCGCCGTAGACATAGACCGGGTGCGGGCGCCCGAGCATGCGCCAATCGCGCACCACGGCGACGAGCAGAAATAAATCGGCAACCAGACTCGGCGGCGTCGCGACAAACGGCGGCGGCGGACCGGCGAGACCCGGCGGTGCGAACAGCGTGAGAAATAGCCGCGCAATCGCCGGCGTCATGATCCCGATCATCAGCAAGGTCATGAGCCGCTTGTGAGATTCCGGTTTGCGGATCTTGACGATCGCGAGTATGAACAGCACGGCCATGAGAGGCCATGCCGTCAACGTGACTGCCGAGAAGCGCAGCGCGGCTTCGCTGAATCCCAGTGCCGCGTTTCTCGCCAGCACGGTCTCTTGGCCGACCAGAATCGAACACATCATCGCCGTGAACAACGATATCCCCGCCAATCCCCAAGCGCGGTGATCGAGTGTGCGGCCCTTGGCAACGAACAGCGTTTGCACAAAATAAAAACAGGTCCACGTAAAGAGCAACGCGCCGTGGATGTGGATGATGGGCTCGGCGTGAAAAGTACCCGCGGCGACTTTTGCCCAATAGGTCGGAATGAATCCGCCGAACGCGACGGCGAGAAATCCGCCGGCCATCCACACATAGAAATTACGGCTCTCGGCGCGCACGCCGGAGGCGGTTGCAATCGCTTCCATTGGTTTATCCCCCCTTGATCGGTCCGACTTGCGGCCGGCAGTACGCCAAGCCGGCCACGAAGTGTTAAGTTATGTCAAGCGCGCTTCCCGGTACTTATCGCAAATCCCAGCGTTTCATCCTAATCCTCTCCCAATTGGCGAAAATCGACCCCTAATGCCCGCAACTTCCGGTACAAGTGCGTCCGTTCCATTCCCACCCTTTTTGCGAGCTGTCCGACCTTTCCATTGCAAAGCAGCAATTGCTGCTGCAGATAAGCGCGTTCGAATTGTTCGCGCGCTTCACGCAGCGGCAGGGCGAGCAGGTCCTGTTTCACGAGCGGCTCGTCCACAGCCATTTTCACCGCCAGCTCGCGCTCGATTTCTTCGAGGCGAATTTCTTCGCCGGCTCCCAATATCAGCACCCGCTGCACCAGGTTCTTGAGCTCGCCGACGTTTCCGGGCCAGGGGTAGTTGCGCAAGCGGTTTTGCGCGGCGACGCTGAAGCGGCGCAGCGGCAGGTGCTGCTCATCGACCAGGCGGTCCACGTAGTAGCGCAGCAGATCGGGGACATCCTCCGCATAATCGCGCAACGGCGGCACGCGCAAGGTGATGACGTTCAGGTGCGCGAGCAGATCGCGGCGAAACGGTTCGGGCGACGAACCGGGTTCGAATCCTTCCTGCGCCGAGCTGACCCAGCGCACGTTGAGATTCAGGCGCTGGCGGCCGCCCACGCGGGTATAGCCGTTTTGTTCGATGGCGCCCAGCAGTGCGCGTTGCGCGTTGATGTTCAGATCCTCGAGTCCGCTGATGAGGAGCGATCCGCCGGTCGCCTGATCGAAAGCGCCCGGCTCGATCTTGCCGTCCCGATCGCTGCCGAACAGGGCTGCAGCAGGATCCTGTCCCAGGCTGGCGGCAACGACGGTGAAAAACGGCTTGGCGGCGCGTGCACTCAATGAATGCAGGTAGCGCGCATACGCTTCGCGTCCTGATCCCAGCTCGCCGATCAGAAGAACCGCAGAGGAGCTGCCGGCCGCTTGCTGTACCTGCTCCCGCAGCATCTGCGTGATCTTGGATTTGCCGATCGGCACGGCCAACGCCGAGCCCTGCGTGCGCGTCGATAAGCGCTTGCGGCGCCCGGCGTCGAGCGCGCGTTCGACCGTGCGCAGCAACTTGGTGAGCGACAACGGCTTCTCCACGAAGTCGAATGCGCCGAGGCGCGTGGCCTCCACCGCAGTCTCCACGGTGCCGTGACCCGACATCATGACCACCGGACAGTCATAGCCGTCGGTAACCGACCATTCGCGCAGCAGAGTGATGCCGTCCGTATCGGGCATCCAGATGTCGAGAAGAACCAAATCCGGGACTTGCGCCGCGCGCGAGGAGCGTGCCTGGCTCGCATCGGCCGCAATTTCCACCTCATAGCCCTCTTCGGAGAGAATCTCCTTCAACAGGCCGCGGATGTCCGCCTCGTCGTCCACCACCAATATTCTTGAAGCGGTCATGCGCGTTCTCTCCTGTGTTCACCCGTGCGCGGCTTGACAGATCCCGTGGAGCGCGCGCCGTCGGCCAGCGGCAATACAATTCGGACGCGGGCACCTCCCGAGCGTTGATTATCCGCCTCAATGCGTCCGCCGTGCTCCTCCACGATCTTCTTCACGATTGCCAGTCCAAGGCCGGTGCCCTTGGGCTTGCTGGTCACGTACGGATCGAAGACCGTGCCGATCAAATCTCGCTGGAAGCCCGGACCGTTGTCGGTCACGACGATCGCGACATATCCACCTTGTTTCAGACCATCGTCGGTGACCTGAGTTTCGATTTCGATCCGAGCTCCCACCTTGCCTTCGAGAGCCTCCAGCGAATTGGTGACCAAGTTGTTCAGGATCTGCCGGATGCGCATCCGGTCGGCCGAAATGAGCGGCAGAAGCGGGCTCAGGAGCAGCTTCATTTCCGCGCTGCTGTCCTGAACGCGGTACAGATCGACCACCTCGGTGATCAATTGATTCAGATCGAAGCGCGAAAAGTGCATGTCGGGCGCTCGTGCATACTCGCTGAACGCATTCACCATCTGCTTCATCGCATCGACCTGCGCCACGATGGTGTGTGTCGCGCGTTCGAGGATTTGGGCGTCCTGCTCATTCATTTGCCCTAAGAATTTGCGCCGCATCCGCTCGGCGGACAGCTGGATGGGAGTGAGCGGATTCTTGATTTCATGTGCCAGGCGGCGCGCCACTTCGCCCCATGCCGCATCGCGTTGCGCCTGCAGCAATGTGGTGATGTCATCGAACACCAGCACCACGCCCGCCGCGCCGCCGGCATCATTCGGCAAAGCCGTGCAGGCGCACATCAGCACGTGCTTGCCGGACTCGTACAGCAGTTCGATCTGTTCACGCCAGTCGAGCTGCTCCGGTTGCAGGCGCTGTTTGATGGCAGCCAAGAACTGCGTGAACAAGCTGCCGTCGCTGATGGACTCATCGAAAGGCTTGCCGATGGCGGCCTCCAGGTCGACGCCCAATATGGCGCTCGCGGCCTGATTGGCGGTACGCACCTTCAGATCGGGCTCGAGCGAAACCACGCCGGTCGACAAGCGCGCGAGAATCACGGCGAGCCCGGCCCGCTCAGCTTCGACCGCTTGCTGACTGCGGCGCGTCTCCGCGCGCGCGCGGCCCAAGCGCTTGGTCATGTCGTTGAAGGAGGTGACGAGGAAGCCCAACTCGTCCCGGCCCGGCAACGGCAGCCGCGTATCGTAGTTGCCCTTTGCCACGGCGCGCGTGCCCGCGATCAGATCCTGCACCGGCTGCACCAGACGCTGCGCGGCAAAGAATGCGCCGTAGACGGCGGCGATCAACGACATCAGAACGACGAAGCTCAGGACCATCACGAAGGCGAACTTCAGCGGCCGCCGGTTTTGCACCAGCGACGCATAGGACGTGTACGAGCGCTGCACGGTGTCCGCCAATTGGCTGAGCTGCAAGGGCACAGGGTACAGCGCGATCAAGACGCGCGAGCCCAAGCTGCGGTCCTCGATCGGCGCCGCGGCGCGAATCACGTAGCCGCCGATCGAATCCGTATCCAGGCTTACGTACGGCCGCCCGCGCCGCACTTGCAGCATCATTTCGTCCGTGGCGGGAATCGGCAGCGCATCCATCGGACGATCGGAACTGGTGGCGATGATCCGCGCCTCGGGCCCGACGACCGTGAATTCGATCGCGGTGCTGTCTTGGCGTTGCCGATCGAGCGAACCGGCGAGCTGAAAATTGGACAGTCCGATCAAGGAATGCGCCACGACTTGCGTATGCTGCAGGAATTCCCGCACGCGCACGTCGAGCGCGGCATGCGACAGCTCGCGGGTATCGAGCAAACCTTGGCTGACTTCGCGCTGGAACCAGCTGTCGATGCCGCGATTCACGAACTGCACGGCGAAATAATAGACCACCAAAATCGGCGCCACGGCGAGCGCGCTGAAAATTGCCACGGTGCGGCCCTTCAAGCGCGAACCGGGCACGTGCTTGCGGTAATCGCGCACCAGCCGCGTGAGTTTGCCCACCAGCAGCACGAGCAGAGTGAACAAGCCGGCAATGTTGACCAGCAGGATCCATGGCAGCCACTTCGCGAATTTTTCCGAGTTTTGAACCGCGGACGCCAGCATGAACAGCGCCGTAATCCACAGCGCGACGCCGATGCAGCCCAACACGGTGGAACCGTACTTGCGGATCATGGTTGGAACGTCCATGCGTACCAATCGCTCTCACGATGCCAATCGCTGACCCAGAACATCAGCAGGCGCAGCGTGAACGGCACCGTGCCGAAATCGAGCTTGCCGCGAACGCTGGCTTCGTAGCGGCGATCCGGAGCGATGAGTGCCTTGTCCAATGCCGGCAGGCTGTGCACCTCGGAAAGATGCTCGATCGCCTCGTCGACGGTGCCGAGCGATTCCTGTTGGCCGCTGTTGTCGTTGCGCAAGATGTAGCGCGCACTCACCGCGTTGTACTGCAGGTGGTAGCGCTGCGTCAGCTCGGCGACGCGCGAATTCGGCAGCAGCTGCCGCACCCGTTCGATGTCCAGATCGACCTCGAGGGTCAGCGGCGCGCCTTCCGCAAGACCGCGCCGCACCGCATCGCTGATCGGCAGCACCAGGCGTGCATTCAAGTGATAGACGCCGTCCTGCAGCTCCAGGTCCGCGGAGCGCACCTCAAAGCGGCCCTCCAGGCCGTCCGCTCGCAGCGGCTGCACCAACAGCAGCGTAGCCAGCGCCGCGCATGCCACGCCGGCGAGCCTGCAATGCAATCGGCTGTTGCGGCGGCCTGAGCTCAGCGGGTTTGGGCAAGCGGCATTCATGTTTTAGTCAAAGCAGCATAATAGAAGCCGTCGGCACCCGCCTCACCGGGAATGATTTGCCGCCCGAACTCGTCGGCTTCGCCGAGACCCGGCCAGCCCGGCCATTGATCCACCGGGACGATGCGCGCGTCGGCGCTGCCGCTTAAAAAAGCGCCGATGACCTCGCGGTTTTCGCTGCGCGTGACCGTGCACGTGACATACACCAACCGGCCTCCGGGCGCGAGAAGCTTCCATACGGCGTGCAGCAATTTGACCTGCAGGTCCGGCAATTTGTCGATATCGGACGGGGACTTACGCAGGCGGATATCCGGATGGCGGCGAATGATACCCAAGCCTGAACAGGGCGCGTCGAGCAGAATTCGATCGAACGGCTTGCCGTCCCACCAGGTCAAGGGCTGCGCCGCATCCGCGGCCACGATCTCGGCATTCAAGCTGCCGCGGCTCAAGTTCTCGCGCACTCGAATCAACCGCTGCGGATCGATGTCCACCGCGATGAGCCGATCCAAGGCGGGCTCACGTTCAGCGATCAGTGCGGTTTTACCGCCCGGCGCTGCGCAGGCATCGAGTACCCGCTGATGCGGCGCCAATGCCAACGGAAACGCAACGCATTGCGCGCCCAAATCCTGGACCGAGACTTTGCCGGCCGCGAACCCGGGCAAGGCATGCACGTCGCAAGGCGCATCCAAGACGATGGCATGGGGCACGCGCTCCTCCGCGCGCGCTGCGATTCCTGCGGATCGGAGTTCTTCCAGATATCCGGCAGTGGTTGCCAGTCGCTGGTTGACTCGCAACCACATCGGCGCGTGGCTGTCGCTCGCGGCCAGCAGCTGAGTCCAGCGGACCGGCCAATCGGCGCGAAACCTATCGGCCAACCAGATTGGCGCGGAATGACGCGTCGCGGGCTTGCGCGCGATCTCGATGTCCAACGCCGCGCGTTCACGCAAGTAGCGGCGCAGCACCGCGTTGATGAGACCCGATGCCCGCGCGGCATCGGTGGCCTTCGCGGTCTGCACGGCGGCATCGACCACGGCATACTCCGGCGTGCGCTCATCCTCGAGCTCGTACAGCGCCACTGACAAAAGCGCGCGCACCAGAAAATCCAAGGATCGAACCTTAGTCGAAGAGAGCCTTGCCAGAATCGCCTCGTGGCGAAAATAGCCGCGCACCGCGCCGTAGCCCAATGAGCGCACCGGGGACGAAAGGTTTGGATCCGCCGCGACGAGCGCATCTTTGAGCGCCGCGTCCAGGGTGACCCCTTCTCGCAGCACGCGCGCCACCGCATGCGCGGCCAGGGAGCGCGCGCTCGCCGCATCGCCTCTCATGCGGCGCTGAAGCGCGTGCCGCTGAGGCGCTGTCCCCGCAAGAACTCCCCGGCCGGCAACGGTTTGCGGCCGGCGAGCTGCAACTTGAGAATTCGCAGAAGCCCGCGCCCGCACACCACATCAATGCCCTCGGGTGCCGCGGTAAGCACGGAGCCCGGCCTTGCGGTTCCCGTCAAGGCGGGCGATTCAAGGGGCTCCGCAGCCCAGATGCGCAGCTGCGCGCCGTTGAAACGAGTTTCCGCCACGGGCGCCGGATTGAATGCGCGTACCTGGCGTGAAATTTCCTCCGCGCTCCGCTGCCACTGAATTAGCGCTTCGGCCTTGTCGATCTTTGCCGCGTATGTCGCGCCGTCGGCAGGCTGTGCGACCTCGCGCACCCTTCCTAAATTTAATCCATCCAATGTTTCCGTCATCAGCTGCGCGCCCACCGACGCGAGTTTATCGTGCAGCGTTTCCGCGGTATCGCGCGCCTCGATGCTGATCCTGCTCGACGCCAGCATCGGCCCGGTATCGAGCCCCTCCTCCATGCGCATGATGGTCACGCCGGTGATGGAATCTCCCGCCAGCAGCGCGCGCTGTATGGGCGCCGCGCCGCGCCAGCGCGGCAGCAGCGAGGCGTGAATATTCAAGCATCCCCAGCGCGGCATAGTGAGCGCCGAGGCAGGAAGAATCAGGCCGTAGGCCACCACGATGAGCGCGTCAATTTGCGCCGCGCGCAGCATCTCGAGGGCTTCCGGCGTCTTGAAAGTGACGGGCTGGTGCACAGTCACGCCGAGCTCGAGCGCGCGGCGCTTGACCGGGCTCATGTGCAGCTCGCGGCCGCGGCCTGAAGGCCGGTCGGGTTGGGTAAAAACGGCGGCAATGCGGTGCCTTGCGGCCAGAGCTTGCAGCGCCGGAACCGCGAAGTCAGGCGTGCCGGCGAAGCCCAGCTTCAATGAAGAGGCAGCGTCGCTCAAGCTCAAAGAGCCGGCGCGTGAGCGCGTGAATCGCTGCCTGTGGATCTCTGCTTGCGTTCCTTCTCCAAGCGGCGCCGGATCAGCGTGCGCTTGAGCTCGGAGAGGTAGTCGACGAATAGCTTGCCCTCAAGATGGTCCATTTCATGTTGGATGCACACCGCCAGCAATCCTTCGGCATCCATTTCAAAGGCCCGGCCGTCCTTGCCAAGCGCGCGCACACGGACATGCGTGGCCCGCGTCAGCTTGTCGTAGATGCCCGGCAGCGACAGGCAGCCTTCCTCTGCGGGTCCCTCGCCTTCCTTGGTGAGGATTTCCGGGTTGATGAGCACCAGCGGTTGATCTCGGCTCTCGCTGACATCGAGAACGATCACGCGCTTGTGCACATCCACCTGGGTGGCCGCGAGTCCGACCCCATTGGCGGAATACATGGTTTCCAGCAGATTGGCGATGAACTGCCGCAGCGCATCATCGATCTTTCCCACAGGGTCGGCCTTCTTCCGAAGCCTCGGATCGGGATACTCCAGAATTACGAGCTTTGTCATGGGAGTTATGAGAGCAATATCGTGTTTTTGGCTTGAGAATGTTGCTAAAGTTCCGCCGCTGCTTAACTTAATGCCTGACGCCGGCGCGTTGCCGGTGCGGGCAAACGGCAAAAACGGGTGATGCGTCCCAGTCTTGAGCGGCGGGGCGGAAGTATACCAGTCAGTCTGCAACCATAAGCTGACTCACGGGAGCGAAACGAATGCAAGGTCATCGAATATTGGGCCTGATTATAGCGGTTGCCGCGGTCGCTGGGTGCCATTCACAGGCGCCGAGGGCGGTACCCGCTTCTGAGGTTGCCACGAATAATGAACCTACCGTGGAAGGCACCGTGGTGGGGGATGATAAGACTGCGATGGAAGCGGCGGTCGAAGCCAACGCTTCTTCAGGTACCGAGACGGCGGAAGCACCCCGAAAGGGCATCCCGCTGGCTGAGAATGCTCCCGACAGCTACGTCGTGAAGCGCGGCGACACGCTGTGGGGCATCGCCAAGGTCTTTCTGCGCGATCCCTGGTACTGGCCCGAGATTTGGCAGGTCAATCCTCAGGTGCACAACCCGCACCTGATTTATCCGGGCGACACCCTACGACTGGTGTATATCAATGGTCAGCCCCAGATTGTGCTGCAGCGCGGCGATGCCGTTCGCGTCGAACCACGAGTGCGCAGCGAGCCGATCGAAGCGGCCATCACCACCATTCCCTACGCCACTGTTGCGGCCTTCATGTCGAAGCCCACCGTGCTCGACCGGGACCAGATTAAAGCCGCTCCGTACGTGCTCGCGACCCGTGACTTGCATGTGATCATGTCGGAGGGCGATACCGTCTATGCGCGCGGCTTCACCAGTCCGGCCGAACTCGGCACTCATTTTAATCTGGTGCGTGTCGGCGATCCGTTGATCGATCCGGACGACAACCGCGTCCTCGGCTATGACGGCATTTTCACCGGCTCCGGCCACGTGACCCGCCAAGGCGACCCCACCACGCTCATCATGACCGAATCGAGCCGCGAATCCCGGGCGGGCGATAAGCTGATTCCCGGCGGCGTGGATGTGCCGTTGGACTTCATTCCCAGCGCACCGCGGGTCAAGACCAACGGCCGGATCATTTCCGTCGCCAACGGCGTGACTGTCATCGGTCAGTACGAAGTGGTCGTCGTCAATCGCGGCGCTCGCGACGGCCTCGCGCCCGGCAACGTACTTGGGGTGTTCGACACCGGCCCGGTGGTATCCGACAACGACAAGAAAGGGTTTTTCAATCTCCAAACATTGGGGTCGAAGAAGGTGGCGCTGCCCTCCGAGCGCACCGGCACTTTCATGGTGTTCAAGACCTTCGACAACATCAGCTACGGTCTGATCATGGAAGCGACCAACCTGATCCGCGTCGGGGACAAGATCCAGAATCCCTGAAGCTTCGGCGAATCTCGATGTTCTCAGCGCGATAACGCGCTGAGAACGATCTCCCGCTGCGTGATAATCGGCCCGATGCAGGCCGCCGAAGAGACGTGTGCGTGGATGGCGCTGTCGCGTGCGCCGCTCCTCGATGTCCGCACGCTTGCCTCTGCGTTCGAATTGCTGGGCGGCATTTGCGGCTTTGTCGCCGCCTCGGGCGCTGCGCGCCTGCGCGCCGGAATTCCGGCGCAAGCCTGCGAATTTTTGTGCAGCGCTGCCGCCGCGCCCGCTGCCGCCGAACGATCGTGGCTCAAAGGTGCGGGACATCACGTGGTTCCCTTTACCGACGGGCGCTATCCGGTCTCGCTGCGTGAGCTGGCGCGTCCTCCGATCGCGCTCTATGTCGAGGGCCGTGCCGATGTGCTGAATGATCCTCAGCTCTCGATCGTCGGCAGCCGCAACCCGACGCCATCGGGAAAAGACACCGCCTTCGAGTTCGCCGAATCGCTCGCGGCATGCGGCTTGAGCATTACCAGCGGGCTCGCGGAAGGTATCGATAGCGCCGCACACCGCGGGGCGCTCGCGGCGCAGGGAATCACTCTCGCCGTGCTCGGCAGCGGAGTCGATGTCGTCTACCCCCGCATCAATCACGCGCTCAGGGAGGAAATCCGCGCCTGCGGCGCATTGATCAGTGAATTTCCGCTCGGAACTGCGCCGCGGCGCGAGAACTTCCCGCAGCGAAACCGCATCATCGCCGCATTGAGCATCGGCACGCTCGTGGTCGAAGCCGCGCGCCGTTCGGGTTCCCTGATTACGGCGCGGCTCGCCGGCGACCATAACCGGGAACTCTTCGCCGTGCCAGGCTCGATACGCAACCCCTTGAGCCGCGGCTGCCACGAACTGATACGCCAGGGCGCGAAACTGACCGAAACCGTAGCTGACATATTGACCGAGTTGAACTTTTCAGCATTTTTTGCGGACCCACGCCGTGTCCCGGGCGGCCTCAATCTGCCCCCAGCCATAGAGGCGGGCATGGACAAGGAACACAAAATCTTGTTAGATGCGCTCGGCTTTGATCCAGCGGACCTCGATATGTTGGTGGTTCGCAGCGGATTCAAAGCAGAAGCCGTGTCCTCGATGATGCTGATCCTCGAGCTAGAAGGCCACGTTCAGGCCGCCCCCGGGGGCCGTTACTCCCGAGTCGTTAGGAGCCGGAGGTGAAAGATAACGTTCTCGATCTACTCATCTATCTCTTCGAGAATTATATGAGTGCCGACGATGAGCCGCGTCCGGATCGAAATACTTTGAAGCTGGAGTTGGACAAGGCCGGCTTCGCCGAGCCCGATATTGAGCGGGCTTTGGAATGGCTCGACGGCCTCTCCGGCGAACAACTCGGCAAGGTCGCCGAGGCCACCGCAAGGGCTGTGCGGGTTTTCAGCAGCCAGGAGCTGTTGCGGCTGGACACGGATGTGCGGGGTTATTTGGTGTATTTGGAAAATGTGCGCATCCTGTCGGGCACCGAGCGCGAATTGGTGATCGACCGCTTGATGGCGCTCGAAGCCGATGAAATCGACATTGAACAGGTGAAATGGGTCGTGCTGATGGTGCTCTTCAGCCAGCCCGGCCAAGAGTCCGCTTACGCTCAAATGGAAGACCTGGTCTTCGAAGAGCGCAGCGATGCGCTGCATTAGACGCCTTTGAGCAGCAATCTCGTTATCGTGGAATCGCCTGCCAAGGCGAAGACCATCAAGAAATACCTCGGCAAGGACTTCGAGGTGCTCGCCTCCTATGGCCACGTGCGCGACCTCGTGCCCAAGGAAGGCGCCGTCGATCCGAAGCATCGCTTCGCCATGAAGTATCAGGTGGTCGAGCGCAATCAAAAGCACGTCGACGCCATATCGCGCGCGCTGAAGAAAGCCAAGGCACTGTATCTGGCAACCGATCCCGACCGCGAGGGCGAAGCGATCTCCTGGCATCTGTATGAACTCTTGAAGTCGCAGGGTGAGCTCAAGGGCAAGGAAGTCAGCCGCGTCGTCTTCTACGAGATCACCAAGAACTCGGTGCGCGAAGCCATGGAATCGCCGCGCGAACTCTCCGTGGATCTGGTCAATGCGCAACAGGCGCGCCGCGCGCTGGATTTCCTGGTGGGCTTCAATCTGTCGCCGCTGCTGTGGAAAAAAGTGCGCCCGGGGCTGTCCGCGGGCCGCGTGCAGAGCCCGGCGCTGCGCATGATCTGCGAGCGCGAGGATGAAATCGCAGCGTTCGTGGCCCGCGAATACTGGACCATTGACGCGGAATTGGAGCACTCGGGGCAAAAATTTCCGGGCAAGCTGGTCGAGTTCCAGGGTGCGAAGGTCGAACAGTTCAGCTTTACCGGCGAAACCCAGGCCAAAGAGGTCGAGCGCGTGCTCCACGACGCGGCCAAGGGGGAACTGACTGTCCTGTCGGTGGATCGCAAGCAACGCAAGCGCAATCCGGCGCCGCCGTTCACGACCTCCACCCTGCAGCAAGAAGCGGCGCGCAAATTGGGCTTCAGTGCGCAAAAAACCATGCGCGTCGCGCAGCAACTCTACGAAGGCATCGATATCGGCGAGGGCCAGGTGGGCCTGATCACCTACATGCGCACCGACTCGCTCAACCTCGCGCAGGAAGCGATCGGCCAAATTCGCGATGTCATCGTGCAGCTGTACGGGCATGCTGGACTTGCCGAAGAGCCGCGCATATTCAAGACCAAGTCGAAGAATGCCCAGGAGGCGCATGAGGCCATCCGTCCGACCGCCGTCAGCGTGCTGCCCGGCGACATCGAGAACAAGCTCGAGTCCGATCAGTTTCGATTGTATTCGCTGATCTGGAAGCGCACCGTCGCTTGCCAGATGGCGCCGGCGGTCTTCGACACCGTCGCGGTCGAGATGCGTGCCGGCGCCGAAGGGCCGAACCGCACCGTGCTGCGTGCCAACGGCTCGACCCTGGTCAAGCCGGGTTATATATCGGTCTACCAGGAAGGGATGGATGATGCCGTCCAGGACGATTCGGATCACGTGCTGCCCGCCATGCAGGAGGGCGACAAGGTCAAACTCCTCGGCATACTGCCGAGCCAGCATTTCACCGAGCCGCCGCCGCGCTTCTCCGAAGCCTCGCTGGTCAAGGCGCTGGAAGAGTACGGCATCGGCCGGCCGTCGACGTATGCCTCCATCATCTCGACGCTGCGCGACCGCCAGTACGTCGACATCGAAAGCCGCCGCTTTACCGCGACGGACATCGGCAAGATCGTCAGCCGCTTTCTGACGCTGTACTTCACCACCTACGTGGACTACGACTTCACTGCAAAGATGGAAGACTCTCTGGATGCCGTCGCCAGCGGCGAGTTGGAGTGGGTGCCGCTGCTGGACAAGTTCTGGAAGCCGTTCATCGATCTGGTGAAGCACACCGAGAAGTCGGTCAGCCGCGAAGAAGTGGCGCAGGCGCGCGATCTGGGCGTGGATCCGGCGAGCGGCAAGCCGATGAGCGTGCGCATGGGCCGCTTCGGGCCCTTCGTGCAGATCGGCACCAAGGACGATGAAGACAAACCGCGCTTCGCCGGCCTGCGTCCGGGTCAAAAGATGGATCAGATCACCCACGCGCAGGCGATGGAGCTGTTCAAGCTGCCGCGCAAGCTCGGAAGCACCGCAGCCGGCGAGGAAATCACCACCAACGTCGGGCGCTTCGGTCCGTACGTGAAGTACGGCGCCAAGTACGTCTCGCTCAAAACCGACGATCCGTATGAAATCACGCCGGAACGCGCGCTCGAGGTCATCCGCGAGAAGGAGATCGCCGACGCCCAGCGCCTGATTTTGGATTTCCCCGACGCCGGCATCCAGGTGCTCAACGGGCGCTATGGGCCCTACATCACCGACAAAGCCCGCAACGCGAAAATTCCCAAGGACAAGGATCCGAAGAGCCTGACCTTGGAAGAATGCCAAACCTTGTTGGCGGCTGCGCCGGAACGCGGCAAATGGGGCCGCAGGGGCTCAAAGGGTTCGAAATTTGCGCCGAAGGCGCCGCCTAAGGCTGCCAAGCCGGCGAAAGGCGCAGCGGCGCCGGACACGACTGCCCCTGCGTCGCCGGTGAAACTCGCCGCCAAGGGCAAGAAGGCCGCCGTCAATAAGCGGGCGCCGATCAAGCCGGCGGCCGCTTCGAGGGCAAAGGCCCAAGCCAAGAAGAGGCCGGCAAAAAAGAAGGCGTAAAAACCTATGCCAAAACCTGAACCGGCAGATGCTTCGGCGGTCAACCGCTACCTGAACGAGTTGCAGGACCGCATTACCGCGGCGGTGGAAAAAATCGACTCGGTGAAATTCAAGCGCGACGGATGGGAGCGGCCCGACGGCGGCGGCGGCGAGAGCCGCGTCTTGAGCGACGGCGCCGTGTTCGAACGCGCAGGCGTATCGGTCTCGCATGTGTTCGGCGACAGAATGCCGCCGTCGGCTTCCAGTCAGCGGCCGGACATCGCCGGCGCGCCTTTCGAAGCGATGGGCCTGTCCCTGGTATTTCACCCGCGCAATCCGCATGTCCCCACCACCCATTGCAACGTGCGCTTCCTCGCGGTGCGGCCCGCCGGCGGGCCGGAAGTGTGGTGGTTCGGCGGCGGTTTCGACTTGACACCCTACTACCCCTATGACGAGGACGTGCTGCATTGGCATCGGACCGCTCACGACGCCTGCCGATCGATCGGGCCGGACGCCTACGAGAAATACAAGAATTGGTGCGACCGGTATTTCTTCCTGCCGCACCGTAACGAAACCCGCGGCGTCGGCGGATTGTTCTTCGACGATTTGAACGAGGGGGGCTTCAGCAACTGCTTCGCATTTCAGCGCAGCGTCGGCGATCACTTTCTGCCGGCTTTCATGCCGATCCTCGAACGGCGCAAGCATCAGCCCTATGGCGACCGCGAACGCCAATTCCAGCTGTACCGCCGCGGCCGGTATGTGGAATTCAACCTGGTCTACGATCGAGGCACCCTGTTCGGACTGCAATCCCGCGGCCGCACGGAATCGATTCTCATGTCCCTGCCGCCGCTGGTGCGCTGGGAATACGACTGGCATCCGGCGCCCGGATCGCCCGAAGCCAAGCTGTATGCGGACTACCTGCGGCCGAGAAATTACCTGGCGGAACTTGCCTAAGCGCTGCCGAACCCCATTTTCAGGACCGCGCACGTCAGGGTTTGCGCGCCCATCGATAGATATACGTGACGATCTGAGATGGTGAGAGCGAACTCCATGCGTCGCGCAAGAATCGCAGCCAGCTTGGCCAGCCATTCTCTATCGACCGCGTAGAACTCCAGTGCCTCCGCGCGATGAATTCTCTCGTCCCGAAGCCGAGCCATCAGCTGATGGGCATCCTTGTGCGTATACACGGCGACGCGCGGCGCGAGCTTCGCTGCCCGGTGCAGTCTGGCAGCCTCGGGCGCGCCGATATCAACCCAAACACGCAGCGCTCCCGTCAGGTCCCGCACTGAAATCGCCGGTTGGTCGGAATCCGACACCCCGCCGGCAAAGCTGATGCCCTCGGTGTACTCGAGACAGTACGCGAGCACTCGGGTTAGCAGATATTCCTCGGTCTCGGATGGATGGCGCGCGACGCGCAGATCCAAATCCTCGTATACACCGCGGTCCGAATCGGCGAGCGCGATCTTAAACGCATAAATAGTCGCGCCTAGCGCCATTCGCGATTCTAACGCTGCAGCGCGGCCGGACGAACGGCCATCTCCGGATTCGGGTCGACACGCATCCAAGTGGTGCCTCGGAGAATCGTAAAATAGCCGCGCACGATTCGCGGCCTGCGAGTGAGGCTATCGCCATGTTCGATGACGAATCCGGCGGCCTCACCGATCGGCACCCAATCACTGTCTGAAACGCCGGGAGGCGCCGCCGGGGCCCCCAAGCCGCGCGCATGCGGCGGCGCGAACACGGCCGTCGCCGCGACGAGAACGAGTCCGGCAAGCATTTTCATGATCCCGCTCCTTAGTTTGACCAACAATCAGAATGCTGTAACGAACGAAATGGATTTAAAGGGTTAGAGAGCGCGTCAGAGCTCCAGCGGGGACTTCTCGGCAGCCGCTGACATTTTGTCCCGCCCACAATGGGGAAAAATCTCCGAGCCCCTGGCTTTCCGCTTGCTTGCGCAGGGGCGCTATCGCGCCCGCGGCCAGCGGGAAAGCCGGCGCAGCCGGGTTTAGAGGGCCCAGTTCTTTCATTAGCCGGTTCATGATGCCCCGTGCCGGTCTGCCGGAAAACAAACGGGTGAGGGCGGTGTGCGCGGCATTCGGCATTTTTAGCGCCGCGCGATGTACGGCGCTGGTCGTCGCTTCGGGACACAGTAGGTAAGAGGTACCGAGCTGAACAGCGGCGGCGCCGAGCGCCATCGCCGCCGCCACTCCCCGGGAGTCCGCGATTCCCCCGGCGGCGATCACCGGAATGCGCACCGCTTGCACGATTTGCGGCAATAACGCGAAGGTACCGATCTGCGTGGTCAGATCTTCCGACAAAAATATTCCGCGGTGGCCGCCGGCCTCAACCCCCTGGGCAATGATGGCATCGGCTCCGCGGCTTTCGAGCCATAAAGCCTCCTCGACGGTGGTGGCCGAACCCAGCACTTTCGAGCCCCACGATTTCAGCCGTGCAACGAGATCAGGCGCCGGCAAACCGAAATGAAAGCTCACGACCGCCGGCTTGAAATATTCCAACGCGTCGGCCGCTGCGGCGCTGAACGGAGTCCGTGAGGCGGTTGCGGTCTCCTCCACGGGATCGAGCCCAAATTGCTTGAAGTACGGCGATAACAGGGTTCGCCACGCCGCTTCCCGCGCCGCATCGACGGCGGGGGGCGTGTGACAAAAGAAATTGACATTATAGGGCCTGATTGTCGCATCGCGAATCGCCGTCAACTCCGCTTTGATTTTCTCCACGGAGAGCAGCGCGCAGGGCAATGAGCCCAACCCGCCGGCTTTCGAAACCGCGATCGCCAATCGGCTGTCCTGCCAACCTGCCATGGGCGCTTGGATGACCGGAAGCTCAATGCCGAAAAATTCCTTCAGACTCATACCTCTCGCGCCATTCTAACGGTCGCCGTCTTTGTCGAAGCGGCAATTGACAAAAGCGGCGCGGTATTTTGTGATGACGTCCGATGGACAACATTCAAGTGCGGTCCCTGCGGGAGGTGGGTGGCCGCGAAATCCAAGAACTGAGCGATGTGCTCATCGATTGCGTCGAAGGCGGGGCATCGGTGAGCTTCATGCTGCCCATCTCGCGCCGCAAAGCGAGCGATTTTTGGCGGAATGTGGCGGCCGGCGTCGCTCAGGGCGATCGCGTCTTGCTCGTCGCCGAGGACTCCGCCGGCAGAATCGTCGGCACCGTGCAGGTGATATTCGCCCAAGTCGAGAATCAGCCGCACCGGGCCGACGTTGCAAAAATGCTGGTGCATCGGCGCGCACGCAAGCGCGGTGTCGGCGCCGCCATGCTGGCGGCGGCTGAAGGTGCCGCGCTGAATGCCGGCAAGACGCTGCTGGTCCTGGATACCGCCAGCGATGACGCCGAACGACTGTATGCCAAGCTGGGTTGGCAGCGTTGCGGAGTCATTCCGGGCTATGCGCTGCAGCCCGGGGGCGGCCTATGCGACACCACGTTCTTTTATCGAATGCTGTGAGACAGCATTCGGTCGACGAATCCGCATGACTGCGCCACAGACCATTGCCGGGCACGCGATCCGCTACGACGCGTCGGGACAATTGATGCCCTGGACATCCTGGACCGCCGGCTTGGACCGTGAGATGAATTTCTACCAACGCTGCCCGTTCGATCATGGCTATCCGCGTTTTGCCTGCGAAACATTTCTCGACGCCGGCTGGACGCCGAGCACGGAACGCACCGACATCATTCCCTCGACGCAAAATGGCATGGGCATACTTTCCTACCTTAAATTTCACGGCATGCGCGGCGAGCAACAGCCTGCCTGGCTCGCGACCGCACGCCTGTTGGGTGACTACCTGCTCAAGGAGGCGCTTACACCTGACTCGGGTAAATATCCTGCTTTTACCCGCTCAACGGGCAAACGGGCGCAATTTCCGCAGCCGGCCGATTGCGGCTCGCAGTCGGACCGGCCTTATGAGGTTCAACCGGACAAGGGCGGTATAGCGGGCTACGCCCTGGCCTTGCTGTTCGAAGCCACCGGCGATTCCAAATATCTGGTGCAAGCGTTGCGGAACGCGCGTGTGCTCGCCGCGAATCAGCAGGTTGGCGACGCCGAGCATTCGCCCTGGCCGTTTCGCGTGGACTGGCGCAGCGGCGAGGGGCGCGGTCCCATCTCAGGCAACATGAGTTATATATTGCGCCTCTACGAAATGCTCGCCGAACATGGCTATGAAGAATTCTCGGCGCAGCGGCAAGCGCTGTGGCAATGGGTCGCGGGGTTTCAAATCCCGAGCGCCGCCGCCGATGGCGCGCTGTTCGCGCAGTTCTTCGAGGATCACGACACGCCCACCAATCGCAGCGCGTGGGCGCCGCTGAATCTCGCGCGTTATCTGCTCGAAAGAGGCGACTCGGTTGATCGGAACTGGCGCGAGCAGTGCCGCTCGCTGATCGAATTCGTGCGCTCAAACTTCACTCACCGCGAATACGGCATTCTGGTCTGCCACGAGCAAGACGAAGACAGGCAGGCGTGGGGAGGCGTGAATTCAACCTACGGTGCGGTGCTCGCGCTGTACGCGAAAGCAGTCGAGTCGGCGGAACTCGCGAGTGAAGCGCGCCAGGCGCTCAATTTCACGCTCTATTCCATCGACGAACAGGGCAGGCCGCGCGATTTGCCGCAGAGCGATCAACCGGGGGGTTGGCAGGAGGACGCGCACACCGACGTCATTCACAATTACGTGGACGCCTTGAGTGCATTTCCGCATTGGGGCAACGTCGACGTCGCGCCGCGCGATCTGCTGAATTCAGACGGGAGTTTTTAATATCGCCGCGATGAACGCGGAGGTCGCTGCATCGGTGTCGCCGAATCGCACTCCGGCGCGGAACCGGCCGTCGCTCATCGGCACGCAGTAACGCACCTCGGCCTGGATGTGGAACGAGCGCCTCTCGCCGCATGCTTCCAACTCCAAATCAATGTGGCACTGCTGTCCGTGCGCGAGTTCGAACGGCAGAGTGAGGCTGGCGCCCGCGCGCGACATGTCGACCGTGTGTCCCGGCAGCAGGGAGATCCCCGGCACGGTGACGTTGGCGTGAATCGCGACGGACTTTCGTTCGTAATTGCGGCGCTCCAGCGTGGCACGCCGGACCAGTTCGTCGCCGCAATACTCGTGCGCCTCGATCGAGCCTTCCGCGGCGATCGTGCTCATACGTTCTCCGTACTCGACATATACCGTTGAAATGGTAGCCGGATGGCGCGTGCCGCCCACGGCCGCAACTGTGAACTGCGGCGCGAAACCGAGCAGCGCGGCTGCAACATGTCAAATGCGAGGTTCTAACGGGCCATCAGCAACTGACTCATCGCCGCGAACGCCGGCAGCGTGACTGAATCGTTGGCGGCGCTGGATGCGACCGGATGGGAACAAAAGCGCGCAATCACCAACTCGGCTTTCGGCGCAATATACAAACGCTGGCCGTAGATGCCGCGTCCTTCGAAAACGCCCAGCGCGTTGTGCGATACCCACCACATGTTGCGGTAGGAGTAGCCCGGCAGCAGCGTATAGCCCGCCGTGACGAATTTGGCCGGGTCTGCCCCGCGCCGAATGTCGGCAATGACTTCCTCAGGAAGAATCTGCTTGCCGTGCCAGGCGCCCTCGCAACGCATGAGCTCGCCGAAGCGGCACAGGTCGCGCAGCGTGGCACTCAAGCCTCCGCCGCCCATGGCCACGCCGATGGTATCCACCGTCAGATAGCCATCCTCCTCGCAGCCGATCTGCGACCAGATCCTCTTGCTCAGCATGTCTTGCAGCGCAATGCCGGTGACCCGCTTCATGACCCAGCACAACACTTCCGTGTTGACGGTCTTGTAGGTAAACGCGGCGCCGTGCGCGCCTTCCCTGCGCAGCGTGCGCAGATAGTCGTAGAAATTGACCGGACCGGTGTAATCGGCCGCACGGGGACGCAGGCCTCCGGCGCGCCCGTAATCCCAGATATGCGCTTTCGGATCGGTATACAGCTCGGAATATTCCACGCCGATCTGCATGTCGAGCACCTGGCGCAGCGTCGCATCCTCATAAGCGGTGCCGGCCATTTCGGGCAGGTAATGCGACACCGTTTTGGCATCGTCCAGGACGCGTTCATGAATCAGCGCGGCAGCGAGGGTGGCGGCATAGGACTTGGTTATCGAAAAGCATGCGTGCGGGCGATGCGCCTGAAGCGCGCCGAAGTAGCGCTCATAAATCCGGCGGCCGCGGTGCAGGACCACGATGCCGTCGGTGTAGGTGTGCTTGAGCGACTGCGCCCAGGTGAGCTTGCGGCCCAGCAAATCCACGAATACGAGCGCATCGATCGAGGACTCGAGGCCCAGAGGGGCGATGCCGAGATCGCTGGGCGGTCCGCGCCCGCGCCACACGGGGGCGGTCGGCGTCAACTCACGCATATGCGAAAGAGTCCAGCGGATTTGCGGAAATTCCAGGAATCGATCGTCTTGGAAGCGGATCTGTTTCGGAGGAGGCGGCGGCGAGCCGTGCATCCAGCCGAGCGCCACGGGGTCCGAAGCGTCGGCGTCAGGATATTCGACGCCGTCAATCTCGAATATTCCGCTTTTCATGGGACGCCTTCGCAAAACCGTGTTATCCGCAAGACTGCACACTTGGTGCTTGCCGTGCAAGCGAGGCTTTCGCGCACGCCGGCCAAAGACAGGCACAATGCGGCATGAATTACCGGCACATCTACCACGCAGGCAATTTTGCCGATATTGCAAAGCACGTTGCGCTCCTCTACTGCCTCAAAGCACTGAAACGCAAGGAGGCCGCGTTTTTCGCGCTCGACAGTCACGCCGGGCGCGGGTTTTACGATTTGCAGGCGCCGGAGGCGCGGAAATCTGGGGAAGCCGAGCGCGGCGTGCAGCGCCTGGTCGCCGATGCGCCGGGCGAAGAAATTCTTGCCGACTACTTCGCGGCGATACGCGCGCGGCGCGGCAAGCGGCTGCCGCGCTACCCGGGATCCCCGGCATTGATCGCGCACGCACTGCGTCCGCAGGACCGCGCACTGTTCGTCGAGCTAAAGCCGGCGGAAGCACGCGCCGCGGAACGCGAGATCGAATCGCCGGGGCGGGTTCGCACGGAAATCAACGACGGCTATGCGGCACTCAAGGCATTTCTGCCGCCTGACGAACGCCGCGGGCTGGTGCTCATCGACCCGCCTTACGAAAGTCTCGATGAGCTTAAGACAGCGCTGCAGGCGCTTATGGATGCCTACCGCCGCTGGCCGGGCGGGGTCTATTTAATCTGGTACCCCATTCGCAGCGCAACCCAACGCAGCATGGTGCACGCGCGGTTCGAGGCCCTTAGGATTCCCAAAATGCTGGCGGCCGACCTCGCGGTTCATCCGGATGATGCCGGACTGGGACTGGCGGGAAGCGGTCTCATCATCGTGAATCCACCATACGGCGCCGACGAGTACCTTCGCGATGCCTACGCCGCAATTCATCGGGTCATTGCCGGGCCGGGCTTGGGCTACGTCGAAGTGACACGTCTAACACCCGAACGAATGGCACAATAGAGCCAACTTACGGGGGACGCCTATGGATGAAAAAACTATGCGCGAGCGGCTCGCCAAGCTGCATGCGGAGTTGGATAACGCACATCGGGAAGATCCTGCGGCGCGGCAATCGCTCGGTGAGGTTCTCCCCGACGTAAGGCGCATGGTCGATCAGCCCTCGGGCGCCGCGGCCGAGTCCGCGGTCAAATCACTGCCCGATCGCCTCGAAAGAGTCGCCGTGCAGTTCGAAGCGGAGCATCCCACGCTGGCGGCGAGCGCGCGGCGTCTGATCGACCTGTTGAGCGAGGTGGGTATCTAGGCTTAGCGGGTCCAGACGATCGCATCGTTCACCTTCGCAGCAATGCGTTCGATCTCCCCGGAGCTGACGCCTGAATCCTGCATGAGCACGGCGATGCTGCCATGGCCAGCGATCGGCACGATGGTTCCGCGATAGCCTTGTTCGTCGAACTTCATGGATCTTCTCAGCGGCTCGTGCACCAGCACCATGACGGTCACGGGACCGGACGGGGTCTGCACCACCAAATGCGGCACCCTATGTCCGCGGAACGCGCAGCTGCTGGCATAGCTCACGATGCCGGCCGCGGGTTTCAGGCGCAGCTTCGAGTCCTTCAGCACCTTTTGCAAGTCAGGCTCGTCCACGGCAACGTCCGTGCGCTGCCATGCATCGGGCTCGCCGGCCATGTGCGCAACCACCGCGGCGGCGAGACTTCGTTGCGGCAGGGTCAGCCATATTCCGCCCGCGATCGCCGTCGCCACCACCACGCTGGCTGCAACCGCCAGCCAGCGGCGCGCGCCGGTGAAGAGGCGAGAGGACTTGCGCTCGAAAGGCAGCACATCCGCACCCGTGGGCATACCTACGCGCAACGCACGTTCGATGCGTGCATCGAATTTGAGCAGCTGTTCGGTGTAGGCGCGGCACTCTGGGCAAGCCTCGCGATGTACGCGCAGCTCGGCGTCCGGATTGTGCGGATCGGCCATGATCGCGGAACGATAGCGCGTGTGATCCATCATTCTTGCGGAGCCAGCGATTCTTGCGGATCCAGCGCAGTATCTTCGCCGCAGGCAGCGCGCAATTGCCGCCGCGCGCGGCAAAGCCGCGTCAGCACCGCCGGGCCCGACAACGCCAGTTCGCGCGCTATTTCAGCGGTCGAATATCCCATCAGCACCTGCAGAACCAGCGGCTCGCGATAATCGTCGGGCAATTTCATGATGGCCGCGCGTACATCGGCAATGTCTTGCTCCTCTGCGGCCGCCAACGTCGGCTCCTCCTTGGCAATCAGTTCATCCAAGTCCACCGTCGGCAGCCGCTTGCGCTCGAAAGTGCGCGCATATTCACGGCGCACGATGGTCAGCAGCCAAGGCTTGGCGGCGCCCTCATTCAACAGTGAATCCTGGGATTTCCAGGCGCGCAGCATGCTTTCCTGCACGACGTCCTCGGCCAAGGCCCGGTCGCGGGACAGCCAAAAGGCGAAGCGCAGCAGGTCGGGACGCAGAGACTGGCAGAGCGCCTGGAAGCGGGCACGTCTCTGATTTCCACCAACCTGATCGTTCATGTATGAATCGGCACCCGACTTAAGATATCGTTCCTGCGATATTACCGCGTAAATGGGCCGGCGCCGACGGTCAAATATGCCGACTGGGCACGGACTTAGGCTATTTGCGGCGGCAAACTGGGCGTTAGGAGTCACACTGAAGATGACCGGAATCAGCGGCAATTCATTTCCGAGCACCCGCATGCGGCGCATGCGGCGCGACGAGTTTTCGCGCCGATTGATGCGTGAAACACGCCTCTGTGTGGATTCCCTCATCTATCCGATTTTCGTCGTCGAGGGCCGCGGCGATCGTCAGCCCGTGGCCTCGATGCCCGGTATCGAGCGCCTGCCGGTCGATCAACTGCTGCGCGAATGCGAGACCTTGATGCGGCTCGAGATTCCGGCGATCGCGCTGTTTCCCGTGACGCCGGAAGCCAAGAAAACTCTCGATGCGCGCGAATCCTGGAATCCGCAAGGCATCGCCCAGGCGGCGGTCAGGGCAGTCAAAAAAGAATTCCCGGATTTGGGCGTGATCACCGACGTGGCGCTCGACCCTTTCACCACTCATGGTCAGGACGGCCTGATCGATGACAAGGGATACGTGATGAATGACCCGACGGTCGAGGCGCTGGTGCGCCAGGCTCGCTCGCATGCCGACGCGGGCGCGGATATCGTCGCGCCGTCGGACATGATGGACGGACGCATCGGTGCGATCCGCAATGCCTTTGAGAGCGCGGGCCTGGTGCATACGCGAATTCTCGCCTACGCCTCGAAGTACGCATCCAGCTTCTACAGTCCGTTCCGCGACGCCGTCGGATCAGCCGCGCAACTGGGCGGCGGCGGCAAGCACAGTTATCAAATGGATATCGGCAACTCCGACGAGGCCCTGCGCGAGGTGGCGCTCGACATCAGCGAAGGTGCCGATATGATCATGGTCAAGCCCGGCTTGCCCTATCTCGACATCGTGCGGCGGGTGAAGGATAGGTTCGGCATGCCGACGTTCGTTTATCAGGTGAGCGGAGAGTATTCGATGATCATGGCCGCGGCGGGCAATGGCTGGTTGGACGAACGCGCGGCCGCATTGGAAGCGCTGACGTGCATCAAGCGCGCGGGCGCGGATGGCATTTTGACCTATTTCGCAAAGCGCGCGGCGGGGTGGCTTGCCGAGGAGCCTGTGTGAGCATTCCCCGTGGCCGCGACCGCGGCAGATTTCAGACCGGCTGCCGGTGAGTTCGAGCGTGTCGGAGGCACCGGATCAATACGGGGTTGCGGGTCATCCCATCACCCATAGCTGGTCGCCGTTCATCCATGGCATGTTCGCCAAAGCCACGGCGCAAAATCTCGTCTACCGCTTGTTCGACATCACACCTGAGAATTTCCGGCGCGAAGCGCTGCGCCTGTTTGCCGGAGGCCTCAAGGGTTTGAATGTCACGCTACCTCATAAGCAAGCCGCCGCGGAACTGGTCAACGAGCTCACGCCGCGCGCGGAACGCGCCAAAGCCGTCAACACGATTGCATTCTTCGAGCAAACATCGCTGCTGGGCGACAATACCGATGGCCTAGGACTCATGGCGGATCTCGAGAACAATTTAGGGATAGCTCTCGCCGGCAAGCGCGTGCTCATTCTCGGCGCCGGCGGTGCGGTTCGCGGCGTACTCGGTTCCTTGATGGAGCGCGAGCTCAAGTCTGTGGTCATCGCCAATCGCACGCCGGAACGGGCGCGCAACCTCGCCGCGGAATTCACCGACTTGGGTGAAATATCAGGCTGCGGATTCTCCGAGGTGGAAGGCCCGCCCTATGATCTCATCGTCAATGCGACTTCCGCGAGCTTGCAGGGGGAGATGCCGGAAATGCCCGTAGGTCTCGTGGGCGAGGAGAGCATCTGTTACGACATGGCCTACGGACGCGGACATACCCCGTTTACCTTGTGGGCGAAATCCTTGCACGCAGCCCGCACCACCAAGGGGTGGGGCATGCTGGTTGAACAGGCGGCGGAGTCGTTCCTGCTTTGGCGCGGCATCCGGCCGGACACCGGGCCCGCGCTCGAGGCGTTGGCGCAGCACGCCTGAAAGCGGTACGAGCGGCGCCGCGCTAGCGCATGGTGACCAGTTCTTCGGCACTGGTGGGATGAATGGCCACGGTGTCGTCGAAATCAGCCTTGGTGGCACCCATGCGAATCGCCACGGCAAACCCCTGCAGCATTTCATCGGCGCCGGTACCCAAGATGTGGCAGCCCACGATGCGCTGCTCGGCACCCACGCACACGAGTTTCATGTCCGTGCGGGTTTTTCGCATGGTCAAAGCGTGATACATCGGCGTGAAGTCGGCGACATACACTTTCACCGCCTCGCCATACCGGGCACGAGCCTCCGCTTCGCTGGCGCCGACGGTGGCGATCGGCGGGTGCGTGAAAATGGCCGTGGGAATCATGTTGTAATCCAAGTGCCTATCCGGCTTGCCGCCGAATAGCCGGTCGCTCAGGCGCCTGCCTGCGGCGATGGCTACCGGCGTCAGTGCCGCTCGTCCGGTGACATCGCCGATCGCATACACGCCGCCGACGTTGGTATTTTGAAAGCCGTCGGTTATCACGTAGCTGCTGTCGTCGAGCGCGACGCCGGCCTTGTCCAGTTCCAAACCCGCCACATTGGCGTCGCGGCCGATCGCCCACAGCACGCAATCGAATCCCGCGAACTCGCGCCCGTCCGCCGCCGCCAGGCTCTTCTTGCCTGCCGCCTCGCGCACCGCGGCCGCGGCCACGCCCTCATGAATGATCATTCCCTGGGCGCGAACCTCCCGCATCAGGGACTTTCCCAGCATCACGTCGAAGTTCGTCAACAGCCGATCCTTGCGGATGAACTGCTGCACCTCGCTGCCGAGCTCCCGAAAGGATGCCGCCAATTCGCAGGCGATGTAGCCGCTGCCGACGACGGCAACCCGCTGCGGCCGTGCCTCGAGCTCAAAGAAGCCGTCGGAGCTGATGCCCAATGAGGCGCCCGGAATTTGCGGCAGCGTCGGCTTGCCGCCCGTCGCAATCACCATGTGGCGCGCGCTGAACCGCCGGCCGTTGACTTCGACGGTATGGCCGTCCACGAAACGCGCGGCCCCCCGCACGTATGCCACGCCCTTCGCCGCCAGATTGCGCTCATAGATGCCGTTCAAGCGCAGCACATAGGCATCGCGCTTGCGCTTCAATTCCATCCAGTCGCTCATCCCCAGCTTGACGTCGAAACCATAATCGCCGGCATCGTGCAGGCTCAAGGCGACCCCCGCGGCGTTCCACATGACTTTCTTGGGGACGCAGCCGACGTTCACGCAGGTCCCGCCCAGGCGATGCGGTTCAATGACGGCAGTCTTGGCGCCGTACTCGGCCGCGCGCTGGGCGCAAGCCAGGCCGCCGCTGCCGCCGCCGACGCTGATGAGATCGAATGCTTGTTCGGACACGGGCGATTTTCATCCTGCTGGACGTGCAAGCGCCAATGATACAATTGATTGGTGAACAACCCGCTATTGGAACTCGGCGCACTGCCCGACTTCGGGCGAATCGAAGCGCGCCATGCGCGTCCGGCACTGGAAACGGTGCTGGCGGAGAATCGCGCACGGCTTGCGGAACTGACGCAGCAGACCGAGCCGACGTTCGCCTCCCTGGTGGTGCCGGTCGAGGAGCTGAGCTACCGGTTGAGCCGCGTGTTCAGCCCGATATCGCACTTAAACGCCGTCGCGAATTCCACGGAAATGCGCGAGGCCTATAACGAATGCGTGCCGCTGCTCACGGAGTATTCCTCGGAGCTCGGTCAGAACGCCGCGCTGCAGGCCGCCTATGCCCACGTGCTGAAGACCGAGGGCGCGGCGCTCGACACGGCGCAGCGCAAGCTTTTGGGAAACGCGCTGCGCGATTTCCGCTTGGCCGGCGTCGATCTGCAAGCCGAACAAAAGACGCGCTATCGCGAGGTCGCACAGCGCCTGGCGCACTTGGCCACCAAGTTTTCCGAGAACGTGCTGGATGCGGGCCGCGCCTATACGCGCAGCGTCACCAACAGCGCGGAACTGGCCGGGCTGCCCAGCAATGCGATCGACCGCGCCGCGGCCGACGCGCGCGAGGCCAACCAGCCCGGTTGGTTGTTCAAGCTCGATCAGCCCACCTACATGACCATCATGGCCAGCGCCGAAAGCGAGCAGCTGCGCCGCGACATCTACGAGGCTTGGATTACGCGCGCCTCGGATGTGGGCCCGAGCGGCGGACGTTTCAATAACTACCTCATCATCGAGCAGATCCTGCCGCTGCGGGACGAGCTGGCGAAGCTGCTGGGCTTTGCGAACTTCGCCGATTATGCGCTGGCCACCCGCATGGCCAAAAGCAGCAAGCAGGTGCTGACGTTCCTGGAGGATCTGGCGCGGCGTTGCCGGCCGGCGGCCCGCGAAGAATTCCTGGGCCTCGAAGAGTTTGCGGGCCGCAAGCTCAATGCCTGGGACATGGCCTATTACAGCGAGCGGCTGCAGGAAAGCCGGTTCAAGGTATCGCAGGAAGCGCTGCGTCCTTATTTTCCGCTGCCCAAGGTGCTGGACGGATTGTTCTCGCTGACACGGCGCTTGTACGGCATCAGCGTTCGCGAACGTCCCAATGTAAACGTCTGGCACGCCAGCGTGCGCTACTACGATTTGCTCGACAAGGACAGCAAAGTCGTGGCGGGCTTCTTTCTCGACCCCTATTCGCGCAGCGAAAAGCGCAGCGGCGC
Source organism: Steroidobacteraceae bacterium (assembly GCA_036267535.1). Lineage (GTDB taxonomy): Bacteria > Pseudomonadota > Gammaproteobacteria > Steroidobacterales > Steroidobacteraceae > Bog-1198. The sequence continues at coordinate 104,705 of DATAVX010000093.1, forward strand.
CTGGATGGACGAATGCGTGGTGGCCAAAGCGCTGCCTTCCGGCACCGCGTTGCCCGTGGCGCAGCTGGTCTGCAACTTCACCGCGCCGGTGGCCCCGCAGCCCTCTCAGCTGACGCACGATGAAGTGATCACGCTGTTTCACGAATTCGGCCACGGACTGCATCACATGCTGACGCGCGTCGCGTATCCCAGCATCGCCGGCATCAACGGCGTCGCCTGGGACGCGGTCGAACTACCCAGTCAATTCATGGAAAATTTCGTCTGGCGCGCCGAGGTGCTGCCGCTGATTTCGGCACATATCGACACCGGCGAGCCGCTCCCCGTCGACATGCTGCAGCGGCTGCTCGGCACGCGCACGTTCAATGCCGCGCTCGATACGCTGCGGCAGATCGAACTGGCGACGTTCGACTTCGAGTTGCACGCCGATTTCGACCCCGGAATCGGCGCGAATGTCGATGCCGTCCTGGCAGCCGTGCGCCGGCGAGTGGCTGTCGTGCCGCCGGCAGCTTTCAACCGCATGCCCGCCAGCTTCGCGCACATTTTTGCCGGCGGGTATGCCGCCGGGTACTACAGCTACAAATGGGCCGAAGTGCTGGCGGCCGATGCGTTCGAGGCCTTCGAGGAAGCCGGTGTATTCGATGCAAAGACGGCGGCGCGGTTTCGGGAATCCATCCTTGCCCGCGGCGGCAGCATCGATGCGATGGACGCGTTCGTGCACTTTCGCGGACGCCAGCCTGACGTGCGGCCGCTGCTCAAACAGACCGGAATCGCGGCGTGAACGGGCGCGGCGTGCAGACGTTGGCCGCGCTGCTGCTGGCGCTGCTGACGATCAAGAGCATGGCTGCCGCCGCCTATGTCAGCGACGAGCTGGTGCTCGGGGTCTACACCGAGGAGAACGGGCAGGGCCAGCGGTTGGCCACCTTGCATTCGGGAATCCAGGTCGAGACGCTGGCGCAAAACGGCGAATCCACCCAGGTGCGTTTGAGCGATGGAACGACCGGTTGGGTGAAATCGGCCTTTCTGACCAGCAACGAGCCCGCTGTCGTTCGGGTCAAGCAGCTCCAGGAAGAATTGGACCGCCGCCGAGCCACGACCCCTGCGTTGGCTGAAGCGGCCGCCCGCAGCGAAGTCGAACGTCTCAAGCTCGAGCTTGCCGCCAAGCAAGCCGAACTGGACGGCGCGCGGGCATCATCTCCGGCTGCCGTCGCCGCAACCGGCAGTGGTCCGCTTGCGGGCAGCCCGGCAGCCGCCGCGGCAAGGTGGCCCGTGTTCGCCGGCATCGGCGTTGCCATTGCAATGGGATGCGGCTTTTGGCTCGGCTATGCCACTCTGGCGCGCCGCGTAAGGCAGAAATTCGGGGGTCTTAAAGTTTACTAAATACCAGGGTTTGGCGTAGCGGGTTGACTTAATACTGTGAGCTGCGTCCAAAGGAGAAGTAGGCACGTGGCGCCACCAATCCCAAGGGCCTACACTTCCGCTGATGTACGACCTCAGACGTAACGATTACGACGTCGCGAATTCCGTTCAGGTCAGTTCAACCGCCGCGGTGAGCGCCGCGGTGCGTGAACTTTTTACAACTGCGTGGGCGGCGGAATATTTCGACAAGGTCGCGGTGGCTTTTGAGGATTTCGACAAGCTGTTTACCGGCCGCATGCCCGGCTATCACGGCGTCGATACGCTGTATCACGATCGCCAGCATTCTCTCGATATGACGCTCGCCATGGCGCGGCTGCTGGTGGGCTACGAGCGCAGCGTCGAGAATCGACAGCGCTTCGGCGGCGAACGCGCCGGCATGGCGCTGGTGACCTCGCTATTCCACGACGCCGGCTACATCCGCGAATTCGACGATCGGCAACACAGCAACGGCGCCGAATTCACGCTGTACCACGTGACGCGCAGCGCGCGCTTTCTCGCTCGCTATCTGCCGAGCATCGGGATGGAAACCTGGGTCCCGGTTGCCACGCGCATCGTCCATTTCACCGGCTACGAGATCAAGCTGAACATGATCCAGCTGGCGGATCCCAAGGATCGAAAGCTGGGGCATTTGCTCGGCACCGCGGATTTGATCGCGCAAATGGCCGATCGCTGCTACCTGGAGAAATGCCGCGACCGGCTCTACCCCGAATTCGTGCTGGGCGGCATCGCCGCCACCACCGGTGTCGATGGGTCGCTGCGGGTGCGCTACAGCTCGGGTCTCGACCTGTTGCGCCAGACCCCCGAGTTCGTGCGCGAAACGTTCGTGGCACGCCTCGAGGGCGAGTTCGAACACGCCTACCGCTATCTCGAGTGTTTGTTCGGTGGCAAGAATCCCTATCTCGAAGCCATCGAACGCAATGTGGGCTATCTGCACCGAGTACTGCGCACCGAACGCTGGCCGATGCTGCGGCGTAATCCGCCGCTGTTTACCTCCGAAGACACGCAGATAAACCAGGTGCGCGGCTTGATGCTGGATCGATTGAAAGCGCTCTGGGCGTAAGCGCCGAACCTAGGGGCCGAAGGCTTCAGCCTTACGGCAGATCAATCGCCGCAACGTAGCGCGCGTGCAATTCTTGCAGCTGCTGAAGTACGGCCTGCTTTCCCAGCAGCGGAGCGGACTCGATGGCATTTCGCAAAACCTGCCAACTTAAGGCTTGCCGGGCCTTTTCCGCAATCGGCGCAAAGCTTAGGTGCCACGGCTCCGCCTGCACTCCCGAGCGCACGCCTTGAAAGGGGCGAAAGAATCCAAAGCGCGCGGCATGCAGTTCCAGCCAGTCATCGAGCGGCGCGAAGGGTCCGTGCGGCGCAAAAGCCGCGCGCGTCAGCTTGTCAGGATAGCCCTTCGCGCTCGCGTTGCCGTCGATCACGTCGACATCGGTGCCCCAATGATGACGGCTGGCGCCCGGCAGCGCCGACCACAGCAAAATTGCCTCGACGCGTTCGCGCGGCGCTAGAGCTTCGGCATCGAGCTTGTCTCCGGCAGCATCGTACATCGGCCTTGCGCCGCTGAACTTGCCGTTCCAAATGCTGAGTTGGCGGTCGAAATCCCGAAAACCGCTCACAGGCGCCAAGTCGATTCCGTCCGCCAGAGCGGCGCGGCGCAAATTGAGGAACGGCCGTACGGCTTGCGCGTGCAACAGGCACTCGGGGTCGGCCACCTCGGCAATGTGAGTGCGCATCCGTCCCGTGAGCTCGCCATCGTTCACGAGGCAACGCCGCCGGAGGAGGCAAACTCCGCGACTTGGTCGAACACGCGCGCGAATATGCCGACTTCCTGGGCGCCGGAAATCGTGTACTGGCCGTCGAAAATATATGTCGGCACGCCGCTGATTCCCAATACCGCGGCATGACGTTCGGCAGCCACCACGCCATCCTGGCCCACTCTCAATATCAGCGCGTTGCGGGCCGCGGCGGCGCTCAGGCCCACTTCCGCCCCTAAGCGCACGAGTTCCTCGGGATCGCCGATATCGCAGCCCTCTTCGAAATAGGCCCGCATGATTCGTTCCTTGACGGCCGCCTGCAACCCGCACCGCGCCGCATGCGCAATCAAGATGTGCGACCTTCTCGTGTTGGGGACGCGACTGATCAGGTCGAAGCGGAACTGAATGCCGCTGGCTTCCCCTTGGCGCTCCAGCTCGGCATGCGCCTGCTCCAAGCGCGCTTGGTCCGGCATTTTTGCCGCCATGAAGGTTTCGCGGTCAACGCCGTCGACCGGCACGTCAGAATTCAGCTCGAACGGCCGCCAGAAGACCAGCGGTTCGTATTGCGGACGGGCCGCGACCGCAAGGTCGAAGCGCCGTTTGCCCAAGTAGCACCAAGGACAGACGGTGTCGGAATAGATATCAATGCGCATATAAATCCGCCATGAGGCGTGATTGTACCCTCGCCCCTTATGGGGGTTGGCCTGAACAGGTATGATTCCCCGTTAAGACACCGGGGGTACGAGACAATCGATGGCGCGAAGCCTTAAAACCAGCTATTTGCTGCTAGCCCTTGGGGTTAGCGCAGTGCTCGCGTTGATATTAGGCGGCTTGGCGTACTACGAACACCGGGTTAACACCTCGGACGCGAACCAGCTGACCTACGCCACCGTGGAGCAAAAGCTGGAAGCCGACCTGGAAGCACGCGCCAGATCGTTGAGCAATATCACCAGCACCTCCCTTACACCGGCGCTCAAAGAGGGCAACAACGCCGTCGTGGCGGCCGTATCCGCCAGACTGCTCGACGAGCGCGACATCGAACGGGTCGAGGTATGGGGCGCGCACAACGAAATTCTCTATTCGGGCAGCAACCCGGAAGCCCGGCCGACCGGTTCGGGTCCCTTCGTCCTGCGAACCGACTTGCCGCACTCGGGAAGCCTCGAGATCTGGATGAGCCGCGCGGAAATGCAGGAGACTCTCTCGAGCATCCGCGCGCAGTTGCTGAGCAAGCAGGGAATGCAGACCAAGCGGATTCGCGGCGTCTTCACCGTCATCACGGTGCCGCTGTTCATATTGGGGCTGCTCGGCGCATGGCTGATCGCCCGCAGGCTCTCGGGACCGATTGCGGCGCTGGTGAAAAGCGCCGATCGCATCGGCGACGGCGACTACACCCGGCCGCTCGCCGTGGTACGCCGCGACGAACTCGGCGATTTGCAATTCGCGCTGGAGCGAATGCGGCAAAACTTGAACGAAACGACGATTACGAAGAACTATCTCAATACCGTGCTCAACAGCTTGAGCGACGCGGTCTTCGTCACCTCGCCCGACGGCAACGTCAAGAGCTGCAACGAAGCCGCGCAACTGCTGCTCGGCCATTCATCCGAGGAACTCATCGGCAAGCCGCTGCTGGGCTTCATCGATGAAGTGCACCGCAGCGCTTTTGACCCGACGCATTCCGCGCAGGAAGCGCGCGAGACGGTGCTGCGCACGGCCAGCGGCCAAACCATTCCGGTCTCCATGGCGAGCTCGGCGATCGACTCGGAAGACCCGCAGTTCGAGGGCAATATCTACGTGGCGCGGAATATCACGGAGCGCAAGCGCGCCGAGCGGCGCATCCGCTATCTGGCGCGCTACGACACGCTCACGAAGATGCCGAACCGCATGCAGTTCCAGCATCTGCTGCAGCAGGCCATCGCGCGTGCGCGGCGCAACCAACGCTCGCTCGCGCTTCTATACCTTGATTTGGACCGATTCAAGGAGGTCAACGACACCTTCGGCCATGCGGCCGGCGATCGCACGCTCGAGATTTTGAGCGAGCGGCTGACGCGCAACTTGAGCAAGGACGCGGTGATCGGCCGGCTCGCCGGCGATGAGTTCGCGATGTTCATCGATGATCTGCCGGTGGACACCGATAATCGAGCCGCTTTGGGCACCCTGGCCAGAACCTTGCTGGATGAAATCAGCCGCACCTTCTACGTCAACCAGCAAGAGGTCTACCTCACGGCCAGCGCGGGTATCGCGATCTGTCCCTACGATGCTGAAAATGTCATCGATCTGATCCGCAATGCCGATGCGGCGATGTATCACTCGAAGCAAAACGGCGGCAACACGTGCGCCTTCTACGTGCCCAGCATGAACGCCGCGGCCGTCGAGAGACTGATGTTGAAGAGCAAGCTGCGCCGCGCACTGGAGCGCGACGAGCTGGTGATTTTGTATCAATCGAAAGTGGATCTGCGTACCGGACGCGTGGTCGGCGCGGAGGCCCTGCTGCGCTGGCGGCTGCCGGGTCACGGCGACATTTCGCCGTCGCATTTCATTCCTCTCGCCGAAGAAACCAGCTTGATATTGGACATCGGCGAGTGGGTGTTGAACCGGGTCTGCTCGGACTACCGAGAATGGCAGAAGGTCGTGCCTCACCCCGGACGGATCGCCATCAATCTCTCTTTGCGACAGCTCAAGCAGTCGAGTTTCATATCGCGCTGCCGCAGCGTATTTCGCAAGCATGGCGTGTCGCCCACCTGCTTCGAGCTGGAGGTGACCGAGACCACCTTGATGACCGATCCGAAGCGCACGATCGGCTTGCTGAATGAGCTGTATGCCATGGGCCTGAGCCTCGCCATCGATGATTTTGGAACCGGTTACTCTTCACTCTCTGCCCTGCAGCAGTTTCCCATCGGCACGTTGAAAATCGATCAATCGTTCGTACGCGATGTCGCGGTGGACACGAACGACGCCGCCATCGTGCGAACCATCATCGACATGGGAAAGAGCCTGGATCTCGAAGTCATCGCAGAAGGGGTCGAAGAGAGCCAGCAGCTCGAGTTCCTGCGCACGCATGGCTGCTACTACGCCCAGGGCCGGTTGTTCGGCGACGCCATGGAAGCGAACAAGTTGCTGGGGATTCTCGCCGGCCAGGAGGGCGGCACGCCGCATCACGGCGATCTCTGCGCGCCGACCGTGCTGCGGCCGCTGCGGCTCTCGTCGTAACCCGGCAGACAGGCTCCTAGTCTCGATGCTGAGCGCGAGGGACCTCACGCTGCGGCGCGGTCCGCAAGCGCTGTTCGAGCAGGTCAATTTCACGGTTTTTCGCGGCAACAAGGCCGGCGTCACCGGCGCCAACGGCACCGGGAAATCGAGTCTGTTTGCCGCGGTCTTGGGCGAGCTTGCGCCGGACCGCGGCGACATCGAGCTGTCTGCGGCGATTAAAATCGCGCACGTCGAACAGGAAATCGCCGCAAGCGCTCGTCCCGCGATCGAGTTCGTGCTGGACGGCGACGCCGAGCTTCGTAAGATCCAAGCGGCCATCGAAGATGCCGAACGGCGCGATGCGCCGATGATGTTGGCAGAGCAATACGCCGCGCTGGAAGCCATCGACGGCTATCGGGCCAAGGCGCGCGCCGCGGCCATCATGCACGGCCTCGGCTTCCAAACGCCCGATCATGAACGCGCCGTCGGCGAATTTTCCGGCGGCTGGCGCGTGCGCCTCGCCATGGCGCGCGCCCTGTGCTCCCGCGCCGACCTGCTGCTGCTCGACGAGCCCACCAATCATCTGGACCTCGATGCGATCGTCTGGCTGGAGGAATGGCTGACGGCCTACCCGGGCACGTTGCTGATGATCTCGCACGACCGCGAATTCTTGGACGCCATCATCGATCGGGTATTGCACATCGAAAATCGAAGCATTCGCGCCTACGCCGGCAACTACTCGCAGTTCGAACAGAAGCGCGCCGAGGAGCTTGCGCTGCTGGCGGTGCTGCACGCGCGGCAGGTGAAACGGATCGCGGAGATCACCGGCTTCGTGAACCGATTCCGCGCCTCCGCCACCAAATCGCGGCAGGCGCAGAGCCGCCTGAAAATGCTCGAGCGGATGGAGCGCATCGTGCCGGCGCACGTCGACAGTCCGTTCGAGTTCGAATTTTCAAAGCCCTTGAAGACGCCGCGGCCGCTGATCACCGTGGAGGACGCCGCCTGCGGCTACGCCGGTGTGCCGATCGTCGGCGGGATCAATGTGTCGATCGGCCCGCTGGACCGCATCGCCCTGCTGGGTCCCAACGGTGCGGGCAAATCCACCTTGACCAAGCTGCTCGCAGGTGAGTCCGCCCCGCTCGCCGGAAAGCGCACGGCCGCTCCGGATCTCGCCATCGGCTACTTCGCCCAGCAGCAATTGGAGCAGCTCAGGCCCGACTGCGACGCTTTCTGGCATCTGCGAAATCTCGGCGGTCCGGACTATGCCGCAATCGATGAGCAGGCGATCCGCGGTCACTTGGGCTCCTTCGGGTTCCAGGGCGACCGCGCATTCGAACCCGTGGCCCGATTTTCCGGCGGCGAGAAGGCGCGCCTCACCCTCGCGCTGCTCGTCGCTCGGCGGCCCAATTTGCTGCTGTTGGACGAACCGACCAATCATCTGGATATCGAAATGCGCCAGGCCTTGACCGTCGCGCTGCAAGGTTTCGAAGGCGGCCTGGTGGTGGTGTCGCACGATCGGCATCTGATCAAGTCGGTCGCCGACTCGTTGTGGCTGGCGGCGGACGGAAAGCTACGGGAGTTCGCCGGCGACCTCGACGAGTACCAACAATGGCTGCGCTCGCGCGGCGCGGCGCAGCAAGCTCCGGCCGCCTCCGCGAAGCAGGCCGCTGCCAAAGTGTCCCCCGGTAAAGGGACACCGCGGGCAGATCGCCTGACCCGGTTGCGCCGGCAGCTTACGCAGGTCGAGGCGCGCATCGCCGCCGTCGCCGCCGAACGGGCACGCCTCGAAGCTGAGATTGCCGCCAACCCTTCTGAACCCAAGCTCGGCATGCGGCGCGCGAACCTCGCGCGCGACCTAGGCTATCTGGAGAGCCAGTGGATGGAAATTGGCACGGCCATCGAGGCGGCCGGCGGCTGATCCAAGAGGCGGCCGTGCCGCATCGATCAGCTTCGAATCAAGGACCAGGTGCGCTGACGGCTTTCGGGGCGAGCGTTTGTACCGCGCCCTGCGCGATTTCGGTGAGTGCCTTGTCGGCGGCGCGATTGTAGGCATCGACGATGGCGCTCATGCGATTGCCGGAGGCCGCTTCACGTACATCAGGCTCGAAGCGCGCCAAGACGCGGCGGTCGGCGGCACTGCCGATGCGCGCCTGAAGGCGAACGTGCACGGTCGGCGGCCCACCGGCGACGGGGTATTCCGCCTGGAAATCGGTTACCTCGATTTCCAGCCAATAGGGGCTGGCGAACACCGACGCTTCGGCGCTGACGTGCCGCAAGCTTGAATTTACGTGAAACTCCTGCACCGCCAATTCCTGCAGAACTGCATCGAGCGGGCCGCTCCATCGCACGTCCGCAAAGTAGTCCATGCGCCGGTCCGGATAGAGCGCGGCGATGCGATCGGTGTCCAACCCTGTGCGCACGCGGGGCCTGAGCACGGCAAGATCGATCAGGCGCGCTTCGCTTGCGGGGTCCGCGGGCGATGAATTCGCCGCCGGCGAGAGCCGATACATGGTGGGCGGCGCGGCCTTGTTCTTGAACAGCGATCCCGCGCAACTCGCCAAGGCAAGGCCCAATAAAACCAACGGCGCGACGCGGCTCATTTGGGCACCTCGATTCCGCGGTAGGTGGACTCGTAAATCAGCTGCGAGGGATTTTGCTTCAGGCTGCGCGATAGATCGCGGAAATCCCGCACGGCTTGGCGGCTCTCGCGCAGCAGCTGCTCGAACTCCGGCAGGCTCTGTTTGGAGAAGCGCGAGTACCCCGGTTCATTCTCCGCCACGAAGGCGTTCAGCCGTGTCGTCGTCTTCGCAAGGTTGTCGGAGATCTGGCGGATGTTGGCAAATGCCGTCTTGAGATCCGGCGACGCGCCGCTGATGACGCCGCGCAATTCCGCCACCGTGCCTTGAACCTCCTGAGTCGTGCGGCGCACGTCCGCCACCAGCTGCTGCACTTCGCGCATCGTGCCGGGCAGATGCTCGCTGGCGAGCCGGGCATTGTCGAGCGTCTCTTTGAGGGCACGGACGTTCTCATCGCTGAAAATATTATTGAAATGATCCGCCAATTCCACCAGGTGCGTGGTCAACGCGGGCAGATTGCTCAGCAGCACGTCGAAATCCGACCTGCGCGAGCGAATCATGGGATAAATTTGTCCTTGTGCCATGACGCCGGTCGACTCCGCCTTCGGGTCCTGCTCCAAGTCGATGAACAACAGTCCCGTCACGCCCTGCAGGCTCAATGAGGCTCGGGTGCGGTCATCGATGGGCGCCGTCGAATCGATATCGACGATTACCTGCACGGTCTTGTGCAGCTGGGGGTCGAGCTTGATGCGCACGACCTTGCCGACATCGACGCCCAGGTAGCGCACAGGACTGCCGGCGGTGAGACCGCTGACGGATCCCGGAAAATAGATCTCGTAGCGCTGATAGCTGCGCTTGTCCTGCTGGTCCGTGTACCAGAACACGAACGACACGGCCATGGCGATGACCAGCAGCACGAAGGCGCCGACGGCGACGTAGTTCGCATCTCTATCCATGCGATTCCCCGCCCGCCGCTTCCGTCTCGGCAGCCCGCGCCCTCGGCCCGTGGAAATATTCCTCGATCCAGGGATCCGGGTTCTTCAGCAAGCCTTGCAGGGTGTCGCTGATCATGCGCCCATCGATTATCACCCCGACCCGGCTGCAGGTTTGGAACAAGGTGTCGAGGTCGTGGGTAATCATGACAACCGTGAGCCGCAATTGCGAGTGCAGATACAACAGTAGCTCATCGAAGGCCGTGGCGGAAATCGGATCGAGGCCGGCCGTGGGTTCGTCGAGGAACAGAAGCTTCGGCTCCAGCGCCAGCGCGCGCGCAAGGGCCGCGCGCTTGATCATTCCACCGGACAGCTGCGCAGGAAACTTTGCTCCCGCATCCGGCGGCAAGCCCACCAAACTTAAATTCATCTCGGCCAGCTCGTCCAAGGTTTTCTCAGACAGGACATAGTGTTCGCGGAGCGGCAGTTGAACGTTTTGAGCCACGGTCAGAGAGCTGATCAGCGCGCCGTTTTGGAAAGTCACGCCGTAACTCTGCACCAGGCTGCTGCGATCCGATGCCGCCAGGCTTTCCACATCGCGGCCGTACAGTTCGACCACTCCGCCATTCGGCCGGCGCAACCCCAGGATCGAGCGCAGCAAGACCGACTTGCCGGCTCCCGACCCGCCGACGACCCCGAATATCTCCTGTTGCCGTACTTCCATATCCAGCCCGTCGTGGACGACTTGCGTGCCGAAGCGGTTGTGCAGGCCGCGCACGCGAATCACGGGATCGAAGTCCGGGTCCAGCATACTTGAGACAGGCTCCTAAAAATGGATTTGCACGAACAGCACCGCGAACAACGCGTCCGCCAAGATCACCATGAAAATGGACTGCACCACCGCCACCGTCGTCAGACGGCCGAGCTCGCGTGCCGAATCGCGCACTTGCATGCCGCGATATGTGCCGACCATGGCAATGAGGATGGCGAACACCGGCGCCTTGACCAGCCCGGACCAAAACGTGGTGGGCGACAGCGATTCGCGCAGGCGCGCGGTAAATTGCGGCAAGGGAATGTGCAGGTTGATCAAAGAGAGAAGGCCGCCGCCGGCCAAGCCCATGGCGTCGGCAATGATGGTCAGCAAGGGCAGTGCGATGACCAGAGCCAGCACCCGGGGCACCACCAGCAACTCGATGGGATTCATGCCCATGGCGCGCAGCGCGTCGGTTTCCTCATTCAGCTGCATGACGCCGATTTCCGCGGCGAAAGCGCTGCCCGACCGGCCCGCGACGATGATCGCCGTGAGCAGCACGCCCATCTCGCGCAGCGTCGCGATGGTCACCAGATCCACGACAAATATGTCGGCGCCGAAACGAGACAGCTGCTGTGCGCCGAGGTAAGCCACGATCACGCTGATCAGAAATGCGATCAAGGCGACGATGGGAATCGCCGTGATGCCGGTCTCGTAGATATGCCGGACCAGCGAGGAGACTCGCCAGGCGCGGCGGCGGGAGAATGCCTGGCCCACAACCACGGCAATGCGCCCCAGGAAGACGATCACGCCGCGCGCATGTACGCCCTGCAGCACGGACCAGCGTCCAAGCTTGCCGACCAGGCGTTCCAAGCTGGGTTCGGTCGATTGAGCACCGTAGGCCGCTTGCCGTTCGACGTGCAGCTTCCGCAGCAGCTCCAAAAAATGCGGCGGATTGCCGCTATGGCTCACATCGAGCGTGGCAGCTTGCGCCAGGCGGCGCAGCAGGGCCCACACCGGACTGATGCCGGGCGTCTGCGCGCCGCTCCAGTCGCAGACCAAACTGCCATGCAGGGTCTCGGGTAAACTTTCAAGCTGCGCTTCGACGCTCGGCATCGACGCCAGAGACCAATCGCCGCTCAAGCTCAGGCGCGAACCGTCGCCCGATTGCGATAGGGACAACTGAGCCGTCACGGTAGCACCCATAACGATATGCTAGCAGGCAATGGGACATAGCGATCCGCTGTTACAGATCCTGATTCTGCTGACCGCATCGGTGTGCGTGGTCGCAGCGGTGCGCAAGCTGGCGTTGCCGGCGATCTTAGGTTATCTCGCGGTGGGCATGCTGCTCGGACCACATGCGCTCGCGCTCGCCGCCGACAACGAGACCACGCAGCTGCTCGCCGACTTCGGCGTGGTGTTCCTGGTGTTCACCCTGGGTTTGGAATTCTCGTTGCCGCGCCTCATCGCCATGCGCTGGGAAGTATTGGGAGTCGGCGGCGCGCAGATGCTGATCACGGTCGCCATCGTAGCCACGGGCGCCGTCCTGTTCTTGGATGTGGCGCCGGCGGTTGCGGTGGTGATCGGCGGCGCCGTCGCCATGTCCTCCACCGCCATCATAATTGCGCAATTGACGGAACAGTCCGAGAACAACCGCACGCATGGCCGGCTCGCCGTGGCGATTTGCCTGTTTCAGGATTTGAGTTTTCCGCTGCTGCTTGCCCTGGTGTCGACCTTGAGCGGCAGCGCGGTCGATGCGCCGCATATTTTAGGCGCCATCGGCATCGCCGCTCTCAGCCTGATGCTGGTGCTGGCGGCAGGCAGATGGCTGCTGCGGCCGCTGTTTCTCATGATCGCCTCGGTAAAATCCCCCGAACTGTTCTCGCTGGCCGTGCTGCTCGCGGTGCTGGCGTCGGCTTGGGCCACTCATGCCGTCGGGTTGTCGCTGGCGCTCGGCGCCTTTCTCGCCGGCATGATGCTGGCGGAAACCGAATTCCGGCATCAGGTCGAAGCCACGATCCGCTCCTACCGCGAAGTGCTGCTGGGTTTGTTTTTCATCACGGTCGGAATGCTGCTCGATGTCGGTTTGCTGCTGCGGGATTTGCCGCTGGTGACGGCGATACTGCTCGGCATGCTGCTCTTGAAGGCGGCGGTGGTTGCGGTTGCGGCAAAACCCGCCACGAGAAGCTGGTTCAAATCCTTGCGCACCGGCGTGATCGTGGCGCAGGGCGGCGAGTTCGGCTTCGCCCTGCTGATTCTCTTGCTGCGCAAGGAATTTCTCGACCCGGCCATCGTGCAGCCGCTGCTCGCCGCCACGGTCTTGAGCATGGTGCTATCGCCGTTGATCATCCGCCACAATCGGCGCATCACCCGCATCATCTTGCGGGAAACCGGAAACCCTCTCACCGAGGCGATGCGTCAGGAGCGCATCACGCTGGCCGCCGCCGGCCGCGAACACGTGGTGATCTGCGGGTTTGGCCGGGTGGGACAGAATATCGCGCGGGTTCTGGAACAAGCCGGCTTTGAATACATTGCGCTCGATGTCGACCCTTACCGCATTCGCCTGGGAAGGCAAGCCGGCGATCCGCTGGTGTACGGCGACGCCGGCGAGGTCAAGGTGCTGGAGAATGTCGGCCTCGCCCATGCCAGCGTCGTGGTCATCACTTTCGCAAATCCAGACGTGGCATTGCGCATCCTGCGCTCGGTGCGCGGGGTGCGCGCCGATGTGCCCATACTGGTGCGCACCCAGGACGATACCAAGCTCAGGGAGCTGCAGGCCGCCGGCGCGACCGAAGTCGTGCCCGAGACGCTCGAAGCCAGCCTCATGCTGCTCTCGCATCTGCTGCTGTTGGTGAAGCTGCCCGTCGGACAGGTGCTGCGCACCGTGAACGACATCCGCAGCCACCGCTATAGCATGCTGCGGCAGTACTTCCGCGATGCGGAGGCGGAGCATTTGGACGACTCGCATGCCTTCCGCGAGGAGCTGCACAGCGTCATTCTGCCGCCCAATGCCTGGGCAGTCGGACGCAGCATCACCGAGCTCATGGCGCGCGGTTCGCACGCCACGGTCAACGCCGTCCGGCGCGACGGCATCGTCGGCCGCGACCCCGGCCCAGATACCGTGTTCAAGGAGGGGGACGTGGTGGTCGTTTATGGCACTCCGGAGGCGGTCGAGCACGCCGAAACCCTGCTTTTGATGGGGTAAGAGCCCATATCGGGTCCTGCCGGGGCCCGCTGAAATACTTCTTTACAAGACTTAAAGCCCATCGCATAGTATTGGCAGCTGTTTAAGGGCAAACCCGCTGAAAGGCGGGGACGCAAAACCACCGGTCTAAGGGGCTTTCTTAGGAAAGTCTGACGATAGCGGGGTCGCCAGTGAATCTCAAAGCGCACACGCGCATCCGAAACCACCCGGTTTTGTGCCCCCAACAGCCAAGCGTTTCTTAAGGCTTGTTCGAGTCTTCCGGGGGGAAGCACATGGTAAACAAAGTCATCGATCCGCGAGGTGCGGATTCTTCCGGCATTTATCGGCGGCCGCGGCTCGTGCTGCGCCTAAAGCGTTTCGAGGACCTGCCAAGTCTTCTGGAGAAGACCAAGAGTTATCCCACGCCCGTCCGCATGGTCGGCGCCGATTACTCGCAGACCCGCTGCGTGGGCGGCGACGGCGGAACCACGGTCGACACCAGCGGACTCGATCGGATCCTGGAATTCGGCGAACACAGCGTGCGTGCCCAAGCGGGCGTGCGTGTCAGCGACTTGGCCAAAGCGCTGGCAGAGCGCGGGCAGGAGCTGCCGCTGACGCCGGAAATGGGACGGATCTCACTAGGTGCAATGGCGGTGACCACACTGCCCCAGGCATCCTACGGCGACGGCATGGCGCAGCTCTCGTCCTGCATCTCCGAAGTGAAAATGATCACGCCGCAGGGCAAGCAAATGAACGTCTCGGAGCGCGAACGCGACCTGATGCGCGTGCTGCGCTCGAGTTTCGGCTTGTTGGGCGTCGTGCACGAGGTCGTCGTGCGCGTGCGGCCGCTGACGCCGGTCAAGATCGACTATCAGGTCATGACTTTGAAGGAATTCGCATCGCGCTATGCCGGATTGGCCGCGTCCCCCGGCGCTTTGCGGCTGCACGTCTCGCCTTTTCACGATCGGATTACGCTCGAACGCCGGACCCTCGATGAATCCGCGGCCATCAGCCGTTCGGGGATTTGGCAAATCAAGCAATCCGTGATGCGCAACGTGCTGCCTGCCTTCGGTTCGACCGTCGGCAGCGTATTGGCGGCGCCCGGATTGCGCAACGCGGTGCTGTCGGGCATGCATCGCGCGCTGAGCGGCGGCACCCGCGGCGTCATGATGTATTCGCACGAATGGATGCGCGACATGCCGAAGGAGGCCTGGAAGGCGCGTCATACGTATAGTCTTTGGGCCTTTCCCCAAGCCGACTATCCGCGGCTGCTGAGCGAATATTTCGCGTTCTGCAAGGCGTATTACAAGCAACATCGATATCGCGGCAACGTCGTCAGCGGCGCAAGCCGCCTGCACCAGGACCGCGGTTCCTTGTTCAGTGCGAGCTATTCAGGGCCTATGTTCACCCTGGAACCCTCATCCAGCGGCGAGCAAGGCTGGGACGACTTCCTCATCGACTTCAACGACTTTGCATCCGCCCACGGCGGCGTGCCGACCTTCAATCAGTCGCGTGCCCTGCAGCCGGAGCATGTCGCGAAAGCCTTCGGCGAGCGAGCCAAGCTGTTTCGCGCGCTGCGCCAGCGCACCGATCCGTTGAACCGGCTGCGCAACAGCTACTTCGCGTATCTCTTGGGCTAGGAAATACTCGGACGGGCTCCCCGGAGTTCAAAGGCCGGAAACGATCTTCGCCTTTATCGATTCGAATTCCGAATCGCTGATGAGTTTGGCCTCGAGCATCTCGCGCGCTTGGCGCAGGCGGCGCGCGGGCTCGGACTGCGAACCGGCCGGATCGGGGCTGCCATACGCGGATTGAGCACCGCCGATTTGCACGCCGCCGGATTTTGCGCGCAACTCCTCGAGATCGCGCACGCGCCGCTTCTCGCGCCACACCTGATCGTGCTGCTGGCAAATGCGGTACATGGCCTGCGCTTGATCCTTGCGCAAGCCCTCGAAGCTCCACACCCGATTCACCTCGGCGCCAAGATTGAGATCCGAGCTGCTCTGCGCAACCACGGTCAGGTCCGCGGCGATGATTCCGGCGCTGATGCGCGTTTCCTTCAGGTCCTGCCAGCGAATGTCGGCGGAATCATAGCCGCCGAACAGGCGTCTCTTGAGTGAAATGAATCGTCCGCTGGTGGCAGCGATCAGCGCGCGCCGGTGCGTGAGCGCGTAAATGCGCCGCTGGGCTGCCCAAGCCTCCAAGGTCTCGCCGCTGGTCAACAATCCCTGCATGGTGGCCAGGGCCCCGCCCAATCCCGAATCATCGGCGCCGGAGGTGGAGTCGCTCATACATCAGGCCTTCTCTTGCAGATGCGCTTCGAGGAACCAGAGGTACTTGTCGACGTCGCGGGAGATTGCCGTAAACAGGTCCGCGGTATCCGCATCTCCGAGTTCGTCGGCATCGGCGATCGCTGCACGCACCGATTTTCCGTACGCCGCCATCTGCGTCGACAGATAAAACAGGTGGTCCTTGCCCGCGGTGATGCTCAAAGGATAATTTTTAAGCTTGCTGCGCTTGGCCGCCACTGCGACGGTGCCCTCGGCGGTCCCCCCCAGGGTGGTAACGCGTTCGGCGATCTCATCGATCTGTTCCAGCACGACATCCGAGAGCTTGTCGAAGAGCTCGTGCAAGGCAATGAAATTCGGACCCTTTACATTCCAGTGCGCCTGCTTGATCTGGCTTTGCAAATCGATGGCGTAAGCCAAGCGCTCATTCAAGATGACAGAAACATTGCGGCGGAGTTTTTCCGACAGATCGATCTTCGTTTTGTACATGGGGGGCCCCTTCGAGATTGCGAAAATACCTTTTAGGCTATTTTGCACTGCTTTGGCGGCGAATCCCAAGAAAGAAGGTGATGTCGGGAGCCGTATTGACCCCGGCGTCTTCCGCGAATCCGAATTCCACGCGCCACCTGCTTCCCAGGCGCCGTACGGCACCGGCGGTGAGCTGCAAGCTTGGCCCCAAGAAGCGGATGTCGCTGTCGGCAACGCGCCCGCTTTGTGCATCGAGCTGCGCGCGCAGCGACCATTGCGGGCCTAGGGCACGTGTGGCCGCAACGCGGGCGAAGATGGAGAGCCGGTGGGCGGCACCGCCGAATAGTTCATCGCCGAACGGCTGAGCGGCGCCGAATTCCGCCGCCAGCTGCCACTGCGGCCAGCGCAATGCGCCGTGCGCCCACACAGCAGCGTCCCAGGCGCCGTCGCCGGTGAGCTTCGAGACCGAACCTGTGGGTGCCTTGAGGCCCGACCAGAAAGAGACGGTCCGGTGCGCGTCGTCGATCGGATACCAGCCCAGCTCGCCGGAAATATCGCCGAGGCTGGTTTGCGGCTGAGTGGCATTGATGTTGCGGATGCCCGAGTAGGAATAAACCAATTCATTGTGCGGGTAGAAAGGCCGATTCCCCGGATTGAAGCCGAACCAGCGATGCCAGTGATCGATGCTGGAGTCCAGAAAGCCGCCGCTGTCGTGAATGACCGGGAGCGTGAGGCGATAACGCCAGCTTTGGTACAAGGCATCTTCAAATGCAAGTCTCAGGGCGTCGCTCTCGCCATCCACGAGCAAACTCTCGTGCGGCCGGTCCTCCACGTTGAGGGTGTTGGTGATCGACAAGGTTGCGGCCAGTGTCCGGCCGTCGCTCAAGCGGCTGTCGCTCGGCAGCGGCAGATAAAAGCCGCGAATCAGAGGATTTTCATCGCGTACCGGAAAAAATTCATCCGCCGGCGCGCCGGCTGGGGCGGCGGCGAGCAGAATCGCCGCGGCGATCGGCGCAAGGAGCGGAGCAACGTGACGCCCTGTCCGGCGTCCCGCGCCCCGCATCAGATCAGATCTCCGAGCGGCGCATCCTCAACTGGATCGCGGCGATGATCAGCACCACCCCGACGGCAACCCCTATCCATGTTTGCGGGTTGCTGAAGAACCCGCCCGCATCGATGAAGTGCCACACGCTGATCGGCGTGTGCCCATCGAAATTAACGTTGCCCTCATGCGTCCATCCCTTGTATGCCACTGCGGGCAGGCCCACCAGCCGCCTGTTCAGTACGTGCCCGATCACCTGCGTACCGAAGAATACGCGCTCGATGAGATAGAGCACCAGCGGCGGGAGCATTGACCACAAGATCACCGCACGTTTGGCCCAGGCCGACACCAGCATCAGCCAGCCGGCAACCGGCAGATACCAAACCGCCGTCGTCAAAATGACATACATCCACAATATCTGGACCTGTCCCCACACCTCAGGCTGCCACAGGGCGCTGCCGATGGACGCCCTGGCGCGGATCGTTAGGATGAACGCCGTGATCAACGCGGTCACATCCGCGGCTACGAAGTACACCAGCGGAACCAGCACCATTCCCACGAGCAGCTTGCTCAGCACCGTCTTGACATCGGAAATCGGCAGAGACTTCCAGAACAGGATGCTGCGATCTTTTCGATCGGTATACAGGCAGTCCAAAAGGTACCAGGCCGCATACAGCGACATCACCAAATAAAACATCACACCAATTGCCAAGAGAAATATGCCGCTCGCTTCCTGGCCATGACTTCCCGGGGTCATGGTCGGAATGTCCACCCGGCCGAACAGCGCGGCAATGATCAGAAGACCGCCGAACACCGCGGGAATCAGCCAGATCGCCCGGTTTTCCCAAAACTCGCGGCGAATGAGCCAGATATCGGTATTCATGCTGCACCTCCGGAAAGCTTGGCCACGAACAGATCGGCGACGCTCGGGGTATGCAGCTCACCGTATGCCGAGAGCTTGGCGCGGTCGACATTCTCGAAGTACAGCACCACCTTGCCGAGGGTGTGGCGCTCATAAAACGGCTTCTCGGCGCGCGCCGCATCGAGGCGGTCCGCCGTTACCGCCACCGCGATGAAGCGCGTCGCGACATCCTCGAGCGAGGTGTCGAGCACGATGCGGCCCTTGTCGATGAAGACGATGTCGGTAAGCAGATTCTCGACTTCCTCGACCTGGTGAGTGGTAATCAGGATCGTCCGGGTCTCGTCCATATAGTCATTGACCAGGGCGTCGTAAAAGGCGCGGCGCGCCAGAATGTCCAACCCCAACGTCGGTTCGTCCAGCACCAAGAGCTTGGCGTCGATGGCCATGGTCAGCGCCAGGTGCACCTGGGTCTTCATTCCCTTCGACAGTTCCCGCATGCGCCGCTTGCCGGTGATCTGGGTCTTTGCCAGCAATGCCGCCGCGCGATCGCGGCGGAACCGCGGATGGACGCCGGCTACGAAGTCGATCGCCTGATCGACGCGCAGCCACGACGGCAGCACCGCGACATCGGCGATGAAGCAGCATTCGCTCATCAGTTGAGTGCGGTCGCGAAATGGTTCGCGGCCCAGCACGGTCAGCTGACCTTCGTAATTCGTGAGCCCTAAAATGGCGCGCAGAGCGCTGGTCTTGCCGGCGCCATTGGGACCGATGAGCCCGACGATGCGTCCTGCCTCGACCTTGAGGTTGGCGCGATCCAGCGCAACGTGGGCGCCGTACTTCTTCGTCAGATCTCGAGCTTCGATGAGCGGAGCCATATCATTCTTCCGTAGGCAAGCTGCCGCGGGGCGGCGGTGCGGGGTGGGTGATCGCGGGTGTTTGCGCGAATAATTCTTGCGACGTGAATCCGAGCCGGTTGATGACGGCGAGAATCTGCGGCCAGTCTTCGTTCAAAAAGCGCTCGCGTTCGCCCGCAAGCAGCAGACGCCGCGCCCCCTCGCTGACGTACATGCCGCGACCGCGGCGTTTTTCGACCAAGTTTTCATCGACCAGCTGCTGATAGCCTTTCAGCACGGTGAGCGGATTGAGCCGGTAGTCGGCAGCCACCGCCCTCACGGAGGGCAGAGGATCGCCCTCCTTCAGCGCGCCCTCGAGAATCAGGGCCACCATTCGATCGCGCAATTGGCGATAGATGGGTTGGTTGTCGTTCCAGTTCGGGTCCATTGCTCGCTCGATGTGTCTATCCCTAAGTGTGAGGGACATGTAGCACGGTAATCTACCAGAGCGCCGAGCCGTCGAGGCTCAGGCCACGTCGTTCGCGGAGGAAGCCGCAGTGCTGGCGAGCGAGGTCACTGCCGTGGGCTGCTGCAATTGCGCATTGAACAAGTAGGCCATGCCGCCCATGATCACGCTGTTGAACATCAGGGCGAGAGCGAGGGCTGCCAGTTTGGTTGAGATGGAAGTGTTCATAATCGTCTCCTATCAAGTGTTCGGTCTTTCAGTCCCGTCACCGCGGTGTTTCGGTGACTTGGTGATATAGTAATATACAACACCACTACA
>DATAVX010000094.1:0-21460 GCA_036267535.1 Steroidobacteraceae bacterium
CTGCCGCTCACCTTGTGGTTTTTAGTTTCGCTGCTGACGTTGCCCGGACTCGACTATGAAACAGTGCGGACCTGGCTGTCGGTGCCGCTCACCGGTTTCTTGGCCGCGCTGCTGATTGCGGTGCTGAGCTATCACTCCTACTTGGGAACCATGGTCATCGTCGAGGACTACGTGGCCTCGAGCGGTATGAAAGTCTTCAGCCTCCTGCTGCTGCGGTTTCTATACGTTCTGGCCGGGGGCGCCGCGATTTTTGCGATTCTGCGCGTCGTGTTCGGATTTTCGAGGCTATGAGCGAATACAAGTTCATTGATCACGCCTACGATGTCGTGGTGGTCGGCGCGGGCGGGGCAGGATTGCGGGCCACATTTGGTTTGGCGGAAGCCGGTCTGTCGACCGCGTGCCTCACCAAGGTGTTTCCGACGCGCAGCCACACCGTCGCGGCGCAGGGCGGCATTTCTGCCGCGCTCGGCAACATGGGCGCCGATGACTGGCGCTGGCATATGTACGACACCGTCAAGGGTTCCGATTGGCTCGGCGATCAGGATGCCATCGAGTTCATGTGCAAGGAGGCTCCGGCCGCGGTCATCGAGCTCGAACATTACGGCGTGCCGTTTTCGCGCACCGAGGACGGCCGGATTTATCAGCGCCCGTTCGGCGGCATGACCACGCACTTCGGCAAGGGAATCGCGCAGCGCACCTGCGCCGCTGCGGACCGCACCGGCCATGCCATGCTGCACACGCTGTATCAGCAATCCTTGAAGCACGAGGCCAGTTTTTTTGTCGAATACTTTGCGCTCGACCTGATGATGGAGAACGGCGAGTGCCGAGGCGTGGTTGCGCTCGACATGGCCGATGGCAAGCTGCATCGGTTCCGTGCACACCAGGTGATCTTGGCGACCGGAGGCTATGGGCGCGCATGGTTCTCATGCACATCGGCGCACACCTGCACCGGCGATGGCGGCGGCATGGCGCTGCGCGCCGGCCTGCCGCTGCAGGACATGGAATTCGTGCAATTTCACCCCACGGGCATCTATGGCGCCGGCTGTCTCATCACGGAAGGCTCGCGCGGCGAGGGCGGCTATCTGACCAATGCCGCAGGCGAGCGATTCATGGAGCGCTACGCGCCCAACGCCAAGGACTTGGCATCGCGCGATATCGTCAGCCGCTCGATGACCATCGAGATTCGCGAAGGCAGAGGCGTCGGCAAGCTCAAGGATCACATCGATTTGCACTTGGAGCACCTGGGAGCGGCGGTAATCAAGGAGCGCCTGCCCGGGATCGCTGAAACCGCGCGCATCTTCGCCGGCGTGGACGTCAACAAGGAGCCCATTCCCGTATTGCCCACCGTGCACTACAACATGGGCGGGATTCCCTGCAACGTACAAGGCGAGGCACAGACGCGGACCTCGGACGGCGAGAAAACCGTGCCGGGGCTGATGGCGGTGGGCGAGGCCGCATGCGTCTCGGTGCACGGTGCAAACCGCCTAGGCTCCAACTCGCTGCTCGACCTGGTGGTGTTCGGCCGCGAGGCGGCGCAGCACTGCACTCGCGTGCTGAAACCCGGCGCGGCGCACCGGCCTTTGAAGCCCGACGCGGCGCTTCCGGCCATCGAGCGTCTGGAAAGATTCCGCAACGCCAAAGGCTCGCAGCGCACCGCAGACATCCGCTTGAACATGCAGCGCGTCATGCAGAGCGATGCGGCGGTGTTTCGCACCGCCGACACCTTGAATGAAGGCAAACGCAAATTGGCGCGGGTATTCGAGTCGTTCGCGGACGTCAAGGTCGAGGATCGTTCCTTGGTGTGGAACAGCGATCTGATCGAAACATTGGAATTGGACAATTTGCTGGGCCAGGCGATCGCAACGCTGCATTCGGCGGAGAATCGCAAGGAAAGCCGCGGCGCACAGGCGCGCGAGGATTTTCCCAATCGGGACGATCAAAAGTGGCTGAAGCACTCGCTGTGCTGGGTCGACTCTGCGGGCAACAGCCGCTTCGATTATCGCGCCGTGCATTTGAACACCTTGACCGACGAGGTGGAGCCGATTCCGCCGAAAGCGCGGACCTATTGAGGAGCATTGATGGCTGAGTTCTTTCTTCCGCCCAATTCCAAGATCCGCAAGGACGGACGCGTCTACAAGGCAGCGGCGGGCGCGGACAACGTTCGAGTCTTCAAGATTTACCGTTTCGATCCCGATGCGAATGAGAATCCGCGGCTCGATGCCTACGAAGTCGACATGGATCATTGCGGCCCGATGGTGCTGGACGCGCTGATCAAGATAAAGAATGAGATCGACACGACGCTGACGTTTCGGCGCTCCTGCCGCGAGGGGATCTGCGGCTCCTGCGCCATGAACATCGACGGCAAGAACGCGCTGGCCTGCATCAGCGCCTGTGCCGACGTCAAGGGCGACATCAAGGTCTACCCGTTGCCGCACATGCCGGTGATCAAGGATTTGGTGCCCGACCTCACCAATTTCTATGCCCAATACGCTTCGATCAAACCCTGGCTGCAGACCCGTACGCCGCCGCCGCCGGACAGCGAACGGCTGCAGTCCAAGGAAGATCAGGAGAAAGTCGACCGGCCTTCCGCCTGCATTCTTTGCGCCTGCTGTTCGACCAGCTGCCCGAGCTATTGGTGGAACAGCGACCGCTTCTTGGGGCCGGCAGCCTTGCTGGCGGCCTATCGCTGGATCGTCGACAGCCGCGATGAAGCGGCAGGCGAGCGGCTGGACGAGCTCGAGGATCCATTCCGGCTCTATCGCTGCCACACCATCATGAACTGCACGGAATGCTGCCCCAAGGACTTGAATCCCGCCAAGGCGATCGGCGAGATCAAACAAATGATGGTCCGGCGGCGTCACTGATGGTTCCCGATCAGGGCCGGCTGCGCTGGCGTTGCCGGCGTGGAATGAAGGAACTCGATTTGCTGCTCACGCGCTACGTGGATGAGCGATATGCCAACGCCTCCCTGCCGGAGCAGGAGGCGTTCCGGGGCCTGTTGGAGGCCCAGGATCCGGTCATTTATGCCTATTGTCTTGGCCAAGAGCGTCCCCCACCCCACCTTGCGGACCTGATCGAACGAATTACCGCCGCCCGGTCTGCCGATTGCTAACGCCGCCGAGCGCGGCTGATAGAATTCATCGTGTGCGCAAATTCACGTTTATTCGCCTCGGGGCGGGAATTGTCGAACTTTTCCCGGCGCGGTCGGTCTATCGCGACAGGCGTAGGTTTAAGCTCGCCGGTTTGTGATCACCCATGAGCGTCGAGGAGAGTGACCTCAAACTGGTCGAGAGAGTCCAGCGCGGCGAGCGCGCGGCGTTCGATTTATTGGTTCTGCGATACCAGCACAAGGTGCTGAAGCTGATCATGCGTTACGTGCACGATGCAACCGAGGCTGAAGACATCGCACAAGAGGCTTTCGTCAAGGCGTTCCGCGCATTGCAGTCGTTTCGCGGCGATAGTGCCTTCTATACATGGCTCTACCGAATCGCCATCAACACCGCGAAGAATGCGCTCGTTGCGACGAAACGCCGGCCGATGGACTATGACTTGGATCTGCAAGATCCCGAGCAATACGATTTGCATGCCCGGCTCGCCGAGTCGGAGACGCCGGAAGGCCTGCTCCTCACCGACGAGATTCGTGAAACCGTGAACCGGGCGATCGAGAACCTGCCGGAAGACCTGCGCACGGCGATCGTGCTGCGTGAATTGGAAGGATTGAGCTACGAGGACATTGCCCAGACGATGGACTGCCCGGTGGGCACCGTGCGCTCGCGGATCTTCAGAGCGCGAGAAGCGATTGACAAAAAGTTGCGGCCGATTTTTGATGGCGGATTAGGAAGGCCTGAGGACACATGAGCGAACAAATTCGTGAACAAGTCTCGGCGTTTCTGGACGGCGAGTTGCCCGATAGCGAAACCGAACTGCTGTTGAAGCGTTTGACTCGGGACGGCGAGTTGCGCGAGAGCTTCGGGCGCTATGCGCTGATCGGCGAGGCGTTGCGCGGGGGCGGCTCGCAAATTTTGACCCGAGGCTTCGCCTCTCGAGTGAGCCTTGCGATCGACGGCGAGCCGGTGCAGGCCGCCGGCCGCGAGCATACCGCTCGTCCGGCCCGCTGGTGGCGGCCTCTGGCCGGGGTCACGGTGGCCGCGGGAGTCGCGACGGTCGCGATCGTCGCCCTGCAGCAACGCGCGATTTCCCCAAGCGTGAATCCGGCGGCGCCGAACACCGCTCAAATGGCCCAAAATTCGGCCCTGCCGCTCCGGGCCTCGGCCGGAACCCAATCTCCCGTGCGGGGCGGCGGCGCACCGCGCGAGGCGCTCTCTTATACGGTCCCCGCGGCCTCGGCTGACGCACCTTCTGCGATTGCGCCGGCCCGCTTGACGAACTACATCTTTGCGCACAGCAAGTATTCCTCGGGGCTTGGCCAGCGCGGTATGCTCGCGGATTTGCTGATCGAGGACGATGAGCCGCAACTGATCCCGATCACGCGGAGCGCCCAGCCGCCCCCTCCAGCGCCGGACGCCCGCGTCGCTCCATGACGCAGCCGCGGCTCGCCTTCGCCTATTGGCTGGCGCCCTGTGCCTTGTTCGGTGCGTTGCTGGCCGCCGTTCCGAAGCCGGCCAGCGGTGCAGACGACCCGCGCGAATGGTTGCAGCGAATGAACAAGGCACTGGCGACCCGCAACTATGACGGCACGTTTTTCCATATCAGCGGCGGCCGGGTCGAGACCATGCGCATCGTGCACCGCGTGCGCTCAGGAAGGGTCAGCGAGCGGCTGCAGTCGTTGGACGGTTCGGGGCGCGAATTTGTGCGCGCCAACGGCGAATTGACCTGCTACCTGCCGGATCAGCGCACCGTGCTGGTCGAGCCGCGCCAGGATCGAGGGCCTTTCTTGGGTACGCTGCCGCAGTTCGACTCGACGGTGAAAGATTTCTACCGCATCGAGGCGTTGCCGCCGACGCATATCCTGGGGCGCCCGGCCAAGGTCATAGCCGTGAACCCCAAGGATCAGTTCCGTTTTGGCTATCGCCTGTGGCTCGACGAGACCACCGCCATGCCGCTGAAGACGCAATTGTGCGATTCGCGCGGCCAGGTCATCGAGCAGATCTTCTTTGCGCGATTGGACATGCCTGAGAACATTCCGGACAGCGATTTGGCGCCGACCGTGCATACCGACGGCATGCGCTGGGTGCGCCAAGGCCCCTCGCAGGATAATGCCTCCTCAGCATTGGCGGCGTATCGCGCGAGTCAGCTGCCGCCCGGATTCCGCTTGACCGTCCAGGGTGCTCAGACATTGGGGGATGCTTCGACACCCGCCAGCCATTTGGTCTATTCGGACGGCCTGGCGACTGTGTCGGTGTTTGTCGAGGAGCAAAAAGCGTCGGCCCCGGGCGAGGCTGCTGCAGCGGATTCCCAGCCGCAAGCGCCGATGCAGGGACTGGCTCGGGTGGGATCGGGGTACGCCTTCTCCACGGTAGTGCAGGGCCACCAAGTGACCGCGGTGGGTGAAGTGCCGGCTCAGACCGTCGAGTTCATCGCGCACTCGGTAAAGCTCTATAGCAGCGACGAGATTCCTCGTCATTGAAGCCATGCGGTTTTTGCTGTACTCCCGCCCCGGGTGCGGCCTATGCGAGGAAATGCTGAGCGAGCTCGCGGCGCTGCCGTCTGCCCAGGGTATTGCCATCGATGTCGTCGATGTCGATCGCGAGCCGGCGGTTCGAGCGCGCTACGGACACAAAATCCCGGTGCTTCTTTTGGCGGGGGAATTGCTGTGCCACGGGCGTCTAGATCCCGAAGAGGTGGATAAGACCCTCAGCTTTCATCGCCGGCCGGTATAATGCTTGGTTTGCCCGAGCAGGCAGGCTCCCCGATAGATGAAGAATATCCGCAATTTCTCGATCATTGCTCATGTTGACCACGGCAAATCCACCTTGGCCGATCGGTTCATCCAAGAGTGCGGCGGCCTGGATGCGCGCGAGATGCAGGCGCAGGTGCTCGACTCGATGGATCTCGAGCGGGAGCGCGGCATTACCATCAAGGCGCAAAGCGTGACTCTGGGCTTTCAATCCACCAGCGGCGAGCTGTATCAGCTGAATTTCATCGATACGCCGGGGCATGTGGACTTCTCCTACGAGGTTTCGCGCTCGCTCGCGGCCTGCGAGGGCGCGCTGCTGGTGGTCGATGCGGCGCAGGGCGTCGAGGCCCAGAGCGTCGCCAACTGCTATACCGCGCTGGAGCAAGGATTGGAGGTGCTGCCGGTCATCAATAAGATCGATCTGCCCTCCGCGGACCCTAAGAAGGTCATACACGAGATCGAAGAGATCATCGGCATACCGGCGGAAGATGCGGCGCTGGTCAGCGCGAAGACCGGCGAGGGGGTGCACGACTTGCTGGAACAGTTGGTCAAGCGGATACCCGCACCCAAAGGCGATCCCGAGGGTCCCTTGCAGGCATTGATCATCGATTCCTGGTTCGATAATTACGTGGGCGTCGTATCCTTGGTGCGGGTGATGAACGGGGCACTGCGCACGGGCGAGAAGATCCGGGTCATGTCGACGGGCCGCAGCCACCAGATCGACAAGCTCGGCCGCTTCTCGCCGAAACCCGTGACCCGCCAATCGCTGGAAACCGGCGAAGTCGGTTTCGTCATCGCCGGCATCAAGGAAATTGACGGTGCTCCGGTGGGCGATACCATCACGCTGGAAAATAATCCGGCGAAAGAGCAGCTTGCCGGGTTCAAGCAAGTCCAGCCGCGGGTTTTCGCAGGGCTATTTCCGGTGAGCTCGGACGACTATGAGCAATTCCGCGACGCGCTCAAAAAGCTCAAGCTGAATGATTCGGCGCTGCATTTCGAGCCGGAGGTGTCGACGGCGCTGGGCTTCGGTTTCAGGTGCGGTTTCCTGGGGTTGCTGCACATGGATATCGTGCAAGAGCGCTTGGAGCGAGAATATGGCTTGAATCTGATCACCAGCGCGCCGACGGTGATCTATGAATTGCTGCTCACCGACGGATCGGTGATCAATGTCGACAACCCCACCAAGCTGCCGCCGACGGATCGCATCGAAGAGCTGCGCGAGCCCATCATCATCGCCAACATACTGGTGCCGCCGGATCACGTCGGTGCGGTGCTGACCCTGTGCAGCGAAAAGCGCGGCGTGCAAAAAAAGATGCTGTTCTTGGGCAGTCAGGTATCGCTGCAATATGAACTGCCGCTCGCCGAGATCGTGCTCGATTTCTTCGACCGGCTCAAATCCTCGAGCCGCGGCTATGCTTCGTTCGACTACGAATTCAGCCATTTTCAGGCGGCCCCGCTGGTAAAGCTCGACGTGCTGATCAACGGCGATCCGGTCGATGCGCTGTCGCTCATCGTGCATCGCGACAACTCCTATGCCCGCGGCCGTGAATTGGTCGACAAAATGCAGGAGCTGATACCGCGTCAGATGTTCGATATCGCCGTTCAGGCGGCGATCGGCAGCCATATCATCGCGCGTGCCAGCGTCAAGGCGATGCGCAAGAATGTGCTGGCCAAGTGCTACGGCGGCGACATCACGCGCAAGCGCAAGCTGCTCGAGAAGCAAAAGGCGGGCAAGAAGCGCATGAAGCAGGTCGGCCAGGTCGAGATACCGCAGGAGGCCTTCCTCGCGGTGCTGCAAGTCGGCAAGAAGGCCAATTGATCCGGGCTGTCCATTTTTGATGACGTTGGGGGTATTTCGTGACTGATGGTGATCGCATTTTTTTCGCGCTGCTTTGCGCCGCCGCCGTTTGCGTGTTGGTGATCTTGGTCGACGGATGGTTCCTGCGCCCGCGGCGCGACCCGGGTGCGACCAGCGCCGAGGAACCGTTGCTGCCCCGCTTGGCGGCCTATGCGCTGGTGGGCCTGGCCTTGGCCATGCTGTGGCGGCTGTTTCGATACGAGGCGGTGGATTTCAGCCTCATGCTGGTGATCGTCGGCGCAGTGTCCGGCATCATTTGGGCAGCGGATGCCGCATTCTTCGCACGCCGCCGCCAAATCGCCGCGGCATCGGTCGGAACCCCTGCGGAGCGGGTGCGCGAACCCCTGGCGGTGGAGTACGCCCGCTCATTTTTTCCCGTCATCATTTTGGTGCTGATCATCCGCTCGTTTCTGTTCGAGCCGTTTCGCATTCCTTCCGATTCGATGATGCCGACCCTGTTCGACGGCGATTTCATCTTCGTCAGCAAATACTCCTACGGCTTGCGCCTGCCGGTGACCAACACACTGATACTCGCCACGGGCGCCCCGCAACGCGGCGATGTGATCGTATTCCGCCTGCCGCCGAATCCGAAAATCAACTACATCAAGCGTCTCGTGGGCCTCCCCGGCGATCGTATCCGGGTCGATGAAAACAACCTGGTATACGTCAACGGCAAGCTCATGCCGCAGACGCCCGGTCCGCCGTACAAGGGACCGAAGCAGGATCTGTGGAACTATACGAACGTCGGCACCGCTTTCGAGCAGCTGGACAGCAAGCGCCATCGCATCATGTTCGCCAACGGCAGCGTCAAAACCGGCGAATGGATGGTGCCCGCGGGGCACTATTTCTTCATGGGCGACAACCGCAATAACAGCAAGGATAGCCGCTGGCTCGATGAGCCGGATGCGCCCGGGTTCGTTCCGGAGCAGAATCTAGTCGGAAAAGCGGTGCGAATTTGGCTTAATCTTGATACTCGTGACGGACCTCTCTGGAGAAGGGTCGGAAATAAGATTGAATAGGGGCTCTTTAAGGGAGGTTTTATGCGTAACCACCAGCAAGGCATGACATTCATCGGTTTGCTCTGCGTTCTCGCGTTGGCCGGTGTGGTCGTATATGCCGGCATCCGCTTGGCACCCCTGTACCTGAACTACATGAAGGTCGCGCGCACCATGGAATCCGTCGCCGCCGAGGTCAAGGGCGACAATCCCGATCCTGGAACGATCCGCATGCTGATCGACCGGCACTTCAATATCGAGGATCCCAGCGGCGTCGATACCAAGGATATCGAAATCACCAAGGATGACGGCGGCGTGCAGATGCACGTGGCCTACGACGACTCCGCGCCCTATGTGGCCAATGTTTCGCTCTCCGTGCATTTCGAAAAGACAGTGAAGGTGCGGTGATTCCGCTGCCCAAGCCGGACGATCTTTCGAATTGGGTAGACCGCTGCTTCGGCCATGTGTTTGCATCGCCTGAGCTCTGCCATGCGGCCCTGACTCACCGCAGCGCGGGCCCCGATCACAACGAGCGCTTGGAATTTTTGGGCGATTCGGTGCTCAATTGCGCCGTGGCGCGGCTGCTCTACGATGCGCACCCGCAGGCGGACGAGGGCGCGTTGTCGCGGTTGCGGGCGTCTCTGGTCAGCGGCGAGAGCTTGGCGCAGATCGCCGCGGATTTGGGGGTCGGAGAATACTTGCACTTGGGCGCCGGCGAAATGAAGACCGGCGGTTTCCGCAGAGCCTCAATCCTGGCGGATGCGTTGGAGGCGATGTTGGGCGCGATTTTCCTGGACGCAGGATACGATGCGGCGGCCGCGGCCGTCGCGCGCGTCGTCGCGGCAAAGCTCAAGGACCTGCCGGCGGCCGGTTCCCTCAAGGATCCGAAGACACGCTTGCAGGAGTTGCTGCAGGCGCGCGGGCTGGCTTTGCCGGTCTACACGCTGACCGCCGTGAGCGGCGATGCGCATGCGCAATCCTTTACGGTCAGCTGCGAGGTTCCGGTGCTCGGCGTCGGCGCCGCGGCCGAGGGCGGCAGCCGCCGCCGCGCGGAGCAATTGGCCGCGGCAAAAACGATCACTCTTTTACCTTCCGAGATACGCACTGACGCATGAGCGAATCCAATTTCCGGGCCGGCCACGTGGCCATCGTCGGCAGGCCCAACGTCGGTAAATCCACGCTGGTCAATGCCCTGGTGGGCCGCAAGGTAAGCATCGTGACCGCCAAGCCGCAGACCACGCGGCACCGTATTTTGGGCGTCGTCAATCGGCCCGAGGCGCAGTTGGTGCTGATCGATACGCCGGGACTGCACGAGTCGACCCGCCGGGTCATGAATCAATATATGAACCGCGTCGCGATCTCCTCTTCGCAGGACGCGGATGTCATTCTGTTCGTCATTGAAGCAATGCGGCTCACCGAGGAAGACATGTGGGTGTGGGAGCGGGTGCGCGGTTTGAAGCAACCGCTGTTTGTGGTGGTCAACAAGGTCGACCGCGTCTTTCCGAAAGATCAGCTTTTGCCCTTCCTCGAGGAGCTGACCACCCGGGTGCCGGCCTCCGAAATCATTCCAATTTCGGCGCTGCAGTCCGACAATCTCGATCGGTTGGCGGATTTGATCGGCTCCCGGCTGCCGGTATCGCCGCCGCTGTTCGCCCCGGATGTGCTGACCGATCGCGACGAGCCGTTTCACGCCGCTGAGATCGTGCGTGAAAAGCTGACGTTGAAGCTGCGCGAGGAACTGCCGTACGGCATCAACGTGCAGATCGAGCGCTTTGCGGAGGAAGACAATCGAATTATGATCAACGCGGTCATTTGGGTCGAACGCGCCGGCCAGAAAGCCATCGTGATCGGTCAGGGCGGCGAGCGCTTGAAGGAGATCGGCCGGTTGGCGCGCATCGAGCTCAATGACCTGTGGCAGCGCTCCGTGCACCTGGAGCTCTGGGTCAAGGTCAAGGAAAATTGGGCCGACAGCGAAATGGCTTTGCGCCAATTTGGGTACGACACACTGTGAAAAGCATGGGCCGGCCGGCCGGGCGGCGCGTATGGCTGGCACCGGCTTACGTATTGCACCAGTACGCCTATCGGGACACCAGCCGCATCGTGGAGGTGTTCACGGCCGAGCACGGGCGGCTCACGTTGTTCGCGCGCGGCGCCAACGGCCCCAAATCGGCTCTTAAAGGGGTGTTGCGGCCGTTTCAACGGCTGTTGGTTTCCTGGTCCGGAACCTCGGAGGCATGCCCCCTGGTGACGGCGGAAACCGACGGCTTGATCACCAACCTCGCGCCGGAACGGCTCATGAGCGGCTTTTACTTGAACGAGCTGCTATTGAAGCTGACCGAGCGGCGCGATCCGCACCCGGAGATTTTCTTCTCGTATGCCGGCTGCGTCCAAGCGCTGTGCCACGGCGCGGTGGAAGAACCGACGCTGCGCCGCTTCGAGAAGCGCCTCCTGAACGAATTGGGTTACGGATTGGAATTGACGCAAACCGGCGATGGCTTGCCGGTGCAACAGGACAAGTACTATCGATTCGCGCTGCAAAGCGGACCGCAGTTGTGCGTTGCCGAGGCGCCGGGGGCGGTCTATGGGCAATCGCTCGCCGACCTGCAGGCGGAGAGCTTCGAGGACGCCCGTACGCTGCGCGACGCCAAACGCGTGCTGCGCGCGGCGATCGATGTCTGCTTGGATGGGCGCGCCTTGAAGTCCCGCGAGGTGATGCTGGCGCTGCGCCATCGTGAGCCGCTCACGCGGAATACGCGGACAGGCTCCCCGGAGGGTTCGTGAGCGAGCCGAAGCTTCACGGCGGCATTGCGCTCGGCGTGAATATCGATCACGTGGCGACGCTGCGCCAGGCACGGCGGGCCCGCTATCCGGATCCGATGTACGCGGCGCTCTTGGCGGAGGAGGCCGGTGCCGACAGCATCACCCTGCATCTGCGCGAAGACCGGCGGCACATTCAGGATCGCGACGTAACCGCGATGCGCGAAGCGCTGCAGACGCGGATGAATCTCGAAATGGCGGTGACCGAGGAGATGGTGCGCATCGCGCGGCAGTTGCGGCCTCAGGATGTTTGCTTGGTGCCGGAATCGCGCGAAGAGGTCACCACCGAGGGGGGCCTCGATGTTTTGGGGCAGAAGGAGCGGGTCAGGGACACGGTCGCGGCGCTCGCGGCATCCGGAATACGCGTGTCGCTGTTCATCGATCCGAATGTGGCGCAGATCGAGGCGGCGCGCGCAGCCGGCGCGCCGGTGATCGAGCTGCACACCGGCGCGTATGCGGACGCTGCCGGCGGTGCCCGCGCCCGGGAGTTCGAGCGGCTGCGCACCGCGGCAAAGGTTGCGGCCTCGCTGGGCTTGACCGTGAATGCAGGGCACGGCCTCAACTACCACAATGTCGAACCGATTGCCGCCATACCTGAAATTATCGAACTCAATATCGGCCACGCCATCGTGGCCCGCGCACTCTTCGATGGATTGGCCAAGGCGGTGCGCGACATGAAGCAATTGATGCTTCGCGCCCGTGCCGGATCCAAGCCACCGTGATTTTCGGCATCGGCATCGACGTATTGCAGGTTGATCGAGTCGAACGGGTGTTCCAGAAACACGGCGAGCGCTTCGTGCGGCATCTGCTGCTGCCCGAGGAGCGCGCGCAGCTGGAGCGCACGGCGCGGCCGGTGCGCTTTCTCGCCATGCGCTTTGCCGCCAAGGAAGCCATCGTCAAGGGCATGGGCACCGGATTCTCGCACGGTGTGTGGATTCGCGATGTGGGCATCGTGCAAAACTCCTGGGGCAAGCCGGAAGTGGTGTACTCGGAGCGCGGCGCCAAGGTTCGCGATGGCTTAGGGATCGGCGAGGGCCACGTAACCCTGACGGACGAAGCCGGCCTGGTGGTTGCCGTCGCCATACTCATGCGGCGCGCGTCGCCGTGAATACCCTGGTGTTCGATATCGAGACCGTGCCGGATACCAATCTGGGGCGGCGCCTCTATGACTTGCACGATCTGTCCGACGAGCACGTCGCTCAGATCATGTTCACCAAGCGGCGCCAGGAGACCGGCAGCGAGTTCCTGTCGCATGAACAGCAGCGCATCGTGGCCATCTCGGTGGTCATGCGCACCCGCGAATCGCTGAAGGTGTGGAGCTTGGGCGATGAGTCCTCGTCGGAGAAGGATCTGATCGAGAGGTTTTTCGACGGCCTGGACAAATACACGCCGGATCTGGTGTCGTGGAATGGCGCGGGTTTCGATCTGCCGGTGCTGCACTATCGAAGTTTGCTGCACAGCGTGTCCGCCACCCGCTATTGGGAGCTGGGCGATTCCGATCAGAGCTTCAGATACAGCAACTACCTGAGCCGCTTTCACTGGCGGCACATGGATCTGATGGACATTTTATCCGGCTTCCAGGGCCGCGGGCGGGCCAGCCTGCAGGACATCGCGATGTTGCTGGGTTTCCCCGGAAAATTAGGCATGCATGGCTCGCAAGTTTGGGACGCGTACTTGCAGGGCGGCTTGCCGCGGATCCGCGACTACTGCGAAACCGATGTCTTGAACACCTATCTCATTTACCTGCGGTTTCAGCTGATACGCGGCCACTTGAATGCGGGCGAACACGCGCACGAACTTGCGCGGGTGCGCAAATTGCTGGACGAGGCGGGCGCATCGCACCTCAAAGAATTCGCGGCAGCGTGGCTCCCGCTTTAAGCGCCGTCCAAGAGGCCGAGATCGTCGATCTTGCGCACGACGGCCGCGGCGTGGCGCGAATCGACGGCAAGGCCGTATTCATCGATGGCGCGTTGCCCGGCGAGCGTGTGCGCCTGCGCATCTACAAGCGCCGCCGCCAAATGGATGAAGCGGGTCTGATCGAAGTTCTGTCCGCGTCCGCTGATCGCGTCGTGCCGCGCTGCCGGCATTTTGGCGTCTGCGGCGGCTGCTCTCTGCAGCATCTTTCCCCGCCCGCGCAACTGGCGGCAAAACAACGCCAGCTGCTGGAGAATCTGCAGCGCATCGGCAATGTTCAGCCGGTGCGTGTGCTCGAGCCGCTGCGCGGGCCGGCTTGGGGCTATCGCCGGCGTGCGCGTTTGGGAATCAAGTACGTGCACAAGAAAGGCCGCGTGCTCGCCGGCTTTCGTGAACGCGAAAAGCCCTATATCGCCGATATCGGGCGCTGCGAGATTTTGCCGGCAATGCTCGCGCAGCTGCCGCAGGAGCTGGCGGCGTTGACCGAGACGCTCGAGATTCGCGAGAAGCTGCCGCAAGTCGAAGTGGCGGCCGGAGACAGCGCGACCGCTCTGGTGTTTCGCGTGCTCGAGGCGCCGGGCACGGCGGATCTGCAGAGGATCGCGGCCTTCGGCGAGAAAAGCGGCGTGCAGATTTTCCTGCAACCAGGAGGCCTCAGCACCGTGCGGCCGCTGCGCGATGACTATCCGCCGCTCACCTACGCGGTGGACGAGGGCCGCGTCGTGCTTGAATTTGGTCCGGTCGATTTCATCCAGGTCAACCGCGAGGTCAACGCCTCGATGGTCGGCGCGGCGATGGACCTGTTGCAGCCGCAGGTTGAGGATGCCGTGCTCGATCTGTTTTGCGGCCTGGGGAATTTCACGCTGCCGCTGGCCCGCCGGGCGCGGCACGTGGTCGGCGTGGAAGGCGATGCGGCACTGGTTGCAAAGGCGCGGGCCAACGCCGCCCGCAACACGCTCGGCAACGCCGAGTTTGCGGCGGAGAATCTGTTCGAGCCGAAGAGCTTCGGCGCGTGGGCGGATGCTCGCTTCGAATTGCTCATGCTGGATCCGCCGCGCGCGGGCGCCGCGGAACTGATGGCCCGCATGAACGACTGGCGGCCGCGGCGAGTCGTGTATATTTCCTGCCATCCAGGCAGTTTGGCGCGCGACGCGGGAATCTTGGTGTCAGAACAGGGATTCACGCTGACCGCAGCGGGGGTGATGGACATGTTTCCGCATACGACGCACGTCGAATCGATCGCAGTCTTCGAGAAGTCTCGATGAGCCTGGGTCCGTTCATGGTGGATATCGCCGGCACGGAACTGACCGCGGAGGACATCCGGATCTTGTCGCACCCGCTGGTGGGCAGCGTCATTCTGTTCAGCCGCAATTACCGTGACGTGCCGCAAGTTACCGGCCTGACGGCCGCGATCCGCGCGCTGCGCACGCCGCATTTGTTGATTGCGGTCGATCATGAGGGCGGGCGCGTGCAGCGCTTTCGCGAGGGCTTCACAAGGCTGCCGCCGGCACGCGCGCTGGGCCGCCGTTACGATGAGGATCGGCGCGAAGGGCTGGCGCTGTCCCATTCGGCGGGCTGGCTCATGGCCAGCGAGCTGCGTGCGGTGGGGGTCGATTTCAGCTTTGCCCCC
Organism: Steroidobacteraceae bacterium; assembly: GCA_036267535.1. GTDB lineage: Bacteria > Pseudomonadota > Gammaproteobacteria > Steroidobacterales > Steroidobacteraceae > Bog-1198. The sequence continues at coordinate 15,072 of DATAVX010000094.1, forward strand.
TGTGTGGACCTCGACTATGGGGTCAGCGAAATCATCGGCGATCGCGCTTTTCATCAGGACCCCGATGCCGTGGCAGCGCTGTCGGTGGCCTATATGGCAGGCATGCGCGAGGCGGGCATGGCAGCGGTGGCCAAGCATTTCCCGGGCCACGGTGCGGTGATCGCCGATTCTCACGTCGCCCTGCCCGTGGATCGGCGCAATTTCATCGATTTGGAGCCCGATATGCGGCCATACCGCCTGCTGATCGAGAACAACGCGGCGGGCATCATGGGGGCGCACGTGGTATTCCCCACGGTCGACCCCCTGCCGGCCAGCCTGTCCAGGCGCTGGCTCACCGGGGTGCTGCGCGGCGAGATGGGATTCCATGGCTGTGTGTTTGCCGACGACCTGTCCATGGCCGGGGCGGCAGCCTTTGGGGGTGTGATTCAGCGGGCGGAACTGGCATTTGCTGCAGGTTGCGACGTCCTCCCCATTTGCAACAATAGACAAGCGGTAAAGTCTGTGCTCGATCACTTTGGGCCGGATACAGGCTCGCCGGCCTCGCAGGCCCGAGTGGTACGAATGAGGGCGCGTGGAGAGGCCCCGAGCAATCTTGGAGCAGACCGGCAGTGGCAGCAAACCGTCATGTCAATCGCAAGTCTTTCGGCCACGCCTCCGTTGGTGCTGACGGAGGGGAGTCATGACGGCGTTTGATGCGGATTTGTACCGGCGTCTGGTCGAGAGCTCCCCCGAGGGCGTGGCGTTGATCGATGCCCGAGGTCCGGATCATCCCGTGGTTTATGTCAACCCCGCCTTCGAGGCGCTGACCGGCTACTCGGCCGCGGAGCTCAAAGGGCGAAACTTGCGCCTCCTCCAGGCCGACGATCGCGAGCAGGATGGGCGCCACCGCTTGCGCGATGCCATGAACCGGGGAGAGACCTGCCGCGTGCTGCTGCGCAACTACCGCAAGGACGGCAGCTTGTTTTGGAACGAGATGACGATCATGGCGCTGCGTCATCCGGACGGCTGCGTCACGCACTATGCCGGGCACCACCGTGATGCCGGCGAGCGCTTGCGCATCGATCTCAAGGCCGCGAAGGATACCTTGAGCGGCGCCCACCAGCCGACCGCGATTGCGGTCCGCGACGACCGTCTGACGGGTCTGTATACCCTGCCGTACCTGGAAGAATTGTTGAAACGCGACTGGGCGGTGGCACATCGCGAGCAACGCAACATCGCGGTGTTTGCCGTCGACATCGACGCCTTGGATTTATATAACACGACCTTCGGACGTGCCGCGGGCGATTCGGCCATTCGGCGCGTCGCGCATGTGGTGTCCGGATGCCTGCGCCGCTCGAGCGACGTGACCGCCCGCATCGACGGCGGCAGCCTGATCGCGTTCGCTCCGGGGCTCACGACCGAGCAGGCCCTGCGTGTCGGGCAACTCATGGCCGAACGGGTGCGCGAACTGCGGATTCATCATCCCCGCTCCGCGGTGCTTCGCTACATCAGCATCAGCGTGGGCGTGTGCGCCGCCACGCCCGGCGCCGATGAGAATCCGTCGGATCTCTTGCAGAGAGCTCAGCAACAGCTGCAGTTCGCAAAAAAATCAGGCCGCAACCAGGCAGCCTGATTTCTCCTAGGTCTTGCCCGCCGTCGCGGCGCTGATGCTGTCGCGAACGCGGCCGTAGCTTCCTCCCCAGCGGTCGGTCATCGCGGCGCGGATATCCCACAAGGGGCCGAAGAAGCGGTTCTTTGCGCCGGCCTGCAACAGATCCACCGATCGCCCCTTGAGCGACGCTGCGCCCATGCCGATGGAGCGCTGAATCAGCAGAATGTGGTACAGCCTGAATTTCTGAAACTGCTCATCGAAGTTCAGCATCGCTTCGGCTACCGCGTAGACATCGTCGTGCGCGTAGTGCGAATCGTAGATCTGCTCAACCGTCAAGTTGCGTCTGTTCAGGTAAACCGCCTCGAAGGTGCGCCAAATATTGGGAATGATTTTCAGCAGCACCCGGAACCCCGGCGATTCCTGGCCGCTGCCGTTGCCAAGCTGCAGACGGATCTCCTGATATTCCTTCGGCGACATGGTTTCGAGCAGCTCGAGCTGGTCGCTCATGAGGCGCACGGTGCGATTGCAGCGCTCGAACAGCGTCAGGATACGGAAGGCATTTTGCTGCTCCATATATTCATCGATATCGAGCAGCGTGTAGGCGATCAGCTTCATCCATAACTCTTCCACCTGATGCACGATTTGGAATTGCAGCTCATCCTTGTTGCAGAATTTGTCGAACGGTTTCTGACACGCCAGCAGACCGGTCGTATTCAAATAGGTTTCGTAATCCAGATTCTTTCCGCCGGCCATGTCGTCATAGACTGATTCTCGGTTCATAGGGGTAATCGCTCGCGTGCTAAACTGTTTATGAGCGCGAATATAGCATCGCAAGCGGGAGAGCGATTGGACGCATCTGCAATCGCCAGCCGCGAGGCCGGCCTGCACAAGGACTTGAGCCGCCGGCAGCTCATCATGATCGGATTGGGCGGCGCCATCGGCACGGGTCTGTTCATGGGCAGCGGCCAGGCCATCGGCTATGCAGGCCCTGCGGTGATCTTGAGCTACGCGATCGCGGCGATCGCGGCAGCAGCGATCGTGCTCAGCCTGTCCGAGATGGCGGTGATGCACCCGACCGCCGGCTCCTTCGGCACTTACGCCGAGATCTACTTGAATCCGTGGGCGGGAATCATCACACGCTACTCCTACTGGATGGCGCAAGTCATTGCGGTGGGCGCCGAGGCGGTGGCGGCCGGTTTGTACATGACGTTCTATTTTCCGGGCACACCCGTGTGGATGTGGTCGCTCGGCTTCGCCTTCGTGTTGCTGTACTTCAATTCGCGCTCGGTCAACAACTTTGGGTCCATCGAATATTGGTTTGCCCTGATCAAAGTGGTGGCGATCGTCATCTTCATCATCTTGGGCGTCGCGAATATCTTCGGTTTAGGGACCGAACCGGTCGGATTTCACAATCTCACCGGGTTGCCCGGGGGCTTCATGCCGAACGGATTCAGCGGCGTTTGGATGGCGGTCATCTTAGGGGTGTTGTCGTTCAACGGCATCGAGGTCATCGCCGTGACCTCCGGCGAGGCCAGGGATCCGGTGCGAACCATTCCGGCCGCCTTGCGCAGCATGGCGCTGCGGCTGTTTCTGTTCTACATACTCGCGCTGACCATCGTCGTCAGCTTTGTTCCCTGGACCGAGACGGGCGCCACCGTGGTGACGCAAAGTCCGTTTGTACGAATTTTTGCGCATTCCGGCATCCGTCACGCCGCCGGCATCATGAATTTCGTGGTGTTGAGCGCCGCGCTCTCCAGCATGAACACCAATGTGTATCTGTGCTCGCGGATGTTGTTTTCGCTGTCGCGCGGCGGCTTCGCCCCGCAATTTCTCGGCCGGCTCGGCAAGAACGGCACCCCGATTGCAGCGATCTTGGTGTCGGGGGCATGCATTCTCGCGGCCGCGGGCCTTTCCAAGCTCACGCCCAAAGCCTACGGCTATTTGTTCGGCGTGGCGCTGTTCGATGCCATGATCGTGTGGATCATCATTCTCCTGAGCCACTTGAGCTTCAGGCGGCGGCATAAGGCGGCGGACCTGCCGGTGCGCACGCCGGGGTTCCCGATGGTGCAGCTCGTCGGGCTTGCTTTGCTCGTGGCGATCTTGGTGACCATGGGACTGGACCGGGAGATTTGGTACATCTCCTGGGCCGTCGGCGTTCCTTGGCTGCTCTTGGTGTCGGTGGGCTACTTCATCATGCGTGCGCGCATTGCGCGCAGCGCCGCAAGCCCGGTCCCGGCCCTAAAAGCGCGGACTTAAGTTAGGACGGCAGGCGTCCCCGCAGGATCGCGGCCAGCACATCGCGGTCGATATTGCCGCCGGAAATGACGGCACAGACTTTCGTTTGCGGGTACTGCGACGCCAATGCCGCGGCCACCGGCAGCGCGCCGGCGCCTTCCGCCACGATTCGATTCTCTTCGGCGAGCAGTTTGACGGCCGCAGCGACTTGCTCCAGCGAAACGGTCACGACATCGTCGATCAGCGCACGGACCAGCGGCCACATCTCGGGCAGCACCGTGCCGAAACCGACACCGCTGACGAAACCGGCATCGTGCGGGGTGCCGGTCGGGGCGCCGGCGGCGAATGCTGACTTGAGGGGATGCGCACTCTCGAGCTCGCAGGCGATGATCTTCACCGCAGGCTTGAGGGCGCGCACGGCGCAGGCAATTCCCGATGCGAGGCCGCCTCCGCCGAAAGGAACGAATATCGCCTCGACCTCCGGCCACTGTGAAACGATCTCGGCGCCGATCGTGCCGTCGCCGGCCAGCGACGCCGGATCCCGCACCGCGTCGATGTACGCGCCGGCTTGGTCCGCGAGCACCCCGCTCTCGATTGCGCGCCACCAGGCGTGATGCTCGAGCGTCTCGATGCGGGCGCCGAGCCGCCGCAGCTTTTCCAATTTTGTCTGCGGCGCATTGGCGGAGACGATGGCGGTGGCTTTGAGCCCCAAGCGGCGGGCCATCCACGCCACGCCGAGCGCGCTGTTGCCCGAGCTCGTGGTGTACAGCCCCGCACCCAGATCGGCGAATTTCTTCGATAAAACCGCGTTGGCGATGGGGCGAATCTTGAACGAGCCGGTAGGCTGGAGATTTTCCAGCTTCAGCCGCAGAGTCTTATCCTGAGGTGCGGCGTCGCATCCAACCAGCGGAGTGATCAGGCTCAAGGCCTTGATGCGCTTGCGCGCTGCCTCGATTTGCTCGATCCCGACCGGCTTCACTTCGGCGAACACTTATAAGCTCTCGCGCCAGATGCGCAAGCGCCGCTTGCGTGCCGCACATAATTGCATGTTTATATGACTGTGCATATAATTCAGCGGCGAATTTCTTGCGACGGGAACACTTCGGCATGGAACAGAACTTCGAGACATTGCGCAAGGAATTTCCGGTCCTGCAGCGAAAGACCTATCTTAACAGCGGCTCCTATTGCGCACTTGCGAACGAGGTGAGGGCTGCGTTCAACGCTTATATGGAAGATCGCCTGATGGTCGGCGCCAACTGGGACGTCTGGGTGACGAAGAACGAGTCGGTGCGGAGTTTGACTGCGGCGCTGCTGCACGCCGCGCCCGACGAGATCGCCGTGACCGCCTCGGTTTCAGCCGGATTGAATGCGCTGGCAAGCGCGCTGCAGTTCAACGGTCCGCGCAACAAGGTGGTGGTGAGCGACTTCGAATTTCCCACCAATGCGCAAATCTGGCACGCGCAGGAGCCGCGCGGAGCGCGCGTGGTGCATGTGCCGCGTGCCGCGGACGGCTACATTCCGGCGCAAATGTTCGAGAAGGCCATCGACGAGGAAACGCAACTCGTGGCAATCACGCACGTTTGCTTTCGCAACGGCGCCAAGCTGGACATTCCCGGCATCGTGCGCATCGCGCGGGCCAAGGGCGCCAAAGTGCTGCTGGACTGTTACCAATCCGTGGGTTCGATGGATATAGACGTGAAGGCGCTGGACGTCGACTTTGCGGCCGGCGGCATGCTGAAGTACCTGCTGGGAACCGCGGGCATCGGCTTCCTGTATGCAAAGGACTCCTGCGTACGCTCGCTCGTGCCCACCAATAGCGGCTGGTTCGCACAGGCAAACATCACGGCGATGGACATCACCGCCAACCGTCCGGCGCCGAATGCGCGCCGCTTCGAAGCCGGCACGCCGCCGGTGGTCAATTGCTACGCCGCCGAAGCGGGATTGAAAATGCTGTTGCGCGTCGGCAGCGGGGCGATCACCAAGCGCAATTACGCGCTGACGCGGCGCTGCATGCAAAGACTCGAGGAAATCGGCTGGCCCAGCATCACGCCCAAGCAAGATGAACGGCGCGGCGCCACCGTGGCGGTGCCCTCGCGCAACAGCGCAGGCTTGTCGGCGGAGCTCATGAAGCACGACATCGTTACCTCATACCGCGACGACAATGTCCGCGCGAGCTTTCATTTCTACAACAATGAAGACGATGTGGAGTCCTTCATTGCTTCGATGAAAGAGCTGCGCGACTCGTTCGGACCGCGCTAGCATGGAGATCCGGGTATTGCGCGGCCCGGAAGTGCGCCGGCTTTTGCCCATGCCTCAGTGTATCGACCTGATGCAAACCACCATGATCGCGGTTTCCGAAGGCCGCGTCGTCCTGCCGCTGCGCTCGATTTTGGCGATGCCCGGCGACCGCGGCATGATGGGCATGATGCCGGGTTATCTTGCGGAGCCCGAATGCTTCGGCGTGAAGCTCGTGAGTCTCATTCCGCGCAACAAGCCGCCGCAGTATTCCTCGCACCTCGGCATCGTACTGTTGTTCGAAGTGGAGCATGGGCAGCCGGTTGCG
>DATAVX010000095.1:0-13888 GCA_036267535.1 Steroidobacteraceae bacterium
AACTCATCCAAGATTCTATGCTTCTGTTTGCCCGTTGCCGACCGATAACGAAGCCGGATAGCGTCCGCAAGCTCCATCGCATGGTATGAGTCATCTTCCTCTTCATGTCGCCTCCCACGTTGGAAAGCGACATGATGGCAGGCTGTCATCGGTAACATTTCAAATGAGGCAACAACCTGACGCGGTAACATTCTGGTTGAGGCAACGCGCACACACCCAAGGCGTATTTTGACGGACTGCGCAAACTTCGACGCAACGAGCCCGAGAACAAGTCCAGTTAGCCTCGGTCAGGGCTAAGATGACGTTTTCTAGGCCCCCAAAAGGGGATCGGTCAATTAATCACCGTGACGATGGTGGATCGGGGAATGCCTTCAACGCCTCCCGAACGGCGAGAAGAAGCTGTGGCGCATGGGCAATGGCTATGTTGTATACCTTATTGTGATCGAGCTCCGCATAACCATGCGCGAGAATGTTGCGGAACCCGATGATGTCGCGGGCGTGAGGAATCGTCGCCGCAACGGCCGGCGCCACTCGGTAGAGATTGCTCATATGGCCTCACCGCAGACTTCCGGCACGCGTTCCACCGCCGCTCTGGTTTTCTCGTCTGCCAGGTACTGCTCTAGGCTGAATCCTGACGTGAAACGTACTGCTGCAGCGGCGTAATGCTCGATGTCTTCGAGGTAGACACCAGGATCACGCTGCGGCATAGATCGATGATTTGCTCTGCTCGATGTAGTAGCGCAACCGGCGGTTACGGATCGCTCGCAACTCCACCAAATCCACCGAGCGTTGGAATAAGGCCTCCAGCGACTCTTTCAGGTCCAGGAAGTTAGAGAAACTGGCTGCAGCTTGCGCCTCGAACTCGACGAGGACGTCCACGTCGCTGCGCCCAACATCGAAGTCGTCGCGGAGTATTGATCCGAACGCTTCCAGGCTGCGCACGCCGTGAACACGGCACAGTCTGGCGATGGCCTCGCGATTGTTTTCGATCAGCGGATGCATAAGGAAAGTTTAGCATGGGCCCAAACGACGCCGCCGAGAGGCGCGTTGAGATCCCCACTGCCCGTCATTTCGGCCCACGTGGAAGTGGCTAGGCTAGAGGGCGGATCAGGTGCGTTAGTACCTCCTCGATTGACGCCGCCGATGCTACGGACTGTGAAACGTGCGATTTTTGCTAGCGCGGACAATGGGTTAGCTAGATGGAACGATCGGTAGCCGTAGCGGATGCGTGATACAAAGATCAAATCCTGCCCCCGCTACCAATTAAAACAAAAAATTACGATAAGAATCTCCAAACTGGGTTCGCTGGACTGTGACCAAATTGTGCCCTAGAAAGGCACAGTACTTACTGGAGTCACGCAACGCCGGCTCATCGCGACCCGCCAGATCAATGGTGAATTCGCGAGGTGAATTTACTGGCGCTCATAGTCCCGCCGTCGCGCATTGGTCGCAAATTTAAGCATCTTGCGATGCGCATGATGCCCTTCTTCCGCGACGTAGCGGTATGCGTGCAAGCGGCTTGTCCATCGCACTTGGCGAGTCAATCCCCCTCGACGATCATCGGGTTCCTGTTCCGTAGGTCGATGCGGGGAGCCTCGATTTGTTGTTGTCGGCGAGTTGACGTGTCGGCCTCGTAAATTGCTGTCGATAACTTTTCTCAAGAGCATTCACGGTATTGGCACCGACCTGAATTTTCGATGGACCGGCTTCGGCCAAGAACGGGTGTCGCGGCCCCTGACATGGCCGTCTATGTCCGGACATTCAATTACGGTAACATCGGCCCAGAAGCGAATGGAGAACGAACATGGTAACGCTTGCCAATGTCACGCACCGAGACCCGGATATCCTCAGCGGCAGTCTGGTCTTTGTTGGTACTCGGGTTCCAGTTCGCTCGCTTTTCGATTATCTTGAAGGCGGCGAGAGCATTGATGAGTTTCTGCACCAATTTCCATCGGTGAAGCGCGAATTCGCCATAGCCGTGCTCGACGCGGCTTACGAAACTGTTGCGGCAGATGCGAATATTGCTTGACGAGAATTTTCCGGCAGACTTCGCGAAGTTACTGGGAGCGGCTGACACCTCAAACGTTCACAGTCATGGTTGGGCTGGTATCAAGAACGGCGAGCTACTTCGTCGTGCGCACGGCGTATGCGAAGTATTTGTACGCTCGAGCGCAATCTTGAATTTCAGCAGAACATAAATATACTGCCGTTCGGTATCGTCGTCGTGCGTTCTCGCTCCAATCGCATTGTCGACCTTACCCAACATATTCCCGACATTCTTGTGGCGGCGAGTCCGGTCGGTCCCTGGCCGGGTCGTCACGGTCGGAGCCTAGTCGGCAGCGCATGTCGGCCAAAGTTTGAGACATTCGAGCTAGCGAAATCACGGCAGTAGAGCGGCCGTTCGTCTCTTACGGTAGGCTAAAGGAAACCACTCACAAAGAGCCCGATGTATGGCCCACCGCGCCGAACATTCTCAGAGACCCACCCCGACGAGGACACCGTGACCGACTCAGTTCTATGACAACGTCCTCCAGCGCATTGCTGTTCAAGACATAGGCCGCGGTCTCCTGACGAACTGCGTTGTGTTTCTAATCGCGGGCTGCGCATCGACCGGAGAAACGATGCAGCCAGTGACACCCCCCTCGCCAGACCGTCCTGGCACTGCGCTTCGTGTTGCGGGGCACGACGTTCTCTGGATTCGGACCGATGCCCCCGGGCATCACCGATCAAGATGTACTTACGCGTAGCCTAAAGATGTTCGGGTGCTCCTGACTTTCGACAAGGATTTCGGCGAACTCGCGTGGCGATCTGGGTTGCCGGCGACCTGCGGTATCGTACTGTTCCGCTTGCCGGCGCTCAGTCCGGCAGGGCTCGGCAAGGTCATCGCCATGTTCTGACGTCACGCGACGACTGGCCCGGGCATTTTTCTGTCGTCGAGCCTGGCCGGATTCGGGTGCGCGCGCTCCCGCCACAGCGGACGCAATAGTCAACCCGATTAGATCGCGTTTTGCATGCAAATCCAAGTACAAAACGATCTCGAGACGTGGTCCGTGGTTCCGATCGCAGCCCGCACCGAAAGCAAACGACCGCTAGGCTGGATCTCGCTGTTCATATGTTCAAACGAGCCGTAACTTGGGTTGCTCAGTTCCAACTAACCGGACATTGACTAGGCAATATAAGGGAAGCGTGGCGGCGTGTTCCACCGCAAAATACTGGACAAGGCCACGGAGAGATTTGATCCCGTATCCTTCATCGTCGGGCTGTCTTCGCATCAGCGAGATCGCCTACGAGGTTGCATTCAAGCAAACGATAGCGGCCTCGGTTCACATTTTGGGCAAATAACTGCCCAAAAATCGCTGATTTGTGGCGCAATGTCCCGATAGTCGTGGAGGATCTACCGTGTTCGACAAGATCTCTAGGAGTTGGTCGCTGGCAGGGCAATGCTGGGACGTGCTGAAGCAAGATCCAGCGCTGCTGATATTTCCTCTGATGTCGTCGATTGCCTTGTTGGTCCTGCTTGGCTCCTTTGCGCTGCCGGTGCTGGCGCTATCGCACGGCCTGCAGCCCTTGGCCGACGGCAGTACGGCTCACACCAGCCGCTTGTTCTTCTATATCACGATGTATTCGTTTTACGTCGTCAGCTATGCCGTGATGATGTTCTTCAACTCGGCGTTGATCAGTGTGGCTCTCAAGCGGCTCGACGGTGAATCGGCGAGCATTGGCGAAGGCCTGCAGATGGCGCTTGCGAATTTGCCCGCCATACTGGGCTACGCAATGATTGCGGCCACTGTAGGCACCATTCTTCGCGCGATCGAGGACCGGGTGGGGCTCATCGGCCGCATTGTCATCGCCGTCATCGGTGCAGGCTGGACTTTGGCGACCGCAATGACGCTCCCCGTGCTGGTGGAGGAGAATGTCGGCCCGATCGAAGCGATATCGCGCAGCCTCGATCTCTTGAAGAGCAATTGGGGCGAGAATCTCATCGGTAACGGCGGCATCAGCTTAAGCATCGCGGTGATAACCATACCCGTGGTCTTACTGGTCGGTTTTCTCATGATTGCCGCCATATCGACGCACGCGACGGGTTCGATTGTCATGGCGGGGATTATCTTCGTGCTCACGTTGATCTTGGTCGGCCTCGTGAGCACGACGCTGCACACCATATATACGGCTGCGTTGTATCGCTTTGCGACCGGCGCCAAGGACAATGCCGGCATCGATGGGGATTTGCTGGCGGCCGCTTACCGGCAGAAATAGCCCGTCGATCCGGCAAGAGTTTCTGCAACTCAGCGGAAAAGCCGAGGCGCGAATTCTCGCAAATCGCGGCGCCACGTCTGCCACTCGTGCGCGGTTCCTTGGGACTCATAGAATTCCAGGCGCACACCTGCTGTGCGCAAGGCATCGACGGCGCCGCCGATGCCGGTTCGAAACTGTTCCGATTCCGCGGTGCCGACCCCGAACCAGAGCAGCTTCACCCGTTTGTTGAAGGCCGACGGATCCGCAAACGCGCCGCCGTAGGCGGTCTTGGTGTCAAATTGCATCGCTCCGATGTCGCCGCCCGTCAGGTTACCGGCGTGGAGGGCGGGAACAATGGGGCCGCTGAGCGACGCGATGTAGGCAAACAAGTCCAAATGCTGCAGCGTGATGAACATCGTTTGCATGCCGCCCATGGACAGACCCGCCATCGCTCGGTGCTCCCGGTCCGGAATCGTCCGATAGGAGCCGTCGATCGTTGGAATCAGATCATGGATGACGACGTCCTCGAACGCACTGAAGGCCTCATTTAGATTCTGCAGCCAGGCACTCGATCCGCCGGCCGCCGTTGTTGTTCCGGACCTCATCGCGTAGCCACGATCCATGACGACAATCATCGGCCTTGCCTTACCCGCCGCGATGAGGTTGTCGAGGATGAATTGGGCTCGACCCTGACGCGTCCAGCCGGTCTCGTCCTCGCCCGATCCGTGCTGCAGGATCAGCACCGGATAGCGGGTAGTCGCGTGTTTATCGTAGTCCGGCGGTGTGTAGACCATGGCGCGGCGCCACAGGCCGGTGGTTTTCGAGAAATACCATCTGGCGCGCACTTCGCCGTGCGGAACGTTGGCGATGGCGTAGTAATCAGCGCCGGCTTCCGGAACCTCGACGCCGCTGGTTTCCTTGCCATAGCCGAAATACGTTTCACTGGCAGGGTCGTTGACAGAAACGCCGTCGAGCACGAACCAGTAGTAGTGAAATCCGGGAACGCTCGGCGGGGTGGTGACGCTCCAGATGCCGTCGGCGCCCTTGGTCATCGGAAAGGGACCGGCCCCAAGTCCGTCGCCCCCGGCCAACTGCATGCTCGCCGCACTGGGCGCTTTGAGGCTGAAAGTGATGCTGCGGTCCGGCTGAATGCTCGGAGTCTCTGCGCCGGGCACATTGGACGAGGCCGCCATACCTCGAGCATCCGCTCGCGCCGGCTGTATCGTCTGAAGGGCGATCAAGGCAAACAGGCTCGCGGCCATGGGCTTCATTCAACCCCCTTTCGATGTCAATGCGTCAGCGTGGCGCCGGTCAGTCTTCCGATGGCTCCCAAGGTGGTCTGCGCCGCATTCAAACCCAAGCGAAAGTCTGCGTCGGAATAGGTTGCGAACACATCCGTGGGCTGATGCCAATTAGGATCCCAGCCGGCGCCGATTTCCCGGCCCCGCTCATTTTCCCGCACACTGATGGCCGGCACCAGATCCATGAAAGGGGTGCTGTCGGTGTTGGTCATGTGCGGTCCGACCGCAGCGGGATAGTCGGTCGCGTAGGCTTCGTTCGCGAAATAAAAGGCCCATGCGAGTTTTTGAGCACCTTCGGCGGCCGTCGAGCGCGATTGAAATTCAATGTTCACGTCTGCCTCGGGGCGCTGATCCTTCGGCACCGTGCCGTCCGGCCGCGGCATGCCGTGATCGAACATCATCATGTCGTGCTGCGCCATGCCCAACCATTTTGGTTCCGGATAGCGGCCCGATCCCGGCGGGTCTTCCTTGCCTTGTAGAGGTGCACGCTGGTCAACATAGGCGCGAGAGCCGTTCAGTCCGGTCTCCTCGTTGTTCCAAAGGGCAAAGCGAATGGAACGTTCAGTTTTGACGTCGGGGGAAGAAAACACCCGCGCGAGTTCCATCACCAACGCCGTGCCCGAGCCGTCATCATTGGCGGCCTCTCCCCAGCCGTGGCCATCCATGTGTCCGCCGACGATGTACATTTCTTCCGGATGCGTGGAGCCGATTTTCGTGCAATACACTTCTTCACGCTCACCCGCTTCGGTTGGCTGCTCATTGAGCGCGCGCAGCTTTTCATCAGGCTGCAGCATCGGATCGGTGTTTACACCGGTGTGCGCTCGTACGCCACGATAACGCCCGCCGCCCTGCGCCGCATCCGGCGCGACCGGCGGCCCGCTGGGCCGGCGCCTTTCACCGGGCGCATACATGTACTTGATGCGGGCAATATCGGCGCAGCCATAGCTCTTGAGCTGGGCTTGGATCCAGTCGACCGCAGCCCGGTTGCGGTCCGTGCCTTGGCGCCGGTCGCCGAATCGAGTCAGGCCCTTGATGGTCGCCTTATATTTTTCGAGGTCCAGACGTCCCACCAACACCTTGATCGGATCCGCCTTGGAGTCGTTTTCACCGCCCGCCGGCGCCGCCGGGCTGGAAACGCCTGCCGCCATCAGCATCAACCCTGCAATCGCCGCTGCACTTCGAATCATGACCGCTCCTGTTGCCGCAGCCGCGTAGTCTACACGCGAGGATCAAATCTTCCATAACACGCCGGGAAACACCCCGCCACGCACGCTGCGGCACACTAGCCTTGCAGCAGCGCAACGACCGCGGCACGCGCGGCCGGCGAGTGCAGGGGTAGGGCGAGGACGTCGCCGGGTTGCGCCCAATCAAGAGCGCATCGAGCGGCATCGAGTTCGTTATCACGCATCGGCAACGCAGCGGCTTTGAACCCGAGTCGCAAGAGCTCGGCGCAAAGGATGCGGGGAATTTCGCCAGGGGCGCGACCCCGCAGATGCGCCTCGTCTTCCTTGACCACAATCAAGTCGGGCTTGAATTCGGCGGCCACGCGCGCCAGGGCCGCAATATCCTCATCCTTGCGGTTGCCGGCATGCCCGAGCAGCAGTCCAAGCCGGCCGTGACTACGCATTCGTTCGGCCACGGATAAAAATCCCCGCAAGCCGTCAGGATTGTGCGCGTAGTCGATCAGCACGTGAGCGCCATGGTATTCGAAACGCATCATGCGGCCGGGATTGTCCGCGAGCAGATTGCCGAAGCGTGCAAATACCGATGCGATCGTCGCGGCGGGCACTCCGAGCGTCCGCGCCGCCACTGCCGCGCCGGCGAGATTGGACACATTGTATTCGGCCAGCCCCTGCATCGAGAGCGGCATGGCCGATACGCTGCCGAGATCGTGATCGCTATGCTCGTGCTGCAACATCAGCCTTCCTGCGCGCACGCCGCAGGTCAATGCTCCCTGCGCGCGGTACTCGCGCAATTGCGGCTGGTCTGCCTCGAGCGCGAACCAAGCGAGCCTCGGTGCTCGGTCGAATCGCGCTGCCAGCTGTCGCGATTTTTCCCGCAGCAAAGCATCGTCTGCATTCAACACCAGCGTGCCGTTGGGAACCACGGCCGTTGCGACGCTGAGCTTCGCATCCGCCAGTCCGTCCATATCGTCAATGCCGTACTCGCCGAAATGATCCGAGCTGATGTTGGTGACCACGGCGACGCCGGCGCGCGATACCGCGAGGCCGCGCCGCAAGATGCCGCCGCGCGCGGCTTCCAACACGGCGGCCCGAGTGCGTCGATCGCGCAGCACCAAGCGCGCACCGGCAGGGCCCGAATAGTCGCCGCTGGCCAAGGTTTCCTCGCCAATGAATACGCCATCGGTGCAGTTGTAGCCGGCGCGCCAACCATGCGCCCGCAGACAGGCGGCAATGAGCCGCACGGTTGTTGTTTTTCCGTTGGAGCCCGTCACAATCGCAGTCGGCACGTCGGACAATTCACTCCAGGGAACATCGTTCATCGCAGGCAAATAGCTCAGAGCGAAGGTACGGCTGCCCGACCCGGCGCCGATGGTGAGCTCGTTATCATCAACAAAGTGGGGCAGGGCGCGATCCGCCGCGCCTTTGAGCAGCGCGCGCAGCTTAAGGTTGGCTTCCAGAGATGATAGCTGCTTGAATCTTGCCAGCGCCGCGTGTTCCTCGATGACGGGCGCAAACGCAGCAGAGCCGGCGCCGGAATCGGCATCCTCGATCGCGGCTGCAGTCAATGCAGCTTGGAGTCCGCCCCATTTTTCGGGATCGCGCTCCAGGAGCGCCGCGCACAGCGCCCACTCGTTAATTTCGGTGGCGAGCAGCAGCTGATCGCCCGGAGCGGATATCGCGAGCAGCAAGCCGTTGCCATGCCGACGTGCGACGGCCTGCCGGTTCGTCCAACCGAGTTGCGCTGCCGCGCGCTCGACACGCGCACGCCAAGCGCTGATCAGCTCATCATCGAGCGGCGCTCGAACGACATCGAGCACCGCGCCGGTCGCGGCAAAGAACAAATTGCTGCCGGTCAGGCGCCTGGAGTCATCAAAGGGCAATTCAGCCGCGATGTTCAGTCGTCGCTCTCTGGGGCCAAGCGCACGCCGCGCTCGTCTCGAATCAGGCCTTCCATGCTCAATGCAGGCCCAGCGGCGGCGGCTTCGAACCTATCTTCGCTAGGCGCTTCCGGGGCCGGCGGACGTGCGGCGCGCGCGGCGGGTTTCTGAGCGACAGCGCCTGACGGCTTGAACTTCGTGATCTGCTTCCAGGAGCGCACCAAGGCATCGGCAAAGATCAACAGCAGGTCTCCCGCCTCGCCCATGCGCAAGGCAGCCTCGATCGCTTCCTGCTCGTCGGGAATGACTGAAATCGCACTTTCCGGCACGCCGGCGCTACGCAACGCCTGCGCCTGAATGCGAGGCACTTCGTCCGAGGCGCGATTGCGCAGATTGTCATCGCGGCGGCAGATGTAGAGATCAAAGCGGCCGGCCACGGCGGCAGCGATTGCCACAAGATCTTCATCGCGCCGATCGCCGGGCCCGGCGAGCACCACGATACGGCGGCCGGTTACGTCCAGCCGCGAGGCTAGATCGGCCATCATCCCGACCGCGTGCGCATTGTGTCCGTAGTCGAACAGCACCTTGAAGGGATGCTCGTTGAACACATTCATGCGTCCCGGCGCCTGAAAGAATGTGGAGTCGAATGTACGCAAGCCTTGGCGAATGGCGTCGAGCTTGACTCCCAACGAAAATCCCATCGCAGCCGCGAACATGGCATTTTGCACATTGTGCGTAGCCCGGCCCTCCAGTGTGGCCGGTACCAAGTGCGTCCAGAGCAAGGGGATGTGGCCGCCGCGATCATACAGCGTGATCATCTGGCCGTTAACCCCGGCTTCGAGCGCACAGGCGCGGCCGCCGGCGCGGATGTGCTCGCGCACCAGCGTGTGACGCGGATTCATGGTGACGTAGCAAATTGTTTTTGCTTGCGTGTGTCCGCCCATTTTCAGCACCAACGGATCATCGGCGTTGAGCACGGCACAGTCGGTGGCCACCTCGACGACGATGCGTTTGAGCTCGGCGAGCTGCTCCAAGGTATCGATGCCTTTGAGGCCCAGATGGTCGGCCTGAACGTTCAACACGGCCCCGACATTCACTTCATTCACGCCCATGCCGGCGCGCAGCAATCCGCCGCGCGCGGTTTCCAGTACGGCGATGTCGATCTGCGGGTCCGCCAACACCATGCGGGCCGATACGGGGCCGGTCATGTCGCCTTGCACGGTGCGCTGGCCGTCGATATAGACGCCGTCCGTCGTCGTGAGCCCCGGCGTGTAACCCGCCATCTTCGTGATGTGCGCCAGCATGCGCGCGGTGGTGGTCTTGCCGTTGGTGCCGGTGACGGCGGCAATCGGCACACGCGCCGATGTGCCCGCGGGAAACAGCATATCGATCACCGGTGCGGCCACGTCCCGGGAAGTGCCTTCGCTCGGAGCAACATGCATGCGAAATCCGGGCGCCGCGTTGACTTCGCAGATGCCGCCGCCGATCGTCCGGTAGCTCTCGGTGATGTCCTTGGACAGAAAATCCACACCTCCCACGTCCAGCCCGATTGCGCTCACCGCGCGCTCCGCCATTTCGCGATTGTCGGGATGAATCACGTCCGTCACGTCCGTGGCGGTGCCCCCGGTGGATAAATTGGCTGTGGAGCGCAACAGCACGACTTGGCCCTCGTCGGGCACTGAATCCGATTTTAAATTTGCCGCCGCCAGCATCTTTTGCGCCTGCGCATCGAGTTCGAGTCGCGTCAGCACTTTCTCGTGGCCCACGCCGCGGCGTGGATCTTGGTTCACAAGATCGATCAATTGCCCGATGCTATGCTGACCGTCGCCGACGACGTGACCCGGTGTGCGTCGAGTGGCGGCGACCAGGTTGCCGTTGACGACCAGCAGACGATGATCGTCGCCCTCCAAGAAGGTCTCGACAATGACCGAGCGCGCGTGCTCTCGCGCAATTGCATAGCCCTGCGCGACTTCCTGATCGTTGCTCAGCCGGATTGAAATCCCCCGGCCGTGATTGCCATTGTAGGGCTTGGTCACCACGGGAAAGCCGATGCGCTTCGCGGCGCGGATCGCTTGCGCTTCGCTTTGCACCAGTTCTTGCTTCGGCACCGGCAACCCCAGCGTCGCCAGAATCTTGTTGGTCTCTTCCTTGTCGCTGGCAAGTTCAACCGCGATGTGCGAGGTGCTGCTGGTTACCGTCGCCTGAATGCGCTGCTGGAATTTGCCGTGGCCCAGCTGCACCAGCGATTGCTCGTTGAGCCGCAGCCAAGGAATGCCGCGCTGTTCAGCCGCGCGAACCAGCGAGGAGGTCGAAGGCCCCAAGGCGCGGCGTTGGGCAAATCGAATGAACTCGTCGCGGGCCTCCTGCCAATTCCAGCCGTCGGGAACCGAATCTGCCGGGCGGATCGAGGCGGGCAGCAATGAACACAGAAGCCGCAATCCGAGCTCGCCCGCTGCGATGCCTTCGTCGCGCTGCGCGTACTCATAAACGACGGTGTAGACGCCCGGCGGACCTGCGCTGCGCGTTTTGCCGAAGGTAACCTCTTCGCCCGCAATATTCTGCAGCTCGATGGCCACGTGCTCGAGCACATGCGCAAGCCAGGTGCCCCCGTCTTCACGCATGCGGCGAAAAAATCCGCCGGGCTCGCGATAGGAGCAGCCATGCTGAGCGAGGCCGGGCAGGGCGTCCGCCAGCGCATCGACGAATTCGCCGCCCAGCCGGCCCGTAGGCCACGCTTCGAGTGCGCCTAAATCGAGCTCCAGGCGGATAACGGGAAAGTGCGCATACAGCGAAGGTCCGACATACACCGAACGGTCAAGGATTCGCATGTATCAGTCTTTGGCGGCGATGAGTTCGCCGGCCGACGCCACTCGAGTGTGCAGGTTGAAGGTCGCGCCCGCGACCAAGATATGCAGCCGAAGCCCCAGCACGCATACCGGCTGCCCTTCATTCACCTCGCCGATGGAGGAAAAGCTCACCTCTGAGGCATCCACGATGGTCACGCCGCCGCTGCCCTGGACCTCGACGGTTTCATCCGGTCCGATAAAGGCGGCCGTATCTTCGTCAAGCCCGATGCCGATCGCAAAGGGATTGTAGGCGAGGGCGGTGATGAGCCTGCCCAAGCGGTCTCGCTGACGAAAATGCTGATCTATGATGAAGCGGTTGGTAAGCCCCAATCCAGGGGCCAAGCGCACGCTGCCGGAGATCACGGCCGAGCCCTCGTCGCCGAACGCGATCATATGCTCGCTCAAAATGCTGGCGCCGGCGCTGGTGCCGCCCACCGTGACGCCGTGCGCGTTGCGGACGCGAATGAGCTTCGCGACGGGCGTGCCGCCCAACAGCGTGGTGAGCCGCAGCTGATTGCCGCCCGTGAAAAAGATGCCGCTCGCTTGCTCGAGCCGGCGCAGCCGTCCGGGCTCCTGGCAATCACGGCGCGTATCAAAATCCATGACCGCGACCTCGGCCGCCCCGATGTCCTTGAAAAGTTTTTCGTAGCGTGGACCGGTCTCGTGCATGCGGCTGGCGGTGGGAATGACCACGATGTTCGCGTCGGAGCCGCCGGCAACGCGCACAAAGCGCTCGAGAATATGGCGGTCGTTTTCTTTGTTTTCCGCGCCTCCGATCGGCACGATCCACCCGCGTGTCTCGCCGTCGGGAATTTTACTGGGCATTATTCGCAGCGTCTCCAAGCCTCGGGCAGCCTGAATGATGACGGTTTCCGCGCTCTCTGTCGTCTCCCTGTGGCGGAAAGCAGTGCGGATGCGCTAGTGTCCTTCGGAGCGCACAAAAACATCATTATATAATACATCAGGTATGTATCATAACACGTTGATTATACAAAATTAGTGAAAGTAATTTCCATGCTTGAATCGAAAGGCTGGGCGAAGGACCCGATGGATGAGTTGTTGACGATCTATTTGACGCGCGGGGCTGCTACGTATTCCGGAGAATCCGTCACGACGCTGGAACACAGCCTGCAGACCGCCCTTCTGGCGCAGCAGACGCATGCTTCCGAGGTGCGTCTGCACGTACCCGCGAAACGCTACCTGTGCGCAACCGACCCAGAGTTCCGTCGGCAATTGAGCGCCGCTTCCACCCGCACGCTGCAGCTGCAAGGGGGGCCGATGGCGGAGGCGGAGACGATTGCGTTTCGCGCCGAACCCTACTATCACGACGCGATTCGCCTGCGGCGGTGGGACGATTGCGGCAAAGTCCCCGGACTTCAAACGCCGGAATTGTCCGACTATCCTCGACTCATCGGCGCGCTTTCGCGCTAGACCGGAGAAGGGGCTATGTCGTTGGGTGCGGATGCAATCCTAGAAACGCGTGACCTGGTGAAGGACTTCAATGGCTTCGTCGCGGTCGATGGCGTGTCGGTGCGCGTCAAGCAGGGTGAGATCCACGCCCTGATAGGTCCCAATGGCGCGGGCAAGACCACATTCTTCAATCTGCTGACCAAGTTCTTGCAGCCCACGTCCGGTGCGATTTTCTACCGCGGCAAAAACATCACGCGCGAAAAGCCCGCCGACATTGCCCGGCGCGGGCTGGTAAGGTCATTCCAAATTTGCGCGATCTTTCCGCACCTCACCGCGTTGGAGAATGTTCGGGTCGCGCTACAGCGAAATTTGGGCACATCGTTCTATTTTTGGCGCTCGGAAAGGAGCCTGGCAATTCTCGATCGGCGCGCGACGGAATTGCTCGCGGAGGTTCATTTGGAAAACTGGGTCCGCACTTTGGCTTCGGACCTGCCGTACGGGCGCAAACGCGCGCTGGAGCTCGCCACGACCTTGGCGCTCGAGCCGGAGCTGATGCTTCTCGATGAGCCGACCCAGGGCATGGGCCATGAGGACGTCTCGCACGTCACACGGCTGATCAAGCAAGTCTCGGCCAACCGCACAGTGCTCATGGTCGAGCACAATATGAGCGTGGTTGCCTCGATCGCCGATACGATCTCGGTACTGCAGCGAGGCCGTGTGATTGCCGCGGGTCCGTACGCGGAAGTATCCAAGAATCCTCAAGTGATCGAGGCCTATATGGGCACCTCGGGCACTGAACTTTCCGGAACGGGCTGATGCCTCGCGAGATGCTGAAAATTGAAGCCCTCGAGGCCTGGTATGGCGAATCACACATTCTTCACGGCGTTGAACTGACCGTCGAAGAGGGCGAAATCGTCACGCTGCTTGGGCGCAATGGCGCCGGCCGAACGACCACCCTGCGCGCAATCATGGGCTTGGTCGGATCGCGCAAAGGATCCGTGTTGATCGAGGGGGTCGAATCGGTCCAGCTGGCG
>DATAVX010000096.1:0-1515 GCA_036267535.1 Steroidobacteraceae bacterium
TTGTTCGGCGATGATGCGGACGAATAGGCTGGCGACCCGCCTCACGACGCCAGGGAACGTCAATGTCCATTGTCTATCGGCCCGCCCGCGAAGATGACCTCGCGACTGCCGACCAGCTGACGGTCGCCAGTATCAACGACCTTACCGAGCGACATGCGTTCGGCCCCATGGCTTCGCCTGGCCCGCACAGGTTTCAGTCGTTTTCGCTGGGGGATGACCCGGGTGGATTGTGGGTCGCCGAGGGGTCGGGCCGAATGCTCGGCTTTGCTTTTAGCTGGGTGTGCGGCGATTTATGGTTCCTGGCGCAATTGTTCATTTCTCCGGACCACCAGAACCAAGGCATTGGCCACACGCTCATTTCGCGCACGATGGATCAGGCGCAAAAATCCGGCGCTACGACCAAAGCCTTGATCACGTTCGCCTTCAATCGTGCGTCCCAAAGTCTCTACATTCGACACGGAATTTTCCCGAAGCTGCCCGTGTATTTTTTCGGCATACCGCGTGACAAGCTTCGCCTGCCGGCAGAGCGGTTGCGAAATATACCCCTCTCTGCGAGCGCGGCTCACCTGCGCGCGCTCGACGTTATCGACGCCACTGTGCTCGGAGTCTCGCGCACCAAGCATCATTGCTATCTGTTGTCGGACGCTGCGGCCAAGGGTCTGCTGTTCCATGCAGACAACGGCGACTGCATCGGCTATGCCTATGTGGTCGACGGGCACGTCGGGCCGTTGACCGTCTCGAAGCAGGAGGCAATCGGCGCGGCGCTTGCGACAGCGTTGGCATTTGGCGCCGATACAGGCGCCGCGCGGGTCTCGGCTTTCATCCCCGGTTCATGTCATCGCGCATTGAGCCTCGCCGTTGCTAGCGGCATGCGCATTACGTTCCCGATGCTGTTGATGGCGGACCGCGATTTTGGCGATTGGTCGCGCTACATGCCGCGCAATCCCGGCTTCATGTGATATGCAGACGCACGAATGAAAACGATGCAAGGCGGTTGTCACTGCGGTCGGGTGCGGTTTCGGGTCACCGCCGATCTCGATCGCGTCACTTACTGCAATTGCTCGATGTGCGGCAAGAAAGGCTTCCTGCATCTGATCGTGCCGCCGGAGCAGTTCGAGTTGCTGAGCGGCAATGACAATCTCACCACTTACGAGTTCAACACCCGCACCGCCAAACACACCTTCTGCAAGACCTGCGGCATCCACGCCTTCTATGTGCCGCGCTCCGACCCCGACAAGATCGACGTCAACGTGCGCTGCATTGACGGCATCGACCTGTCGGCGCTGTCGATCAAGACCTTCGATGGCCAGCACTGGGAAGAGGCGATGGACGGGAGGGTGCCGTGGCGATGAACGCGCTCGACGGCGAAATCCGCAACGGCCGCCACCACCAGCAGGTGCGCGTCTATTACGAGGACACCGATTTCTCCGGCATCGTCTATCACGCGAGCTATCTGCGCTTCATGGAGCGCGGCCGCACCAATTATCTGCGCCTGATCGGCGCCGACCACCGCGC
>DATAVX010000097.1:0-27454 GCA_036267535.1 Steroidobacteraceae bacterium
GTGCCGCGGCAATTCGGTCCAACCAGGGGTGAATCTTGTCGCGCTAGTTGAATGCCGGGCAGAATCGGATATAGTGCGCAGCTTCATGAACTTGAGCTAATCGATCCCATTGATTTGCGGGACTTTTCTTTAAAAAAATGAGTGAACGCGAAGACGAACATTTCGATATCGACGATGAGTTTCTCGGGGAAGCCGAGGAAGCGCACGAGTTCGATCCCCTCATCGAGCGCACCGAGCGGCGCCCGAAAGCGGTGGCCGTAGGTAAGCGCGGCAAGGCTGCCTGGAGCCGGGTCGAAGACGTATTGGCAGAACGCCAGCTGGAAAAGGAACTGCGCGATATATTCGAGGACGATTAGACCTCGTTTTGCCTGCCAGCGAATGAATAGCCAAGCCTTGCTCGTGCTCAAGTTCGGCGGCACGAGCGTGTCGAGCGCTGCCAATTGGCGCAACATTGCGCAGATAGTCCGGCAGCGTATCGCCGAAGGGTTCAAGCCGGTCGTGGTTCATTCCGCATTGTCGGGAATCACCGATCACCTCGATTCCTTGTTGTCGTCCGTCAGCCGCGGAACGCTTGACCCGGGCCTCGAGGATATCGAAGCGGTCCATCGCACTCTCGCCGCGAGTTTGGGCATCAAGCCCAATCGGCAGTTTGAATCCTTTGTTCTGGAACTGCGCGACTTGATGGGCAAGCTTGCCGAACGGCCGGCCGAACGGCGCCGCGCCGATGACGCGCGGCGCGCACGCGTGATGGCGATGGGTGAACTGTTGGCGACGACTTTGGGCGCCGAATTCTTGAATGCGCAGGGCGTTGCGACGCACTGGGCCGACGCGCGCCGGGTGTTGCGGGCCGATGAGCGCCTGAACGCCACCCACAAGGCGAGCCTCCTCTCCGCGACGTGCGACTTTGCCCCCGACGATGAGCTCCAAGCAGCCTGGAGGGCGCTCGATCAGGTCGTGATCACCCAAGGCTTCATCGCCTCGAACGCGGCGGGCGATACCGTGTTGCTGGGCCGCGGCGGTTCGGATACTTCCGCGGCGTATTTCGCGGCCAAGCTGCGCGCAGTGCGTCTCGAGATATGGACCGATGTGCCGGGGCTTTTCAGCGCGAATCCGCGCGCCGTGCCGACGGCGCGCCTTCTGCGCGAACTGCACTACGATGAGGCACAGGAGATCGCCAGCAACGGCGCGAAGGTGCTGCATCCGCGCTGCATCCTGCCGGTGCGGCAATACAAGATCCCGTTGCATGTGTATGCAACCCAGGCACCCGCTCTGGAAGGCACGGTCGTGAGCGCGAACGTGGCCGACAGCGCGGCGCAAGTAAAGTCCATTGCGATCAAGAAGGGAATCACGCTGGTGTCCATGGAAAGTCCTGGGATGTGGCACCAAGTCGGGTTTCTCGCCGATGCCTTTCAGGTATTCAAGCAACATGGGTTGTCCGTCGACCTGGTCTCGACCTCGGAAACCAATGTCACCGTCTCGTTGGATCCCAGCGCCAATACCTTGGACGACTCTGCCCTCGACGGATTGGCGGCAGCGCTCAACGAAATTTGCCGCGTCGAAATTCTAGGCCCGTGCGCCTCTTTGAGCCTGTTGGGACAGAATATTCGCGGCATCCTGCATGAGTTGGGCTCCGCCTTCGAATTGTTTCAGGATCAGAAGATCTATTTGGTGACGCAAGCCGCCAACGACCTGAACTTCACCTTCGTCATCGACGAGTCGCAAGGCGACCGGCTGGTGCAGCAGCTGCACGAACGGCTCATTCAGAGCATCGGCTCGGACAAGGTTCTCGGGCCCACCTGGACGCAAATGTTCGCGGCACAGCGCAGCGATGCACGCGCCCTGAACTGGTGGGAGCAGCCGCAGAAGCGCAGCGCACTGCTCGACATCGCAAGCCGCGAATCAGCCGCCTACGTCTATAGCACGGAGTCCTTGGATGCATCGATTACCGCAGTCTTGAGCGTCGGCTCGGTCAAGCGCTGGGCCTACGCGATGAAGGCGAACTGGCATCCGGACGTGTTGCGCAAGATCTATGCGGCGGGCCTGACGCTGGAATGCGTATCGCGCGGCGAGCTCGAACATGCCTTTGCCTCGGTGCCGGGGCTCGATCCTGAGCGCGTGTTGTTCACGCCGAATTTTGCACCGCGTGCCGAATATGAATTCGGCTTCGCGAAGCATGTCAGGGTGACGCTGGACAACCTTCATCCCTTGAAAATGTGGCCTGAGCTGTTTCGCAGCAAGGAAATCTTTTTGCGTATCGATCCGGGATTTGGACGCGGCCACCACAGCCACGTGCGAACCGCGGGCGTGCATACCAAGTTCGGCGTGCCTCTCTGCGAGACGGATGAACTCATCGCGCTGGCGAACGCAGCCGGCGTGCGCGTGACCGGCCTGCATGCGCATACCGGCAGCGGCATATTCGACGTGTCCAATTGGACGGACACCGGCGCACAGCTGGCGGAACTTGCCAAACGTTTTCCCGATGTTGCCGTCATCGACTTGGGCGGCGGCCTCGGCGTTCCGGATCAGCTCGGCCACAGCGAAATCGACCTGGCGGCGCTCGATCGGGGAATTGCGGGTTTGGCGGAAAAATATCCTCACCTTGAATTCTGGATGGAACCGGGCCGCTTCCTGGTATCGAAGGCCGGCGTCTTGGTGGCGCTGGTCACGCAGCTGAAGGGCAAGGGCGACGTTCACTACGTGGGTATCGCGACGGGCATGAATTCGCTCATTCGACCCGCGCTCTACGGGGCGCATCACGACATACGCAATCTTACGAGACTCGAGGATCCGATGAGTCATCGGGCCAACGTGGTCGGTCCCGTCTGCGAAAGCGCCGACCAGCTGGGCGTCGACCGTTGGCTTCCCGACACACGAGAAGGCGACGTAATCCTCATCGCCAACTGCGGAGCCTATGGATATGTCATGTCGTCGAACTATAACCGGCGCTCACCGGCGCGAGAGTTTATGATTTGAGCATGCAGGAAGTTGGCATCATCGGTTGGCGCGGCATGGTGGGCTCGGTGCTCCTCGACAGGATGCGCGAGGAACGGGATTTCGAGCTCGTAACGCCGATTTTTTTCAGCACCTCGCAGGCCGGGGCGGCCGGACCTCGCATCGGCGCGGCTACTCAACCGGTGCACGATGCGAATGACGTCGCCGCACTGGCGAAATTGCCGATGCTCATCAGTACCCAGGGCGGCGACTATACGCAGGCCGTCCATCCGCGCCTGCGGGCCGCGGGCTGGAAAGGCTACTGGATCGACGCAGCCTCGGCGCTGCGCATGCAGGAGAATGCGGTGATCGTGCTCGATCCGGTCAATCTGCCGGTGATGCAAGCCGCGCAGGCGCGCGGCATCAAGGATTTTATCGGCGGCAACTGCACGGTGTCGCTCATGCTGATGGCGGTCGCGGGCTTGCTGCGCGCGGGGTTGGTCGAGTGGATCACCGCGATGACCTACCAGTCTGCCTCCGGTGCCGGCGCGCAAAACATGCGCGAATTGCTGCAGCAAATGGGGGTACTGCATCAATCCGCGGCGGCTCTGCTGGAAAACCCTGCCTCCGGCATCCTGGAGATCGACCGGGCGGTGAGCGCCGCGCTGTCCGGGAAGGAATTTCCGCGCACCCACTTCGAGGTGCCGCTGGCGGCGAGTCTCATTCCGTGGATCGACAAGGATTTGGGCAACGGTCAAAGCCGCGAGGAATGGAAGGCTGCGGCAGAAGCCAATAAAATCATGGGATCCGGGGCGCGGCCGGTGCCCATTGAAGGTATTTGCGTCAGAGTGAGCGCCATGCGCTGCCACGCACAGGCGCTGACCATCAAGCTGTCTGAGGATTTACCGATGGCGGAAATCGAGAAATTGATCGGATCCGGCAATCCTTGGGTGCGCATCGTGCCCAACAACAAGGAGGCCTCGATTCGCGCCCTGTCGCCCGCCGCGGTGAGCGGCAAGTTGGACATCCCCGTCGGACGCCTGCGCAAGCTCTCGATGGGCCCCGGCTATTTGTCGGCTTTTACCGTGGGCGATCAGCTGCTATGGGGCGCGGCCGAACCGCTGCGGCGCACGATGCGATTTCTGCTGCCGCATACCTAAGGCGCCCACATCACTTCAACCGGCGTGCGGCGCTGGCGCAACACGGCCCGTACCGGCATGTCTTGCGCTTCGCCTTTGCCGCTTGCCGCGCAATAGGTGCGCCATTTTTCAGCGCCGCCGATCAGCAGCACGATGCGGCGCGAATCGAGCAGGGCGCTTAAATTCAAACTCAAGCGAGCATGCGGAGCCGCCGGCGACCACATGCCGACGCATCCGGCGACCGCCGCCGGATTCAACGCGCGGGACAGATTGGGCGAGCCTGGAAACAGCGACGCGGTGTGCCCGTCATCGCCCATGCCGAGCACCAGCGCATCGAACGGACGCGGTACCCGCGCAAAAGTTTCCCATGCGGACACCGCGCCCAGATCGGGCGTGGGCGCGGCATTTTTTAGACCGACGAACCGGGCAGCAGACGCGGATCCCTGCAAAAGCACGTCGCGCACCAGCTTCTCGTTGCTGGCGGAATCGGAAGGCTCGACCCAGCGCTCATCGGCGAGCGCAACGCAGACCCGGGACCAATCAAGATCCTCGGCGCGCAGGCGTTCGAACAGCGTTATGGGCGACTTGCCGCCGGAAACCACCAAGCTGGCAAGGCCGCGTGCGGCAATCGCGGCCCCGAGGCTCGCTGCCAGTTGTGCACTGAGCGTGCGCGACAACGATTCGTTGTCCGCGAATTTCGTGGCCGCAGGGTCAGAGTTCGCCATGCCACGCAAATCCGTCGCGGCTCAGCATGGCGCTGGAGGAGGCGGGTCCCCAGGTGCCGGCAATGTATATTTTCGGTCCTTCGTCATACTCCTCCCAGCCGGCGCGGATAGGATCGATCCACGCCCACGCCGCATCCAGCTCGTCCCGGCGCATGAAGAGCGTCAGATTACCTTTCACGGTGTCCATGAGCAGGCGCTCATAGGCATCGAGGCTGCGCATCTTGAATGTCTCGCCCAGGTCGAGCGCCAGGTTTACCGGCTTGAGGCGCATTCCCTCGCCGGGATTCTTCGCGAGGATGGTCATGGTGATGCTTTCGTCGGGCTGCAGCCGAATGACCAGCTTATTGGCCGTATGCGAGTTGGGTATCTCAAAGATGGGATGCGGAACCTCCTCGAAGGTCACCACCAGCTCGGTAAGCTTGTCCTGCAGCCGTTTTCCCGTGCGCAGGTAAAACGGCACGCCCGCCCAGCGCCAGGTATCGATGTCGACTTTCAGCGCCACGAAAGTCTCCGTGCTGCTGTCCGGCGCGATATCGGCCTCCTGCAGATATCCGGCCACCGGCACACCGCGGACCGCGCCCGCCTTGTATTGGCCGCGCACCGATTTGGTCAGCACGTCGCCCTCGCGCAACGGGCGCAGGGCTCTCAAGACCTTTAGTTTCTCGTCGCGCACGGCATCGGGATCGCTGCTGGCCGGCGGCTCCATGGCCATGATACAGAGCAGCTGCAGCAGATGGTTTTGCATCATGTCGCGCATGGCGCCGGTTTTGTCGTAAAAATTTCCGCGGCGCTCGACGCCCAGCTCCTCGGCGACGGTGATTTGCACATGTTTGATGAAACCGCGGCGCCACAGCGGTTCGAACAGCAGGTTGCCGAAGCGCAGGGCCATGAGATTTTGCACGGCCTCCTTGCCGAGATAGTGATCGATCCGGTAGATCTGCTTCTCGGCGAATACCGCGCCGACTTGCTCATTGATGAGATTCGCCGATGCCGTGTCGTGCCCCAAGGGTTTTTCAAGCACCACCCGCGACAGCGGCGTGACGACTTTTGCCTTGGCGAGGTTTTGACAGATCACGGAGAAAAGATTGGAGGCCGTCGAAAAGAAAAACACGCGGACGATGGCGCCGCGATCCTTGAAGAGCGCCGGCAGGGCGGCATAGTCCGGTTCGGCGCCGGCATCGAGCTTGAGGTAGTCGAGCATGCGGCTGAAGCCGAGCCACTGCTGGGCGTCGAATTCCTTGCCCAGGAACTCGCGGCATGCCGCCTCTGCTTGGGCGGCGTATGCGGTGCGCGACAGTGCGGATCTTGCCACGCCGAAAATGCGCGATGCCGCGGATACCTGGCCGGCTGCGAAACGCCGGTACAGGGCGGGCAGCAGCTTGCGGGTCACCAGATCGCCGGTGCCGCCGAACAGCAGCATGTCGAAGTCAGGAAGTACGGCCATCGGTGCAGCGTAGCATTAGCACACGCGTTCTTGTAGCGATTGACGCTGTGGCACAATGGCGGAGGATTTCCGGGGGAGCCATGAAGGATCTAACCGACAGCTCGATCGTCAAGAACATTCTGCAGATGGCGCTGCCCATTGCAGCGGGCATGTTCTTTCAGACTCTATATTTCCTCATCGACCTGTATTTTGTCGCAGGCTTGGGCGATGCCGCGATCGCAGGCGTCGGCGCCGCCGGCAATGTGATGTTCGTCGTGTTCGCCGTCACGCAGGTGCTGGGTGTGGGCACCGTCACGCTGATATCGCATGCCGCGGGCCGCAAGGATCAGGCGGACGCGAACTTGATATTCAATCAGAGCCTGGCCCTCGCGGCGACTTGCGCGGCCGTGACATTGGCGCTGGGCTTCTTTGGCGGGCCTTACTATGTAAGGACGCTCGGTGCGGGCGCGGCGACGGTCGCCGCGGGAATTCAATACCTGCACTGGTTCCTGCCGAGCTTGGCGCTGCAGTTTGCGCTGGTGGTCATGGGATCGGCGCTGCGCGGCACCGGCATCGTGCAGCCGACCATGATCGTGCAAGTGCTGACGGTGGTCTTGAATGCCATCCTCGCGCCGGTCTTGATCGCCGGATGGGGTACCGGACATCCGATGGGCGTCGCCGGCGCGGGCTTCGCGAGTTCCATTTCCCTGGCGGTCGGCGTGGCGATGCTCGGTCTGTACTTTCACCGGCTCGAGAAGTACGTCGGGTTCGCCCGCGCCGAGTGGCGGCCGCGAATGGCGCAGTGGCGGCGGCTGCTGCGCATCGGCTTGCCGGCTGGCGGAGAATTTCTGCTGATGTTCTTTCTGATGGCGGTCCTCTATTGGGTGCTCCGGCCGTTCGGCACCGATGCACAAGCCGGATTCGGCATCGGCATGCGCATCATGCAGAGCATGTTCCTGCCCGCCATGGCAGTCGCATTTGCGGCCGCGCCCATCGTCGGCCAGAACTTCGGCGCGGGCAAGTTCGAGCGTGTGCGCGAAACCTTTACGTTGTCGGCCCTGATCGGCAGCTGCGTCATGGTTCTCATGACGCTGTTCTGCCAATGGGGATCTGCATGGGTGATCGGAGGGTTCACCAAGGATCCGACCGCGCTCGCGGTCGGGACTCAGTATCTGCAGATCATTTCCTGGAACTTTCTGGCCTCCGGCCTGGTATTTACTTGCTCCGCCGTATTCCAGGGCCTCGGCAACACGGTGCCCGCAGTGTTGAGTTCCGCCAGCCGCTTGCTGAGCTTCGTGGTGCCGGTGCTGTGGTTGTCGAAACAGCCTGATTTCGCGATGATCCAAGTCTGGTATCTGTCGGTTGCGAGCGTCGCCATGCAGGCGGTGTTCAGCTTGTGGCTGGTGCGCCGGGAATTGAGGCTGCGCTTGGCCGCTGTTCCGCAGACCAGCCCAGCTTGAGGCGAATGAGATTCGAGACATTTATTTCGATTGCCGGCTGGACGGCGGCGGCGCTCATTTTGGCGGCGTACGGCCTGCTGTCGTTCGGCAAAATCCAGCCGCGCTCATGGGTCTATCAGCTCATGAATATCGTCGGCGCCGCCGGGTTCATCGTCAATTGCGCCTACAACAGTGCGTGGCCGTCGGTGGCGCTCAATGTGGTGTGGATGGGGATCGCCTTCTATGCGCTGCGGCGAAATTATCGGTCGACGCCGTGAGCTTCCGCGTGCCGGCATTCCAATTCGGCCACGACCTGCGTCAGCGATAAACCCTTGGCCTTGAGCAGCAGCGCGGTGTGATACAAAAGGTCCGCGGCCTCGCCGATGACCGCTTCATCGGATTGGGCCACGGCGGCCAAAGCCAATTCCACGCCTTCTTCGCCCACCTTCTGTGCGATGCGGGTCAGGCCCTCGTCCACCAGTTTCGCGGTGTAGCTGTGCTCGGGCGGGTCGGCGATGCGTTGCGCCACGATCTGTTCGAGCCTGCCCAAAAACTCCAGGCGCTGCGCGAGCGTGCGGGGCGCATCTTTACCCCAGCAGGTGGCGGTTCCCAGATGGCACGCGGGGCCCAAGGGCTGCGCGAGAATGAGCAGTGTGTCGCGATCGCAGTCCACCGAGATATGGCACACCTCGAGGAAGTCGCCGGAAGACTCACCCTTGGTCCACAAGCGATTCTTGCTGCGGCTCCAGAAGGTGACGTGGCCGGCGGATTGGGTCGCCGCCAGCGCCTCGCGATTCATGTATCCCAACATGAGCACGGCACCGCTGCTCGCGTGCTGGATGATGGCAGGGACCAAGCCGTTCATTTTCTGCCAATCGATGTCGGGCAATTTCATGGTCGCACCTCGATGCCTTGCGCGCGCAGCTCGCGCCTTAAGGCTGGAATCGTGATCTCGCCGGAATGAAACACGCCGGCCGCCAGCGCGCCATCGACATGTGCGGCCCGAAAGACTTCGGCGAAATGCTGCGCCGAGCCGGCGCCGCCGGAAGCGACCAAAGGAACCTTGCATGCCGCGCGCACCGCACATAGCTGTGCAATATCATATCCGGCGCGAACACCATCGTTCGCCATGCAATTGAGCACAATTTCTCCTGCGCCGCGCTGCTGCACCTCGAGCACCCACTGCAGCGTCTCGCGCCCAGCATCGCGCGTGCGCGCGGCATCGCCGGTGTATTGCTGCACGCGGTAACCGCCATTGACCGTCTCGCTATCGATACCGACGACGACGCATTGTGCGCCAAATCGCTCGCTCAATGCATTGATCAGCCCGGGCTGCTCGAGCGCCGGCGAATTGACCGAGATCTTTTCCGCGCCGGCCGCCAGAACCTCTTCCGCCTCGGTTACGGATCGAATTCCGCCCGCAACGCAAAAAGGGATATCCAAGCTGCGCGCGATGCGGGAAATCCATGAGCGGTCCACGCTGCGCCCCTGCGGGCTGGCGGAAATGTCGTAGAACACCAGCTCGTCCGCTCCCGCGTCCCGATAGCGGGCGGCGAGATCCAGTATGCCTCCGACCACGCGATGATCGCGAAACCGCACTCCCTTGACCACCTGGCCGTCGCGCACGTCCAGGCAAGGAATTATGCGCTTCGCAAGAATGGCTGCAATTCCTCCGCCGGGATCAACTCTTCGAGCAGAGCCTTGCCGCTGATAGCCGCGGCAGCGCCGGTTTCGGCCAAAAGATGCAAATCGTGGGCGTTGCGGATGCCCCCTGAGGCCTGCCAGGCGATTCGCGGATAGCGCCGCACCGCCTCGCGGTACAGTGCGACGTTCGGGCCGCTGAGCGCGCCATCCCGGCCGACATCGGTACAGAGCACATGCTTGAGCGGCGAGGCAGCGAAGGCCTCGAGCGCCTCCCACAACGACTGCGCGGACTGCTGCTGCCAGCCGTGGGTCATCACCCTCGGCACACCGTCATCGTCGATGCAGACGTCGAACGCCAGCGTCAGGCGCTCCGCACCGAAACGCTCAAGCCACGCGCGCACTTGCGCCACGTGAGTAATGGCGGCACTGCCGATCACCGCCCGCGCGACGCCCGAATCCAATATTTGCTGAAGCGCCGCGCTGTTGCGCAGGCCGCCACCCACTTGCAAATTCATGGATTGCCGGAGAGCCAAATCGAGAATGACGGCCCGGTTGTCGGGCGAACCGTCGCGGGCGCCGTCGAGATCGACGATGTGCAGCCAATTCGCGCCGAGGGCGCGGTATCTCGCCAACAGCGCGCCCGGATCCACCGAATAGCGCGTTTCGGCCGCGAAATCACCATGCAACAGCCGCACGCAGTATCCGGCTCTCAGGTCGATGGCGGGGATGAGTATCATGCTGACATTAATGCAGCGATAGAAAATTCTGCAGCAGTCGGGCTCCGACCTTGGCGGAGCGCTCCGGGTGGAATTGGGTGCCGAAGAAATTGCGCCACTGCACGCAGGCGCTGAATGTCTGTCCATACTCGCAGCTGGCGAGGGTGGCGGGTCCGGGAGGGATTGCATAGCTGTGCACGAAGTAGGCGTAGTCTCCATGGCGCAGGCCGTCGAGCAGCGCATTCGGCCGCTCGATACGCAGTGTGTTCCAGCCCATGTGCGGCACCGGTCGGTCAAGCGGCATAAAACGGATGGCTTCGCCCGGAATGATGCCTAAGCATTGCGCTTGGCCCTCCTGCGAAGTCTCGAACAACAATTGCATCCCCAGGCAAATGCCGAGCACCGGCTGCTGCAGCGATGCAATCAGTGCATCCAAGTTGTTCTGCCGCAGCCGCGCCATGGCATTCGCTGCCGCACCGACTCCCGGCAAAATGACATGGCTCGCCTTGCGAATCTTGCGTGCGTTTGCCGAAACGGCCGAGACCACCCCGAGCCGCTGCAACGCGAATTGCACGGACGCAATATTGGCACCGCCCGCCTCGACGACCACGACGTTTGGCTTCAAAGCGTCCCCTTGCTGCTCGGCATCTCTGTGCCCTCCAGGCGTATCGCTTGACGCAGGCTGCGCCCGACGCCTTTGAAGCACGACTCGATCATGTGATGGGTGTTATCGCCGCGCACGCTGATGTGCAGGGCCGCGCCCAGCGACTCGGCGAGCGACCTGAAGAAATGCGGCACCAGCTCGGTGGGCAATTCGCCCACGCGCTCGCGATTGAACGTTCCCTGCCAGAGGAAATAGGGACGGCCGCTGAGGTCGAGTGCAATTTGCGCTTCGGCTTCGTCCATGGGCAGGAGGAATCCATAGCGTGCGATGCCGCGCTTCTCGCCGAGCGCTTGACGCAAGGCCGCGCCTAGTGCCAACGCGCAGTCCTCGACGGTGTGATGTTCGTCGATCTTAAGATCGCCCATGCATTTGAGTTGCAACGCAAATCCGCCGTGCTTGGCAATCTGCTCCAGCATATGATCGAAAAAACCCAGGCCGGTGGCAATCACGGTTGGGGCATCGCTCGACAAGTCGATATCCACCGCGACATCGGTCTCTTTGGTCTTGCGGCGTACCTGCGCGCGCCGCGCCGCGCCCAAGATTCGCGCCGCAATCGCGGGCCAGGTTTCCGCGAGGCCGCCGTTCAACGAGATTCGCAGTCCCTGGACGCCCAGATTGGCGGCGAATTCAAGGTCCGTTTCGCGGTCTCCGATCATGAAGCTGTGCGCCGTGTCGATTTCGCCGGCCGCCAAGAATTCCTGGATCATGCCGAGTTTCGGCTTGCGGCAGCCGCAACCCTCGTGCTTGAAGTGCGGGCACAGAAATACCGCCTCGAACTCGATCCCTTGCGAGCGGAACAGGTCCAAGATGAAATTCTGCGCAAGCTCGAAGGCTTCGCGTGGAAATCCCGCTGTTCCTAGGCCGTCTTGATTCGTCACCACGACCAAGGAATACCCGGCGCGCTTCAGCTCCAAGAGGGCCGGAATGACGCCGGGCATGAGCCGAACCTTGCCCAGGCTATCGATCTGTTCATCCGCGGCTTCTTCGTTCAAGGTGCCGTCGCGGTCGAGAAACAGGATGCGCCGTCCGCTCACGGCATCACGCTGCGCAGCAGTAAGTCGTTTTGACATCGGCTGCCGACCGAGACGCGCAACGAAGTCCCGAGCGCGGGATGGGCGCGTAGATCGCGAACCATCAGGCCGCCGGCAATGCTGTCGCTCATGAACCGGTCCGCGTCGGAGCAATCGATGAGCAGGAAATTCGCGTCGCTGGGCCAAATCTTGCGCACCAGCGGCGAATGCTCGAGGCCGCGGCGCAAGTATTCCTTCTCCATCAGCAAGCCTTCCATTTTGGTTTGCGAGGCGTTCAATTCGCGCGCATCGAGCGCGCGCAGGGCGGCCTCGATGGTCGGCTGGGCCAGGGCATAGGGCGGTATGACACGCCGCGCGAGTTGAATCAATTCGGGAGCTGCCAGCAAGGCTCCCAAGCGTGCGCCGGCCAGTGCGTGCGCTTTCGACAGCGTCCGCAAAATTGCCAGTGTGCGAAATCGTCCCAACCAGCGTGTCAGGCTGGGAGAACGCGACCACTCGATGTACGCTTCATCGATCACGACGATGGCCTTGCCGTCGAGTTGCGCGCAGATGCGCTCGAGGGCGCTCTCGCTCAGAAGATTGGCGGTCGGATTGTTCGGCGAGCATAGGAACACCAGCTTGATATTCGGACGCCAAGCGGCAAGCAGCTGTTCGGCATCGATGCTCCAGCCTGCGTCGCGATTCAGCGGAACCTCGATCACCTCGGCTCCCTGGATACGGGCCGCGAGCCGATACATCCCGAAGGTGGGGCCGCATTGCAGAATCGCGTCGCTTCCGGCACGAAGATAAATTCGCGCCAGCACATCGATCGCTTCATCGGCGCCGCGCGTGGCCAATACTTGCGCTTCCGAGACGCCATAAAGTGCGGCCAAGCTCTCGAGGAGAGCCTGCGGCTGAGGTTCAGGATATCGATTGAGGCCCGCCGCGGTGCTGTCGCCTTCCGGTCTCCAAGGCGCTTCATTGGCATGCAAGCGGATGAGAGACGGCACCCAGGCTGCGTGCGCGTAGGGCTTCAATGCCACGATTTCCGGACGAGCCAGGGAAAGGAGCGCGCTCATTGAAGTGCCTCGAGCCTGATGCTCACGGCGGCGGCGTGCGCGTCCAATCCCTCGAGGCCGGCCAGGATTCTTGCGGTCGGCCCCAGTCCCTGCAATCCCGCCGGCGTGAGTTCCTGCACCGTGATGCGTCTTTGGAAATCCTCCAGCGACAGACCGCTGTGGCTGCGCGCAAAGCCGTAGGTCGGCAATGTGTGATTGGGACCGCTGCAATAATCGCCCAGCGATTCCGGCGACCAGTGGCCCAAAAAA
Organism: Steroidobacteraceae bacterium; assembly: GCA_036267535.1. Lineage (GTDB taxonomy): Bacteria > Pseudomonadota > Gammaproteobacteria > Steroidobacterales > Steroidobacteraceae > Bog-1198. The sequence goes on from DATAVX010000097.1 coordinate 13,020, forward strand.
ACGGCACCCGCGGCGTTGATTCGCGGCAGCCATCGGCGCGGCTCGCGAATCTCGAGAATGAGATGTTCCGGCGCGTAAGAGTTTGCGATCTCGAAGGCCTGAGCCAGCGCATCCACCACGATCAGCCGCATGGCTGCCACCGACTCAGTCAGGATCTGCGTGCGGCTAAGCCGCGTGCACTGACGCGGCACTTCCCGAAGCACGGCTTGCGCGAGCGCCGGCTCCGTCGTCACCAGGATCGCCTGTGCGTCGGGACTGTGCTCCGCCTGGGCAAGCAGATCGGCGGCGGCGAAGTCGGCCCGGGCTTCCGCATCGGCAATGATCATGACCTCCGTGACGCCCGCGGGCAAATCCAGCGCGGCGCCGCCAGGATCTTGCGCCGCCAGGATTTTCGCCGCGGTCACATACGCATTTCCGGGTCCGAAGAGCTTGTCGCACTTCGCGATGGAATCGGTGCCGTAGGCCATGGCCGCGATGGCCTGAGCGCCGCCGACTTTGAATACTTGCTCGACGCCCGCTTTGCGCGCAGCCACCAATATTGCCGGCCGCACGCCGCCATGCCGGTCGGGCGGGGTGCACATCACTCTTACCGGACACGCAGCGAGACTGGCCGGCACCGCCAGCATAATGGCCGTGGACGGCAGCGGCGCGGAGCCGGCGGGCACGTACAGGCCTACCGCGCGGATGGGCACGCTGAATCGCTCGCATACCACGCCCGGCGATGTCTCCACGCGCAGCGGCAGCGACGATTGCGCCGCATGGAAGCGCCCGACATTGTCGATCGCGCGGCCGATGGCCGCGTGCTGTTCCGAAGTCAGAGCCGCTTCGGCGGCGGCAAATTCGTGCGGCGCGACTCGCAGCGACTCGATTCGAGCGCCATCGTATTGCTCGGTGAGCGCGAGGAGGGCGGCGTCGCCCTCACGGCGCACGCGATCAATGATGCGGCGCGCAGCGGCCGTGATCCGCCCGGCGTCGGCTTGCGCAGGACGCCGCAGAGCTTCGCGGCGTTCGGCAGGGGATAGGGAGTTCCAGTCGAGAATTTTCATGGGCAGGAAGCGCGGCTAGGCCAGCATCTTCTCGACCGGCAGCACCAGCACCGAGGTTGCTCCCGCACCCTTCAACTCCTCGAGGGTCTCCCAGAACACATTCTCACGGCATACCGCGTGCACGGCGACCCGATCGCCCAAGCCTTCCAGCGGAATGACGGTGGGCGCCTCGCTGCCGGGCAGCAGCTTGGCAATGGCGGCCAGCGCGGAGCGGGGCGCATGCAGCATGATGTACTTGCTGCCCTTGACCTGTTCGACGCCGTCGATGCGCATCAGCAAACGGCGCGTCCACTCCTGCTTCTCCAATGGAATCGGCATCGGCGTGCGGATGAGCGCGGCCTGGCTCTCGAGCACGATCTGCGCGAGGCGCAGGTGGTTCGCTGCGAGCGTCGAGCCGGTGGAAACCAGATCGCAGATCAGGTCCGCACGGCCGAGCCGCGGCGCAATTTCCACCGCGCCGGACAGCACGACCACCTCGGCGCTGATGCCGTGATCCTCGAGAAAGCGCCCCAGCACATGCGGATAGGTCGTCGCGATGCGCTTGCCTTGCAGCGATTGCGGATCCTCATAATCGAATCCATCGGGAACGGCGATGCAGAGCCGGCAATGTCCAAAGTCGAGCAGCTGCACCGTCTCGAACAGCGGACTGATCCGCCTTGCCGCGAAAGCGAGGCGCTTCTCTTCGACCACGTTCAATCCGACCAGCCCTAGGTCGCAGACATCTTCCTGCACCAGATCGGGGATGTCATCATCCCGGACGAACAGCACGTCGAGCGGCATGTTCTCGCCGTAACACATCAATTGGTCCTTGCCGCGGCTGTACTTCAAGCCGCATCGGGACAACAACTCCAAAGAACTGTCGGTGAGCCGGCCGCTCTTTTGGACCGCGATCTTGAGGCGCACGGGATCGCTCGAACCATTCGAGCTACGCATTGATCTTCAACCGTTCGGTCACCGCCCGATAACCGCCATTGCCCGACATCAGGTAGCGTGCGACGCGGCCGATCGTGGTAACGCTGACGCCGGTTTGCTTGTGGATTTCCCGATAGGGCAAGCCGCGCTCCAACAGCTCCACCACCGCCCAGCGGTCCGCCATCGCCTGCAGCTCGGCGGGCGTGCACAGGTCGCGAAAGAAGCTGCGGCATTCGTCGACCGAGCGCAGCGCCAGGATCGCCGCGCACAGCGCGCGTTCGTGCTGTTGTTCTTGACGCATGGTCACGGGCCGATTCGTTTTCATATGTAAAACTCTCGCTGCGGCCGTCCGCGCTGCGTGTATGTATTAACGCGCTATTACATTAATACGTTGAGAGGAGCGTGGCAAGCCAAAAAACGGCGAAATGCTTGACGTGCCGGGCGCGCCTGCCTAAAATTCAACGGCTTATCTAGACCGGCTGAGGGAAAGGCCCTTAGAAGCCGGGGCAACCACCGAGTTCTCCTTTTGAGGTCAGCGGAACGGTGCCAACTCCTGCGGGACTGCGTTGCCGACGCGGGCCCGGTAGATGGGCAGCCGATTGCGTGGGCATCCCGCGACTTCAATGGGCTACGAGCCGATGCTCCAGGGGTAATTGCCTTAAGGAGCTATAAAGGATCGTGGTCGAAAACTCTCTCAATCCCATCGACGAGACTTTGCGTCTCGCGCCCTTCGACCTGCATTACGGCGATGTATTGCCGGACGCGAGGATCGCTTTTCGCCTGGCGGGCAACGAACAAGGTCCCGTGGTGGTCGTGCTCGGCGGAATTTCCGCGCATCGAGTCGTCGCAGGCTTGCCGGGGGAGGGATGGTGGCCCGAGATGGTAGGCCCGGGACTCGGCGTGGATACCCGGCAATATCTGGTCTTGGGATTGGACTATATCGGCGGCCGCGGCGAGAGCACGACGCCCGGCGTCGGCGGCGCGTTTCCTCCCGTCAGTTCCTACGATCAAGCCAAAGCTTTGAGCCTGATCGTCCGTCATCTGGGATTGCGGTCTTTGCATGCCATCGTCGGCGCCTCGTACGGCGGGATGGTTGCGCTGTGCTTCGCCGAACGCTATGCCGGGCTCGTCGGCCATATCGTGGTATTGAGCGCGGCCGACCGCTCGCAAGTGCTGTCGACGGCTTGGCGCAGCGTGCAGCGTCAAATCGTGCGCGAGGCGATTACGCGCGGCGACGGTGCAGCGGGTCTCAAGCTTGCCCGCGCGCTGGCGATGGCGACTTATCGCAGTCCGACCGAGTTCGCCATCAGGTTCGGCGGCCCGCCCAAGCGCAGCGCCGATGGTTTTCGATTTCCGATCGAAGATTATTTGTTCGCGCGCGGCGATGACTACGTACAGAAATACCGCGCGGAATCTTTCCTGACTTTGAGCGAATCCATCGATTTGCACGAGATGGATGCGACTAAAGTGCACACGCCGGCGACGCTGATTGCCGTGCGTGAGGATCAACTGGTGCCGTTCAACGACATGCAGGCGCTATCCGCGCGCTTGAACGGTCCTCGCCAGCTGATCGAAATCAACTCCATATTCGGTCATGACGCCTTCCTGAAGGAAGCCGCGGCCTTGACGCCCATCATCAAACACGCCCTTGCGGAGCAGCAGTCATGAGCAGCCATGCGCCACCCAAAAACATTGCGACCCGGTCGGTGCGCGCAGGGCTCGAGTCGGATGCGCATCACGGTTCCGTGGTGCCGCCGATTTATCTGTCGAGCAATTTTGCATTTCAAGGCTATCGTAAGCCGCGGCACTACGACTACACGCGCTCGGGCAATCCTACCCGCGATCAGCTTGCCGATGCCTTGGCGGATCTCGAAGGCGGCGCGGGCGCGATCGTCACTTGCACCGGACTGGCTGCGATCACGTTGATCCTCGCGGGCCTGCCCGCCGGAGCGCGGGTGCTGGCTCCCTACGATTGCTACGGCGGCACGTATCGGCTGCTGCAAGCGCTGCATGCGAAGGGTAATCTCGCGGTGGATTTCGTCGACCAAAGCAACGCCGCTGAATTGCGTGCGGCGCTCGAGGCCAAACCGGCCCTGGTGTGGATAGAGACGCCGAGCAACCCGTTGCTGCGGGTCGTCGATATTCGCGCGATCACGAACGCCGCACATCAGGCCGGAGCCCTGGCGGCGGTCGACAACACTTTTTTGTCGCCGATATGGCAGCAGCCGCTGTCCTTCGGCGCGGATTTCGTGATGCACTCCACCACCAAATACCTGAACGGCCACAGCGACGTCGTGGGAGGCGCGGTGGTCGCCGCAACGCAAGAGCTGCACGAATCTTTGAGCTGGTGGGCCAATGCCATCGGCGTCACCGGCGCGCCGTTCGACAGTTTTCTCACCTTGCGCGGGGTGCGCAGCCTGCACGCCCGCATGCGCGTTCATGCTGAAAACACCGCGTATATCGTTGATTTTCTCGTACAGCACCCGCAGGTGCAGCGCGTCCATTACCCGGGCCTTGCGGGCACTGCAGGCCATGAGATCGCCCGCCGCCAGCAAACCGGGTTCGGCGCCATGTTGAGTTTCGAGCTTGACGGCGGCGAAACCGCCATGGAAGCCTTTCTCACCGGGCTGCAGTGTTTCACGCTGGCCGAGTCCTTGGGCGGTGTCGAAAGCTTGATTGCGCACCCGGCCAGCATGACGCACGCCGGAATGGAGGAATCGGCAAGACTGCGCGCCGGCATCAGCCCCGGACTGCTGCGGGTCTCGGTGGGTATTGAAGACGCGGCGGACCTGGTCGCGGATTTACGGGCCGGCCTCGCGCGTGCGGCTAGCGCGCAGCCGGCGCCGCATCTGCAGCGGCTCGTGTCGTGATCGCCTTGCCCGCAACCTCTGTTGTAGATGCCGGGCCGCGGCCATCACAGCTTCATCGGCCGCGCGCCGCCTCGAAGCGTTCGATCTCGCCGAGCTTGCTGCGCAGGTAGCCGAGTTCGTCCAGCCCGTTCAAGAGGCAGTGACGTGCGAACGGTTCGACCGGGAAGGGGATGGACGCGCCGGTCGGCAAGCCGAGCCGCATGGACTGAAGATCGATGTCTACCTCGGCGCCGGGGTGTTGCAGCAACCACTGCGCCGTTTGTTCATCGACCACGACGGGCAACAAGCCGTTCCTCAGCGAGTTGCCTCGAAAAATGTCGGCAATCCCGCTGCTGATGACCGCGCGAAAGCCATACTCGAGAAGTGCCCAGGGCGCGTGTTCGCGGGAGGAGCCGCAGCCGAAATTAGGTCCCGCCACCAGAATTTGCGCGCCGCGCGTCTCCGGCCGGTTCAGCACGAATTCGCTCTTTGGGGAACCGTCCGCCTGATAGCGCCAATCGGCAAACAGCTGCCGACCCAAGCCCTCTCGCGTCGTGGTGGTGAGAAAGCGGGCGGGAATGATCTGGTCGGTGTCGATGTCGCTCGACGCGATGACGGCGGTTCTCGAGGTGATGCGCCGGAACGGCTGCACTACAGCAGCTCGCGCGGATCGGCGATGCGTCCCGTGACCGCGCTCGCCGCCGCCGTCAGGGGGCTGGCCAACAGCGTACGCGCCCCCTTGCCCTGGCGTCCTTCGAAATTGCGATTGCTGGTGCTCACTGAATATTGTCCGGAACCCACGGTATCGCCGTTCATGCCAAGACACATGGAGCAGCCGGATTCGCGCCAATCGGCGCCCGCCGCCTTGAGGATCTCCGCAATGCCGGAAGCTTCCGCCTGCTGCTTGACCCGCTGCGAGCCGGGCACGATGAGCAAGCGGACTCCCTGCGCGACCTTGCGCCCTTTTAGAATCTGCGCGGCGGCCTGCAGATCCTCCAGCCGCCCGTTGGTGCAGCTGCCGATGAACACCACGTTCACCGGCTTGCCGAGCATGCGCTCGCCGCCACGGAACCCCATGTAGCGCAGCGCCTTCTCGAAAACCTCATCGCCTTGCCTGTCCGGAATCCTGGAACCGATCGGCACCACCATGCCGGGATTGGTGCCGTACGTGATCATCGGTTCTACGGCCGCGGCATCGATGTCGACGCAAGCGTCGAAGCGCGCTCCGGGATCGGTCTTGAGCTCGCGCCAGCGCGTCACCGCGGAATCCCAGTTCGCGCCTCGAGGTACGCGCGGCTTATCCTTGAGGTACTCCAGCGTGACCTCGTCCGGCGCGATCATTCCGGCCCGCGCTCCGGCTTCGATCGACATGTTGCAGACGGTCATGCGTTCGTGCATCGACAGTCCGCGCACGGTCGAGCCGCGGTACTCAAGCACGTATCCGGTGCCGCCCGAAACGCCGATGCGTCCGATGATGGCGAGAATCAAATCCTTTGCCGTGACGCCGCGCGCCAGAGCGCCCTCCACATTGAGCGCCAAGGTCTTCGGCTTGCGCTGCAAGAGTGCCTGGGTGGCGAATACATGGCCGACCTCGGTGCTGCCGATGCCGAAAGCGAACGCGCCGAAGGCGCCGTGCGTGCTGGTGTGGCTGTCGCCGCACACGATGGTCATCCCGGGCTGCGTGCAGCCTAGCTCAGGGCCGATGACGTGCACGATGCCGCGGCGCGAGTCCTGCATGCCGAACAGCTCGATGCCGAATGCGGCGGCGTTTTCCTGCAGCTGGCGCACCTGCCGCGCGGCGGCGTCGAGCTTGATCGGCACCGATCCGAACACCTGCGCGCTGTGGGTGGGGGTCGAATGGTCCATGGTCGCGAGGGTTCGATCAGGGCGGCGCACCGGCAGACCCAGCGTCCTCAGCATACTGAAGGCCTGCGGCGTCGTGACCTCGTGAACGAGATGCAAGTCGATGTACAGAACCGCGGGCGTATCGGGACTCTCGGCAACGACTTCGTGCGCGGACCAAACCTTGTCGAACAATGTGCGCGCCGGCACCGCTGCTAGCTTCCGGCGGATTCGAGCGCCGCGCGGTGGCCGCCATCGCGCTGATTGAGCGCATGCGCGCGATCCCGGCTGCCGTGGCCGGGCACGGCGATTCGCGCGCCGCGCAGTGTTCTTTTGCCGACGTCCTGCGGCGAATACAAACGCATGCAAATCTCCTGAACATCACGGCTGGATTTCAAGGCCGTGTAAAACGCAAGACCCCGCTTAAAGACTGTCGCGGCCTTAAGCGGGGTCTCGCACAAATTGCGCTTAAATGCTTTGTTAACTAGCATCAAATAGCACCACAGAATCTCCTATGATGCAAGGATGGCAAGGCAGACGCGCTATCGCGGGAACCCGCTCGCATGACTTCCGGCAGCGGTTCTGCGCTTCCGCTCTGGTTGCTGCACGAGGATGAAATCGACGCGTGGCGCGCAGGCCAGGCGCCGCTCGTGCGGCAGTGGCTCGTCGAACAAAACTTCAAAGCCGAGAAGCATCGCGTGGTGCTGTTGCCGGATGCCGGCGGCGCCGTCGCCGCGGCCGTGGCGGGACTCGGCAAGCGGCTCGGCGAGTTATCGCTTTGGCATGCGGCGGGCGTGGCCGAAAGGCTGCCCGCGCGCCGTTTTCGGCTCGCGCAAGAATTCAATGCGAGCGAGGCCACGCAGCTGGCATTGGGTTTTGCCTACGGCACGTACCGCTTCGATCGTTACCGCGCCTCGAAGAACGAGACGGCGAGCGTCGAGCCGGCCGCCAATGCCGACGTTGCGTTCGTGAGCCATGCCGCCGAAGCGCTGCGCATGGCGCGCGACTGGATCAACACGCCTGCCGGCGATTTCGGTCCCGCACAGCTGGCTGCTGCGGCGCGTCACCTGGCCGATCGTCATCACGCGGAGTTCAGAGAGTGGATCGGAGAGGATTTATTGTCCGGAAATTTTCCTGCCATACACGCGGTCGGGCGCGCGAGCAGCGAGCCGCCTCGCCTGGTCGAATTGCGCTGGACGCCCGAAGGCGGCTCCGCGTATCCATGCGTCACGCTGGTCGGCAAGGGCGTGTGTTTCGACAGCGGCGGCTTGGACATAAAGCCGAGCTCCGGCATGGCGCTGATGAAGAAGGACATGGGCGGCGCCGCCGTGGCCCTCGCCCTCGCGCACTTGGTCATGAGCGCGCGGATCCGCGCCCGGATCCGCGTTCTGGTGCCGGCGGTGGAAAATGCGATCAGCGGCAATGCCTATCGCCCAGGCGATGTGCTCGCCACGCGCAAGGGACTCACCGTCGAGGTGGGCAACACGGACGCTGAAGGCCGTCTGGTGCTGTGCGATGCGCTGGCGCTTGCCGATGCCGAGCGGCCCGACCTGATCATCGACTTCGCAACGCTGACCGGCGCGGCGCGCGTTGCGCTCGGTCCGGAGCTGCCGGCGCTGTTCGGCAATGATGAACGCGTGGTGCAGGAACTCGCCCGTACAGCGGCTGCTGAACATGATCCGCTTTGGCCGATGCCGTTGTGGGCCGGCTACGAGGATGAGCTCGCCAGCAAAATTGCCGATCTCAACAATGTTGCATCTTCGCCGTTCGCAGGCTCCATCTTCGGTGCACTATTTCTGAAGCGTTTCGTCACAGACTCGACTTGGCTGCATATTGATCTGTATGCGTGGAACTCCAAGGATCGTCCCGGCCGAATGGTCGGCGCCGAGGCTCAGGCGCTGCGCGGCGTGTACCGTTACTTGGTCGCACGCTATGGCATCGCGTAAGTCATGATGGCGCTCGCTCGCCTCAACCGCCCCGCGGTTTTCGTCCAACCCGGCTGATCGCGCGGCTGCTGATGGGCGGCCCGGGGCATGCGCGAGATGTTAAGTCCCACCAGCGCCATCATGGGTCAAGGTTTGGGCGACAGCGTTCACTCATTACCGATGGACGGTGCTCCGGAGGCAGGAGCGGTCGCGGATCCGCTGCCGGCGGCAGCAAACGGCGGCAAGGCTTCGTAAAGTCTGACGTTAGAACAAGGCATTTTAGACTTACATCGCGCTTGCAGTTCGGGCGGGATATGTGTCAGGCTTCTTTACTCGCCGAAGGGAACTTGCTGGGAAGCTGCTGGGAAACCAGCTGCGGGTTCGGAGGCGTGCGCGATGCGCAAGATCAAGTAAGGGGTAGGGCCGCACAGACTTATGCATAGTTTATACGAGCAACCTTCATTGTTTTCCGGCAAACGGGGCGCCGCCCTTATCGCCGTTATCCTTCTGCATGTGGTCATAGTGTGGGGATTTTATTCCGGGCTGGCCGGGCAGCTGGTCCAGAAGATCATTCCTCCCGTTGAAATCGCACAGATAGACAAGCCCAAAGACGTCGATAAACCTCCGCCCCCGCCGCCGAAGCTCGAAGAGATTAAACCTTATGTCCCGCCGCCGGAGTTCGTCGACATTCAGGCGGCGCCTCCCGAGAACAACGCGATTTCAGTCGTCACTCAGACGAAGACTCCGCCGCCCGCGCCCGTGGCCGCGCCGGTACAGCACAATATCGTCGGCGCCAGGATGGATCCGAAGCATCCGTTCCATATCGGCGAAGAATACTATCCGGACGCCTCGAAACGCGCCGGCGAGGAAGGCCGTTGCATCGTGCTCGCCCATGTTGCCGCGAGCGGCGCCATTCTCGACGCCCAGATTCAGACCAGCTCCGGATTCCCGCGCTTGGATGAGGCCTGCCTGAAGGGCGTGAAAGGACAAAAGGCCATGCCCGGACTGGAGGACGGCAAGCCGGTAGAAGGGCACTTTGCGTTTGCGATCGTTTGGAAGTTAACCGGAAAATAGCCGTTGCCCATGGTAACGACTCGAGCTCACAAACCATTATTATTAAGCTTTTATAAGTAGAGGGAATCGGTCAATGCAAGAGACAGTTGTTGAAAATCCATATGGCTTAGGCGCGCTGATTGCCAATGGCAATATCGTCAGCAGATCGATTCTCGCCGTGCTGTTGATCATGTCGCTCATGACCTGGTTCATCATGATCACCAAATTCTTCGACCAGCGCCGGCTGCGCCTTCAGGCGATCGAGGCCGAGAAGGAATTCTGGACCTCATCCACGCTCACCGATGCCATCGGCAAGCTGAAGGGCGGCTCCAATCCTTTCCGCGCACTCGCCGAAACCGGCAAGCAGGCGTACGAGTATCACGAGGTGAACAAGACGCGGCTTTCGGGTGCGATCGGCACCAGCGAGTGGATCACGGAGTCGCTGCAGCGTACCGCCGATGCCATCATCAGCCGGCTGCAAACCGGACTGCCGGTGCTTGCATCAGTCGGGGCGACTGCGCCCTTCGTCGGACTGCTCGGTACCGTCATCGGTATTTACAACGCGCTCATCGCGATCGGCGTCTCCGGACAGGGCTCGATCGAAAAGGTGGCCGGCCCCGTCGGTGAGGCCTTGATCATGACCGCTATCGGCTTGGTGGTGGCGGTTCCCGCGGTGCTGGGCTACAACGTTCTATTGCGGCGCAATAAGACTGTGCAAGAGCGTGTCAGCCATTTTACGCACGAGCTGCATGCGTACCTGATTTCGGGCGTCAAGATGGGCTTGGGAATGGACAAGCCGCCGCCTTCGGCCGGTGTGAAGCCGTCCGCTGCCGCGATCGCCCGCTAGGACTGACTGACGATGGCGCTGCACGTCGGAGGAGCGGAGGAAGAAGCCACGGCAATGTCGGACATCAACGTCACGCCGTTGGTGGACGTGATGTTGGTGCTGCTGATTATTTTCATCATCACCATTCGCGTCATTTTGCAGCAGGTGCCGGTGCAACTGCCGAAGGCAACGAATCTGGTCACGCAGACGCGTCCCGAAAACATCACCATTGCCGTCGACAGACAGGGAGCCATTTACTGGAACACCAAGCTGCTATCGGGCCAGGATGAGTTGCTGACCATGTTGCGCGGTATCGCGCGTCAAGAGCCGCAGCCGGAAGTGCACATCCGCGGCGACAAGGATGTTCGGTATCAATTTGTGGGCCAGGTGCTGGTGGCGACCCAAAAGATCGGTATACGCAAGGTTGCGTTCATTACCGAGCCCGATCACCCCGGCGCTACACGGTAGGAGAAATCACACATGGCCATGAGTGTAGGCGGGAGCGGCGAAGGCCAATCCTATTCCGAAATCAACATGACGCCGCTGATCGACGTCATGCTGGTGCTGCTGATCATTTTCATCATCACGCTTCCCAATCAAACTCACGCGGTAAAAATCGACAACCCGCTGCCGCCGCCGCCCAACTATGTCCCGCCGCCTCCGCCGGAGGTCATCGACCTGACGATCGACTTCGACGGCACTTTGCTGTGGAACAAAAATCCGGTGGACCGGAAGACCTTGCAGGGCTACATCGAGAACGAAGCTACGAAAGACCCGCAGCCTGAGGTGCACATTACGGTCGACAAATTTGCCAAGTATGAAATTGTCGCCCAGACACTGGCCGATTTGCAGCATCGTGGCTTGAAGAAAATAGGATTCGTCAACAACGATTTCTTCTAAGAAGGTTGCCCCTGAAGCGGTCTTGCGGCGCGTCGTCCCTCGGACTGCACGCGCCATTCGTTTGACCGGCTTAGAGCGGCCCGGCAGCGAAAATGCCGCACCGGCCAAATTCGATATATAGCGAGGTCTGCCGATGAATCACTCGATATTTGATATTCGCCGCCATTCGGTGGTTTTTTGCCTGTGCGCATTCGTTGGTTTCGCCGCGGTCTCGCCCGCCTCCTGGTCCGCCGAGAAGGGCGAAAAGAAACAGGAAATCAGCCGGGTCATCGCCAAGGAAATCACCGCCGCGCAAAAGGCCATGCAGGCCAATCAATGGTCCGAGGCGCTCAAGAACTTGGAAGCTGCCGAGACCAAGAGTCCGCTGTCCACCTACGATAAGAAGACGCTCGACGAGTTCAAAGGCATCTGCTACGTGCGCTTGAACAACCTCAAGGCGGCGCAGCAGTCCTATGAAGCCGCGCTCGCAACCGGCGGCTACACGCCCGACGAGTTGCCGAAGACCTATCGCCTGCTGTTCCAATTGGCTGCGACCAATAAGCAGGATGCAAAGGCGATTGAATACGGCAAGCAGACCAGCGAAGCGGGCGCGGCCACCGATAACGACCTGTTGATCATGGCTCAGCTTTATTACCAGCAGAAGGACTGCAAGAATTCGGGCATATGGGGCGACAAGGCCATCGCGGCCTTCAAGAAGGCGGGCGAGCCGCCCAAGGAAGTGCTGTACCAGCTGAAGCTGCAATGCGCGAGCGACGCCAACGATACGGGCGCCATGAAATCGAGTCTTTATGACCTCGTCCGGCTCACCAATAAGACTTCCTACTGGAACAATTTGATCCGGCTGGAACGCCAGGATGAACGCGACGATCACAACACATTGATGATCTACCGGGTGATGTTCGACACCAACTCGATGAATGCCGATACCGACTACATCGAAATGGCGCAGTTGCTCGGCGACGCGGGCTTGCCCGGCGAAGCGCAAGCGGTCCTGGAGAAGGCGGTCAGCTCGGGAGTTCTCAAGGACGAGCACAAGGAGCGCACGACCCGCTTGTTGAATGCCTTAAAGACGCGCGCGGACGCGGATAAGAAGGGCCTGCCCGCGCTCGACGCGGAGGCGCAGAAGAGTCCGGGGGGGCAACTCGATGTGAAGCTGGGCGAAGTCTATTTCGGCGCCGGCGACTACCAGAACGCGGCCACGGCAATCGCCCGCGGAATCGGCAAGGCACAGATAAAGCAGATGGACGAAGCCTATGTGTACCTTGGCCGCGCGCAAGTGGCATTGAAGAACACTGCGGAGGCGAAAAAAGCGTTTGAGAAGCTCAAGTCGGTGCCGAATATCAGCCCGCGCGTACTCAAGCTGTGGGAGCTGTACTCCGACAAGCTCGGCTCGTAATAGGATCAGAGGAAAAGACTATGACGATCAAAGCCGGCGACAAGATGCCCGAGGGTGCCTTTACGCGCATGACCAAGGATGGGCCGCAGAAAATGACCACCGAGCAACTATTCGGGGGCAAGACCGTCGTTTTGTTTTCCGTACCGGGCGCATTCACCCCCACCTGCGATGCCAAACATCTCCCGGGCTTCGTGGAACTTGCGGATCAGATCAAGGCCAAGGGCGTGGACACCATCGCCTGCACCGCGGTGAACGACGTATTCGTCATGAATGCCTGGGGTAAGCACGGTGGAGTGGGCGATAAGATCTTGATGCTTGCCGACGGCAACGGCGCGTATGTCAAAGCATTGGGGCTGGAAATGGACGGCTCCAAATTCGGCATGGGAACGCGCGGCCAGCGTTTTGCCGTCATCGTGAAGAACGGCGTGGCGACCCAACTGAATGTCGAATCGCCCGGAGAATTCAAGGTCTCCGCAGCCGACCACGTCCTCAAGCAGCTATGAGCGTGCGCGGCGCGGCTGCAGCCGCGCCGCTTCGGCGCCTAATTGCCGCCGATCAATCTCGTCAGCTCAGGCACGGCCTGAAACAGATCGGCCACCAACCCGAAGTCGGCGACTTCGAATATCGGCGCTTCACCGTCTTTGTTGATCGCCACGATCGTGCGCGCATCCTTGATTCCGGTAAGGTGCTGGATGGCGCCGGAAATTCCGATGGCGATGTACATTTCCGGCGAGATGATCTTTCCGGTCTGACCGACCTGCATCTCATTCGGAGCGAAGCCGGCGTCAACGGCTGCCCTCGAGGCGCCAACTGCCGCGCCGATCTTATCCGCCAGAGCAAACAGCATCTTGAAATTGTCTGCGCTGCCGAGGGCCCGTCCGCCGGATATTACGCGTGCGGCAGTCTGTAGATCCGGCCGGCCGGTCGAACCGGTCTTGGCGCCCACGTAACGGGTATGGGTGGGCAGCGAGACGTTCAAGGTCTTCGATTCCACGGCGGCGCTTCCGCCGGCCGGCGCAGCCTGGAAGGATGCGACTCGCACCGTGGCAATGAGCTTGCGCGAAGGATCCGCCTCCACCGTCACAATCGCATTTCCCGCGTAGATGGGCCGTCGAAACCGGTACGCGCTTTCAACGCCCATCAGATCGCTGACTTGGCAGACACCCAGCAGAGCCGCGAGCCGCGGCACCAAATCCTTGCCGAAGCTGGTCGAGGGCCCGAAAACATGGGTGTAATCCGCCGCCAGGGCCGCAAGCTGCGGGGCGAACACGGCGGCGAGCGGATGCAGGTTTTCCGGCCGGTCCACGCGTAGCACGGTTTTCACGCCGGCAACCGCGGCCGCTTGCGGCGCAACCTCCGCGGTGTCGGCGCCCAACAGGGCGATGGAGATTTCCGCGTCCGGTATCTCCTTGGCGCAGGTAACGCACTTGGCGGTGGCGGGATTCAGCGCCTTTCCGTCATGTTCGCCGACGATGAGTATCTTGTGCATCAGATCACGCCCTTTTTCTTCAGCGCATCCACCAGCTCGGCTACATCCTTGACCATCACGCCTTTTTGGCGTTGCGCCGGGGCCTCCGTTTTGACTGTTTTTAGCAACGGCACGTGGCGGACGCCGAGTGCATCGAGAGCGGTTACTTCCAGCGGCTTCTTCTTCGCCTTCATGATGTCCGGCAGCTTCACGTAGCG
>DATAVX010000098.1:0-2241 GCA_036267535.1 Steroidobacteraceae bacterium
ATCTCGACGGCAACTCGCTGTTCGAGCGCGAGAACGCCAAGATCGCACCGGGCCTGGAGCGGCTTTACGACGGCACCCGGCCGGCGACGCTGCATCGCTACGGCGAGACAGACGACAAGACCAAGGAAGTGATCTGAAGACTGCGGCTAGGCATCATCAGTAGTGGTAGCGGCACTGAGCAATTTCCACGGTCTGCCCGCCAGATTTCCCGATCACCCGGTATACCAAACGGTGTTCTCTGGTATTCGACGCGACCACCAAGCGGATAGCGCAAATCTCAACGCCTCCGGCTTGCCCAAACCTTGAAACGGGTGGTGCTGGATATTTTTAATCAAATCATTGATCTTGTTTAGCATAGCGCGCGTGACGCCGCCAAAAAAGGTAATCCTCCCAGGCTTGTTAGGCCCAACCAGCTTCATTCCGACTGCTCGATTAGACGGCGCTCAAGAAGCTTACCTGCATTGGCGGATTTGATTGATGCCATCAGCCGCCGCGCATTAGCCGGACTACGCAACAAATGGAGTGTCTCAATCCAGCCATCGAATTCCTCCTCGGACATGACTACGACCGGCCGGCCACCCTGCCGCGTTACGTGCAGCGGAGCGCGGCTGTCGCAAACCTGTTCCATGTATGCAGCGAGCCGCTGACGAAAGTCAGTGTAGGTTTACATGGCTCGTTTGAGACTTTCGCCGCAAACCGCTCTTTGCCATTAGGGCCACTCCCGCGGGTAAAAAAATTTTCTGTACAGCTATATGTACGTAACTTCATAATTCAATCCGATCAGCTTGCCTGCTCGTGCAGCCACCGTTCCGCACCGGGATGCAGTGGCACGTCCATCGGTGTTGCGTCGGTTTCCGTCACCGCCTGCACCGCGTTGCCGTCGGTGCCCTTTTCCCACGGCACCTCGGCTTCGCGAGCGGCAAGCGCGGCGCAGATGTCGTAAGCGGTCTGGTCCGGCAGCGAGGCGCTGCAGTAGATCGGCCAGCCGGAGAAATCGAGCGAGTCGACATCATGCGGCAGGCCGGGAAACCGTGACTTCGGAATGGTCACACGGCGCCAGCCGAGCTTGCCCAGTTGCGCGTACTCGCTGTCGTCAAAGCCGATCGGCATCAGGCCGGCGTCAAGCGCTGCTGCGAGCCAGGGCTTGATGCCCTCATCGAAGATCGCGTCGATCTCGCCCCGCACCATCGGCTCCATGCGGCGGCGCTCGTCGCCTGGTCCGCCGCACCGCACAAGCTTGCCGCCCCAGGACTCGATGT
This sequence comes from Steroidobacteraceae bacterium, assembly GCA_036267535.1. Lineage (GTDB taxonomy): Bacteria > Pseudomonadota > Gammaproteobacteria > Steroidobacterales > Steroidobacteraceae > Bog-1198. The sequence continues at coordinate 1,260 of DATAVX010000098.1, forward strand.
CCTTCAGCGTAAAGCCGTGCAGCGCGAAAATCTGGTCGATCAACACGATGGTCGAATGGGTCGGGTCTTCCCGCACCGAGACGCGCAGCGGATATTTCTTGGCCTTGATATCGGCCACCGAACGAATGCCGGTGCGCGGATGGAACGCCATGACAAAGCGGTCCCAGCTCGGATAGGAGGCGATGATGCGCACCGGCAGCGGGGTCTTGAACAGGCCGACGCCGCGATAGGCTTGCGTCAGCAGCGCCGATGGGTTGACGAACGCCGCCTCGACATCGCCCGCGACCACGCCCTCGGCAAGGATCGCCGAGCCGGTGGCGAGCCGCAGCCACGGCCGGAAGCGCTCGCCGGCACCTGAGCCGACAGTAATGACCATGTCGCGATTGCCGCCGTACGGCGTCGCCGGATTGCCGGCGATGTGCAAGCCGATTTCCCACAACGTCTTGCCACGAACAAAATTGGCGCCTTTCGGCAGAGGTTCCATTGCAATTGTCTCCGCACAGTCAACAGTTCAACAAGGGTCCATATGCCCCGCATGATGCTCAGACACGATTTTACCCCATGGTCAACGGCCGATATGACGCCTGAGCAGAACGGGATCGGATGAGAGCCCGGCTGGGTCAAGATCCACGTCGGCAAACTCGCACCGTTGAAACCTGGCTCTCTCGTCGAGCGGCACCGTTGCGTCGATGCCGACCTTGGCGCGAATGCCGTTGCGGCCGATCCGGACATATTCATGCCCGCGTGCGTCGGGGACGATGAAAAGATCGCGCGATGCCTCCATCCGCGTGGCCAGCGCATATTCGACATCAAGCGGATTGCGGATGTCGATGTCATCGTCGACGACAATGACCAGATCGAGGTCTTTGAGCGCGCCAAACGCGGCGAGGATCGCGTTGCGCTGCAAGCCCTCGTGTTGCGGCGTCGCTTTGCGCACCTGCAGCACGGCATGGAAGCGATGCAGGCCGCCGGCGGTCATTTC
>DATAVX010000099.1:0-34597 GCA_036267535.1 Steroidobacteraceae bacterium
CCCCGGTGCGGATGGTGAGCGTCGAGCCTCCGCCGTTCATTTTGCCGCGGACCCTCGATTTGCTCATGACGCCTTCAATCGTGAGCGGAATGTCGGAGGTAATGTGTCCGTCGCCCGAGGTCGCCTCTACATTCGCGGGTAGATCGGCGGGCAAAGCCACCTCAATGCTGCCGTCGCCGGAAGTGATGTTCCAGCTCGAATCCAATTTGGAACCAGATTTCGCCTCAACGCTGACGCTGCCGTCGCCGCTCTTGGCGCCCAGCACGTCAAACCGGCCGGACAGGCGGATGCGGCCGTCGCCGGACGAGGCATCGCATTTGCCGTCCAGATCGCTGGCCTCGATCGAACCGTCGCCCGTGTGCAGGCGAATCGCACCCTTCAGGGAACCCACCGTGAGAGCGCCATCGCCGCTGTGCAAGTCGATGTTGCCGGTCACGCTGTTGGCCTTGATGGAGCCGTCGCCGGTTCTGACTTGCAGATCTGCATCCTTCGGCATGCGAACTTCGATATGCAGCCGCCGGCTCATCCCGAGAGAGAAATGCCAGCCATTGGGAATATGCGCGGTGAGTTCCACCTCGTCACCGTGCTGACTCGATTCGATTTCCAGTGACTTGTTCAGCACGTAGCCGTGATATTCGACGCGAAATTCCACCTGCTTCGTATCGCCGGTCGACACGTTGACGCTGCCGTCGTTGGTGTCGACGCGAACGCTGGCTCGATTCGCAACCGTAAAGGATTTCTCGTAGTCATCCGCGCGGACCGTGGCGGCGAACAATCCAGCAGCGAGAAGCGCCATGCCGATGAATACCGATCGATGCACACTGGTTATTTTGAATAGGGGCATTGCCGAATTCTCCCGAAAATTGCCAATAGAAGAGGGCGGTCGGCCTTCGGAGGTTCTCAGCCGCACCGCGACGCGCTGAATCAATAACACCGTTAGAGGCCAGGAGTTGCACTTTCGTTTACTTGAGTGCCGGTCTGACGCGTCTAAGCGGGCATTCAGGCGGACGGCTGCAGTCAATTGCGCGCCACGCGTCAGGCGGTATTATGGCTCACGGAGATGAGCCATTTGGCCCAAGGTGAGTCTATGGAATCCGCGTTTGTTCTGGCCGAAAAGCCCCCTCTGGAGATCCTTACCCAAGTTCGAAACGGATTGCCGGCAGCTATGTTCGAGCAGGTCGCCTCGACGTTGGGACTTTCTGCCAGCACGTTGGCCGCGAAATTGGGCATTGCACGGCGCACCGTAACCCGCAAACGCGGCAATGGTGCACCTCTGTCCAGTGAAATTTCCGAGAAGCTTTTGCGAGCTGCCCGTGTGCGCAATCTCGTCCGCGCGCTCTTTACGACAGACGAAGCGGTATCGGAATGGTTGTCGAAGCCCGACGCGAGCTTAGGTCATATGGCTCCCTTGGACCTATTGGATACCGAGCTTGGTGCGCGCGAAGTGGAAAATTTGCTGCGCGCGCTGGCTTACGGCCACTTCGTCTGAAATAAGATGAGGGCGTTCCGCATCGGGGCAGCGGTCTTCACCCGGTCCCGGAAAGAAGCTTTCAGCGGTAACGGCGGCATGTACGCTTCGGCCCGTTGGCACACCGCAGGTCACCCGATCGTTTACGCAGCTCAATCTCTATCGCTCGCGGCCCTTGAGATCTTGGTCCGCCTCAAACAGACGAATGACATCCAACCATTTTTTGTCTATTCGGCGGAAGTCCCGGATTCCCTGATCCTCAAACCCGATCCTTATCCGGCGCGATGGAAAAGCCGGGTCGCGGTTAGTCGTGCGTTTGGCGATGCGTGGCTCAAAGCCAAGACCACGCCGGCAATGCTCGTGCCCACGATCATCACGCCGGGCGAATGGAATGTGCTCATCAATCCACTGCATCCGCAGTTCTCACTGACATGGATCGTGGCCGGCCCCGATGCATACACCTTCGATGCGCTACTGCTCCCGATCAAGAAAAAAGTTCGATCCAGGAGAGCGTCGTCCCGGTCTTAGTTAGGGCCGCGAGATCTTCAAAATAGTGGATAAAAAGTGGACATGGGGCGCATCCTCTTTCTGTAAGTCATTGATTATGGCGCTCCCTACGGGATTCGAACCCGTGTTACAGCCTTGAGAGGGCCGTGTCCTAGGCCTCTAGACGAAGGGAGCGGACTTGCGGATCTAAAGGGCCTTGGGCCCCCAAGAGGGCTGGTAGTATACGGCCCAATTTTTTGGACTCAAGCGGAACACCTCTTTTTGAACTCATCGCCGACGCCACTGCCGCCCGTAATCGTTCCCCGGTCTGAGCATTCGATTTCGCGTGCGGCGATCTCGCCGAACGCGTTGAAGGTGCTCTATCGACTGAAGGAGGCGGGATATCAGGGCTTCCTGGTGGGCGGCGCGGTGCGTGATTTGCTGCTGGGCTTGAGGCCGAAAGACTTCGACGTGGCGACCGACGCCCTGCCTGAGGACGTGCGGCGATTGTTTCGCAATTGCCGCCTGATCGGCCGCCGATTTCGTTTGGCACATGTGTTCTTTGGCAACGAGATAATCGAAGTTGCGACCTTTCGTGCCGCCGCGGCCCCGGAACGCGAAGGCGACGAGGATGCGGACGGCGAAGGAGCATCCGACGCGGGCGCGGAAAACGCGGACGACTCCGCTTCGGACGAGCCGACTGCCGCGTTCGCGCCGCCGCGCGAGTTCACGCCGCCGCGCGAGTTCACGCCGTCCAGCGACTTCACGCCGCCCAGCGACTCGGAGCATCGCGCCTTCGATCCGCGCGGGCGGATTCTGCGCGACAACATCTATGGCACCATCGAAGAAGATGTCTGGCGGCGCGACTTTTCTGCGAACGGCCTTTACTACAACATCGAGGATTTCTCGATTTGGGATTTTGTCGACGGCGTCAGCGATGTCAAGGCGCGGCGCCTCAAGCTGATCGGCGATCCCGAGACTCGTTATCGCGAAGATCCGGTACGCATGCTGCGCGCGGTGCGCTTCGCGGCCAAGCTCGATTTCACCATTGAGCCCAACACCGAACAGCCGATCAGGCAACTCGCCTATCTTCTGGACGGCGTACCTCCGGCGCGCCTGTTCGACGAGGTGTTGAAATTATTTTTGTCGGGATTCGGCGCAAAATCCTACCGGCTGCTGCTGCAATATCGCCTGTTCGAACATCTGTTTCCCCAATCGGCCGCGGCCTTTGCGCTGCCGCCTTATGCCTATGCCGCGGAAATGCTCGAAATGGGGCTGGCGAACACGGACGCGCGGATCGCCGCCGACAAGCCGGTGACCCCGACATTCCTGTTTGCGGTGTTGTTGTGGAGCGCGGTGCTCCGCGAACTCAACGAGCGGCAGGCAGGTCCCACGCCGGATCTTGCGCTGCTCTTGCAGGCCTGCGACAGCGTGTTGCGTGCGCAGCAAACACGCGTGGCCATACCGCGCCGCTTCGGCATACCGATGCGCGAACTGCTGATGCTGCAGCCCCGCTTCAATCGCCGCAGCGGCGTCAAGTCCTTGAGCCTGCTGCAGCATCCGCGCTTTCGCGCTGCCTATGATTTTCTGCTGTTGCGTGCGCAGGCGGGCGTTGCGGACCTCGAGTTGGCGAAGTGGTGGACCGACATCCAAGTACTGCCGCAGGATGAGCGCGTCGCATTGGTTCAGGCGCGTGCGCCGGAACCGTCTCCCGACGGATCACCGCCTCCCGGGCGTCGTCGCCGCCGCCGCAGGCGCGGCGGAGCGGCTCGCAGTTAGCAATGAACACGCTCTGGCGCCCGGCATATGTGGCGATCGGCAGCAACCTGGAATCTCCGCGCGAGCGCGTGCTCGAAGCCATGGCCCGCATTGCGGCACTGGGGCCCGTGCGCTCGCTGCTGCGATCACGCCTCTATCTTTCGCGGCCGATGGGCCCTCAAGATCAGCCGGACTTTGTCAATGCTGCGGTCGGGTTCTTGACCACGCTGATTCCCAGAGAAGCGCTCGCCGAGCTGCTCAAGATCGAACGCGGCATGGGGCGCAACAGGCAGGCACGCTGGGGTCCTCGCGTCATTGACTTGGATTTGCTTTGGATGGTCGATGCGGCGGTAGCCGAGCCCGGGTTGACGGTGCCTCATCCCGGAGTGTCGATGCGCAACTTCGTCCTGTATCCTCTGGCCGACATCGCCCCGACGCTCGACATCCCAGGGATTGGCACGGTGCTCGATTTGAAGCGCAACGCCGGCGGCGAGGGAATTTCAGTCCTGGAGTAAGAGTCTTTGATGGCAGTCGCAGTACCGCATCGATTTATTGTTGTCGAGGGGCCGATAGGCGTAGGCAAAACCAGCCTGGCGCGCCGCTTGAGCCAATCGCTGGGCGGGCAGCTGGTGCTGGAGCAGGCCGAGCAAAATCCATTTCTCGAACGTTTCTACAAGAATCCGCGCGCCGCGGCTTTTCAGACGCAATTGTTTTTCTTGTTTCAGCGTGCCCGCCAGCTCGAAGACGTTCGCCAGGAAGACCTGTTCGGCGCCGTGCGCGTGGCGGACTATCTGTTGGAAAAGGACCGTCTGTTCGCGCGCGTCACCTTGGACGATGCGGAATATGCGCTCTATGAACGCGTCTACGAGCGCGTCGTGGTGGACGCGCCCAAGCCGGACCTGGTGGTCTACCTTCAGGCGCCGGTCGATGTGCTGGTCGACCGCATCGGCAAGCGCGGCATTCGCTATGAGCAGCACATCGAGCGCGCGTATTTGGAAAAACTCACGCAGGCCTATGCGCGGTTCTTCCACAGCTACGACGCTTCACCCCTGCTGATCGTCAATTCTGCCGCGATCGATCCGGTGAGCAGCGAGGCAGACTACTCGCAACTCTTTGCCGAGATCAGCAAGGCGCGGCGCGGCCGGCATTTCTTCAATCCGGGTGGACGCTCGCTGTTGCCGGCCACTTGAAGACTCGGGCATCAAGCCGGGCGGTGCTGCGCCAGGGCCCAGCCGACGTGCTCGCGCACCAGGGCTGAGGGGTGCTGCGCTCGCGCGCCGAGCGCCGCGATCACTTCCGACGAGGTGGGTGCATTGCCGAGCGCCACGGCAATGTTGCGCAGCCAGCGTTCATAGCCGATTCGCCGGATGGCGCTGCCGCCGGTCTTCGCCAAGAAATCCGCTTCGCTCCATGCGAAAAGATCGATGAGCCGCGCATGATCCAATCCATGGCGGACCGCGAAGTCATTTTCCCCGCTGGGGCGTGCAAACTTGTTCCAAGGACAGACCAGCTGGCAGTCGTCGCAGCCGTAGATGCGATTACCGACGGCGCGGCGAAATTCAGCCGGAATGGCACCGGTTAGTTCGATGGTCAGATAGGAAATGCAGCGGCGCGCATCGAGCCGATAGGGCGCGACAATGGCGCCGGTCGGACAGGCGGGCATGCAGGCGCTGCACGAGCCGCAGTGCGCGGTGCTCGGCTCATCGGCGGGCAGCTCAAGGTCGAGGTAGATCTCGCCAAGAAAGAAATACGAGCCGGCTTTGGCGTCGATCAAATTCGTGTGCTTGCCGATCCAGCCTAAGCCGGCATTGCGCGCCAGCGCCTTCTCGAGCACCGGCGCACTGTCGGTAAACACCCGATGGCCGAAGGGACCGACCGCATCTTGAATGCGGTTGCAGAGTCCTTGCAGCCGCGGGCGCAGCAACTTGTGGTAATCGCGACCCAGAGCATAGCGGGATACGTAGGCCCTGCTCGGATCCTCGAGCGTCGCGGTCGCATCGGCTGCCCCTTGCGGCCAGTAATCCAGGCGGACGCTGATGCAGCTCACCGTCCCGGGGATCAGTTCCGCCGGACGGCTGCGCTTGCTGCCGTGCCGTGACATGTAGGCCATTTCGCCGCTGAAGCCCAAACGCAGCCATTCGAGAAAATGAGCCTCGTCGTCCGGCAGATCGATGCCGGCGATTCCAAATCCGGTAAATCCCATTTCCAGTGCCCAAACACGAATCGAGTCGCGCAAGGCGCTTGGATCGAGGACGGCGGGTAACACGGAGGCGGTCATTGCCTCCGTATAATAGACCGATGTCATCAACCCCCTTAGCCTTTGCCTTGCCTGATAGCGCGGCGACCGAAACGCTCGGGGCCGGACTGGCGCGCACATTCCCCGTTGCCGCGGACGGTGCGGTGGTTCACCTGCGCGGGGAACTGGGCAGCGGCAAGACCACCTGCGCGCGCAGCCTGCTGCATGCGCTTGGGGTTACCGCCACGGTGCGCAGTCCGACCTACACGCTGGTCGATACCTACAGTGCCGGGAACCTCACTTGCGTGCACGTCGATTTGTATCGATTGCAAAGCATTGCCGAAGTGGAGGAACTCGGGCTGCGGGATCTCTTGGGTCCGGGCCAGCTGATGCTGATCGAATGGCCGGAGAAGGGCGGCCGCGCCATTCCCTCTCCCGACCTGATCCTGCAGCTGCAGTACGCGAGCGACGCGCGCACGGCGGTGCTCGGGTCCGGCACCGATCTGGGCCTGGGCTGGATCTCGAAGCTGGCAATCGACACTAGCTTAGCGTCCTATGTATCTAATCTAACTTGAAAAAAGTGTTGATTCGGCGTTTACTTAATGCATGGTCCGGTTGATCCAGTGCGCGGGGGCATTGTCGCTTGCATTCTTGGTGCAGCAGCCTGCCCGCGCCGTCGACGTCCGCGCCATCCGCGTATGGAGCGGTCCGGACACCACGCGCGTCGTCGTGGATCTCTCGGGCAACGCGCAGCACCGCTTAGCGGTGCTGCACAATCCCGAGCGCGTGGTTCTGGACGTATCGGGCGCTCGCCTTGCCAAGACGTTACGCGCGCCGCCTGCCGGAGCGGGAGTTGTTGAGCGGGTCCGCATGTCTCACAGCCCGCCGGGCAATCTTCGCATGGTGCTGGACCTCGCGCGGCCGACTCGGGCGAAAAGCTTTCTCAGCAGGCCGAACGCCCACTACGGCTATCGCTTGGTGATCGACATGGCAAGCGGCACGCCGCGCGTCGACAAGCCCATCAAGGCCAAACACGCGCCTTCGGACGCGCGCGATCTCATCATCGCCGTCGATGCCGGACACGGCGGCGAGGACCCCGGCGCCATCGGCAAGTTCGGCACACGCGAAAAAGATGTGGTGCTGGCGATTGCGCGCGAACTCGCTGCGAAGATCAACGCTGAAACCGGCATGAAAGCGGTGCTCATTCGCGGCGGCGATTACTTTGTGCCGCTGGTTGATCGCATGCGCCGCGCCCGGGCGGAGCAAGCGGATCTGTTCGTGTCGATTCATGCCGACTCGATTCGCGACCGCAGCATCGACGGCTCGTCGGTCTACATCTTGTCGCAGCGGGGAGCTACCAACGAAGCTGCGCGCTGGCTGGCCGAGCGCGAAAACGCCTCGGACCTGATCGGCGGGGTGTCGCTGGACGATAAGGATGATGTGCTGGCCTCCGTGCTCCTTGATCTGTCGCAATCGGCATCCATCAATGCCAGCCAAGTGGCTGCCGAGCGCATTTTGCAGGAACTCGCGCAGGCGGGCCAAATCCGCAAGCATGAAGTACAGCGGGCGGGCTTTGTCGTGTTGAAGTCCCCCGATATTCCCTCGATGCTGGTTGAGACGGCCTATATTTCGAATCCGCAGGAAGAGCAGCGGCTGCGCTCGGCCGCCCATCAGGCGACGCTGGCAACGGCGATTCATCGCGGCGTGCACGACTATTTCTATGCCAATCCACCGATGGGCACGCGCATCGCACAACTCGCGAGCGGCGGCTCGGCGCGACCGGTGCTCGCAACCTCGGTTCGCTCCGGCGGCTCGGGCGGCGAGTAGACCCCTAACGCGGTGGCGCGGCATCGCGCGCCCTCAATCCCTCCGGCTTGTGCGAAAATGCGCGGCTCGAGGTCGCCATTGCCCATTCAATTGCTCTCCGATGCCCTGATCAGCCAAATCGCCGCCGGCGAGGTGATCGAGCGCCCGGCCTCCGTGGTCAAGGAGCTGGTGGAGAACGCTTTGGACGCCGGGGCGCGGCGAATCGAAGTCGAATTGGAGCGCGGCGGTTGCGGGATGATTCGAATCCGCGACGATGGCAGCGGCATCGACGCTTCCGAAATCAGCTTGGCGTTGGCACGCCATGCGACCAGCAAGATTGCATCGCTCGGGGATCTTGAACAGGTCTCGACCTTGGGTTTCCGGGGCGAGGCATTGCCGAGCATCGCCTCCGTTGCAAGGCTTTCGCTGATATCGCGCTGTTCACGCGCGGGCAATGCCTGGGTCGTGGACGCGCGTGACGGGCAGATCAGCGCGCCGGCTCCAGCCGCGCACGGCTTCGGCACCAGCGTCGAGGTGCGAGACTTGTTTTTCAATGTCCCGGCACGGCGCAAATTCCTGCGCGCCGAAAGCACCGAGTACCAGCACACCGTACGCATGCTGGAGCGCCTCGCGCTGTCGCGCTTCGACGTGGCCTTTGTCCTTTCCCACAACGGCAAGAATGTCTGGAGCCTCGCGCCGGCGCAGAGCAGCGCCGAGCGGCTCGGCCGCGTGGCACAGATTTGCGGCGAGGAGTTCGCGGCGCATGTAATCGAATTGCAGCATGAAACGGAAGCCGTGCGCCTGTCCGGCTGGCTGGCACTGCCGACTTTCTCGCGCAGCCAAGCGGACCTGCAATTCACCTTTCTGAACGGACGCTTCATACGCGATAAGCTGCTGGTCGGCGCGGCGCGCCTGGCCTATCGAGATGTGCTGTTTCACGGCCGGTTTTGCGCCTACGTTCTATATTTGGACTTGGATCCGCACCACGTCGACGTGAATGCCCATCCACAAAAGCTCGAGGTTCGGTTCCGTGACTCGCGGCGCATCCATGATTTCGTCTTCCGTACGCTGGAAAAGGCGCTCGCCGACACCCGGCCGTCCGGGGCATCGAGCGGCAGCGCGCCGGCCGATTGGCTGACTGGAGCGATCGCGGGATTTACCTCGGGCGCTCCTGCGCAAGCGCGATTCGTGCTGCCTGACCCCATGCACCGCGCGGCGGCGGACGCCTATCGGCCCTACCTCAGCCCCATCGCGGAAGTGCGCGAAACTTCGGTGTCTGCCGCAGCGGTGGACGATGTTGAGGCTAGGGCCGCTTCGGCGCCCTTGGGCTATGCCATCGCGCAATTGCACGGCGTGTATATTTTGGCGCAATCCGCCGACGGCATGGTGCTGGTGGACATGCACGCCGCGCATGAACGAATCATGTACGAGGGGATGAAGAAACTGCTGGCGGGCCATACGGCGCAGCAGCAGCTGCTCATGCCTGAGATTCTGCACGTCACGCCGGCACAGGCGGATGCGGCGGAGAGCCACAGCCAGGAATTTTCGGCGTTAGGATTCGGGGTTACGCGCATGGCACCTGCGCAGCTGGCGCTGCGTGCCATCCCGTCGCTGTTGGCACGGCGCGATCCGGCAGGGATCGTGCGCGACGTGCTGTCGGATCTGGTGGAGTCAGGCCATTCCAGGCGCGTCGAGGAATCCATCAACCATCTGCTCGCCACCATGGCCTGTCACGCCGCCGTGCGCGCCCAGCGAACTTTAAGCGTGATTGAAATGAATGCGTTGCTGCGTGACATGGAGGGCACTGAGCGCGCTGACCAGTGCAACCACGGTCGTCCCACCTGGGTTCGTTTGTCGATGAGCGAGCTCGATCGCCTATTCTTGCGCGGCCGGTGAATGAATACTCAGGCAGGCTCCTAGGTGTCGAAGCGCCGCTGCGCGGTGTTGCTCATGGGTCCCACCGGAGCGGGCAAGTCCGAGGCGGCGGTACGGCTCGCCGAGCAACTGCCGCTGGAGATCATCAGTGTCGATTCGGCGCTGGTTTACCGCGGCATGGATATCGGCACGGCCAAACCTCCCTCGAGCGTGCGCGCCCGAATTCCGCATCACCTGATCGATATTCGCGATCCGACCGCCGGCTATTCGGTCGGCGAGTTCAGTCTCGACGTGCAGAGGGTCATGCAGGACGTCTGGTCGCGGGGACGACAGCCGTTGCTGGTGGGAGGCACCATGATGTACTTCCATGCGCTCACCGAGGGGATCGCTGATCTGCCGGAAGCTGACTTGGGAGTACGCGCCGCAATCGATGCCAAGGCGGCGCAAGCCGGGTGGGCAGCAATGCACGCGGAGCTGTCCGAGGTCGATCCGCAAGCCGCGGCACGCATCCATAGCAACGATCCGCAGCGCATTCAGCGCGCCCTCGAGGTTCATCGCCTCACCGGTAAGAGCATTACCACCTTGCAGCAGGCGCGCGTGTCGGTGTTTGCCGACGTAAATGTACATGAATTTGCGCTTGCCCCCCTTGAACGCGGCGAGTTACACACCAAGATCGAATCGAGATTTAAGGCAATGCTCGATGCCGGTTTCGTGGAAGAGGTCAGGAGTCTGTACGAAAGAGGCGATTTGAGCCCGGAACATCCATCCATGCGCGCGGTCGGATATCGGCAACTGTGGCGGTATTTGGCGGGACAGAGCGCGTTGAATGAAGCCACAGATCAGGCCATTGCGGCGACGCGACAACTTGCCAAGCGGCAAATGACCTGGCTTCGTCGACGCACGAATGCGCGATGGTTGGATTCCATGCGTCCGGACGCTGCACGCACGATTGTTGATGCACTATCCGAGGGCGGATCTGCGTAGCGGTCTTACCTTCAACGGGGGTCGTTGCGCTGTGCTAGCATTAATCGGGTATGTGCCTCGTGCCGCATGGAAGTGATAGGGCAGTACAAACGACACTAAAAACAAGGAGCTTTACTCATGGCCCGTGGCCAGTCTCTGCAGGATCCATTCTTGAATGCCCTGCGCAAAGAAAGGGTGCCCGTTTCAATTTATCTCGTGAATGGCATCAAACTACAAGGACAGATCGATTCATTCGACCAGTTCGTCGTTTTGTTGAGAAACAGCGTCAGTCAGATGGTTTACAAGCACGCGATCTCCACCGTCGTGCCCGCACGCAATGTGCGCTTGCCGACCGGAGAGGATGGCGAAGTGACGGAACCGGCTATCGTCGAATGAGTGGGTGGCGCTCTGCAATTATTTGAACGCCCGCAGGGCGGCGAGCGCGCCGTTTTGGTCGGTGTCGGCATCGGGCATCCAGTCGATCCGAACGACATCGCGGAGTTTGCGGCGCTCGCCGCTTCCGCGGGCACGATCTCGGTCGGCACTGTGCTGGCGTCGCGCGCGCGCCCCGATCCTAAATACTTCGTAGGCTCAGGTAAGGCGGAGGAAATCCGCGCTTGCGCCGACGCGCAGCGCGCCGAGCTGGTGTTGGTCGATCAAACCCTAACTCCCAGCCAGGAACGCAACCTGGAGAAACTGACGGGCCGTCGAGTTTTGGACCGTAATGGACTGATTTTAGACATCTTTGCGCAACGCGCGCGCAGCTTCGAGGGCAAGCTTCAGGTGGAACTCGCGCAGCTGTCACACTTGGCGACGCGCTTGGTGCGGGGATGGACGCATCTTGAGCGTCAAAAGGGCGGAATCGGACTGCGCGGTCCGGGCGAGACGCAATTGGAAACCGATCGACGTTTGATCGCCAAGCGCATTCGCACCTTGCGCTCCCGCTTGGAGAAGCTCGCTCGGCAGCGCGACACAGGACGCCATGTTCGGCGCGAAGTGCCGGTGCCGACCGTTGCGCTGGTCGGTTACACCAACGCCGGCAAGTCCACTCTGTTCAACGTGCTGACCGGATCGCAAACCTTCGTTGCCGATCAGCTGTTCGCGACGCTCGATCCGACCGTGCGCCGCGTGAAGTTGACCGATGTCGGCGAGGTGGTATTGGCGGACACGGTGGGATTCGTGCGCGCTTTACCGCACGAGCTCATTGCCGCTTTTCGATCGACGCTGCAGGAGGCACGCGAAGCGGATTTGCTGCTGCACGTGGTCGATGCCAGCGATCCTAAGCGCGACGAGCGCATCGATCAGGTGCGCGAGGTGTTGCGCGGCATCGGCGCGGGGGATATTCGCGAACTGCTGGTGTTCAATAAGATCGACTCGAGCGGCGACGGTCCGCACCGCGTCGATGGAGCCGATGAAATTGCCACTCAGGTTTGGGTTTCGGCGGCGACCGGCTCAGGGCTGGATGTGTTGCGCGCGGCAATGACGCGGGCGGTGCGGCCGAACCAGGTACGGCGTACCTTTCATCTGCAGCTGCAGGCTGCCGCCGTCCGATCGGAGCTGTACCAACGCAATGCCGTGCGCCGCGAGAGGCAATGCGAAGACGGCAGCTGGGATATGGAAGTTGAACTCGATATGAACGAGGTTGCCAAATTGACGGGCGCCAAAGGCGTCGTACTCTTGGCACCTGAGCGCGCGCTTGCACAGCGCGTCGCTTGAGTTCTCTAGGTACGTGGCTGGTCGCCTGATAGAATAGGCGGCTCCTTCATCCATGATCCCGAATTTCCGCAATACATAACTAGGCATCACTCATGGCTTGGAACGAACCCGGCGGGGAGAAGCGCAATCCCTGGAACCGACCTCAGCAATCGCAAAACGATCTGGATGATGTGCTGCGGAATTTCCAGCGCCGCTTGAGCGCACTGTTTGGCCGCGGCGGCGGCGGGGGCTTAGGCGGTGCTCAGGGCTCGCCGGCGGCCTTCGGAAAAGGCTTGACCAGCATCTTGGTCTTGATCGCCGCCGTGTGGGTCGGCAGCGGCCTGTACCGGGTGGATGCGCAGGAGCGCGCAGTGATTTTGCGTTTCGGCAAGTACATGCAAACCACGGGGCCGGGCTATAACTGGCATCTTCCCTGGCCGATCGAGCAGAAGCGCATCGTCAACGTCTCACAGCAGTTCAGCATCACGGACGACGCGAGAATGCTGACCGCCGATACGAATTTGGTCGAAGTCAAATCGGCGGTGCAATACACCAAGCCGGATCCGCGCAAATATCTGTTCCAGGTCAATAATGTCGAGGAGACGCTGGTTCAGGTAAGCGAGAGCGCGATGCGCGAGGCGGTCGGCCAGGCATCGCTCGACAAGGCGCTGGCCTTCGATCCCTCAATCACGGATCGGGCCAAGAAGCTGCTGCAAAAGACCCTCGATAATTACGATATGGGCGTCAACATCATCAGCGTCAAGCTGGGCGATGTCATCGTTCCGGATCCGGTGCAAGATGCGCAGCGCGACGCCATCAAGGCGGACAAGGACCGGCAGCGCTATCAGCAGGACGCGGAAACCTACCGCAACGATGTGGTGCCGCGCGCGCGCGGCCAGGCGGCCAAGAATCTGCTCGACGCCGAGGCGTACCGCTTGCAGGTGCTGGCTCTCGCACAAGGCGAGAGCTCGCGCTTCGAACAAGTCTTGGCTCAGTACGAACATGCACCGGCCGTGACGCGTGAACGCATGTATCTCGAGGCGATGGAGAACGTCTACAAGAACTCGCGCAAGGTCATCGTCGATACCAAGGGCAACAGCAATATGATGTATCTGCCCTTGGAGAAGCTGATCTCATCGGGAGCGCAATCGATTTCCAATCCCAACGACACCATGACGGTGGCGCCGTCCTCGAGGCTGCCGGAGATCCAAGTGACGCCCTCGGAGGATCCCGCGCGCTCGCGTGGGGTGCGCTGATGCAAAACCGGCTGCTTTATATCCTGCTTGCAGCGGTTGCTGTCATTCTGATCGTTCGCGCCAGCGTCTTCACCGTGGACGAGGGCCAGCTTGCCATCAAATCCACCGGCGGCGAAATCGTTGATTGGAATTACCAGCCTGGGCTGCATTTCAAGATTCCCCTGGTGAACGAAGTGCGGCGCTACGACCGCCGGATATTGACGCAGATGTATCCATCCGAGCACTTTCTGACGCGTGAGCAGGAACAGCTGAACGTGGATTTCTACGTCAAGTGGCGCATCCTGAACCTGCGCCGCTACTACGAATCCACGAGCGGCTCCGAGGAAGTGGCCAATGCCCGTTTGGGCGAGACCGTCAAAGACAGCATCAAGAGCGTGGTCACGCAGCGCACCTTGCAGCAGGTCATTACCGCGGAACGTGCCGAGTTCACCGATTCCATGATGAAGACGGCGCGCCCGCTGGCGGAGCAGCTCGGCGTCGAGCTGGTGGACGTGCGCATCACCAAGATTGATCTGCCGCAGCAGGTGCAGGATTCGGTCTTCGACCGCATGCGCGCCACGTTCAAGGCGCAGGCCGCGAAGTTGCGCGCAGAAGGCGTGGAGGCGTCCGATAAAATTCGCGCCGAGGCCAACAAGACGCAAACCGAAATTCTGGCCGATGCGGCGCGCCAAGCTGCGCAGACCCGCGGCCAGGGCGATGCCTCGGCGAGCGAGGTCTACGCCAAGGCTTATTCGAAGAATCCGGAGTTCTACAGCTTCTATCGCAGTATGCAGTCATATCGCGAGGCCGTCGGCACGCAGGGCGACATGCTGGTGATCGCGCCTGACAATGCGTATTTCAAGTACTTCAACAAGCCGCAGCCCCAGCCTTCTCCGCGATAACGCTTAAGTCATAATGGATATCGGTTGGACTGAATTAGCGCGCTATTTGGCTGGAGCGTTCGCCTTGTACCTGGTGCTCGAAGGAATACTGCCCTTCTTGAATCCAACCGCGGCGCAGCGCCTGATGTCCAAGCTGGCAAAGACCGAGCCGTCGCAGCTGCGCTGGGGCGGATTGATCAGCATGGTGGCGGGTCTTGCATTGCTGTGGATGGCGCGCAATGGGTAAAAATCTGGTCGTGATCGGCCTGCAGTGGGGCGACGAAGGCAAGGGCAAAGTCGTTGACCTTCTGACCGATCAGGTACAGGCCGTGGTGCGCTTCCAGGGTGGTCACAACGCCGGGCATACCCTGGTGATCGGCGGCAAGAAGACCGTTCTGTCGCTGATTCCTTCCGGCATCCTGCACGAGCAGGTGCGCTGTCTGATCGGCAACGGCGTGGTGCTGTCGCTCGAGGCTTTCTTCAAGGAAGCAGAAATGTTGATCGCGCAGGGCGTTCCGGTATTCGAACGCCTGCGCGTCAGTCCCGCCTGTCCCCTGATTCTCTCCTCGCATGTCGCGCTCGACAAGGCGCGCGAGAAGTCGCAGGGCGAGAAAGCCATCGGCACGACCGGGCGCGGTATCGGTCCGGCGTACGAGGACAAGGTGGCGCGCCGCGCAGTGCGCGTCGCGGACTTGTTTCATCGCGAGCGTTTCGCCGCGAAGTTGGGCGAAATCCTCGACTATCACAACTTCGTCTTGCAGCGCTATTTTCAGACCGCGCCGGTCGATTTCCAGCAAGTGCTCGAGTCCAACTTAGGCTTGGGCGAGCGCTTGAAACCGCTGGTCGCGGATGTCACCGGCATTCTCGAGCAGCTGAGCGTGGAGGGCCGCAATGTGCTGTTTGAGGGCGCGCAGGGAGCGATGCTGGACGTGGATTTGGGCACGTATCCGTACGTGACATCTTCCACCACGACTGCGGGCGGTGCGGCGGCGGGAAGCGGCATAGGTCCGAGACGCCTGCACGAAGTGCTCGGCATCGTCAAAGCCTATGCCACCCGCGTCGGTGCCGGCCCTTTCCCGACGGAGTTGCTCGACGATACCGGCGAGTACCTGTCCCGCGTTGGACATGAATTCGGCTCGGTGACAGGGCGGCGGCGGCGCTGCGGCTGGTTCGATGCCGTCGCGCTGCGCCGTTCCATCGTGCACAACAGTTGCTCCCTATTGTGCGTGACCAAGCTCGACGTGCTGGACGGCTTGGACACGATCCGCGTATGCGTGGGTTACAAGACCGATAGCGGCGTTGCGTCCACGCCGCCGTTGTTATCGGGAAATTTCGGCGCTTGCGAGGCGGTCTATGAGGACATGCCGGGCTGGAAAGAGAACACGGTGGGAATGACGAGCTACGATGAGTTGCCGCTGCATGCGCGGAAATATTTGGAGCGGCTGCAAACGCTGGTCGGCGTGCCGATCACGATTATTTCGACCGGCCCCGATCGCGAACAGACGATCATCCGCGAAAATCCCTTCGGCTAATACACGCTGCATCCCATGATGGTTTGCCCGGCGGCCCGCGCGGCACGTTGCTTGATGGCAGTTCCGGTTCGGTCGCCAAGTCACGACATGGCGATAAATCTTTTCCTGAGTACACTTGAAGCCTACCCAGCGTAGGAGGCCATCGTGGCAAACATTCCCTTAAAAGGCAGCGAACGCGTTGCCATGCCGGGCGCCCAGATTCTGGCGCCGGCCGATCCCACTGAGCGGCTGGAAGCGACGGTGCTGTTACGCCGCCGAGCGCGCGAGGAACTGCACGGCCGCGTCGCGGCATTGGCGTCGGGAAAACCACCGGCTGCTCCCTTGAGCCGTGAGGAATTCACCGCGCTGCATGGCGCAGATCCCCACGATGCGGCCGCGGTGCGCGCTTTCGCGGCAGCCCACGGATTGGTGGTGGTACAGGAACATGCAGGCCGGCGAACCATGATCTTGTCGGGCACGGTGGCGCAGTTCAACGCGGCCTTCAATGTCCAATTACATCAGATGCGTCACGGCAGCTGCAGTTATCGGGGCCGTACCGGCCGGATCGAATTGCCGAGTTCTCTCGGCGGCATCGTCGAAGCGGTTTTAGGCCTGGATAACCGCCCGCAGGCGGCGGCGCACTTTCGGGTACGGCCGGCGGCCAGCACCGCCGCCTCCTTCACGCCGGTTCAGGTCGCGTCTCTGTATGGATTTCCGGCGAGTACCGGGGTTGGCCAATGTGTGGCCATCATCGAATTGGGCGGCGGTTTTAGGCCCGCCGACCTCGATACTTATTTCAGGGGTTTGGGCGTGAGTTCGCCGAACGTGATCGCGGTCTCGGTCGACAACGCTCAAAATACCCCCACCGGTGATGCGAATGGACCGGACGGCGAGGTGATGCTGGACATCGAAGTGGTCGGCGCGATCGTGCCGCAGGCCAAGATTGCCGTCTATTTTGCCCCCAACACGGATGCCGGATTCCTCGATGCCATCACCACCGCGGTTCACGACACCAACAACAAACCATCGGTCATTTCCATCAGTTGGGGTGGTCCGGAATCGGGCTGGACCACGCAGGCCATGACTGCAATGGACGAGGCATTTCAGGCAGCCGCGACCATGGGTGTCACGGTTTGCGTTGCATCGGGCGACAGCGGCTCCGCCGACGGCGTCGAGGATGGCGGCGACCACGTGGATTTTCCCGCCTCCAGTCCCTTCGCGCTCGGTTGCGGCGGCACCAGCCTCGACGCCGCCTCCAACGCCATCAGCGGCGAGGTCGTATGGAACGATGGGGCCGACGGCGGCGCCACCGGCGGCGGCCTCAGCGGATTCTTCCCGACGCCGTCCTGGCAGTCCAACATCAGCGCCACCACATCGCAGGGAAAAAAGAGGTCGCTCACGCAGCGGGGAGTGCCCGACGTCGCGGGCAATGCAGATCCGGAAACCGGATACGACGTGCGGGTCGACGGGTCGGCCTTCGTGATCGGCGGCACCAGCGCGGTGGCTCCCCTGTGGGCGGCGCTGATTGCCCGTCTCAATCAGCTTTCGGGCAAGAGCGCCGGATTGATGAATCCGCAGCTCTACCAGGCTCCCGAAGCATTTCGCGACATCACTTCCGGCAACAACGGCGACTTCGCGGCAGTCGCGGGCTGGGATGCCTGTACGGGCATGGGCAGCCCGAACGGTGCCGCGTTGCGCACGCTCATCTGAAGTGGAATGATCCGCCGGTACCGAACAACCCCAAGAGCCCGATGAAGATCAGATACAGCGCAACGATATAGTTGAGCAGTTTCGGCATCACGAGAATGAGAATGCCGGCGATCAACGCAACCACCGGCGCGAGACTCAAATTAACGTGCATGGCGGACTCCGGGCCGGGAGCTCGCCCGGCAGTTATTGAAATAATTTCAAGGCGTTTTGAAGCGTATTCCAAGCGCCCCACAATAGCGGAATTCCGACCACGAACCACATGATTCCGAGTCGAGCTTTCATGACTACTTACTCCCGGTCGGCGCCGCATCGGACACCGCGCCTTGATGATGGAATTTTGGATTGACCGCGCGCATCGCGATATTGCAAATGAGGCCAACGACCAGCAGCGCGCACATGATGTACATGGTGATGGAATAGGCCTCAGCCTTAGGCACTCCGTGATCGATCTGGTAGGCGCGAATGTAGTTGACCAGAACCGGACCGAAGACGCCGGCGGCCGACCACGCGGTCAGCAGCGCGCCGTGAATGGCGCCGACTTGAAAGGTGCCGAAGATATCGCGCAAATAAGCCGGAACCGTCGCGAAACCGCCGCCGTACATGGAGATGATGATGCAAAATGCGGCTACGAACAGCGCGGTCGAGCCGATGTGTCCAAAATAAGGCACGAGCGAGTAAAGCACGATACCCAGCACGAAAAACACCATGTAGGTCGTGCGGCGGCCAATGAAGTCGGACGTACTGGCCCAGAAAAATCTGCCGAGCATGTTGAACAGGCTCATCAATCCGACGAAGCTCGCCGCCGCAATCGCGGTGACGCGGCCCGGGAACATTTCCTGGATCATCGGCGAGGCTTGTCCCAACACGCCTATGCCCGCCGTCACGTTCATGCAAAGCACCATCCACAGCAGCCAGAATTGCGGTGTGCGCCACGCTACCGCAGCGGATACGTTCGCGGTGGTGACCAGGGGCTTGGGATGCTCGGAAGGCACCCAACCGCTCGGCCGCCAGCCGGGGGCAGGTACGCGCACCGTCACGACGCCTATCATCATGAACATGAAGTAAATGACACCCATGGTGACGAAGGTTTCCAACACGCCCTTGGAGGTGGCGGTGGCGAAATGCCGCATGAGCAACACCGACAGCGGCGCCGCGATCAGGGCACCGCCGCCGAATCCCATGATGGCCATGCCGGTGGCCATGCCGGGACGGTCTGGAAACCATTTGATCAGCGTCGAGACCGGTGAGATGTAGGCGATGCCCAGTCCGCAGCCGCCCAGCACCCCGTAGCCCGCGTAGAGCAGCCACAATTGATGCAGCTGTATGCCGACTGCGGAAACCAGAAAACCTCCGCCGAAGCATAGTGCCGCCACGAACATCGACTTGCGCGGACCGACGCGCTCCACCCACGTCCCAAAAACCGCGGAAGACAGGCCCAGGAATACGATGGCAAGCGAGAAAATCCAACCCACCTGCTTCAAGTTCCAGTCACCGGGCGCCGAATCGGTCAGGCCGATGAGGCGGGTCAGCGGAAAATTGAAGGTGGAGAATGCATAGGCCTGTCCGATGCAGAGGTGCACGGCCAGCGCGGCCGGGGGCACCAAGAAACGGTTAAAACCGGGGCCGGCAATCGTGTTTTCACGAGAAAGAAACGAGGATGACATAAGGGCCCTTTCCTTCTTTATGTTTGTTGCGGGGCGAGATATATGTGCAATATGCCCCATATCCAGCGATCTTGTCACCCTTCCCGTTCGCAGGACGGCGCAAGCGGCTGCGAAATAGTTCACACTCGGCCCGCGCATGGCCGCTGCCATCGTACCCCTGCGCCGCAGATGTTGAAAACCGTGACACCAGGTAGCGAACCAATACGGGGAAACCCGTAATTTCCCTGCAATCATGTGTAATTCCAGGTGTGCGGGCCGGCGTGCTTCCCGAGCGGGAATAGCGGGTATTTTCGCCATGCTGCTGCTGTCATGGGTGCTCGAGGCCCAGCCGGCGGCCGCTGCCTGCCTGCCGAATGCGGATCCGGCGATTCGTGCATTGCAAAAATTGGTGGATCAAGACGCCAATGCCGCCCTCAAAAAAGTGGCCGTGCTCTTAAAGACTGAACTTGCCGCACCACTTCCCAGTCCGCAACGTCTCGCTTCGCTCTATAGCGTGCAAGCCCAGGCCTACAGCATCCTCGAGCTGGAATCAAAGGCCCGCGACGCCGTCTTCAAGGGATTGAAGTTTGCTCCCGACAACACCGACCCGGTGCGCATCATGCTGCTCTCGCTGTATGCGGAGAATGTGTACGACCAGGCCGGCATTGCCGCGGCGGTCAAGGTAACCGAGGAGGCGCAAGCCGTGCAGAAGCGCGGCTCGCTGGAAGATATTTGCCTCCTCATCGGGCGCGGCCTGCTGCAATACCGGGAGGACCGTGAGGACCTGGCGATCGGCAGCCTTACCCAAGCCTACCGCTCCAGCACCACGCCCGCCTTTGCCGAGCCGCACGTGCTCGCGGCAGGCGTGCTCGCAACCGTCTTACGCAGCATGGGCGACTACTCGCAGGCGCTTGCCTTGAACCAGGAAGCGATTGACTGGGACACCGCCCAGCACGCGCCCCTCGCGCTGTCCGTGGATCGGTTCTTGCGCGGCCGCATCCTCAACTTGATGCAAAAATACGCACAAGCCATCGAAGAATTCGACGACGCGCGCAAGCTCAGTGCGATGCTTAACGACACCCAGGGCGTCGCGTTCGCCGATGTTCGTGTCTGCGATGCGCGCATCGAATTGGGCCAGCTCATCAAGGCACGCGCCGCCTGCGAGAACGCCCTGTTTACTTTCATCGCCTCGAGATTCTCGGATGAGGTGAAGGAGACCGAGGCGCTGCTCGCGCGCATCGATCTGGCGGAAGGCCACCCTGAAAAGGCGCTCGCCACCTTGAACGAAGTTCTCGACCATAGCGGCACCGACGTGCTGCCGTATCGGGTCGCCTCGTTGTATCAATGGCGCGCGCGCACCAACGCCGCGTTGCATAACTATCGGGATGCGTACAACGACCTTGCCGAATTCATGCGGCGCTTCGAAGCAACCAACGATGCCGACCGAACCAAGCAGGCCGTCGCGCTGCGCGCTCGATTCGAGACCGATCGCGAGATCGAGCGCAACGCGCTCTTGAAACGCGAGTTGGATATTTCTCATGAACAGTCTCAGCGCCAGGCGCAGCAGTTGCGCTGGAACGCGATTGCCGCGGTATCGGCGGTGCTGGTGATCGCGCTGCTCATTTACTTCTTGGTCACCAATCTGCGCTACCGCCAGCAGCTGGTACGCCTGGCCAGCCTGGATGGTTTGACGGGATTGCCCAATCGGCGCCGCACCGCGGAACTTGCCACCGAGGCGCTCGCGGACGCGACCGCCTCGGAAAAGCCGCTGACCATCGCGATCATCGACATGGATCATTTCAAATTCATCAACGATCGCTGCGGCCATGCCACCGGCGACTATGTGTTGAAGGAGTTCGCCCGCTTAGGGCGCGAGTCGTTGCGAGCATGCGATGTGCTCGGTAGGTGGGGCGGCGAGGAGTTTCTGCTGATCATGCCGGATGCGACGTCGGATGTGGCGATGGCGACGCTCGAACGGCTGCGCACGCTGGTATTCGCCGTTAACTTGCCGCCGTCGGGGGCCGGGCTGCGCGTCAGCTTGAGCGCAGGTCTCGCGGTACGCGAGAAGCAAGTCCGCTCGCTCGACGAACTCATTGCGCGCGCCGACGCGGCGCTGTATTTGGCGAAGAATGAAGGACGGGATCTGGTACGCGTGGCGGACGATAAGTTCCTAACCACTTCAGGAATACGCCGGGCCACCCGGCAATAGCGGCGGCGCCAAGATAGAGGACTTCAGGAGGGAACGGCGTCCGCTGCCGGCGTCTCCGATCCTCTCAGGTAATTCGCGAGCTGATCGTACATATCAGCGATCCGCAGCAATTGGTCTTTGACATCTTTTGTTTTGGCGGCGGAGGCAAGCGCGCGCAGCGCGATGCCTTCCGTCATGTAGAACTGCCAAACAGCTTCGGGGCGACTTTCATCCGTTTGCATCACCCGGCTACTTTGTAATTGTCTTACAAAGTCAGTGGGAGCGGAAACTGCCGCATCGGCAAGTAAGACTTCGCCGACACGGGGCCGGAATAGCGCCGCGAGCAGCGGCATGGATTTTCGCGTCAAGCGTGGTGCCCAGGAGAGGACTCGAACCTCCACGAATTGCTCCACTGGTACCTGAAACCAGCGCGTCTACCAGTTCCGCCACCTGGGCAAGATGGGTCCGCCGCACGCGAGGCGCAGAAATGTACGCACTGGGTTGGTGCTTGTCAATCCAGCGCCTTCGGCGGTCGGGGCTTCCGATTCGGCCATGCTAGACTCCAAGGCGGGGTGACATAACGAGCGAAAGGGCTGATGAGCGATAAGAAAGCCAGCGCGCAACCCACTGCGGCCGATTCCGCGCTACGGCAGCGATTCTTGCTCGGGATGAGCCACGCCGCCTGTACCGTCAATGTGGTCACCACCGACGGCGCCGCGGGCCGCCATGGCGTGACCGTATCGGCAATGGTGTCGGTGTCGGCCGATACGCCGCAGCCGACCCTGTTGGTTTGCATCCACCATCGAAGCGCGGTCGCCGCCGCCGTGCTCGACAACGGTGTGTTTTGCGTCAATGTGTTGCGGGACGACCAGGCGCACATCTCGGACAACTTCGCCGGGCGCAGCGGCGCCCGCGGTGCCGCAAAATTTGCGTGTACTGAATGGACCACCCAGGTGACAGGGGCGCCGCGCGTGCTCGATTCGCTGGTCGCGTTCGATTGCAAGGTCACCGCCAGCGAACGCGTCGGATCGCATTTTGTGGTCTTCGGGTCGGTGCAGGATATTCATGTCGCAGGCGGCGGCGCTCCTTTGATTTACGCAAACCGAGCGTACGGGGTGCCGCGGCGCTTTCACCAGCGGCGAACCGCGCGCAGCACGGCGGCGAATTTGGCGCTCACCATCGGGTGCTACCAGGTTTTTGCGCCCTTCGTGGTTCCCGCCCTGGTCGCGCGCCTGACGAAGCTGCATCCCGGCATCGCACTGACGCTGCTGGAGTCGGATCAAGAGCATCTGATTGCCAGTTTGCGGCGCAATGATCTCGAAGTAGCGCTGCTCTACGACTTCGGCTTGAGCGGCGATTTGAGCCTCACGCCGTTGGCAGAGTTAAGCCCCTATGTGCTGCTGCCGGAAGGGCACCCGTTGAGCCTCGTGTCGAGCATAGGTCTTGAAGATCTCGTGCAGGAGCCGATGGCGATGCTCGATTTGGAACCGAGCCGCGAATACTTTTTGTCTCTGTTTCGCGAGCGCGGGCTCGAACCGAGCATCGGCTTTCGCACCAAATCGCTCGAGATGGTACGAGGCTTCGTCGGTCATGGGCTCGGCTATAGCATCCTCGCGACCAAGCCGGCGAACAATATGACCTACGACGGGCGTGCGTTGGTCGCAAGGCCGCTCAACGTTGCGGTTGCAAACAGCAAGCTCGTGCTGGCCACCTTGGCAAGCCGCAAATTGAGTCCCATGGCGCTGGAATTTGCGGCGCATTGCCGAACGTTCTTCGGGGCGACGGAACCGTAAAGCTGATAATCTGCCATCGTATGACAAGACGCGGACCGACCGGCTCCCGAGGGCCCAAAACCACCCGCGCTTCAAAATCTCCCGCCGGCTGGCGCGGCGAGGATCCGAATCTAGAACACGAAATGTCGCGCTACGCAGATCCGATCGCGAGCCGCGAGTTGTTGCTGAAGCACTTGCGCGAGGCGCCGGAACCGTTGAGCGCGGCGCGGCTCGCCAAGCGCTTAGGATTGCACAGCGACGCGCAGCGCCAGGCACTTGCCAAACGCTTGGCGGCAATGGTGCGCGATGGCCAGGCGATTGAAGGACCGAACGGTTTTGCGGTCGCCGGCGAGGGCGAGCGTGTGGCCGGGCGCGTGCGCGGCCGGCCGAACGGCGACGTGCTCGTAATGCCGGATGATGGTTCGGCGCCGCTGGTCTTGGCGCGAGCTGACATCGCCACGCTGATGCATAACGATCGCGTCGAAGTGCTCGCGGTGGGCATGAACGAACGCGGCCGGCGCATCGCGAGATTGATCCAGCGCATCGGCGATGCGCCGAAACGCTTCGGCGGCATCTGGCGAACGGGCGAGAGCCGCGGCCGTGTCGAGCCGGAAGATCCCGGACACTGGTATTCGGT
Organism: Steroidobacteraceae bacterium; assembly: GCA_036267535.1. Classification (GTDB taxonomy): domain Bacteria; phylum Pseudomonadota; class Gammaproteobacteria; order Steroidobacterales; family Steroidobacteraceae; genus Bog-1198. Next base: position 23,865 of record DATAVX010000099.1, read on the forward strand.
GGATGTCGCGATGCGCGACAAGCACGGCGCTCGGGAAGGCGATGAAGTGATCGTCGAGGTCACCAAGCGGCCGCAAGGCGACACCCCGGCGCAGGGGCGCGTCGTTGAAGTACTCAAGGATTTGCGGCCTTCCGACCTCGCGGCTCGATTTGCCGTTCTCCGGCACGATCTGCCCCAGGAATTTCCGGCGGAAGTCTTGGCTGACGCAAATCGCTTCTTGCCCGAGGTGTCGGCAGAGGACATTCGCGGGCGTGAGGATTTGCGTGCTCTGCCCCTCGTCACCATCGACGGTGCGGACGCCAGGGATTTCGACGATGCAGTATTCGCCGAGGCGCAACGCGGCGGCGGTTGGCGTCTGGTGGTGGCGATCGCGGATGTCAGCAACTACGTGCGCTACGGCACGCCATTGGATCTTGAGGCCCGGGCGCGTGCCACGTCGGTGTATTTCCCCGATCGGGTCATACCGATGCTTCCGGAGAATCTGTCGAACCATCTTTGTTCGCTGATGCCTCGCGTCGAACGCTTGGCTTTCGTCTGCGACGTGCACGTGAGCAAGGCCGGTAGACTGACCAAGTCCAGGTTCTACGAAGCCGTGATCGTTTCCCACGCGCGACTCACCTATGATCAGGCGTGGAGCTATTTGCAAGAACCGCAACGGCACGCGCACGACGTGGCGCCCGCGGTCGGTACTTCGCTGCAGACGCTGTACGCCGTTTATGAGGCTCTCAAGAAGGCGCGCGATGCACGCGGCGCCTTGGATTTCCGCGGCGGCGAGGTCAAGGCGCGCATCGGCGAGCGAGGCACCATCGAGGGATTCTATGCGGTCAAGCGCAACGATGCGCACCGCTTGATCGAGGAGTGCATGATCGCTGCCAATGTGGAAGCCGCCGTGGCGTTGCGTTCTTCGAAGTCCAAGGGACTGTACCGGGTGCATGGCCGGCCCGAGGACAAACGCGTCACCGAGTTGCAAAAGGTGTTGAGCGCCCTGCAAGTCGGCGCACAGTTCTCGGAGAAACCGACGCCCCGGGAATTTCGTCAGCTGGTTGAACGGCTGACCTCGAGGCCCGACGGATTGCTGCTCGAAGGACTGGTGATCCGCTCGCTGGCGCAGGCCGTCTACCAGCAGACGAACATCGGACACTTCGGGCTCGCGCTCGAGGAATATGCGCACTTCACCTCGCCCATTCGCCGCTATCCGGATCTGTTGGTGCATCGCGCCATCAAAGCTGCCATGGCGCCGCAGTCCGCCTCCGGACATCGTTACACGGCCGCGGAATTGCAAATCTTGGGAGCGGAGAGTTCGCAGCGCGAGCGGCGCGCCGACGACGCCTCGCGCGATGTCATGGGCTACCTTAAGTGCCTGTACATGCAGCCGCGCATCGGTGAAAGCTTCGATGCGACGATTTCGAGCGCGCTCGAGTTCGGCCTGTTCGTGCAGTTGAAGGACATGCCGATTGACGGCCTGGTGCATGTCTCGGCGATCCCCGGAGACTATTGGGAACTCGAGGACGGCGGCATGGGCCTCGTTGGGCAGCGCACCGGACGGCGCTGGCAGTTGGGAGATACGGTCAAGGTCCGGCTGACCCGGGTCGACCTGACGCAGCGGCAAATCGACTTCGAACTGGTCGATGCGCATGCTTCGGCAAGCCGCGGCACGGTGCGCGCACCAAGACACGGACGGCAGGACGCTCATACGCGGCGCAGCAGCGGACCGAATCGCGGCGGAAAGACGGGTACCAAACGCGGCGGGCGCGGCGGGCGCGGCGGGCGTGGCTGATTCAAAGCGCAACTTCATCTATGGCGTGCATGCGGTCAGCGCGGCGCTCGATCGAGTTCCGGAAAGAGTATTGGAGCTCTGGATCGTGCAGGCGCGCGATGCGCCGCGCATGATGGATTTGAAAGCGCGCGCCGAGCGAGCGGGGGTGCATGTTCACGCCGTTGCTGCCGACGCATTGGCGAAACTTGTGGGTGATGTGGCGCACCAAGGCGCCGTGGCGTCGATGCGTCCGTCAAAAGGCTGGGACGAGCATGACCTGACGGCTTCGCTCGATAATCTCCCCCGGGATGTCCTGTTGCTGATTCTCGACGGGGTCACTGATCCCCACAATCTGGGCGCCTGCCTGCGCACCGCGGAAGCTGCCGGCGCTCATGCGGTGGTGATCCCTAAGGATCGCGCCGCGCCGCTCGACGCGACCGCGCGCAAGGTGGCGGCCGGCGCCGCCGAATTCATCCCTGTCGCCGCCGTGACTAACCTGGCACGCACGCTGGATGTGCTCAAAGAGCGCGGCATTTGGATCGTCGGCACCGAGGGGGAGGCCAAAGATTCACTTTATTCGCTCGATCTTAGGCGCCCCATCGCCCTGGTTTTGGGGGCGGAAGGCAGCGGAATGCGGCGCCTGACCAAGGATAAGTGCGATTTCTTGGCGCGCATCCCCATGGCAGGCCGCATGCCGTCGCTCAATGTCTCCGTAGCTGCAGGAATAGCGCTCTTTGAGGTCTTGCGCCAACGGGCCGGTTGACCAAAACTGGCTTTAAACGTATCCTTCGCGCTCTTTTTTGCCGGGCAACCGGCCTTACTCCTTGCCTCACCGCTCGCAACGGGAGGCTAAATCCTTAAGGAATACAATGCGACATTATGAAATTGTGCTTCTGGTCCATCCCGACCAGAGCGAGCAGGTCCCTGCGATGGTCGATCGCTACCGAGGCATGATCAGTGCCGGTGGTGGTGCGGTGCATCGATTCGAAGACTGGGGCCGGCGTCAGCTGACGTTTCCGATTGCCAAAGTCCATAAGGCGCACTACATCCTGTTGAACATCGAGTGCGACCAGAAAACCCTGGCGGAACTCACCGGTTCGTTCCGCTTCAGCGACGCCGTGCTGCGCAGTCTGGTGGTCAAGATGGACGAGGCGGTCACGGAAGCCTCGCCCATGGCGCGCGCTCCGGATGAGAATGCGCGCCGTCACGATGACTTTGGCGATGAGGGTGACGATGACGACATGCCCGTGGGCATGCGGTAAAGGAGAGCACACATGGCACGTTTTTTCCGTCGCAAGAAGTTCTGCCGATTCACCGCAGACGACGTCAAGCAGATTGACTACAAGGATCTCGCCACGCTCAAGAGCTACATCACTGAAACCGGCAAGATCGTGCCGAGCCGCATCACGGGCACGCGCGCGCACTATCAGCGCCAGCTGCAGCTCGCGATCCGCCGCGCGCGTTTCCTTGCATTGCTGCCCTACACAGACCAGCACTAACCCGGGCGAAGGCACATGGACATCATATTGTTGCAGAAGGTCGCGAACCTGGGTCAGATCGGCGATCGCGTCAAGGTCAAATCGGGCTACGCGCGAAATTATTTGGTTCCCACAGGCCGTGCCACCATGGCAACGGCGGCGAATATCGCCAAGTTCGAGGCTCAGCGCCATGAACTCGAAGCCAAGGCCGGTCAAGAACTGGCCGCAGCCCAGGCCCGCGCATTGAAGTTCGAAAACTTCAAGCTCGAGCTCAAGGCCAAGGCCGGCGCCGAGGGCAAGCTGTTCGGCTCGATCGGCACCGCCGACATCGCCGAGGCCGCCGTCAAGGTGGGTCAACCCGTCAGCCGCAGCGAAGTGCGCATGCCCACCGGTCCGATTCGCGTCACCGGCGATCATCAGGTACAGCTGCACTTGCACACGGACGTTGACGTGACCCTACAGGTCACAATCGTCGCCGAAGAGTAGCGGCGGGCTCGCCTCCCTTACGGGTTGCGCATGTCCGCTCGCGTCATAAAGCGAACCTTGGGTGCCGACGACGGGCTGCGCCTGCCGCCGCATTCGATCGAGGCCGAGCAGTCGGTGCTGGGCGGATTGATGCTGGACGCCGCCGCGTGGGATCAAATCGCAGACCGCGTCACCGCGGAAGATTTCTACCGCAACGATCATCGGCTGATTTTCGAGGCCGTCGCCGTCCTCATTGAACGCAGCCAGCCCTGCGATGCGGTGACCCTGTCGGGCCACTTGGAAAGCTTGGGGTTGCTGGATCAGGTCGGCGGTCTGGCCTACTTGGGATCTCTGGCACGCGATACACCGACCACCGCCAACATCCGCGCCTATGCGGATATCGTGCGCGAGCGCGCGGTCTTGCGGCAGCTGATCTCCGCAGGCAACCTCATCGTCAGCTCTGCGTTGGAACCGGAAGGCCGCGAAGCGCGCGAGATAGTCGATGAGGCGGAACGCGCCGTGTTCGAAATCGCCGAGCGCGGCTCGCGCGGCAAGGTCGGCTTCAGAACCGTCAAGAGCATTCTGCCCGACGTGGTCAATCGTATCGACGAGTTGTATCACTCGGACGGTACCTTGACCGGCATCTCAACGGGATTCAAAAAGCTGGACGAGATGACATCGGGCCTGCAGTCCGGCGATCTCATCATCATCGCCGGACGTCCCTCCATGGGCAAGAGTACGCTCGCCGTGAATATCGCCGAGAACGCGGCGCTCGGCGCAGACAAGTCGGCTGCCATATTCAGCATGGAAATGTCGGCGGAATCGCTGACGCTGCGCATGATCTCGTCTCTCGGACGCATCAATCAGACTGCATTGCGGTCCGGAAAATTGCAGGAGCAGGACTGGCCGCGCATCGACTCGGCGATGACGCAGTTGGGTAATGCCAAGATCTTCATCGATGAAACGCCGGGCCTTTCACCGACCGAAATTCGGGCGCGTTGCCGCCGCTTGAAACGCGAGCGCGGTCTCGATTTGGTGATCGTCGATTATTTGCAGTTGATGCAGGTCGCGGGCACCAAGGAAAATCGCGCCACCGAGATCTCGGAGATCTCGCGTTCGCTCAAGGCTCTCGCCAAAGAATTGAAGGTGCCGGTGATTGCGCTGTCGCAGTTGAATCGCGCTGTCGAACAACGTGTCGAGAAGAAGCCTGTGATGTCCGATCTGAGGGAATCCGGCAGTATTGAGCAGGACTCGGACGTGATTTTATTGATCTATCGCGAAGAAGTGTACGACATCAACACCACGCGCAAGGGCATTGCCGACATCATCGTCGCCAAGCAGCGCAACGGTCCGACCGGAGAGGTGCAGCTGACCTTCTTGGGTCAATACACCAAGTTCGAGAATTTCGCGCCGGAGTCCTACGCCGAGGGTGTATTTAAGTGACCTCGCGGTGAAGCCGCTGTGACGCCCATGGCGAGCGTGACGATCGATATCGGCGCACTGCGGCACAATTTGCAAACCGTGCGCCGCCTCGCGCCGGCATCCCGCGCCATGGCGGTCATCAAAGCCAATGCGTACGGGCACGGTCTCATCACCGCTGCGCGCGCTTTGGAAGCGGCGGACGCCTTGGCGGTTGCGCGGGTGAGCGAAGCGCTTGCACTGCGTGAGGCCGGCATCCAGGCGCCCATCGTCCTGTTGGAAGGCGTCTTCGATCGCGGGCAACTGGACGCGGCGGCAGCGGCCGAGCTTGAGCTCATCGTGCACACGGAAGAGCAGATCGAATTACTGCGCAGCGCGCCGGCCGCGGCGCATTTCAAGGTGTGGCTCAAACTGGACAGCGGCATGAATCGCTTGGGATTCAAGGGCGACGCTTTTCACGCGGCGTACGCCGCGCTCAGCGGATTGCCCGCCTTGCGTGGTGCCGTGAATCTGTGCACACACCTGGCTTCCGCGGATTTGCCGGAGTTGCCCACCACGGCGGAGCAATTGATGGTGTTCGGGGCGGCCACGCGGTCGTTCGAGGGCGAGCGGAGCATGGCCGGTTCCGCGGCGATAATCGGCTTTCCGGAGTCGCACGGCGACTGGGTTCGGCCCGGATTGATGCTGTACGGCATCTCGCCGTTCAAGGGCACAACAGGCGCGCATCACGGCCTGCGGCCCGTCATGACATTTCAGTCGCGTGTGATTGCGCTCAAGGATCTCTCGGCAGGAGAACAGGCCGGTTATGGAGGCGATTGGACGGCCCCGCGTCCCAGCCGTTTGGCAATCGCCTCAGTCGGCTACGGGGACGGTTACCCGCGCAGCGCCGCCTCTGGAACGCCGGTGCTGGTCAATGATGAAAGAGCCGGCCTCGCGGGGCGGGTGTCGATGGATATGCTTGCCATAGATGTCACGGATCTAAAGCGAACTCCTCGGCTCGGCGATCCCGTCGTGCTCTGGGGCGAGGGTTTGCCCGTCGAAGAAATCGCGCTTTGGGCCGAAACCGTCCCGTACACGCTGGTCTGCGGCATCAGCCGAAGAGTCGCGCACCGTGCGCGCGATTGATTCAAATTGCATGGCAGTTTGACCCGCCGCCGCCAAGAGAGGCAAAATCGCAGGGTGAATCTCGCGACAAGGAAGTTCGTTCCGGCGTGCACGCTCATGTGCGCGATGCTCCTTCCATTCCCATCGAGTGCCGAGTGTAAGCGCGCGGCGTTGGATTTGCCGGTGACCATTTCCGGCACGCGTGCGTTGATCGGCGCAAAGATCAATGGCCAAGACGTGCGTTTCGTGGTCGATAGCGGTGCGTTCTACAGCATGATCAGCTCGGCAACGGCGCAGGAATTCAATCTCAGAGTCACGATGGGTCCCTTTGGTTTGACTGTCAGAGGGATAGGCGGCACCACGGTGCCGCAATTGGCCATCGTAAAGGACTTCGCGCTCGCCGACGTCGACATACACAATGTCGAATTTCTGGTCGGCGGCAGCGAAGCAGGCAGCGGCGGGGTCGGTCTGATAGGCCAGAATTTTCTGTTGAAATGGAATGTCGAATACGACCTTGCCAAGGGCGTGATTCGTTTGTTCAGGGACACCGATTGCCGAAAGCAGTTCTTGGCCTACTGGGCGGCTAAGGATCATCTGCCGTACACGGTGACCAGCATCGAGAAGGTCACGCCGATACGCCCACACGCAATCGTGCATGTATATATCAACGGCCAGAAAATCCGTGCCGTATTCGATAGCGGAGCATTCAGGTCGGTACTGTCCGCCAGAGCCGCGGCCCGCGCCGGCATCAAAACCGATTCGCCGGGGGTGATCGATGGGGGTATGACCGGGGGCATCGGGCGAAATTTGGTCAGGTCTTACATCGCGCCGTTTGCAAGTTTCAAGTTTGAGGACGGCGAGGAGATCAAGAACGCCCGGCTTCGAATCGCCGATATCGACCTTGATGTTGCGGACATGTTGATCGGAGCGGATTTTTTCCTGTCGCACCGTATATTTGTCGCAAATAGCCAGGACAAATTGTATTTCACGTACAACGGCGGTCCGGTGTTTGACTTAAGGACGGCGCCTGCAAAAAAAGAGTCGTCGGCGGAGCCGCCGGGTGCCGATGCAGATGCAAATCCCACGGGAGATGTCCCTGCAGACGGCAACGCAACGGCAGCTGCTCCCGAGGACGCCGCCGCTTTGGCGCGCCGTGGTACCGCCTCGGAGGGCCGCAATGACTACGATCACGCATTGGCGGATTTGACGCGTGCAGTCGACCTCGAGCCGGCCAACCCCGACTATCTCTACGAGCGCGGCCGCGTTTATTGGTGGAAGAAAGATGCTGAGAAAGCCATTGCGGACTTTGACAAGGCGCTGGAACTCAAGCCCGATCACATTCAGGCGTTGATGGCTAGAGCGGAATTGCGCATCAATCAGCAAAACATTCCGGCTGCTCGCATCGACCTTGATGCTATTGACCGGGCAGCCGCCAAGCAGGCCGAGGTACGGTTCGACGTGGCATTCGCATACGAACGCGCCGGTCTGCCGTCATTGGCAATGACCCAATTCGATCTTTGGATCGTCTCGCACCCGGATGATTCACGATTGCCGGCGGCACAAAACGGGCGCTGCTGGGCGAGCGGTCGAACCGGGCAGGATCTGGCCGTGGCCCTGAAGGACTGCAACGCGGCGGTCAGCCGTAGCGACAAGCTTCATAATGGCGCAATGCTCGATAATCGAGCGCTCGTCAGATTGCGCCTTGGCGACTTCGACAAGGCTATCGCCGATTTCGATGCGGCGTTGAAATTGCAGCCCAAGAGCGCTTGGGCGCTGTACGGCCGCGGGTTTGCCAAGCTCAAGAAAAGCCAACGCAGCGAGGGCGAAAAAGACATCGCCGAAGCGCTTAAAATCGCGCCCAATGTTGAGGACGGCTACAAGAAAATGGGCCTGAGCCCTTAACTCGAACCGCCGGGAAGTGATTCCGTGACCCTAGCCGCAGAAAAAAGTGTTCAGCGCCTCGCGATGGCCATGCTGCTCGCCGTAGCGCCCGACGCGCGCGCAGATAACAAATGCAACCTGAACCGAGAGGTCGAAGTACCGGTCTCCATGTCGGGATTGCGCCCGTTGATGACGGCGCAAATCAACGGCGAGAACGCAAAGTTCCTCCTGGATAGCGGCGCGTCTTACAGCATGATGAGCACCGCCACCGCCCAGGAGTTCCATCTGAAGCTGTCCGGTTCCAATTATACGGTCTCGGGTGTCGGCGGCCCGCAGAAAACATGGTTCACCAGCGTCAAGGATTTTTCCTTCCTCGGCGCGACCTTCCACGACGTCGAATTCATGGTCTCGGGGAGCGAGATTGGCAGCGAGGAAGCCGGACTGATCGGTGAGAATCTCCTTGGGCATTTCGACGTCGAATACGATCTGGCCAAGGGGGTCATTCGCCTCTATAAGCCACAAGGATGTGAGAGGACGTCGCTTGCTTATTGGGCCGCGGGACAGGGTTTCTCGCTCATGGACATCGAGGCGATTGGTGGCAGCAATGCGCACATCGTCGGTGTCGCCTACGTAAACGGCAAGAAAATTCGTGCGCTTTTCGACACCGGCGCCTCAACTTCGGTGCTGTCGCTGGCCGTGGCGAAGACATTGGATATCGACGTCAATGCGCCGGGTGTGGTCGCGGCGGGTTATTCCTACGGCATCGGGCGCGGCGTGGCGAAGTCCTACATCGTTCCCGTCGCAAGCTTCAAGGTCGGCGACAACGAGGAAATCAAGAATACGCGCATCAGAATTGCGGGCATTCGATTGACGAATGCCGACATGCTCGTCGGTGCGGATTTCTTTCTCTCTCACCGGGTGTTCGTCTCGAACACCCAGCACCATTTGTACGCAACCTACAACGGCGGCGCTGTGTTCAATTTGGCCAGCGCCACGCCCACCAAGCCAGGTCCCCTGGAGGAAACGGCTAAGGCCGCCGCGATCGCCGAAGTCGATGCCTCGGAGTACGCACGGCGGGGTGCGGCATTCGCCTCGCGGCGCGACGACGAGAACGCGCTGCTCGACCTGTCGAAGGCGATCGAGCTCGACCCGGCAAACGCCCAATATTTTTACGATCGCGCGAACATTCAACTGCACATGCAGCACAAGTCGATGGCCGTTGAGGACCTGAATCGCGCCATTGCGCTCGATGCCGGCTATGTGGACGCGTATATCGCGCGAGCGAGGATCTACGCGGGGGAGAAAAAGTCGACCGAAGCGCTCGCTGACCTCGATGCGGCCGGGAAGCTGGCGCCCGCGCAGAGTCAGGTCCGCCTGGCGCTTGCCGACCTTTACCTCTATCTGGAAAATCCCGGTCCGGCAGTCGGGCAGTGGGACCTGTGGATAGACAGTCATCCCGTGGATGCCCACTTCGTCGGTGCGTTGACGCTGAGATGCTACGCAAAGGCTCTGCAGAATCAGAATCTGGATTCGGCGCTGAGCGATTGCAATCGCGCGATGGCCCTTATCGACATGAGAAATCCGGACAATGCCGGCGTGCTTGCGAATCGCGGCATGGTACGGCTGCGCCAAGGTGCTTTGGACAAAGCGATTTCAGACTTCAATGATGCATTGAAGCTTCAGCCCACATGCGCACGCGCAGTGTATGGGCGTGGTGTGGCTTTGATCCGGATGAATAAGGCGAAACAGGGCGAATCGGACATCGATGCCGCTGCGAAACTCGACAAAACGTTGAAGGACCGAATGCAGCACTACGGTGTAGTGCCCTGACGGGAGCTGTCGCTCTTCCGAAGCAAGTCTAGCTTTCGAAGAACCCCATCTTCACGCCCGCCAGCTGCACGACATCGTTGTCGTTCAAGCGGCGGGCTTGAGGTCCGATCGGCACGCCGTTGACCTGCGGGTAATCGTTTTCTTTGCCGCTGTCGACGTGCACGATGAAGTAGCCTTCGGAGCGCCGCGTGATCGCCGCGACCTGGACGCCCGGGCGTCCGAGCGTGGTGAGTGCCTTGGTCAGTTCGAGTTCCCGGCCCGCGAACGCACCGCTCAAAACCTGCAATTTTGCCTTCGGCAGAACCGTGGCATTTTCAGGGACGCCGGGCCGCTTGGAGGCGACCGCCTTCGCAGCCTGATCCACCGCCGCGGCGACCTTGCGAATCCGATCCTCGCCCTGCGAGCTGGGCGTGATGACCATGGTCTTTTCGAACTCGTCTTGCTCGACATCGCCATCCTGGCTGTCGACGAAACGCAATTGGTGATGACCGACGGTGATGACATCCCCGTGCTGCATCGCATGCTTTTTGATCAGCTTGCCATTGACGTACGTGCCATTGGTGCTGTTCAGGTCCTCCAAAAAGGAGTCATTCAGGATGTTGATGATGAGCGAGTGGTGACCGCTCACCGCCGGATTGTCGATACGAATATCGTTGTCGGGAAGGCGCCCAATGGTGTAGCGCTCTTTGTTCATGTTGTATTCCGCGAGGACGTTGCCATCCAAGCTGAGCATCAGGCGTGCCATTCAGACTCCCATTCGCTAGCCGAACCATCCCAAGATTTTGTCAAATATACGCCGG